>VSDH01000054.1 GCA_008636105.1 Candidatus Scalindua sediminis | reverse complement strand
TAACCTGTTGAAATCATTAGATTCTGAATCAAGTTCAGAATGACAAAATAGGCATTTCCTTTATTACGACACAGTCTGCTGATAGGCGGGCGCAGGGGCTAACAGTGGGGGCCTAAAACAGTTAATTTTCTATGTGGTAAAAAAAATAGGTACTTAATCAAAAAGAGTGGGTGAGATAACTAAAGTCGCTCGTCACAAGTATCATAAGATTTGTTAAACGTGTGGTTTGAGCCTAAGTATATATCAGGAGTTTAATGTTTATTATTTCCACCTCAAAGTTGAAACCCATGCTTTTCAAGCTGAACCTTTATTTCATCAATATACGCTTGCTTAAAGCCCCTACGTCTTAAAAGTTCATCCTCTGTTTTAGACACTAAACCGCCTATTGTCTTAATCTCCATCTTTTCAAGGGCATTTTTACAACGAGTTGAAAGCGTTAACTCAGAGATTGGCTTTGACAGGCTTTCATCGTCAATACTTGCATCAATATTAACAAGCTTATCTATTTGCTTTCTTTCTTCAAGCGCCTGCCCGAGATGCAGCCCTTTTTGGTTAAGTATATGTTTAATTTCGTTCAAAGAAGTTTCGCCGAAATTCTTGTAAGATAACAGATCCGATTCAGTTACCTGTGTTAAGTCTGCTAATGTTTTTATATTCATCCGTTCCAGGCAATTTTTACTTCGAACAGAGAGTTCAAAATCCGAGATGGGGATGTTTAGGACCTCTGTTTCTTCACCCTTCTTCTTCGCTTTATCTTCATCATAATACATATTACAGCATGCCCTTGCACCTTTGAGGAAAAGCCTCGCTCTATCTTGATTTGGATTTGCTCGTAATACTGCTTCAAAACAAGAGATGGCCTTTTCATAATTTTCATGATCTTCATAAAGTATTCCCAGATTCATTACAGCGTTTATATAGGTTGGGACTTGCTCAATACATTTTTCATAGTATTCAATGGCCTTTTCGTCATCTCCTGCAAGATCAGAATTATATGCAAGACGAAACAATGTGCTGGTATGGGTGGGGTTAATCTTTAAAGCACGATTATAATGATTCAATGCATCTTCACGCTCACCAAGATTGTCAAGACAATGCGCCCATTGGTAGTGTAAGCTGACTTCCTTACCATGTGCCTTTGAAAGCTTTTGTATCAATTTTAAAGCATCCTGAAGGTCACCCGCCATTCTACGTGTTTCTGCTATATCCATTTGTATTTCGAACTCTTCCGCATCAGATTGCTTCGAACGCTCAAGATGTTCAATTGCCCTTTCATAATCCCCGAGCTCCTGGTAACACTTTCCTAAGAAATAAGACGCAATCTTACGAGACTTTGACTCAGAAAGAGCTTCTACCGCCTCATTAATATTTCCAAGGATCCAATTGCATATTCCCAAAATTAACGTGTTTTCCTTCGCTTCTTGAGTATCCTTCACTGTACTGATAATCGAATTCAATTTCTTTAATTTTTTCTCTAGCTTCTCAAATTCATCTCTAGAAGAATAAACTCTCTCCCTTAGTGCGATTGCGTCTTCTCTGGTTAAGCCTTCTGAGGACAAAACTGTCTCAATATCTAACTCACTATCTATCATTGGCTTGACTCCTATAATATTTCATTCTGTATAGAAACTAATCGTATTTGTTTAACCGAATTCCAAATTATGCCAATCTGACCTGAAAAACCAGAAAATCTGGCCTTAAGTGTTTATATTTACACTGGAAGCGTACAAATTACGTACAGTCAGCATACTTTGTGTTTATACTATATAATAAAAAAAATTATATATCAAGTATAGTTCAAAAAGCAACTGAAAATTTGTCAGAAATTAAAGGTTTGACTAATATTTATAACTATGATATAGATAATTCACACCATTTATACTCATACCCAGCTTGAATATGCTCTTAAAGTGATATACAATCCTTTCTTTTCAATATAAAATACGTTATGAAAAACAAAGGTGATGTTCGCATAAACGACATAACACTTGGAGAAAACCACCCTCTGGTTTTAATTGCTGGACCCTGTGTTATTGAGACAGAAGAAAGTTGCTACAGAATTGCTGAAAAGTTAAAAGATATAACAAGCAGGGTAAAAATACCGTTTATATTCAAGGCTTCATACGATAAGGCAAACCGCACATCCATCAAATCCTTCAGAGGTCCCGGCCTTGAAAAGGGCGTTAAGATTCTATCAAAGATAAAGAAACAACTTGGTGTATCTGTACTTTCTGATGTTCACAGTTATAGTGAAATTGATGTAGCTAAGGAAGTTCTAGACGTAATCCAGATACCTGCGTTCCTTTGCAGGCAAACTGACTTGCTACTATATGCAGCAAAAACAGGCAAACCAATAAACATTAAAAAAGGGCAATTCCTGGCCCCATGGGATGTTAAAAATATAGCAGAAAAGATTCTTTCCACAGGGAATAAAAACATAATCTTCACCGAAAGAGGCACCATGTTTGGATACAACAACCTTGTAACAGATATGCGTTCGATAGTTATTATTAAGGAAATGGGATACCCTGTTGTTTACGATGCTACACATAGTGTACAATTACCCGGCAAGGAAGGTTCTGCTTCAGGGGGACAAAGAGAAATGATTGAACCGTTAGCAAAAGCTGCTGTCGCAGCAGGTTGTAACGGTTTATTTATAGAAACACACGAACACCCGGAAAGTGCTCTGTCTGATCCCGCATCAATGTTACCACTAAATTTATTACTCCCCCTGCTTGAAAAGGTAAAAAAAATACGTGAGGCCCTGCAGGAAGGCTGAAGCTTACTATCCTTTACCAGATTACTCATTAGCATTTAATCCTTCACATAATCTTACTTAAAACTAAAATGAGCGATTTTTGTAGCCGCCCCCATTCCTCCCCATAGCTTGCTAGCGCAAGCTAGCAGTGGGGATGGGGGCGTAACTTATATAAAATTGTCATAAGCTCATCAGATGATAGGAAACGTCCGCCTAGGCGGACATCTATATTGACATGCAATATAAAATCGCTCAATTTAGTTTTAATTATGAAAGAAAAAACAAATATTCATTCTCAGGTTTTAACTCATGCAAAGAGACGACTCATTAACTGAGTTAATTGATCTAGTAAAGAATATCGGTAAGATTTATGATGATGAGGGGATAACGATCAACATTGATTTTGATCACAATGATGGTATTATCATGGTCAAGTACCAGGATGAGAATTCTGAGAAGATAACCTGCATTATAAATACTAATTATAAAACGATAAGCGGAATTGATACTACTAAGTTTTGGTTACCTGACTATCCTAAATCCCAGAAAGCAAATAAAAAGATGATTCAACTTCTAGAGAGAAAAGGCTATTCCCTGTCAAACATAACATATAGAAAAAAATAGGTAGGCATAATATAAGCAAAATACAAGTTGGCTCATGTGAATATTTATGTTGTTCTAACATTGTCGCATAGCCCGTGTGGCTCAATGGCAGAGCACGTCATTCGTAATGATGAGGTTGGGGGTTCGAATCCCCCCGCGGGCTAGTTTATGTCTCAAGAATGCCATAATTTTTGATATTATATGGGGTTCTCGAGTTTTGTTGTTTCTTACGCAGAATAGTCAATGGTGGGATAGGATAAATGTTGCACAATAAAACATTATCCAAATTTTTTAAATGTATTGTTCAATAGCCTTTATTATGTGGCAATAATTCCGCCATCCTCACATATGCAGATACTTCTTTTTCATTCATCTTAAACATCTTCTAACCTTAATTTATTGCAACATTCCATCCACCCAGGTAATTTATCCGTCAAACCAAGTCTACTCAAATAGCGCATATCAACGTATGGGAAAATGGTGGTAACGGAAGAACTCTCCTGCATCAACAATGAATTTGCCACATGTACAGATGTCAGTGTACAATATTCTCTTGAGAGTTTTTTTGCTGATAGCAACCTTGATTTTTTTTCTCTCGATTTTATTTTATCTGTATCTTTCTTAGAGGATTTGCCTGCGATGATAAACATATCTTCCAGCAGCTTCGATGGATTGTGATGAAAAGCAACTGCTTCAACTACATTGTCAGAAATACCCCAAAGTCCCAACAGATAAGCCCCCAATTCTGCATGAGAAGTCTTCATAACGTTGTATTCAGCCTCAACAAGATCACACCCGGTCCTTTCAATAAAGTCCATCATCATTCTACATTGTTCAGGGATTTTCAACATAATCAACCTTCCTACATCGTGCAATATCCCCGCTATTAATGCCTCTTCCGCCACTTTCTCATCATCTGTTTCATCACGAGCAATATCTCTGGCAAGCCTGCCTACCATAATACTGCGCTTCCGCATATCTGCTAAAGAAAACCAAAACAAATCCGAGTCTTCTGTAAATGAAGAAAACACATTAATAGAAAGGACAAGTGCCTTCAACGTATCTATCCCCAGATAAATTGTCGCTTGCTGTGGGTCTGCAATTTTTTGTGGAAGACCAAAAAAAGCTGAATTAACCAACTGTAAGATTTTGGCAGACATTGAGACGTCCTGAGAAATAATATGCCCGACTTTTTTAAGTGAAATCTCTTTAGAATGCATTTCCGCTACAATCAAACTATATAATGCTGGGAGACTGGGCAAATTCTTTATCCCTGCAACTATCTTTTTCAACCTTTCGTTTTTTAACAAATCTCGAAGTTTGCATGCACGTTCAATGATGTACTTCATTGTCTCTGTACTACTTGGCTTCAACAAGAACTGGTGTGCGGACTTGACTGACCTCAATACCCTTTCTTTATCCGAATGCCATGATTGGATAATACGAACAGTCTCAGGATAGTGTTCCATAACGTTACCAAGCAATTCTGCACCATCCATTTTCGGCATACGCATGTCAGACACTACAACATCAAAATGTGATTTGGCCATAATCTTCAGGGCCTCTTCTCCACTCTCTGCAAACTCCACCTCCCATTCTTTATGCACTGGTGTCAACATCTCCCTCAACCTCTCTATCTCCTCCGGATTATCATCTACAAAGAGAATCCTTCTCATCTTACATATCCTTATTATGAACTGAAGCTATTTATTTACGCTTTATTCCTTCAGTCTTCCTTCTGGTAAAACACTTAGCACTATACCATTCCTTCGTATCAGCATTTTGGGCCTTCTCATTCAGTGTGACAATTTTTTTTGATCTCTCTTGTGCTTCTGTTGACATGGAGACCCACCGAACCGCATTTTATATATCCGAGCACCTGAATTAAACTAATGAATTCTATGGGAAAATATAAAACATTAGATGATACAAGAGGGCTTCGAAAAGTGAAAATAACATGAATGAAACTAAAAATCAATATTATACTTATAAGCAAAATGTGTATTACAGAATATCGAGTAATATTGCCCGGAAAACGCTTTAAACCGCTTTAGATATGCTCCAAAAGACCAAACATTGTTGCTGGAATTTAAGGTAATTGCATTGCTCCCCTCTCTCAGTTTAATACCACTCCCCTCCTCTAGACATCTTAAAGGTGTACATAGCCATGATACCCTTAACTACAATAAAACATGCAGCTTACGCCATATTCTATAAACTGGTAAATTTTCACTTATTTTCACAATTATTAAAAGAAATAATATATCTTCCTAAGTACTTATCATACCAAGACATAGCATATAGCATAGATTTAATTGAAAATAGTATGATTTAAGCTATGAAAATATAATATCTTAGGCGAAATGTGTATTACATAATATGGCGTAATATTACCTGGAAAACGCTTTAAACAGCTTTAGGCACGCTCTAAAAGACAAACAAGACAATAAGCCAAGGTAATGGAAAGTTTCTACTTTTTTGAGATTAATATCCCTTCTACGGCATCTCAAAAGGATACATCGCCATGATGCCCCGTACTACTTTAAGACAGGAAACGTAAGCAAAATACTGGAAGTAGTGAAACAGCATTTATTTTTTTACAAACCCTATAAAGAACAACATATCATCCTAAGTGATTGTATGTATTATACATAACGTGCGCTAAGCCTTGTCTTATCTGAATTCAACCATCATTTTCTAACCCATTTTCTCTTCATTTGATTTATATGGCATTTCTGTTGCGTAAAATCCAAATAACCGAACACGGATGTTCGTATGACTAACAATCTGTATTTTATTACTGAGGCATCTATCAAAAGATTATATATTGAAGGGAGTCAATATAATGGGAAAAATAATAAAATGTTCTTATTGCTATTTACGGGAAAGTGATTTATTTAGGTTTTTGGAGATGGTCAGGATATTCCTTTACAAATGTCAATAATAGACTATATAAGTTTTTCTTATCAGCAAGGAATTGACATGAAGAAAGTCCTTCCTTCTACGAGAGAGTTAATGCACATAATTATGGTACAAAGATATTGTTGATAAATAGATTACGCAATCAATAACCATAATTCTACAATAGCAATTACTACTTGAACATTTTGTAGGAAGAAAGACCAATGGTTAGAAAATACAATAGAGAATCAAAATGGGATAGTTTTGATAAATTTGTAGAGATTATAAGGGAATATGTTGAGAACGACTATTATGGAGGATTTGAAGTTAAGATTGAAGAGGGGAAAATAGTTGATTCTAAAGATTGGAGAAGAAGGAAGTACCAGGAAGATGATGCTTTGAAAAAATGATAAAATATTTAATAATCGATATATTATTAAAGTACTAAATAATTTTAGATAATTATCTAATCATAAACTCAATTTAAAAATTGGGCTATTAAAGCAGAGAGCTTAAGGCCGAGTGGGCATTGAACATTGGAGGTTCTAATCGGAGTTTCCAATCTATACGCTGATTCGGTTTTTTTTTTGATTAAAAACCTGAAAATGGCAAACCACTCGAAAGGGTGGGACGCAAAGCATTGACCTAAGTCCTGTCACGGGATATGGTTGCAATGCTGCCAGGCAAATCCAGCACCTCTGAGGCTGTGTTTTGCATGGCTATATTAAGGAGGTGCTGTTATGGATGCAAAACGACAATCAAAGACTTTAAGTGTTATACCGACAAATGCAAATGAAAAAGGGATAGTCCTTGTTGGCACTATCGCGTTAGTGGCTCTTTTAGCCTTATTCGGAACCCTCGGTATTGTCACTACCACCACTGAGATTATAATAAGCAAAAATCACAAGACAAGTGTACAGGCACGTTACGTCACAGAAGCAGGAATTCACAGGACTATCGGAATGTTAAATTCAAGCCCCGGTTGGATAGCAGGCCTTGCAGACCCAACAAGCGATGCCTTCCCTGGTGATAATTCCTTCGGGAACGGAACATATGTGGTAAAAGTCTTTGAAGACGATCCAACCCCGGGAAAGATACGAATAAATACAACAGGGGACGTTAACGGTTCATCTTCAACATTTGAAGCAATAGTAACTCCGGATGAATACAGTATTCTTGACTACGCAACCTTTGATTGTGGTAACTTTGATCTAAAAGTTGGTGAGAATAATATAATAACTGGAGATGTCTTTGTTGATGGGGATCTCATCCTGGCGGATTCGGGAATTCAGCTAATCATAGGTGATGTCTATGCAACAGGTACTATTGATATAGGTGGTACTAGTAGTATTACAGGAAACGCATATGCCAATGGGAATATAGACCTGAGCTCCACTGCCAGTCCAAATATAGATGGTAATGCTACGGCCGGGGGTTCTGTTAATGGTACTGCGGTATCTGGAACCATCTCCCAGGGTGTAACTCCCGCTCCGGTTGCAGATCTATGCA
>VSDH01000053.1 GCA_008636105.1 Candidatus Scalindua sediminis | reverse complement strand
ACTTATGCTAAACTTGACTAATTTACTGACATTTTTAATTTGCCAAAAACCTGACATTTTCTATTTGCCTTGACAAATACAAGGAATTTATTGACAATTATTGTTTTTAATGTAAAATTCAGGGATTAATTTGATTTATTAAATTCATATAAATAGTACGAGTTTTTAAAAAGAAAGGTGAAAAGATGAAAAACAATTTTAAAAGATTTGTAACCCCAATGACAGCTTTATTTATCTTTATTATATTAAATCTCACAATTAACGGGATTATTCGGGCGGAGGAGTCGAGGGACTTTATTAGAAAGCCACCAGATAGCTGGCATATGCCATTTGCACCATCAGAAAATCCAATTCATATTCCAGATCAAAAACCTAAAGGTGTTACCGTAAGGGTAAAAGAGATAACGACATACGAAGTTGTTGTTGATGAGGAAAAGCTAAAATCAAATACTCTTACCATGGAAGACCTTGAGCTTACAGAGGTGCATGACAAAAAAGAGATCAATTTCCATCAGGTAGACTGCTATTTTTATGCAAAGGTAAAGCAGACTCAGACAAGATCTACAGAATATATAGAAAGTATGCGCTGGAGAGAAGGGCAGCAGTATTGGCTGTCAGATGGTGGTAAATATGTTGAGTGGGAACCGTGGTCAGAATGGTATGCAGGTAGCAAGTGGTGATTTACTTAGTTGGAGATTAGGCTCAACAGCAAGATAAAAAGCATGTCTGGCCCGTCCGACATGCTTTTTGTAAGGAGCAAAACACCTTCTATTTTGTTTTGTATAATTCAAATGATTCATAGTTTTTTGCCCGTGGGGTAATATTTCTGTCCGCAAACACAAGCGATAATACTCTATTCATCCCCTGATGTGTCATCAGACTAAACTCTTCAAGTGTTATTTCCACATCCTCTTTTAACCACGTCATTTTTTTATGCATCTCGTCTGCATCCATTGCATCAGGTTCGCCATGGCTTTCTAAAAATATCTTCGTAAGGCTATTTATATTATCTTCAGCATACTGTATAGTAAAACCTTTCCAACTTTTCATAGTAACAATTTTATATAGTTTGTCCTCGTAAAAAAAGAAGGTAAAACGCCCGCCTGCTGCGGTCCTTGCAAGCATAGTTACTTTCTTGTTTGTCATGGGGTCGTATTCGAATTTGTCAGGCGCAGGAAATCGTTCCTGTACCTGCTTTAAGTTCATTCCAAGCTCGACAGGTTGTTTTAGCTTCTCTTTATCTAAAGAGCCTGTATCCTTAGGCTCGTAGCCGAGCATTGCTTTAAGTTCTTGAACATCCTTATATTCTTCTTCATCAACTACTGCAGTTTCCACTTCTTGTTTTTCTTTGGCAGTTTTGTCTAAAGTAGCACAGCTTTGGATAATCGATAATGTGAAAATTACTAAAAAAATTATGTAAATAGTCTTTATATTAATTCTCCTGGTTTCCTTAGTATAATAATTAAGGATTTAATGCTGTCACGGAACTTCTATATTATCAAAGATGTTTTGTATAATCTTTTCTGAGGTCATTTCTTCTGCCTCAGCTTCGTATGTTATGATTATTCGATGCCGCAGTACATCCATACCTATGGATTTCACGTCTTGTGGAGTAACATAACCTCTACCTTTGAGAAAGGCGTATGCTTTTGATGCAATAGTGAGATAAATGGTTGCCCTGGGAGATGCGCCGTATTCGATAAATTCATCTAGATCAAGATTGTATTTTTGGGGTTCCCTAGAGGCAAATACCAGGTCAACTATGTAATCCTTTATCTTGTCGTCAATATAAATTTGGTCGACTACTGAACGTAAGCGTTTTATATCTGCGGGAGAGATTATTGCGTTTATTTTTTTATTTGTATTTGTTAAGGC
Organism: Candidatus Scalindua sediminis; assembly: GCA_008636105.1. Taxonomy (GTDB): domain Bacteria; phylum Planctomycetota; class Brocadiia; order Brocadiales; family Scalinduaceae; genus Scalindua_A; species Scalindua_A sediminis. The sequence goes on along the minus strand of VSDH01000053.1, from coordinate 7,040 downwards.
CATTCTTTCCAGAATCTCACGTTCTTCTGTTTTACTAGGATAGGTTATGTTTAATTTTAACATGAAACGATCAATCTGTGCTTCTGGCAGAGGGTATGTACCTTCCTGCTCAATAGGATTTTGTGTTGCAAGGACGATGAAAGGTTCTTCGAGTTTAAATGTTTTATCACCGATCGTTACCTGTTTTTCCTGCATGGATTCCAAAAGTGCACTTTGAACCTTTGCAGGCGCCCTGTTTATTTCGTCAGCGAGGATGATATTTGCAAAGATAGGCCCTTTTTTTGTGGTAAATTCGCCATCACGTGGGTTGTAAATAAGTGTGCCTATAAGGTCTGCAGGTAAGAGATCAGGAGTGAATTGAATCCTCTGGTACTTTGCCCGAATGGCTTTTGCCAGTGTCATTACAGAAAGGGTTTTTGCTAACCCAGGGACGCCTTCTAACAGGATATGACCATTTGCCAAAATTCCAATTAATAATCTTTCTATGAGATATTTTTGCCCTACAATTACCTTCCCGATCTCATCAATTAAATTAGAAAGGACGTAGCTTTCTTCCTTAATGATCTCCGTAATATTTTTAATATCTTTTGATTGCATCTTTGTTTTTTACAATTTTATAAAACGTTAAAATAGATAGAACTATCCGCTTCTTACAGCTTATGTCTACCTTGACCTGAGCCTAATGGTTGTTTTACTCGTTTTTCTGTATGTTGTCCGAAGAATTGATTGAAAAATTGGTCAAAGAAATCATATCTGAAACCAAAAAAAGGATCGACATGTCTTTCTACTAACATTTTTTCCGTGCTAAGATTTGCCACTGCCTTGCCAACCCTCTCAACGGCTATAACTACAGCATTTCTTCTAGGGAAGATTTCTTGCGCACAGATTGTTGAGGGCAGCAGTAAAATGAATATAGCTGCTGTGGCGAATGTTACGAAGATTATAGCATTTTTGTTCACGACCGACAAAGTACATCATGGTTTGAAATTTTCAGAAGCAGAAAACTTAATCTTTTGAGGTCTGAAAATTATTGAACCTCAGGCAACCCTTTTTGATTTATGAGATTTTCTATCTTATTTTTTCTTACTCGGTATATGAAATTTAGAGGCTTATTCATAACAAAATAATCAGAGTCTTTTATTTTGCCTACCAGTAATGAATTTTCACCTTCTTTAAAGCCTACGGTTACGCTAAACTTTGGGTTGTCAAGTTCAAATTCTGATAGATTATCACTTGAGTATTGAACGACGGACTCAGCCTTTAAGACGTTCATTGCAGTTAGTATACGGTCTGCAAAGTTTCCCTCCAATATTTTTTCTTCAGGCAGTATCATTTCCCATTTTTTATCTTCGTTTTTTTGTAAAGACAATTCCTTTTCTGGGTATTTTATCTTTAAATAATTTGCTTGTGAGGTGTCAAAATCAAACAGTGACTTTGATGCAAGTTCTATGCTGTAATCCCTGACGTCTGGCCAGCCAATTTGAAATATTATGTCTTCATCAGCAAATTTTGCAAAATAATATGATTTGTCTTTCTCAGGCTCTAATTTTCTCCCGACCAGCAGTATCTTTGTAATTTCCTCTTTTGGTTTTATTAAGTCTTCTTTCTCACCAAGGATTACTTCGTCACCTTCGGTACTACCAGAATCCTCATACGTCACAGAGACTTTTATACTGGGGCTATCAAGCCCATATTTGCCCAAGTCTTCTGCTGACAGAGCGACAAGTTTGTCAACATTAAAAAACGATAAGCTCCAGACCACCTGATTTACAGCATCAGTATCTGCTTCTACGCTAACGGGACTGATTAAAAACCATTTTTCTACATTATCCACTTCCTTCTGACATACAAAAGTTTTTCCATCCCTATCTATGACTAGCTTTTGTGCATTTTCTTTAGGAAATTCCAAAACTACTTTATCTCTAAATGCGAGAAATCCGCCTGTGGCTACATCGTAGAAGTTTTCTGTAGGTACAGAATATACGGCATCTTCTCCATCTCTTCTTACGTAACACAAGCCACCATCTTCATCGGTCTTTCCAATCATAAATTTTACGGTTTCGCCTTCTCCAATTTTTCTGAAAACCGAGACTTCAACAAGGGGTTTTCCCAAACCATATTCATCATAATTTTCGCCACTATCGTCAACATAATTTTGAATTTGAAGATCCTTAATCTTCTCAACAAATTCCCTGACTGTGTCTCTATCGGCCAGGATTTCAGTAGGGGTCTTAATCATCCAATCATACTGTTTCGTCTTTTCCATTGATAGTGTAGTATCAGCATATTTCAGTTCTATTTTTTCGATCCCATAAGTTCCAATCGAGTCGAATCTCAACAGTTGTTTGTCACGTAAATCATTTGGTTCTAAACCAAGGTCACGAATGACAACATCGTGTACGAAAAAAATGGAACTTTCGTCGTCACGCTTTGCATAAACCTTGTTGTCCAGATTGTGTCCCAGGAGAATGCTTTGCGATTTATCTTTGTAGCCGATACTAACCGTAAGCCTTGGCTTGTCTAAACCATATTTAGGTATGTCGTCTTTACTATCCGATACAAAATCTGTTTTATCAATCTTTATATTTTTTAATTCATTGAGAATACCTCTGATCCTTTCGCTGTCACCACGGTCTGAAATCGGTTGTGTTAACCACCAGAGTTGATCTACCTTGGAACACACTATAGGTTCTTTCGAACCACTTTGAATTTTAAGCCTTTCTATCGCATCTTTATCAAACTCAAAGGCCCATTTATTTCTCAAATCGTTTATGCCTTTATTAACTTTTTCTAGCAATTTCCCTGTAACAACAAAAACGTCTTTGTTTCCTTCCATATTTATATAGACATCATTTTGTCCTGCAGAAATTTTATCGCCAATATTAATGGTATATTTAGGTTCAGCACCTATTGTTGTCTCATCAATATCCTTTAAAGTTCCACCCCTTTTTCCCCAGAGATGGACAACAATTTGAGGTTTGTCAAGGCCGTAATTTTTCAGGTTAAAGTTCTCTACTTCATCCTCTTTGACAGTCCCTATCTTCCCCAAAAACTCAAATTGCGAAAGAATGTCTGTTACTTCAGCTTTATCAGCTCTTATCTGAAGAGGTTCCAACATTCTCCAATGTTCTTCGTCAACAGTCTCAAGGACTATTGACTCCTTCTCTTTTTTAATCTCGATCTTATTGATTTGGCCTACCTTGTAGTCCGGTAATACCATTTGTTGCCTTAGCATCCATTCTTCTGTCCTGTATTGTTTCCTTTCATATAGAAAAATGTATGCTACTCCGATGGCTGCTATTATTAAGAGGATTATGGTTGTCTTAAACTTCATATTATTTCAAGCCTCCGATTATCTTCTTCTTCTCCACCAGACGAAACCGCCAATTAATATTCCGATAGATGGTAGTCCTGCTATAGACAGCCAAGTTATAACAGTTAGTTGTCCTGGTTTAATAACAGTCCTTCTGATGTCAGGAGCCTTGGCCGATATTCCTAGCTCTTTTTCCCTGCGTGCCAGCCAGCTTATGGCATTTAAGACAAGGTCTTGATTTCCTGGATTGTCAGAAAATGCATTTGCAGCAAAATCTGTATCGCCGAAGACCACAATACGTGATCCCTTTTTCCCGATACCGGCAAAAGCCTTTGTGGCATGTGGGGGAGCTGTGAATGCTTCATTTGCATTTACCTCTGGTTCTCTCAGCTCGGCTGCTATTGCCAGTGTAATTGGAGAGTAAATATCTACGTCTTCATCAAATTTCGGTCTTTTTTTACCAGCTATTTCCGTCTCACCCCAACTTTGATCAGGAGCCTGCACGATAGCTTTTGCTGAGAAAGCCATTGTATCTGTCAATGGAGCAATGCTGAGTACACATGAGCCATAAAATACTGTCGTAAGTTTTTTAATATCTTTCGTTATTTCATGTTCTAAGTACTTATCATCACTTATATATATTTCTACAACTGTTTGCATACCAAAAAGGGGCATATTTACTTTGTTATATACAACTGCATCATCTCTAACCACTATACCATATTCTCCGAGTAATGCCTTTAAACCGGATGGTTTATTAGCACCTAAAGCAGGTTCTAGCATTAAGAGTAATTTGCCTTCCTTAAGTTCACCTTTCTCGTTTAATAATCTTGCTGAAGTTCCAAGGTAGTTGCGAATGTAGTTTGTTTCCTCAGTTGAGAAACTCTTTGTTGGTCCGGCAATGAAGAGTATATCGCAATTCTCAGGGACTTGCTTCTTTTTTAATAGATCAAGGGGTATGACGTTATAATTAGCACGTTTTATAGAATTTGCTAGATTTCCTAAACCGGCACGCTCGAAATCTGCTAAATCTCTTTCCCCATGCCCTTTGACATAATAGACGGTCGTTTGCTTTTCTTGTGTTACGTTTAGGATTGCAGAAGTGAAGATTTCTTCGCCCTTAAATTTAAAAGGGAATTTTCTTTCGATTACTTCTGATTGTTGTACGTGTTTACTTTTGTCTCCACATGCAAAGATTATTGAATTCAATTGCAATTGCTCCAGGTCCATTTTGAGCTTTTCTGCCAGTTCTGCTATCTTAGTACGATCGGTCAAAGGGTTTAATTCATTAACCGTTATCTTGCCTGATACGTACTTATACTCTTCAAGTATATCCAAGATTTGCCCATAAAAACGATAGTCCCGGTTTTGTACCAGAAGTGTGGTTACAAAAATAGGTTGTTCGAGGTTTTTTAGTATTTTTTTTGTCTTACTGGATAACGTATATTTTCCAGATGCAGTGAGGTCAAAACGATAATAATGTCTATCATTGATATAGCTAACAAAGACGAATATGGCTATAGAAATAAGAATCATAAAAATTACATTAGCCCCGATTATGGTTTTTTTCTTCCGCATATCCTGTTGTTGCTCTGATGTTTTTACTTCTTCACTATCCAACGACTCTTTTACCTCCATTTTCTACTCTCAACATTCCGTACTGTAATAAACAAAAGTAATGCTGTAAAACTTAGATAATAAATTACATCCCTTGTATCTACAATGCCTTTTGTAAAAGACTCCCAATGGTCATAAGTTCCAATATATCTAAGAGTTTCGTAAAACCAGCCTTCACCATATTTACTTAAGAAGCCAACAACCCAGAGGATTATTAATGAAACTATTCCAATTACGGCAGCGACAACTTGATTTTTCGTTAACGATGATACAAGTAAGCCAACAGAGACAAAGAGTCCTCCCATAAGAATTAAGCCTATATAACTTGAGAAAATTGGTCCGAAGTCTGGATTCCCAAAAATAGTCAGGAATAAGACAAATATCCATGTCGGTAAAACCATTACAATATACAAGCTTAGGGCAGCGAGAAATTTACCAAAAACTACATCAAAATCTGAAACCGGAGAAGTCATTAGCGTCTCAATCGTTCCAGATTTTGTTTCTTCTGCAAAGAGTTTCATAGTGATTACGGGTGTAAGTAACAGGAGGAAAAATTGAATTGAATCCAGGCTGCCTTTTAGGGAAGCTTCCTGCCAGAATTGTAAATTACCAGCAAAGAAGAATCCTGAGGCAATAAGGAAAACAGAAATTACGACATATGCTATTGGTGAAAAGAAGTATGATGCTAGCTCACGTTGAAAAATAGTGGACACGTTACGCATTGTCTGAATCTCCCTCCGTTTCCCTGGTAGTGATTTGATGAAAGATTTCCTCTAAAGTAACGGTCTGTCGTTTCATTTCACGCAGCGTATAATTATCTTTCACAATGCACTTAAATATATCTTCTCTTATATCTTTGTCTCCCGCTGCCTCGACAACAAATTCACTTGCATCTCCCTTTTCTTTCCATACTACCGAACGTACACCGCCTATATTGGATAGACTGTCTTTTATCTTTTCTCCATCACCTCTTATTTCCAAGACAACATTTGCGCTACTCTTTAATTGCTTCATTAGGTTTTCTGGTGTATCCATTGCTACTATCTTACCTTTGTTGATTATCATGACCCTGTCGCAGATCATTTCCACTTCGGGGAGAATGTGTGTTGATAGCAAAATAGTATGCTTTTGACCTAAGTCTTTAATCACTTGCCTAATTTGCCTTATTTGATTGGGATCGAGTCCAATGGTGGGTTCATCGAGAATTAAGATTTTTGGGTCATGGACTAAGGCATCGGCAAGGCCGACCCTCTGTCTGTATCCTTTAGATAAGGTACCTGTGATCTGATTTTGCACATCTGATATTCCACACATCTCGAGGCAATAATCTATTTTCTTTTTTCTTTCTCTTCTGGGTATATATTTAAGTTTGGCGCGAAACATTAGATATTCTTTTACTCTCATATCTAGGTAAAGTGGAACATTCTCTGGTAAATATCCAATCTGTTGGCGTACATTTAATGAATCTGTAAACACATCATAGCCGGCTACGGTTGCAACTCCCTCGGTTGCAGGCATAAAGCAAGTTAATATTCGCATAGTGGTTGTCTTACCAGCACCGTTTGGGCCGAGCAGCCCGACAATCTCGCCTTCCCCTACGTCGAAAGATATATCGTCCACTGCTGCAATATTCACATATCGTTTTGTTAGATGTTTGACATTAATCATGTAAAAATCTCCAGATTACTTTTGGCTTGAAAATCTTTATTCAGGTTAACAATATTTGGAATGATTAAGTTCCCTACTCTATTTTTTTTGGTTCATCATCAACTAAAGAGATCTTGCCACTGGCAAATTCTTCAAGTGCAATCTCGATAGGGTCGTTCGAATCTGAATCAACTAATATTGGTGCATTATTAGCCAATTCCCTTGCCCGTCTTATTAATAGAGTAGTGAAACGAAATGTACCACCTGCTTTTTTTGCTAATTCTTCCATGTTATAAGGCATTATATGTTGGATAAATATGTATCAAAATTTTTGAACCCTTCATTATTATCAGCTTTTTCATTTTAGTCAAGAATAAATTTTTATATGTCAAGGCAAATAGAAAATGTCAGGTTTTTGGCAAATTAAAAATGTCAGTAAATTAGTCAAGTTTAGCATAAGTTA
>VSDH01000052.1 GCA_008636105.1 Candidatus Scalindua sediminis | reverse complement strand
GAGGAATTTCCACCCCTGAGTCTCAGGTGATATTCGACAAATTCATCTATTGTTACATTGGTCCGGGCAATATCATGCTCTTGTCTGTATAGCTTTTGGTAAAGATCGTTGGTAAATTCAAGGGCCAATGATCTTATTGTAGTCTTAGTACTGCCACGTTCTCTGGCATGATTGACGGTGAACCGGTAATGCCAGTACTTTCCTCTTTTATGTAATCCGAAATCCATGATATTTGACTCACTAATGACACATAAATACTATAAGTTTATATATACTAATAACAATCACCGCTCCTGAACCTAACGCGTCTGCCAATTCCGCCACTTCGGCTATTGCAACAAAACAGGTTACATCTATGAAAGCAATATTTAGGCTTAACGAATTATTTTATGTGCGGGTCTGATGGTGTTTTTGCTAACCTTCAGTATATAAAAGGGTTATATAAAACACATGATGGCCATTTGGGCAAATTAACTAGTAGAAAATATCAACAATATGCTACCATAATAGGGAATAAGTTCACGCCGTCAAATGAATTATGTATAATAAAACTTGAAACTTAGCAGTATGTTTGTTAATATTAAAAAAGAAATAGACAGTTTGTCAATATGGAAATTGTTTCAACTAATAGAAAAGCGCGCTTTAATTATGAAATTCTTGAGAAAATAGAAGCAGGAATATCATTAAAAGGCACAGAAGTAAAGTCTGTTCGTAATAAAAATGTAAGTATAGAGGAAAGTTATGCGCAAATAAGGAACGACGAGGTTTTTCTTTACAATTTGCACATAAGTCCATATGAACAGGGGAACAGAGACAATCACGATCCGATACGCGTAAGAAAATTATTACTTCACAGACACGAGATTAAAAAATTAGTTAGAAAGGTACACCAAAAAGGACTTTCTTTGGTTCCTCTGTCAATTTACATGAGGAAGGGAATAATTAAAGTAGAGTTGGCTGTTGCTCGTGGCAAAAGATTAATAGACAAAAGGGAAGCCATAAAGAAGAAAACAATTGAGCGTGAAATTGCTCGTATTGTTAAAAAGTAAGAAAGTCTTGAGGTTTATTTATAAATTAAGGGGGCGAAAGGTTTCGACCGGGTAGCTAGAGGCAAAAGGTTGCACTCTGAGGTTGTCAGGAGGCCTCATAAAAAACCTGGCAAAAACTTAAATGCTGATAGAGAATTAGCATTGGCTGCATAAAAACAGCCGCGTCCTTTCAATCCTCGCCTGCGGGGTTGGAATGGGCGAACAATAGCAGGATAGTTTAGCCTTTTTGCTCAACGAAGGCTAGGCGAAAACTTAGTTTGAGATAGTCGTCTTAAAAGCATGTCTATCGGCGTTTAATTCGACAAAATTAAAAGATAGACTATGTGTGTAGAAACCTTTGCTGAAATACTTTGGGACGCGGGTTCGATTCCCGCCGCCTCCACAATTTAATTTTTTTTTTAACTACTTTAAGTTATATGGATTAAAGAATATGGATTTTGCAAGAATTTTAATAGTTGCTGATGTAAGAGAGACTGTAGACAACCTTAGAGATTTTTTTGAATCAAACGGTTATGAAGCCGAGGTGGCACTGAACAATAAGGTTGCATCGGCAATCCTGGAAGAAAGAAAAATGGATTTAGCAATAGTGGGATTTAAGGTGCAGGATATATCAGGCATTGAGATCTTAAAAAATCTTAGAACCATAGACCCCCGTATTCCAGTTGTCTTGATACACGGGACTGATTCCAAACGTACAAAGGCGTTAATAAAAAAGGCAGGAGCTCAGGGCTACATACCAAATCCTATTGAGGGGAATTCACTCATAAATACTGTAAAAAGGATACTTACATCTCGGTCGAGCAAGTCAGGTAGGCTAAGACTACCTCTAAGATGAAATTCATTCCTGGAATTAAACAAGCCAAATATAAAACCCTCTGTTTTTTAATAATTTCTCTTGCAATTCCTTATATTGCTTGCCCGGAAAACATCTGGTGCACGCCCGAGGGAAAAAAGCTAGAGGAAGAAATAAGAGCAATAGTACACAAAAATAAACCCGAAGGCGCTAGTGTTGGTATAAGTATAATTTCAATAAGTACAAACAAACCTTTATATAAGCTTAATTCTGACAAATCATTTATCTGCGCTTCCACCATGAAATTATTTACAACGGCTGCTGCCTTATATTATCTTGGACCAAATTTTAAATACAAGACAAATGTATATTATCGTGGTAAAATTTCCAATGGTAAACTAAACGGTGATATTATCATTAAGGGGTGTGGCGACCCTAATATATCAGGAAGATTTTATGAGGACGAAATAACTGCTATCCCAACATCCTGGGCTGATTCGGTAGAAAAGAAAGGCATAAAAGTAATTACTGGTGATATTATTGCTGATGATACTATTTTTGATAGAGAATTCGTTCATGACAACTGGCCCAAAGATCAACTTTCTGAATGGTACTGCGCACCGATTAGTGGTCTTTCATTCAATGATAATTGCGTTGATATTGAGATTAAGCCGAACAAAAAACCCGGCGCTCCTGCATACGTACGAATTGAGCCTAAAACATCTTATGTTAAGATTATTAATGAATGTAAGACCACTTCACAAAAATCAAAACAATCTTATTCGTTATATAGAAAGCCACTCACGAACCTTATATACGTTGAAGGCTATGTGTGGTCAAAGGCAGAGCCACAGAAAGAATGGATTACTGTGTATAATCCACCATTATACATGGCTACTGTTTTTAAAGAGATATTAGAAGGTAAAAATATCCGAATTATGGGGAAAGCGAGAGTTATTAACGATTCAGACTTAAATATGAAACGTAAACTTCATAAGTTGGCGAAAACGACCTCATATTTAAGGCAATCTATCGAGGTGACGAACCAACACAGTCAGGGTTTTTACGCAGAGCAGATATTGAAGACACTTGGAGCACGTATTAAGAAAAAAGGAAGCTTTTCTGCTGGGCTGAGCGTGATAAAGAAATTTATTGCAAAGTTGGGATTTTCGGAAGAACAATATCATCTTGACGATGGTTCTGGTTTGTCACAAAAAAACAAACTAACGCCTAACATGGTAACAAAATTGTTGGGCTTTATGCATAAACACAGACATGGCCGTATTTTTTTTGAATCATTACCAGTTCCTGGTTCAGATAGTACTCTTGAGAAGCGATTGAAAAAAGAACCGTATAGATCAAGAATAAGGGCCAAAACGGGATATATTTTTGGAACAAGTGCGCTTTCCGGATATATTGAGTCATTAAATGAAGAAGTAATAGCGTTTTCAATTTTAGTAAACAAGGTTAAACATGGCAGCATATGGAAAGCAAGACTTCTTCAAGATAATATATGTAGATCATTGGTAACTTATAATTGAAGATTTGTATTTTTTGCACACTCCAGTGGGAAAATCACAAAAGTATAGCAAACATGAGTCGTTATGCTTCGCTGTCATTGGGTCATTAATAACTTAATGACGGCGTAGTCTATTACCATATGACGAAATAAATGAATACAACAAAAATTTATTCATTATACTCACACTTTTATGATAGTTTTTTTGGCAGAATATTCCAACCAGGACGTCGAATTGCAAATGAATTGATGGATGTACAACCAGGTGAAAAAATCCTGGAAGTAGGGGTTGGCACCGGGATATCTTTACCCTTTTACTCAAAAAATGCAGAAGTAGTTGGAATTGATATAAGTCAAGATATGATTAAGCAGGCAGAAAAAAGGAAACAGGAACTAAATCTTTCCAACATAAGACTAAACATAATGGATGCTACCAGGATGGCATTTAGAGATGGTTTCTTTGACAAGGCAATTGCAGCTCATTCAATCACTGTGATTCCAGAACCTGTCGAAACTCTTAAAGAAATGAAGCGGGTATGTAAAAAGGATGCTGAATTCTTCTTTTTAAACTATGCTGGAAGCGACAATGATATTATTACCAGGTTTGAAAAGGCAATATCTCCTATCCGAAATAAACTCGGACTGGGAAAGGCCATAGAACTTGAAGAGTTATTACACAGTGTAAGTTTTGAAATAGTTTTCAATGATAGGGTAAACATCTTTAAACTGTGCCAGATAATTAAGTGTAAGGCATTAGTTCATAATGGAAAGATATAGATTATATATTACAAATATTCTTTAGATATCTGCCTGTATAAGACCTGTCAGTTCGTGCTATTTTCTCCGGTGGGCCAGCGGCAACAACCTCTCCTCCTCTATCACCTCCCTCTGGTCCAAGGTCGATTATGTAATCTGCCGTCTTGATAACGTCAAGATTATGCTCGATAACTATCACGGTGTTTCCCATGTCCGTCAATCTGTGAAGTATCTTTAAGAGGTTTTGTATGTCTGCGAAGTGCAGTCCTGTTGTCGGTTCGTCAAGGATATAAAGCGTCTTTCCTGTACTTTGTTTTGCAAGTTCAGTTGATATTTTTACCCTTTGCGCCTCACCACCGGAAAGGTTTGTGCTGGATTGCCCAAGCGTTATGTACCCCAATCCTACGTCGCGTAATGCCCTTAATATGCGTTCTATGCTCGGAATATTCCTGAAAAAATCATACGCTTCATCCACACGCATATCCAGGATATCAGAAATATTTTTACCTTTATAAATTATTTCCAATGTTTCCATATTGTATCTTTTACCCCTGCACCGCTCGCATAAGACAAACATGTCTGGTAAGAAATGCATGGCCACCTTCTTTGTACCCTGTCCCTCGCATAATTCGCACCGACCACCTCTCACATTAAAACTGTAACGACCGGGCTTGTATCCTCGTATCTTAGATTCTTTTGTCTGGGCAAAGAATTTTCTTATATGATTAAATAGATTTGTATACGTTGCAGGATTAGAACGCGGTGTACGGCCGATCGGAGACTGGTCTATTTCAATAACCTTATCAATCTTTTCCGTACCAATTATCCTGCTGAATTTACCCGGTTTAAGACGGCTACCATAAAGCTCTTTCATCAATGCCCTGTTTAAGATCTGGTCAATCAGTGTGCTCTTGCCTGAGCCTGAAACTCCGGTTACGCAACAGAAAACCCTTAAGGGTATCCTGACATTAATTGATTTAAGGTTGTTTTCTCGTGCACCTTTTATGAAGATCGAATTTTTCAAATCTATTATTTTTCGAAACCTTGGGATTTCTACCTTAAGTTTATGATTAAGATATTGTGAGGTTAATGATCGGTTACTGGAAACAATCTCTGGAACAGTGCCTTTTGCTACAACGGAGCCTCCGTGTTCACCTGCACCCGGTCCCAGATCGATCACATAATCAGCACTTCGTATCGTTGATTCATCATGTTCGACTACTATTACGGTATTACCCAGGTCTTTTATTCTCTTCAGCGTATTTATCAATCTTTTATTATCCCTCTGGTGCAGGCCTATCGTTGGTTCATCTAACACGTAGCATGCTCCAACCAGGCCGGTTCCAACTTGAGTGGCCAGTTGAATCCTCTGTACCTCTCCACCGGCGAGTGTGTCACTTCTTCTATCCAGCGTTAAATAATGCAGCCCTATATCAATCATAAAGCTTAATCTCACCACAATTTCTTTTAGAATCTCTTTTGCAACAATCTCTCTTCCACCTTCAAATTTAAGAGTTTTAAAGAAACTTAATGCCTTTTCTACAGTCATTGAAGTAATTTCATTAATCGCCTTATCATTAATCTTCACGGCCAAGGCTTCGGGTCTTAGCCGAGCCCCGTTACAAACTTCACATGCAGCATAATCCATATATCTTTCCAGGCATCTTATAACATCACTGCTGTTCGTCTTCTCATACACGCGCTCTAAATTTGGAATGACACCTTCAAAAAGGGTAGAATCATCAATATCTTTCCCTTTTATGTTTGGGGCAATTTGCGTCTCACCGTATAGTAAGATATCTTTGATTTTCCTTTTGAGTTTTTTTATGGGAGTCTTGAGGTCTACGTTAAATTTTTTGGAAAAGCCATCCAGTAAATCGTTATAATGCCCCTGTGTAATTGGGCTCCAGTTTGACCATGCATGAATAGTGCCTTCACTCAGGCTTAATTCCTCTTTTGGAATAATCAGCTCTGGATCAAATTCTAACGTCATACCAAGACCTTCACATTCCTTACATGAGCCGTATGGGCTATTAAAGGAAAACATTCTGGGAGCAAGTTCTTCATAACCTACTCCACAACGAGGGCAGGAATAACGTTCACTAAAAACCATGTCATCCCATTTGCCTTTCTTTTCGCGAGCAATAATTAAAACACCTTCTCCCAGTTCCAAGCTTGTACGTATAGAATCATGAAGTCTTTTACGAATATCGTCCTTAACTATCAGCCTGTCTACGACAATGTCGATATCATGTGTTTTATACCTTCTTAGTTTTATATCAGTACTTGCGTCAAGGATATCTCCATCAACTCGTACGCGCACGAAACCCTTACTCCTTATCTCTCGAAGAACTTCTTTATGCTCGCCCTTTTTTCCCTTGATGATTGGTGCAAGGATCATAATCCTTGTCCCTCTGGGAATCTGAGTAACTCTGTACAAAATATGTTCTACGTTTTGTCTTACGATTGCCGTACCGCACTTATAACAGTAAGGTGTCCCTACTTTTGCAAAAAGAAGACGCACGTAATCATATATCTCGGTTGTTGTGGCGACTGTGGAACGCGGTCCCGTATGGCTTGTGCGTTGCTCGATTGCAATCGTGGGTGGGAGACCTTCAATGATGTCAACATCCGGTTTTTGCATTTGATCAAGGAATTGCCTTGCATATGAGGAAAGACTTTCTATATAGCGTCGTTGCCCTTCTGCATAAATAGTATCAAAGGCCAGAGAAGATTTTCCGGAACCACTGACACCTGTGATTACCACAAGTTTATCTCTGGGGATGTTGATGTCTATATTTTTGAGGTTATGCTGCCTTGCACCTATTATTGATATGCAGTTATTAATTGCCGATTTGTTATAATTACTTTTTGATTTTTTTGTCTGCATCAGACATCTTTTTCCAATCCTGAATCAGTTGTACTAATAACCGTACGCCCACTCCTGTGGCTCCTTTTCTTATATAGGGGGTATCATTTTCTACCAGAAAAGTTCCTGCTATATCAAGATGGGCCCACGGGAAGCCTTCTACAAACTTGCCCAGAAAACAAGCAGCTGTTATAGCGCCTCCATATCGTCCACCAATATTTTTGATATCAGCAATGCTGCTCTTTATCAAACCATAATATTCATCCCAGAGTGGCAATTCCCACACCCTTTCATAACATTTCTCACCTGCTTTTTTTATCCTGTCTTTAAGTTTATCATTATTACCAAACATACCCGATGCAAAGGTGCCCAGGGCGACAACACAGGAGCCCGTTAAAGTAGCGAGGTCTATTACGACGTCCGGCTTATACCTTTTTGCATAACTAATAGCATCTGCCAGGATTAGGCGGCCTTCTGCATCTGTATTTACAACCTCTACTGTCTTTCCTGAAAGGCATTTGATAATATCACCAGGTTTCAGGGCTGTACCGCTCGGCATATTTTCTGAACACGGCACCAGCCCGACAAGATGCGTTGATGGTTTAAGATGGGATACAGCCATAAAAGTACCCAAAACGGCAGCAGCGCCTGCCATATCAGCCTTCATCAAATCCATGCCCTTCCCTGATTTTAAGGATATTCCACCGGAGTCAAATGTTATTCCCTTGCCTATAATAACGAGTGTATCATTAGTCTTTTTCTTAAAATTATATTCAAGAATAATAAATTTAGGCGGTTGAGCACTCCCTCTAGAAACATTCAAGATGCCACCCATGCCCAGTTTAAGCATATCAGGTTTAGACAGGATTCTGCATTTTATACCCGTTCCTTTTGCAATTTCCTTTGCTTTATTTGCAAGGAAGGTTGGTGTGGCATCGCTTCCGGACATATTCACTATGTCGCGTGTGAAGCTAACGGCCTCAGCTACAATTTGAGTATCTTTTACTACAGATTTAACCTTTCCTAAAATGTCTTTTCTTTGCACAAGCAAGGTAAAATTATTAATGTCTATTTTCTCTTCTTTTTTCAATGTCTTATACATGGTAAAGTTATATAGTGCCAATAAAACGCCCTCAACCATTGAATAAGCAACGTCATCTATAGATATGTTTTTATGTTTATTTAATAAGACCGAAAAGTTTTTGAGTCTCTTTGATTGAATTACCCGGGCCGCAGTACCGGCTGCCTGTCGAATCTTATCCAGTGATAATTCTGTAGATTTGCCCAATCCAACCAGCATGAGTCTTTTTGGTATGATCTTTCTGTAAGTTGGAATCATTATGGTTTCGTTTAACTTCCCGGTGAAATCCTTGCTCTCTAATAAGTTGGATATGATTCCTCCTGAGGCCTTATTACAGGCATTTAATTCAGAAGGTATCTTTTTTGTGTCCTCAAAGAGACTGATTATGATTACTTCTGTTGGTTCTTTTTCCGCTATGCCCGATTTTACTGAAATTTTCATTTCCATAATCCTCCAAGAAAGAAGACAAAAACAATTATTTTATAATAATTTTAGTAATTGCTCAATATTAAATGAGGCCTTTTTCTTTTGACAATCATACTTATATACATTAAAATTATGGAATTATATATAAATTTTTAAAACCAACAACGGGGAAAATGATGAAGACAAGGATTTTTATAACACTAATTTCTTTTAGCTTTCTATTCTTATTAATAAATGGCTGTGGCAAAAATGAAGGGAAAAGCGGCCATTCTTCTTTTAGCGGTGGTGGTGGCGACATGAATTTTGAACAACAGGCACTAAAAATGGAGCAGGATGACCTTGCTAAATTAAAACAAGGGCAAGGCTATAGACAGGCAGATCATGATGCTATGAAAGGCCAGGATTTTGCTAAGATCCATGAAGGCATTGTTACTAAAAAAGATCCTAACGAAGTAATAGCAACAATAAATGATGAAGACATACTTCGTCTGGAGCTTGATAAGATACTCGAAAAGGTCAAGGGCAAGGTCAGTAGATCCAGGTTACACATCGTCGAAAAGCAAATCTTAGATGATTTGGTTACACAGCTTTTACTCAAACAATTTATTAAAAAAGAAGGCATTCATGTAGAACTGTCACGCATTGAAGATGAGATAGGGAAATTCAGGGAGAACCTGAAGAAAAATCCCGATACCAGGGATAAAACCCTTGAAACGCTCCTTGAAGAACAGGGTGGAAGTGTAGAAGAGCTAAGAGTCGCCCTGGATATTTCCTTTTCAATTGATGCTTACTTAGATAGGACGGTACCTGAAGAAAGAATAAAGGAATATTTTACTAATAACATAGGTAATTTTAATGGGGAGACTGTAACGGCAAGCCATATCTTGATAGATACAAGAAACATAAAAGAGGAAGAGGAATTAGATGAGGCCAAAAAGAAAATAGAAAAAATAAAAGAAGAACTGGATCAAGGTGCTGATTTTGCGAAACTTGCTGAGGAAAACTCCGATTGTCCTTCTGCAAGAACTGGCGGGCAATTAGGAACTTTTGGCAGAAGTGAAATGGTCAAGGAATTTACGGATATAGCTTTCGCTGTGGACATAAATAACATAAGCGAACCAGTAAAGACTCAATTTGGTTACCACATAATAAAGGTTACGGATAAACAAGAGGGGAAAGATGTTACCTTTGAAGATTTAAAGGATAGAGTTAAGATTGCTCTATACAACGAAAAGACCGTAAACTTAATACAAGGATTAACCAAAAACGCTGATACACAAATATTGTTGAAGGAAACCCCATACACAGGCAGTTCACATGGCGGTGCTGGCGGCCATGGCAGTATGAGCAGCTCGTATGGAGAAATGTCTGGCGGTCATGGTGACTCGTACGGTGCTTCTCCACACTGGAGTATGCCAGGCGGCTCCTCGCCACACGGTGGCATGTCTAGCAGCAATCCACATGGAGGTATGTCGTCCGAGAAAAAAATAGAGGAAAGCTTTAGTCTTACAAATTGAGGACCAGGAAGTTCCCACCAACTTATCACACCCTTTCAACCAGGCTGTTCGGGTCTGGCTGATAGGGTTCCGTCCACAAATCCAATTTTTTGGTGTAATTAATCGTAATCTATAAAATGAATCCGCAGTTTCTTATAAAACTATCCATTATACTATATTGGATTACATTATCTGTATCTACCTCTTATTGGGTAATTGGTTTTCTGGGCAGAAGATTACGGTTCTATCTTTTGTTGAGTGTGGTTATTTTGCTTACGACTGCAATAATATGCAGAGGTTTGGCTATAGAATACTTACCATTAACAAACAAGTTTGAGTCATTCAGTGCGTTTGCTCTGGCTGCATTCACTGTGCTTTTGTTTAATTCTAAAGTAGAAAGCTATGTTTACAGGATATCTCTGTTTTGTGTAGGATACTGTTTTTTTGTTGCGGCATCTTTCTTTCCGATGAAACTATCATATGCCCCGCCCTTAATGTTGACGATATGGTATATCCTTCACGTTCCCATATCTTTCTTTTGTTATGCATTGTGGACGAGTTCATCTGCTGCCGCAATGGCGAGGTATTTTTCTGCGGGAGACAAAAGGCAGTTTGAGCAAATAATAGATTTTGGCTTTCAGTATGGCCTGATAGCGTTCTCTATATCTATGATCTTTGGTGGTCTATGGGGTTATGTCGCCTGGGGGTCTTACTTCTTGTGGGACGCGAAATTGCTGTGGTCTGTTATTATCTGGTTCTTTTATGCTACATGTATTCATCTGGATTACTGGCCGGAGGCCAGAAAATTCAAGACTCCACTGGCCCTGGTTGGTTTTATGATATTACTTACAACGTATGTCGGTACGAGTTTCCTTATAAAGAGTTCACACAGTTTTTAGACCCAAAAAAGGTGTAATAATCTGTAGCGGAAACCTTTAGGTTTCCACTAAATCTTTATACTACCTAAATTGAGCGATTTGTGTAGCCGCAACCTTCAGGTTGCGTAACTTACGTGAGATTATCATATACCCATTAGA
>VSDH01000051.1 GCA_008636105.1 Candidatus Scalindua sediminis | reverse complement strand
ACTCTTCTACGCTATACTACGTTTTCTATGTTCCTCTTATCTATTAATTATGACACAGTCTGCAGTCTGGCGGGCAATATGCTGGGGCATTGGGGGGGACAGACCCGGAGGTGTACAAATATGGTGGTGGGCACACCTGATCCTATTCCAGAGAAATAGTATCAATGTCTTTCTTTGAAACGCCTTTCCAGAGTCCAAAGATTTTTTCCGGCTCTACTTCCTTAACCCCAGTTATCAGTTGGATCTTTATGTGATCCGGGTCTGACGGCGTCCAGAGCATTGCCATATAATCACCCACGCTTCCAACGTTTTCTGACGATGCCTTGATAATCTTCTCCTTTGAAAATCCATAGGTAACCAGAGCAGTTACGGCCTTTTCCTGCAGATCCGTTCTCCCATGAAGGAATAGATAGACATCTTTCTCTAAATCTATTTCAGATTTATTCTGTTCTGACACAATTGCAATCAAGACTGCAATCATAGCAGTAACAATGGCCCCCAAGACCATAAACTCCCCAGGACTCATCTTCTCTATTGCCAGGCGAACATGTCCCTTTTCATATGTCATAGTTGTTCCTGAATGAATTTAGGAACTGAATGAATTTAGGAACTGAATGAATTTTAGGTTGTGAAGCTTCACGGCTTCACAATTTAAAAATATCTGTATTGTTTTGCAGTTAAGAAGACGCCTATCAATAACCCAACCTTCTTACTTGTTCTTCAGTAAATCCAACAAAATGTGCCACCTCGTGGCGGACCACTTTTTTTATTCTATGTTTAATCTCCTCATCAGAATGGCAGATGGCCTCTATATTTTTCTGGTATATAGTAATCTTTTCCGGCATGGTAGCGGAATGCCATACACTTTTTTTATTTAAAGGCACCCCTTGAAATAAACCAAGTAATACCCGGTTCGATTTCAATTTTAGTTTTCCCAGCATAAAACGATTTGGCCTGTCTTCTACTACTATTGATACATCTTCTAAGCGTTTTCTTATTTTTTGCGGCAATTCATTCACGGAAGCGACAACCAAACGGTCGAAACTGCTTGAACAATGAGCATCCGCGTTATCATGCGCGATCTTATCAGGCAGGTATTCTTCTATTTCGATAATCTTATACTTACTCATAAATATTTTACCTATCAGGTAAACAACCCCACCCAATATGGTAAAAGTTATCAAAAAGTTCCAGCCATGCACCATCATCATACTACCCATTACACCAATTAGGGCGGTGATTGAAAAATATCCGAGAAGCGTAAGAAATCCCCTTTTATCAGCTTCACATATTTTGTCAAAAATCAGGGGTTCCATTTTCTTACCACAGCCAGTACATATGATACCCGTATTTTGGCCGTAATCATCAAGACGTTGAGTCTGGCCACAATTGAAGCATTTTATTAATTTTGAATCATTTGGCATGATTACAAAGACTATGAGAACAACCGGCTACAACTCCTTGCAAAATTAAGAAGGTTTCCTGTCTGTTATAGATTTAAGAGCAACTGTCACCGCTTTAAGGAGCATGGGATTAAGACTGAGTTCCTTTATACCTTTCAGCCATATTTCCCTTTCAGGCATCGGAAGCCCGGATTTGCTAACTTCCACTTCAAAGTTTCTGAGAAAATTAATTGCATTACTAACCGATGCCTTGTCTTCCTGGGTAGCGGCGTTTTTGTCAAAAGGGGCCATTTGGATAATGCCCTTTTTTGTTATCCATACACACTGCGAATCAGTATCAACGAGTCCTTCCAAGATAAGCCTTCTCATCGGCTTATTAATATTTTTTTCTTTAAAACCATATTCTTCTATAAGTGTTTGAAAGTTTTTCCCTTTCTGGGTGCCGTGCTCTTTCCAGACATTATAAAGATTTTCAAGTATAAATTGTTCAAATGGAGATTTTCCCATAATTATAACTCTTTAGCCACAGAGTTCGTATTTAAAGATGACTATAAATACACCCCTAAATACACCCCGGAGGTGTAGTTTAGGTGTAGTTTTGAAAGATTCACAATTGTCAGTTTAATTCTCATATGGTTTTAGCTTTATTTCCCACAAATAACCGGCTAATCTATCCATGTCTTTATTGAGAAAAAGAGAAGGTTCTTTTTCTTTCATCCGGTCAACGATGCTTTTGCATCTTCTCTTTGAATACAACAAAGATATATTTTCCATCTTTGTTGGATTATGACAAGGCACACAATTATTCGTGTATACTTTTTTTGTCATATCAATTACATCTTTTTTCCCAATTTCCCTGAGCGATTTAAACTCGGCCAGTTTTCCCTTGTCCAGCTCACCTAACTGATATTTTTTGAATAAATCAATTATTTTTTGCTCATCCTCTGTAAATCTTTCTTCTTCATCCATCTGCATCCTGTTGAATGCATGCAGAATGTCTTCCTCCACCCAATTTTTATGAGAATAGATATATTCCGGGATATGACATTGCCCACACTTTTTACTCAAAGTTACTTCCATACTTTCTTCAGAATGTATTACAGTTTCAAAGAATCCCTGATTATTGTTATCCAAAGAGATCAATAACTTGGCATCCGTGGGAGAACTCACTATTTTTACTCCCTCGGCCAGAGAAATATAAGGCATTAAACCCAGGAATCTTTTCTTCCTCCCTACTTCGATCTCAGCATTATCGCCGTAATAATAAATACGCTTACTTGCGTCATCATAAACTACTTCCTTCGGCAATAAATACCATCGGTTCTTATACCTTTTACGGTCTGCAATATGCCTGGCACCTGCACTCAGTACAACGTGTATGTAAACACGCTTGTCTTTGATGATTAAAGATTCTCTCCATACAATACTGTTCATTAATCCCTTCCCATTATCCTTATTCTGCAACGTACCATTAATTATATAGTTCTGTGAAAAGGCAGAAATGGAAAATATGAAAATAATGAAAAATATTACGAACAAACAAGAATACTTCTTCAGGTTAAACATAAATCACTCCCAAGATACAATGGGATAAGACCCAAATAAAATTTATTCAACCTCTAATTATGGCTGGTAGTATGTAATAATAAACTACATATTATTAAAATCAAGGAAATTAGAATGATATCCAACCCCGAATGGCGTAGACCTGAAGAGAAATCTTACTTTCATCAAATCTCACTGGATTGCATAGAGAAACTACTGGGAAAATAAACATCAGGATTCACGGGGATGTAGAAGGCCTGCCCGACGAGCAGCAGGCTGTGTCGTAATAAAGGAAATGCCTATTTTGTCATTCTGAACTTGATTCAGAATCTAATGATTTCAACAGGTTAGCAATCTTAGAGATCCCGAAACAAGTTCGGGATGACATTACGACACAGCCTGCAGTTTGGCGGGTGAGATAGGCGCTGATACTTCCTTTTAAGCAAGAATTGATTTATATTATGACTTGCCCGATCTGCCCGACGGTTTGTGTGGCGGGGACCCTATTTTCTTCCTTGAAAGACTATACTACGATTTTATTGAGTTTTGTTTAGCACTTCCAGATAAGAGAATTCCGTTAAGCTTGCATTTTCCTTTGCGTGTTCTATTGTCATATTGACTAGATTACCGTTTGCATCTAAATCTATATATACATTTTCACTAATTTCCTTTGTCTCAGACACTTCCCTGTTAGTAAATTCAACATGTGCGGTATCTGTATCAGAAAAATATTTTACTTTCATTATGATTCCTCCTGAAATGATCCATCAAAGAATGCGTTATGAACCGTCTCGCCGTCTTCTAATAAAATTATTCTTAAATATTTATTTATCTCCTTAATCTTTGCCCATTTTCTTATTCTCCCATCAGACTGACATTCTTCTTTTATTGGATTTTGTACTACGAATTCAATCCACTCATCTTTTATAAAAGCCCTATCAGACCTCTTTCTTGTATAATCAAAATATCGGGTCGTTTTCATGTTTGTTTATACAACTGTATTTGTACATAGTAATTCACATTTTTTTCAAAATATTTTACCCTTTTAGTAACTGGAGATTTATAATTAGTTATATTGTCACTCTGGCAATAAAATACTCTTGTACAAGTTTAATAAAGAGTACCAACTAAATAAAAAGATTAAAAGAAAATTCTCCATTGTTAAGATGTTACTGTTTGAAAAACGAGTATCAAGGATCAAGTCGTGCCATAGGCAGCCGCCAGAGTCGCCCCTGTGATCAACTTCTAGGTCCGTCCCAGGCGGGATCCGCCTCTGGCTGACATCTATTATCTAGTATCAAAGATAGGCCCTGCAACCTGATCGAAGATCAGGCATAAACAGGCTCTGATGGATTGAACCAATTATCAAATAAGGTAAATATTTCTCTTGACTTGTCCTCTCCTGCGCGGTTTCATGAATATAGAGAGTCTATATGTTAATTTTTATTCCTGTTTATCAAGACGAACTTCTTTAACAAAGATTCAAAGAGTATTGAAGAGCCGTTAGCCAATGACTGGAGAGTCGGCGTTTTTGAGTATACGCTATGATAAACAGGCTAGATTAAAGAATTGTGAATTTTAGCAATCATTAAGTAAAGAAGGTAAAATAATGTTGAATGAGTGGATTATTGCTAGTATTTCTGTTTTCGGCGTAGCAAGCGTGATACTATTAGCCATATCCATCAGGATTGTAAAGCAATATGAACGAGGGGTAGTGTTTCGTTTCGGGAGATTATGTAGTGTAAGAGATCCTGGCTTCAACATGATCATCCCCATTGCTGACCGTATGACTAAGGTTAGCCTTCGCATCGTAACCACGGTATTACAACCTCAAGAGGTAATAACGAAAGACAATGTAACCGTTAAGGTAGATGCCGTAGTCTACTTTAATGTCATTGATCCGGTCAAGGCAGTGATTAATGTGGAAAATTATCAGCGGGCTATCATTCAGCTTGCATTAACCACCCTCAGAAGCGTTTTGGGACAGTCGGAGTTGGACGACTTGCTTGCAAAACGGGAACAGATTAATATAAAAATGAGGAAGATTATTGACGAGCAAACCGAGGAGCCTTGGGGGGTCAGAGCTTCGCTTATAGAAGTCAAAGATGTCCTTCTCCCTGATACAATGCAGCGAGTTATGGCCAAGCAAGCTGAGGCAGAACGGGAAAAGCGAGCCAAGATTATCCATGCCCAAGGTGAGCAGCAAGCTGCGGGAACTTTGGCCCAGGCGGCTAAGATTATACAAAGTCAGCCGACCGCATTACAACTACGCTACCTACAAACTTTGGTAGAGATGGCTGGCGAGAAGAATAGCACCATAATTCCATTGACCGTGGATATCGTCAAAGCCTTATCCCATAACAAAACCAAAAAGAGCGATGGATAGCCTACGAGTTTGAACAAACTAGGCAATATGAACAAGAAGTAATGCCTGCAAACCACCCGTAAGGAAGGGTGGTAAATAATACCGATATACTTTGATATTTGATTTGCAGCCTCTTTTACTCCAAATAGGGCTTTACTGTCATCCTTCATAAAAGCCTCTCTTTCTTTCATAGGTTTACTACAACCTCTTCCAGTCCTTCTTAGAATCCTCTAATTGCCTTTCTCCTCCCCTTTCCTGCATCGGGGTCATGGCAAATAATTCTTTTGTTCCGTATCTCTATTATTTATATGGTTATACCATTAACATTTTATAAGTTATTGATAATGAATGAATTATATCAACAATTAAATAATCCTTATAAAAAGCGTTAACTCGTAATATATTAAGCGGTTACAAATTAATTACGGCAGTCAAGCTGACAACCCTACTCTTTTATTTGGAATTTTTGATTAAAGATTATTCAGAAAGTGACGATATTAAGTGTTGCGCCCTGTTTTTACAAATTCTGCTTTTATCAGATACGACTGTGAACAGCAGATAAGGGAGGAATATAAGGTCGAAAATAATGTCTTAAAAAAGCTCGCAATACAATATCTCCCTCGATTTGGTAATATTGCAGTACATATGGGATTTGTAACTGCAAAACAACTAAAGCAAGCCATGGTCGAACAAGTTGAAGATGAAATCTTTGACAGGCCCCACAGACTCATAGGAAATATATTACTTGAAAATGGTTGGATAACCGATGAACAGATTGATATTGTTTTAAATGAATTATTTAAGGGGCATGACTAGTTTAGATGATTAGGTCTGACATTGTACCCCCAAGACTCATAGGAAATTTATTCTTTAAAAATAGTTTGATGATCAGTAAATTGAAATACTATAATCTTCTTTTCTTTCAGTTTCATCTCCACAACCCCCCTCTTTCTTCCCCTTGCTTATTGATAAGTTCTTAAAATTATTATTTGTATCCATTTTAGTCATTCTAATAATTTCTTAATCTCTTTGTATAAATTCTTTCCACCATTCAATGCCCCTTTTGTTAGCCTGGCATTGAGTGTTTCTTTGCCCGGTACCTTTAAGCTGTTTTGTTTTACACAGGAAATGGTGTACTTCATGTCCTAGTACAAACACTAGCATTTCTTCTTTATTATTAAACAATACTTCTTTGGTAATCCATTCAAACATTCTTTCATTGATTGATTTTGTCCCTATGCTTACTTCCTCTGTATAAGGATAATGCGATCTTAGATTCACGTTTGATGTTATTCTAAATATGCCTTTTGCCAAATCAAACCTCCACCCTTTAGCCGATTTACCTGGCTTTGTTGGATAAGCACAATAACCCCTATACCTTTCTCCTTTGCAAGCTGTACTCATGGTTACTACAAGCCTTGAGGTATCATGGTTGGATGACTTATATATCAGAAATTGTTCTGCTTTCTTAAAATCAGTTTTATTGTTTATTTTCATCTTTACCCCAGTAACGTACCTTTAAGGTGTCTCCATCTACTACTCTTATAACTGTGGTTTTTCGTTTAGCATGTAAAGATGGCGTTAGGAGTACTAGGATGAAGATAAATGATAGAGCTTTTAAGGGTGTTTTATAACCAAACATATTGTATTAATCAGGTTTTTGATTCTTTTATAGATTCTACAACTTGATTTTTGTTTTTAAGATAAAGATAAGCTATAGTTATGACACCGATTATTAATGCAACTATTAGGAGCCTAATCTCTACAGTGTGGATAGTTTCAAAAGCCTCTTTTTTATCAATCTCAACCAGTAGCACCCAATCAACAGATTTAAAATTCAGTGGTGTGTATGCGCTTAGTACTGGAACATCTCGATAGTCATCTATAATTTGTGTACCGGTATTTCCATTAAATGCATCCCTTGTTGCTTCTGTATCTACCCTTTTTTTAAGTACTGTAGGTTCTTCTGAGAACCTTGAATTTGATCGCATAAGACCGTCTTTACCTACCAGATACATTTCTCCTGTTTCTCCCAATCCTTTCCTACGACTCAATATGGCATCTAAATGAGAGAAAGGGATTTCTGTTAATAACACACCCAACGGCACTTTATTGTCGTATAATGGTGAAGCAAAATAAGCAACAAAGTCGTTTTCGTCATGATGCCATGTATAATCATCAAAGGCAGTTTCCTCCATACCTTTCTTGAAGATCTTAGCAATCTTTAAGTTACTGTTTTCGGTCGTAAGTAAATTAATTCCAGTATACTCGTCTTCCTTTGCAGAAAATATCACATCACCATATCTGTCAACTAAAAAAATGTTTGTGTAGCCATAATTAGAAACGTAATGATTCATTAACGGCTGATAGATATCTGCAATTTCCGTATATTTGGCGCTCTTGATGCCAGAACTTTTGAAAGCATGCGCAAGACGAGAAAGAGCTTGTGCCGTTGTTGGGTTTCCTGCAAGGACATTTACGTCACCAAGCCTTTCATGGAAATAATTTTCTATCTGCTCAACTAAGAGCTCCCTGGTAGTAATTAGGTGATTAAAGGTTTTTTCTTTTATTGCTAATTTAAAAGCTGTGTAACTTATAATAGGAATGGATATTAAAAAAATAAAAAAAGCTATTGCAATTGTAAAAATTGTATTTTTTGTTTTTTTCATTCTGATAAATCCTTTCAAAATATGACATTGATAATATATCGTTTTTCACGAAATCAATATCTTAGAAAAGTATGTACAACATTTGAGGGCTTATGGTATTTATGGAATGAATTTAGTAGATTGTTGAGTTCCACGAGCGAAATCCGCCGAAGCATATCCGATCTCTCTGCGTAGGCGGGTGCAAATACTGATGTTTATAATAGTACAGCTAAATATTAAAATCAAGCGGATATCATACTTTTTTAACGCTGCCTGCCCCCAATGCTTCCTTGCCCCTGCGCCCGCCTATCAGGAGGCTGTGTCACAATTGTCATCCCGAACTTGTTTCGGGATCTCTCAGGTTGCTAAATTATTGAAATCATTAGATTCTGAAACAAGTTCAGAATGACATATTATGTGTTTTCTCTATTGTGACACAGCCTCCAGTCTGGCGGGCAAGATGCTGGGGCTTTGCGGGAGGAGCAAGGAATGGGGGGTCGCTGTTTACCCCCGTCCGTATCGGCACGGGCGGGCTACGTCTTGCTTGGCGGATTTACCCGACGGGTTTTTTGTCGGGGTACTATTTTCTTTTATGTTTCTTTTTTTATTCAGCGACATCTAAGCCGAACTCTTTCTTGATCTTTATCTTGGCACTGATAAAGTCTTTGTGTGCTATATGGAAGAGGCCTGATATCTTTCTTATTGTTTCCATTTCATTGTGGTCCAGTTCTTCATCACAGCACGCGACACGAAAGAGTGTTTCTATAATTGATATCCTGACCTCATAAGGCAGGTCCTTGCTTACCTCACGGGTAAAACGGTGCAGGCCCAGCCTTTCCCTCGCGGCTTCTTTGATAGAAGCTAAAACAGTCATTATCTCTTCTTCTGGAATCTTACTATATGAAATAAGGATTTCTTTGATCTTCTCATCTTCCTTCGCTAAAAACTTCTCATCAGCCTCAGCTACAACCCACAACAATACCCCCAGGGCAATTTTATCATTTATATCTTTCACCTTAGGCACATCTTTTTCGTCTTTCCATACAGATGTAATTACATTTTTTCTAAATTTATCTAAAAATCCAGCCATATACACCTTCCTTTTACGTTCACTTGAACAGCGACTACCCCTTTTTGCGATAGGCTAACATGACAATAAAAAATTGGGGTCTCGCCACAATAGTAACTTTCTCAGATTGTCTCATATTATCTCCTATTAAAGCAAGCATTGATTTGAATTATGACTTGCCCGATGGTTTGGGGTGGGGTAGGAATAATACAGCATAAAAGCATTGACGCTCTACTACAAAAGTGGTAATATCCGTACACTTACCTATAAAAGCCTCATTCGGACTAATCAATCAAATCAATTGCACCACTCACTACCTCTTAAATCTAATGAACAAAGTGAAGTAAACTGGAGAAAATTCTATGTACAATGATACAGAAAAAAGGAAACATGAAATAATGGGGCTAGAAAAAAGGAAATGTTTCGCAAGATTCCGTGTCAAACAATACGAAGACCAGGAAATGTCTTCCCCTGACTGGGATACAGTTGCCGTGAAGAATTTGAGTGCAGGAGGTATGCTTTTTCACTATCATAAAAATCTGGAAATTGATTCACTTATGGATTTAACAATAGACATTTCTGAATACATACCCACCATAAACTGTGTCGGGAGAGTAATTCGCATTGAAGAATTCCAGTCTCTTTCAACACAGGATGTTCAACCACTAACTTCTATGTGTCGTATCGCAACAGAGTTTACAGAAATTGGCAAACAAGAAAGAGAAACTATAAACATAGCCGTTGGAGAAACAAAAGGAAAGAATTTAAATTTAAAAAAACTAAGGGCTATAGTCCTTGATGACGATTATATATTAAGGACTTTAATCAACGACATATTGAAAAATCGGGGATATGAAGTTCATAGTTCTTCTGAACCCTTTTTCTGTCCCGTGTATTTGGACAGTAAGTGTCCCTGCCCAGTTGAACATTTTTGTTCTAATATTATCATAACTGATATTAATATGCCAAATATGACAGGGTTTGAATTCATAGAAAACCTTAAAAGAAATGCGTGTAAAATTCAGAACGTAGCTATAATGTCGGGGAGATGGACAGATGAAGAACTTGAACATGCTAAGAGGCTTGGCTGTCATACATTCGAGAAACCGTTTAAGATTGATGAGTTTGGAAAGTGGTTGGATGATTGCGAGAAAAAATTAGACCCTGATAATAAATTATCAGATTTACCAATACGTATGATTAAATCAAAGAAAAATAAATGAAGGGTAAAGTTACAATTTAGCTATCAAATTTGCTACAGATATAAGGCCCGCCCCCGCTGCTTTCTTGCCGAAAGTAGGCTCAGTAAGAGCGAAAGCAAGAAGCGGGGTCGGGTAAACAAGATGTGGTTTGGGGTAGATATGAGAGTTTCAAAAACAGTTTTTTTTAAGATACCGATAGCTATCTTTTCAATAGTAATCTGTACAAGAACAACATTCGAAATGATAATATTACCTTTCTTTTATATTCAGTGTCGAAATTAGTTTTCATTTGGTAAAACCAATTAAACCTAGAATATATAATAAAAAAATTATCCCAATAATACCTGCTATTATCTTGATAAGTATTCCGGGCATACAAACTTCTTTTGTTTTTTTTATTTCCCTTACATTCTCAAAATCACATTCAGGACACACCCACTTTTTGGTCGAAAGCCTCCAGATTGAATAAACTAAACCCGGAAACAGAAATAGCACCCATAATACCAATTCCACAGCAACGGAACCTTTGGTAATATACTTACCGTTTCCTTCATACTTACAATTGGGACATTGTATTTCCATCATAACGTATTCCTTAAAAGATTATTTTTCACAGGGCTCTCTGATTTTTGTATCTTGTAGTAATGTTCTCATTACCCATACAGTATTAACCACAGCCTTGTGATTTATTATACGGGTTCATTACCTTTGATTATTAGATGGTCTTATAAGAATACCAAATCAGCCATTCATGTCAACATGGAATAGAAGGTAACAACCTACGGCCAGGAGGGGTAAACATCAGGATATGTAGGGATATAACAGACCCGCCCCCATTCCTAGCCCAGCATCTTGCCCGCCAGACTGCAGACTGTGTCATAATTAATAGATAAGAGGAACATAGAAAACGTAGTATAGCGTAGAAGAGTTTAGTATAATATA
>VSDH01000050.1 GCA_008636105.1 Candidatus Scalindua sediminis | reverse complement strand
CAAAAGTGTTCCATCAACATAACGATTTTCTTCTAAAACAAAGAAGTTTTTCAATAATTCAATGAATTTGCGTTTTTTCCATTTCTTTTTTCGTTTCTTAAAAGAATTCAATCCCAATAGACCCCATTTTGTTTGAAATAGTAGCCAACATGTTCATGAATAGAGTGTTCTTTACCTCTATATTTACCATCCCAATCCATTAATTCCTTTTCAGGAATATTTTCTGCTTGAATAGGTCGAGATTTTGGTAAAGGGTAACTTTGGAAAAAAATTACATTTTCACTAAGTTTGAATTTATGGTTTTCCATTATGTGAGATTAACTCACCCTTAACAAAGTGAGTCATAATAGTCTTGAGAGCAGGTACTGCAAAAATCTCCGGGAGGAATACTATCACTGTGTCTACAACAGTTTTCACCCTCTTCAGGATCATAGTTTTCAACTTCCTTAAAATATTCGCAATCCGTTCTTCCGCACTCAAAACATATAATTTTATCGATTTTTTTAACAGGGGTAAATCCTGAGAAGATAGTTTTAAATCGCTTAAACATCTTAATGGGAATAATCCCAATCTATAAAGATTGAGATTAAGTGAATTCGTCTGCTACTACACCCCAAATAACCACTAGAACCGCAGTTAAACCAAGTCCAAGTGATGCTTCATATATTACAAAAGCTAACCATTTGACTGCTGTATAATTATCTTCATTGAAAATACTTATTCCTGCGGTTAATTGTGCTAATTTGAATAATCCTACATGAAGTAGAATTATTAGGGTTAACATAATCAGAGTGAACCACAACATTCCATTTTTAAGAAAGTCTATTATTGTTGACATCTTATTGGACAAAAACTTACTCTCAAAAGAATAAGTTGTCCTTAATTTAATATCTGTGTATCAGATATATAAGTGTTTCCCAAATCAGGAATAATACTTGTATATTCCATTTATGGTTGATTCAAAAGCTAATACGCGTGGTTCTTGCGAACCTAGAAAGAACCATTTTAAGGCTCTAAAGATTTTTCTAAACATCTTAATGGGGATAAACCCCTACTAAATAGTAGAAGTTTATTAGAACCCATTTTTATAGGTCAAATGAAAAAAATCCATTGCACTTTGTCTTAAACCATCGAATTGTGTTGGTAAAACCCTAGCAAGATCGAATATTTCGTTCAATTTGCTAACGATTGCTAATCGAGTTGCCATCGTTCCACAAATATTCAACTTTTGAAGTTTAATAGTATCTGCAATTGCTTTTTCAACAAGACCTGTATAATGTTGCTCGAAGAAATAGTATTCCGAGAGCATAGGGGTAGGCGTCTGATTTTCAAGAGACATTACCTCATTGATCCCTTCTCTAAAAAGAGAAAGGTCGAGCCTTATTTGATAGAATCAAAAAAGATTTTCATAAATTCATCGATTTTTCCTTCGCGAATCAATTTTTCTGTTTGTTTTTTTTCTTGCAGATGAGCATCTACTAAATCAATAAGTTTTTTCAACTTATCCATTTGGTTTTCTAAAGATTTAAGTTTTAATCTTCGAAAAATAGTTGAATTTTTTTGAGCTAACTTACTATGTTTAACAAAATGATAGTTATATTGTTCTCTCATTTGTTCAGCTACAGTTGCCTTCTGCAAATCAGAATCGGCTTGACGAAGTTTATTAATCCATGTCATGTTACCCCAAAACTCTCCTTCCTTAATAGGAAAGAGAATGTTTGAGTTTAGTCAAGATGTTGTTTCTTTTTGTACTCTTGAAGTTTTTTGATTAATTCATCTATTTGATCATGTCGAATTTGAAAAGAGTTCCATTGATAACCATTTCGGGTTCCTTCAATGTAAGCTATTTCACTAAATTCTTCATCAGCAATAGTTTCATCAATTCGTACTTGAAGTTTAACGTATCGTTTTAACATGTTACCTTATCAAACTCCGATCTAAAAAGAAAGGAGTTATATTTAAGATTAATAAAAGTCGTCAGGAAGATGGGTAGATATAAAATCTTCCATATCTGAATATGGAAGTTTTGTTTCATTTATCCATAATTCTAAATCTGCTTCCATACCATCAAGAAACATCGCTAATTTGATGTTAGCTATTTTTAACAGATTTAAATCTTCTTCAAATGAATGTGGAATTTCAAGTTCCAACTTTTCAATTATATATAAACCATCGTGTCTTGTACGACCTTTAGCTGTGTGTTTAGACATTACCTCAATACACTCCAACCCAAATGGGAAGGAGTAAATTAAGATTAAGTGGAATGTTTCAAAACATCTTCTAATAGTGTTTTTGCTTTACAATATTCAATTTCTGCAAAAGTAGTATCAATTCCCATTGATTTAACTTTTGCTAATGTTAATTCTGCTGCAAAAACATAATATTTTTGAGATTCGATAAATTCCTGAGAGTATTTTTGTACTGACATTACCTCAAATAACTCCATTCCCAAAAGGGAAGGAGTTAGTTGACATTATTTCATCTTTTTGATTAATTTCTTTAATCTATTGAAGTCATTTCGACCAACCAGTTTTCTCAATCCATTTGGGGATTTAACCCAAAATTGGACTGGTCTTGTTTTAGATCGGTAGTTTGTGACAACCGAAAAATCAATCATTCCGATTTGATAAGTCTGTGTTTTCATGTTACCTGAGAAATCTCTCACCCCAAAGGGCAAGAGTAGTGTTTCTTAGGCAAGACACATGATTTCACTGAAAGATTCAGGGACATCATCGGGTCGTTGTTTTCCAGTAGCTCGCTTTCGGAGTAGAAATAATGAATATTTTATCCGGTTTTGAGCATTGGTGCGAAAATTGGGTTTCTTTTGAGTATTCTGTTTGGTAAGGTTACCAAAATTAATACTCTGTAAGCCAATAAGAACGGGTTCAACCCAAATTGCCTGTTCTTTAGCTAGTTCAAGAATCCAACTCATTTGAGATTGAACTCTTCGTATGGCATTAATATGATCCTCATAAAGATCTTCTAAAAGATCATCAGGATCGTATTCCTTCCAAGAAGGATTATACCATACCATTTCATCGAGAAGCTCACATAAGCGAATTTCTCGATTAAGGTACTCATGGCGAAGGTCGTTACTTATGAATTCACTATCAAATTCATTAGACATTACATCGCGAAGGTTATTCAAACGATGAATGTTTATTTTATTTCCTTTTAACGCAGTCATATTAACTCCAATCAGGGTATCTTTCTTACCGATCCAGTTTTGTTCAAGAATTTTGAGTTCTTGATAGTGATCCATAAGATCTTCATCCTGATTTGCAGGAGTCATAGAATGTAAGAGATTCAATTCAAGTTCTTTGAATTTTTCATCTCTCACAATAGTTGATAAAAAGGAATTGAATTTTTGAGCGTATTCACTAAGTAACCCTTCGGTTACTTTCTCCATAATAATATATACGACTCGGCAGTATATAAACCCTTCTCCTAATTGGTCGTTTTTTTGATTAAATCGTGCAATTTTTTAATCAACCCGCTATTATTCATAAAATAAAATATAGTTGTTCAAATATCTTAATATCATTTAAAAGATCCCAATATCATTATAGAAACTAGTATTTATTAAGTAGTGATGGTAACATACACATAGGTATGACAACTCCACTAAATGAACTCGAAGACTATACTTATTTTATGGGAACACAACTCATTGTACCCACTCAATTTACAGGCGTATTGCGTTGTGAATGTGGGACTACAATTGAAGTTACCGAAGTGTTTTTCAATTTTGATGAAGAGATTCAAATCGGTTTAAGAACAGGATGTTCAAAATTGCAATGTCCAATTTACAAGGGCAGAACAAAAGTGACTATTTACACTTTAGAAAAGATAGTTAATATCAATGAAAATCAAAGTGTGTACGAAAAACTAGTTGGTTTCAAAGGCATTGGTGACAAAATGGCTAGAAAACTTATAACCAATCATTTTGATACAATCAATAAAGTTCAATCTGCTACCGAAGATGATCTAATGAAAAATGTTGGATTAACTGAAGGACAAGCAAAATTAGTCATTGATGCTATCAATAGCAGCGATTAAGTGAATTTTAAATGAGTACAAGTGATTTAGATAACCAGCTTTCGAGAAACGCGACACTAAAAGGTCAAATTTCTCTTAATTTAAATAAAATAAGAGAACAAGCAGTAAAAGCAAGAATTCATAAAAAGAATTTTATTAACCCAAATTATTATGAAGGCAGTTTTCTAAATCATCACCTTATTCCAGTAAGACAAGATCTTAATCGACCATTTAAGCTCCGAAAAGCACGAAAACCATATTGGCGACATCAATCTCCTTATGGTTTGGTAAAACCCTATAATCCAGTCGAATTACGACAATATGGTAATACATGGGTAGTTAATCAGTGCAAAACAATTATCATTTCTGAAACCCTTTCTGCTGATTGGGAAATAGTACCCACAAACGAACAGGATTTTTCAAATGATACCATGCAAAAGAAGAGAATTATTGAAACCTTCTTTCAAGCGGTAAATCGAGATGGTGACACATTAAAAGATATTCTTAAACCATTTATTAATGATGCTCTTGATCTTGGGATGGGAATTATGGTTAAGGGATTTGTAAAAGACGCTTATTTTAATATTAAACGACCTGAAAAGATCCCTCACGAAACCCCAATTCCTCAAGCGTTTGAGTGGTCGTATGTTCCATCTAAAATCAAATCAGGGATGTTAAGAGAATTAACAACACATGATGCGGGAAGTTTTTATAACCAACCTGATGAATTTGGAACTACAATTGGTTGGTGGCAATGGTTAAATCAGAGTTCACCTGAATTCTTCTCAAAAAGGGAAATTATTGATTTTAATTTCCAACCTCTTTCTTACAATGCTTATGGTATTTCTCCCGTTGATGTTTGTAAAAACCTAGTAAACGTATTAGTAACTTCAGTTGCAAACATGGAACAATTTATGGACGATGGAGCCATCCCTCCCGCAGTAGGTATTCTTCAAAAGATTAGTGATCGAGATTTTGATATTTTTGCTGATAGGTGGGAAGCTGCGGTAAGCGGAGATCCTTCAGATATTCCATTGATGTCAACAGGTGAAGGTGGCGAATTTAAATTTGTCCCTTTAGTTGTTAACACCGATGAGATTAAACAATTAGAAACAATTGATAAATATCAAAAAATTGTGATGTCTGTTTTTCATGTAACTCCCGCTGAACTTGGATGGTGTTATTCAGATGATACTCGTACTCTTACCGAGAACGGTTTTAAATACTATTGGGAATGGAATGAAGGTGAAAAGATAGCTGCGGTAAATCCTGAAACAAGAGAAATGGAATGGATAGAACCACAGGGATTATATACATTTGATGTGCGTGACAGAAAATTTCTAAACTATAAAAACAAATCAGTAGACCTTTTAGTTTCTGACAATCACAAAATTTGGCACACATATGGTAGCAAAAAAAATGCAGACAAAAATTGGAATCTAAAACGTGGATACGAAATACTAAATTCTAATCGTAATAGAATTGAATTACAACAACATATTAATTGGATGGGTACGCCGATTGAGGAAATTGCTATTCCACTAGTAAAATATGATCTACAAGCAAGACAACCACCACAAACACAAATTATTTTCCCGATTGATGATTATTGTGAATTTATGGGTTATTATCTTTCAGATGGTTCTGTTCTACATAATAGTAACATGAATAGAATTCGCATTTCACAATATTCAGACAAAACCAAAATTGAAAAGATGTGGACACTTCTACAAAAACATAATTTTCGTAAAGACAGAGATGAGGGTTTTGTTTATTCTAATAAATCTCTGTGTTATTATCTCCGTAAATTTGGTAAAGCAGATAAAAAATACATACCAAAACGAATCAAAAATCTTCCAACGGAACAGCTTCAAATATTAATGGATGCTCTTCTACTTGGTGATGGACACCGGTATAAAAATAAACCCGGAGCAACAACTATTCGCTATAGTACAGTGTCTAAACAACTAGCTGATGATGTATTAGAAGTTATGCTTAAATTAGGATATGCAGCACATATTAGTATTTATAATGATAATAGAAATGATCTTCCACGAAAAACAATGTATATTGTTTCAGGTAATAAATACCGATTAACCCCAAAAATTCTAGTTAAAGAACAAATTACTGAAGAAAACTATTCAGGTATTATGCACTCCTTTTGTCTTGATAAATGGCATTTGTATATAACTGAAAGAAATGGAAAAATTGCTATTCAAACAAATACGGACGCTGTTAATAAGGCTAGTGCAGAACAACAATCACAAGTTCAAAAACGGGCTGCCATTTTCCCTTTACTAGACGCATTAGAAGATTTGGTCAATAAATATGCTGTTAGAGAATTTGATCCTGAAAGGGCATTAAAATTTCAATGGATAAAACCCAAAACGAAGGAAGAAGAAATCCAAGAATGGGATTTAATTCATAACCAACTAGGATCAGGATTTTATACGATCAATATGATCAAAAAGAAAATGGGAGAACCTATTGTGCCGTGGGGGAATGTTCCATATTCGGAAGCCCTTTGGACAAATCTTGCTAGCGAATATGATCCTTCATTATTTGGGTTCAGAGAAGAACAGGAAGATGCAAATGTGGCAAAGATTACTTATGCTCAAACTCAAGTTAATACTCTTCTTGAACAAATGCAATATGGATTACAAAATGATAAAGATTTGACACCCATTGCAGTTATGGTACTTAATCGATTAAAACTCCTAAATGAAGCTATTCAACCAAGAGGATCATTATCTCTGCCTCCATCTAGTGTAATTGAAACCGAAAGAATGTTAGATGCAATGAGTCGATCTCAAAACTTTTCCAGTACGAGCGAAATTTTCAATAAATATCGTAGAGATGAATTAGAAAGATTTAGAGAACATAGAGAAAAAGAAACCCAAAAAATGCTACCTGAAGCAACACACAAAGCTGTTGGTGTTAAAGGTAAACTTCCAAGTCCATTCAAAAACAAACTTGCATTTTACACAGTTATGATGAATGTAAAAGACGGTCTTACAAGTAAAAAATATCAGGATCGGATAGATAGATTACATCAACCCATTGAAGATGGTATGACCTCTGCAATCCTAACAACCTTTCGGACTTGGTACACTAAAATAAAACAATTTTTTGGTTTCTATACTAAAGAAGATATGCTTCAAAAATTCCCGTCTGCTTTTATTAGCGAATTAGAACCTGTTCTTAATGAAACCATGAATAAAAAAGAATTTGATGGAATTCTTAAAAATTCGTTTGTTGATGCTTTTAAAATAGGATTTAGAACTAATAATGAAGGTAAAACGGATAAAGATACTGCAAAAGTAAGCATTAAAAAATACCAACCAAGAGCATATGATTGGTTAGAATCAAATTCACTGTATTTTGCAGATAAATTGATTGAAGAACAACAACAACAAATCAAAGGAATTGTACTTCGTGGTCTAGGCGAAGCACATGACATTCCCACCATTACTAAATCAATCCAAAGGGTTTTGGCTCCTGAAGATGAAGATAACCAAAAGAAGGTTCTCAAACGAGCCAAAATGATTGCTCGAACCGAAATTATTAGAGCAAGTGTTCAGGGTGCTTTGTCACAAATGAAATCACTTGGAGCAACTCACTGGCAACATCATACACATTTCGATGAGAGAAATGTTGGTGAGTCTCCATTAAAAGATGAAGCAGGTAACTTTCTTAAAATTAAAGGAAAAAAACAAACCTGTAGAAGCTTACATGGAAAAATCTTCAAGATAGATAACCCAAAAGATATGAGATTTCTTCCTCCTTTACATATTAATGGGAGATGTACGATTTTGGGAGTTCATAAAGACAAACCAAAATGGCGAAAACGGAGCAAAGTTACTATAAAATCCGCTCCAAAAGAGAGTAAATCCAAAGCACGCAAGAAAATAGAATCTCAATTAGAGAAAATTGATAAATTTCTTAAAGATGATAAATATAAAGACCCTCTAATATTAACAGAGCTGACCAAAATTAAAGCAGAGCTTATTATAGAACTATTCAAAGCAGAAGGACTATGGGATGAGGAAATTGAAGATGTTATGAAGTCTGCTGATCCAAAACTTGCGGATTGTGTTAAAAACAAAATTTCAAAATTAACAGATGAATATCCAAATAAACCACACAAAGAAATACTTGGTCAAGCATATGGAATGTGTCGAGACAAATTGGGAATTAAAGAAAAAGCACTTTCTGAAGCAGACATTCAGGTTTTCATTCCTGAAATAATTGACAAACGAAACTGTTTTGAAAAATTGAGAGATAAACATCCTACGTGGTCTATGGAAAAAATTAAGGACGGGTGTGCTGATAAAAAATGAAATCAATAGAAATTAAAATTCTTCGGGATCTAACCTATGAACTTATTGAGAAAGCCTACCAAATACCATCTCAAGCCACACAAGACCGTTATGCCTCATCAGGAGCAATTCAAAATTATCTTAAAAAATTAAAAAAACATGGGGATGCTTTTAAATGGTGGACAGAACGAAAAGCAGAGCTTTTGACAAAAGAAACCCAACAGGAAAAAAATTTAGCAGCATCTAGATTAAAACCAAAACCCCGATTAAGTATATCTAGGGAGAGGCAGAGAGTTCAACGGGCAAGATTTAGAGAAAGAAAACTTGCGTCCTTTGAAAAAAGAATGAATGAAATGGATTTGGACGATCTCCTTGCAATGCACAAAAATATCTTTAAAGGACAAAGACTGGAATCTTTCAAAAAAATGTCAATTAGAGAATTCAAATATCGCTCCAAACAGATGAAAGATGATCCAAAGTTCCGGGCAGCTTTCCGAACCATTCATCGTAGTCGGAAAACAGATGCTGCTATTACAAGAAGACATCATAAGCTGGAAAAGAGCCTCGCAAAAGCAAGTTATCGAAGAAGAATTAAAAATCTATCTTTAATGGATCTGACCAAAGAACAGAAGAAACTTAACAAAAAAGATGAACAATTCAAGAAGGGATTGGAAAAATTAAAAAAGAGGGTCACTGAACCTCTAGTTTTACGTGCTATAACACTTGAGGACGGAACAAAATGGAGTCCGCGTTTTACTATTCCATATAGCCTAGTTGAAAAATATAGAAGGAGTGTTGTGGATGCAAATATGGCAAAAATTGAGGTTGTTGATCAACTTATAGAAGAAAGAAGAAACCCCTCTGAAAAACTAAAACTATCAAAACAGCAACAGCAATTTCTTGGAGAGGTTCAATCGTCTTATCCGGGAGCATCTAAAATTCTTACCAGTGAGGCAAAGAAAAGAATTAAACGGTCTTTCAAACCTAGACTGACAAAAATCATGGCAAAGGACAAAGTACCTTCATATATATTCACTCTCCGCAAAAACGAATACGGATCAGGTTTGGAATTAAAGCCTGCGGTGGAGCGAGTTAAGGATAAAAGACGCATACATACCACAAAAGAGGAACGAGAACAGGCTCAAAATTGGATAACAAAAAGATTTGGCAAAAAAACCTCCTTCTCATGGCGAGAGATGGAAAAAATGGGATTGACCAAAGAACAGGAATCTCTAATAGTTAAAAAGAAAAAACCAAAAAACTAAAAATATTGATCCCATAAACCATGTTTTTTCGGTGTTTTCGGGGTAAGGATGAACCATAATACACCCTCACCAAAAAACACCCTTAAAACGATTTTTCGGTTGTGGTCTAAAGATATTTGAATATTGTCTTGTTTTATTTTATTAAAAGATTAGCAAAAAACTAAATTAAATAAAAAAAGGGTGTACCGAAGCACACCCAATCCGTAATGAAACGGACACATATTCGTCCGTGACGAACCATGTTTTCCCTAGCCAAGATTTAGTTATCCTCCTGAACCTTCTTGGCTATAAAAAAGTTGACAAGTTTCCTTGATAAATTGCTTTTCTTTGATATCAAAACCTCACCAACACTCTTGTCTTTAAATTTGCGAACAGCAAGAAGATCTCTTCTATGGATTACAAACGGGTTTGTGTCCTCTATTACCTTTCTATCTAAAAGTTTTTTATACCAATTCCAGTTGTAATAAATTACAATCCTATTATTAATTACATCTATTACAGTATAATTTTTTATTTTCTTCCCTATATCATCCAAAAGCGAATTTGCTAATTTACGAATATCATCTACTGCATCAGGGATTTTTGTAATCATAATTAAATATAAGTCATAAGAGAATTTAAAGTTTACTCATTATTTTTCGAAAAACTCTCTCTAAAGTTCCCGCAGTTTCAAATTCATACATCCGTACTAAATCCTCATCAATTATCATTTCTGCTGCATTAGATCCAAGTTCGAACATTCTTCGAGCAGACATTTTCTCTGTTCCGTCCTCAACATACCATGCGTAAGTTATACCCGTTTCTGCGGTAAATGTTAAAATCTCCCCGTCTTGTGTAAAAGAGGGTGTAACCGATCCTTTTAAACGTCCAGTATCAACGGGAGTTCTTTTCTTAATTTCTCTCGTTAATTGGTTTGTCCAAAGTTTATCATATCCCTCCCTATACATTTGTTTAATCACACGTTCAGTAACTTTGTCTAATCGATCCTCATCACCCATTATATCATTCCTGCTCCCACTTCTCTTTTGGTCAAACGAACGGTTTTATACCCACAATTAAGGACACTTTCCGTATCAATACCTGATACCATATATTGTTCTGCATCAGCTAAAACAACTTCATCAGGATTATCACCATCTCTTACTGAAATATCAAGATCGGGATCTACCCAAATTTGCCACTTACTTTTGTCTGCGGCATATCCTTCGGGATCGTGAGCTATTTTTGTTTCATGTGGAATATCTATATAATAAAAAGTTGATTCTTCAGTAACGGTATTTTCAAGAACTCCTAATTTGTTATCATATATCTCTTGCACTACCTTTCGGAGTGTTCCAACGAAACTTAATCCATCTCGATCTAGTAATCTGTAATTATATGATTGAGGCATATACAATAAATGATTGGGAATTTTGATTATTAAGTATTTTTATCTAATTTTAGGGTTTTCCATGAAGAATTATATCGACAACAGAATCCGATGCTGCTGCACTTGAATTTATCTGACCAATATTATCAGCACCAAAGGTTATTGCAAATTGTTCAGGAATTGCTGTTGCTTGAGCATCTGAATATGTTCCATAAACGGTTACTACCAAATCTTGAGCAGCAGTTCCAGTTGCTACGAGGTCTACATCCACTGTAAGAGAGCCTGATCCGGCAAACGTGCCAGCTTCAATTGTATTAGAAGATCCAACCAATAATTGTTTTCCATTGGTAGAATCATCAAAAATTACAACTCTATTTTTTTGCGTGGTAAAAATTGTAGTTCCGCCAGCATGAACATCTACGACAACTCCAATACCAAGACTAATTTGTGATCCTATTGGAACTTGTGAAAAGGTTGGTGAAGCATGATTTTCTACAATTCTAATCCAAAAACAGGTTACTATATTAATAGCCACTTCAATCCAATCGGCTTGGGGTGTCCATTGAATAGTAGTTCCAGCAGATAAATCAGTAAGACCATTTGTTCCATCAATAAGACCAACTAGAGGAACCCAACTTCCATTGTAATATTCGATAGTAATTGTACTTTGACCAGTTGTTACAACTGCATTTGTTCCAGCAACCATCATACGAATACTTTGGAAATTAATATCATCCATTCCGATGTAATAGGCATCATTCTGTGCTGGAACCGCTGGGAGTAAAGTCATATCATTTGCGGTTGCAGAAACTGCGGCAGCATCTTCGTTTCCGAAGACTCCACCATCATCTGCTCTTGCATAAATACCAACAGTTGCTCCATCAACTCCTTGAGATGATAGAGATGCTTCTACTCTTGTGATAAATCCATCGTCTGCGGCGGATACTCCACCACTATCAATTCCGGTTGCGGCTATTACATCTCCTGCATCTTCTTCTTGGAAATAATTACCTTTACCTTCTACTTTAGCAATTTTAATACTATAATCTTCAATTGAAGTCATAGCATGAGCAAAAGTACCGAGACCGGAAGCTAACGTAACTGTATGTTTTTCCCTAAATGGTGATTGTGAAGTGTTTTTATCCATTACCATAATATTTCACCTTCTAGGTGGTTTAGTTAAGTACCACCTGTAACTGAGGAAGCCCATTCTGCGGCAGGGATAACCATTGTCTCATAAACACGCCAGAAGTACCTGTAAGTATCAGTCATGTCTTGAGCGGCTTCTACAAACTCATCAGGCAATAGGGTTCTCAATTCCGCAGCCCTATTATCACAAATTACTATTCCCTTGCTTCCTGAAGTTCGTGGAATTTGTGTGGTTGCAAAGATTGGTACTCCATTAATCTGAATTCTCCCAATAGGAGCTCCAAGATTAATCTGATTCTCTTGTAATCTCTGATATGATCGAGCAGTTTGCATAAGTGAGGTTGCAGTTGCAAGATCACATACACCAAAATCGGGTGTGCCGCCATTAGAGATAACATTCTCAATCATGGTATCTACATGATTTAGAGCGATCGGGGCAGTGTTATTAAGTTGATTTTCGTTTGTGGTTGCGTCCTCATGGATTCTTTTGAATAATCCATCATACCCATTACCGTCATCAGCTAAGAAACCGTTCCAAGTTTCTGTTCCGGTAGCATTCCTACCTCTTAATAGGAATGATTCTTTGTTTCTCATTAAATCCATGAACGTGTGTTCGATGTTTGCCTGTTTAAGATTGAGAGTTGCCTCTGTGGTCTTAAGTGCCGGATTGGTCAATTGACCTGCCGCATATAAATACCGAACATTCACATTGATGTCATTATATGTTTGGTCAGAAACAGTAATGGCAGTTGTACCATCTGCCTTGAATATAGGAGTGATACCTGCTGTTCTTCGTGGTACGTTAACTGTTGCTCCTGCCATTGATTTCTTTGGTAGGATAGCCAAATAAGGCGTTTCACGT
Organism: Candidatus Scalindua sediminis; assembly: GCA_008636105.1. Lineage (GTDB taxonomy): Bacteria > Planctomycetota > Brocadiia > Brocadiales > Scalinduaceae > Scalindua_A > Scalindua_A sediminis. The sequence goes on along the minus strand of VSDH01000050.1, from coordinate 52 downwards.
TTTACGATATCGATCAGTCTTGGATCAATGAAAACGGGAATAAAGTAAGTGG
>VSDH01000049.1 GCA_008636105.1 Candidatus Scalindua sediminis | reverse complement strand
TCAATTAGTACAAATATAAAAAATTAACATTTTAAAATAGTAATAACTGTTAACATTTCAAAATTGTAACATCACATTTTGCATTTTTCTTGACAGTATGTGCTTTGTTGATAGAATTATCCGAATCTGCTCAAAATTCAGCGGAATTTTACACACCTACGCAAGTAACTTAAATATTTGAAGTTAGAGAAATCCCGTGGACACGTTTGAAAAAAATAGAATTGAAAAAATAAACAAACTCAAGGATAAGGGAGTCGAACCTTATGGTGCAAGTTACAATCAAGCTACACCATTGAATGAAGTAATAGACGGCTATTCAGAGGAAGAAAAAGGAAAGAAGGTAAGATGCACAGGTCGGATCGTAACTATGAGGCCCCATGGTAAGGCTGCATTTCTTCACATAAAGGATTGGACAGGAAAACTTCAGGTTTACATAAAGCTGGATAAAGTAGGTGAAGAAAAATATGATATTTTTCGTCTGCTGGACTTGGGAGACATAATTGGTGTAGAAGGTGAAGTATTTAAGACCAGGACAGGCGAAATAACTGTTTTTGCAGATGATTTTACTGTGCTTTCCAAGGCGCTACTTCCACCACCTGAAAAATGGCACGGCCTGAAAGACGTTGAAATCAGATACAGGCAGCGTTACCTTGATCTCTCGTCAAACGATAAGGTAATGGAGCTTTTTTTAAAGAGGTCAAACATTATAAAATCAATCAGAAGCTTTCTTGATGACAGAAATTTTGTTGAGGTTGAAACTCCTATGATGCAACCCATTCCCGGTGGAGCGGTAGCAAAACCTTTTATTACGCATCATAACGTATTGGATATGGATCTATATTTGCGTATCGCACCTGAATTGTATTTGAAAAGACTACTTGTTGGAGGGATGGAAAGGGTTTATGAAATTAATAGAAATTTCCGCAATGAAGGCATTTCCACACGACATAACCCGGAGTTTACGATGATGGAGCTCTACCAGGCATACAGTGATTACGATGGAATGATGGAATTAACAGAAAGCTTAATTACCGCCTTAGTTCGTGAACTCTACAACGAATATGAGATTCCTTACGGTGATCGCAAATTGGACATGTCCCCCCCCTGGCAACGAAGCACGTTTTCTGAACTTTTGGTAAAACATGCCTCGGTCGATTTAAACGATGAAAACGGGTTACGGGAAAAAGGTAAGAGTCTAGGGCTCAATGTTGAGGGTGTACATAAGGACATTATTGCTGAAGATATTTTTAAACAACTCGTTGAAAAGGAATTATGGAATCCAACGTTCGTGCTTGATTATCCGGTTACTCTTTGCCCATTAACAAAATCTTGTGATAATGACCCTGATTTAGCTCAAAGGTTTGAATTATATATTGCTACAATGGAGATTGCCAATTCTTATACTGAATTAAATGAACCTATTGAACAAAGTAAGCGGTTCCATAACCAAACGGTTGATATCGATGAAGAAGGAAAGATAGACGAAGATTTTCTAAAGGCGCTTAAATACGGAATGCCTCCCGCAGGTGGTTTAGGAATCGGCATTGATAGGTTGATTATGATCTTAACAAACAGCCTTTCTATCCGAGATGTAATTTTGTTCCCGTTGTTACGACAGCAGTGTTGATAAGCCAGCACACACGATAGTTAATTTTTGAAAAGATATGACAGAAGCATTTAACAATGGGTTTTTATGTGCCAGAGATATTCACAAAGAATATAAAGTTGGTAAGACTACACTCCGCGTACTTGATGGAATCAATCTGGGCGTAAAGAAAAGTGAAATATTAATCATTTTAGGAGCTTCAGGTGCAGGCAAAAGTACACTTCTTCATATCTTAGGTATGTTGGATACACCGACTTCTGGCTATGTTAGCTTTAAAGGCGAAAACTTAAGTATTGTTGGGCAAAGAGTATTAGCCGAAAAGCGGAATAGAATCTTCGGCTTTGTGTTTCAATTTTATCACCTTTTACCTGATTTTAATGCACTGGAAAATGTATTGATGCCCCGTCTAATTGGGAAGAGGTTCTTCAGGGCAAAATCTAAAAAAGAGAATACTGAAAAGGCAGTTCACCTTCTAAGCCGAGTAGGTTTAGGAGATAGAATAAACCATAGACCAGACGAACTTTCAGGCGGGGAGAAGCAAAGAGTAGCAATCGTCAGGGCGTTAATGAATGATCCAGAAGTATTATTGTGTGACGAACCAACCGGTAATCTCGATACAAAATCAGGAATAGAGATTCAAGAGTTGATTTGGGAATTAAATGAAAGTACAAAGCAAACCGTGGTAATAGTCACCCATGATGAGCGGTTTACAAAAATGGCAGGAAGTGTGGTTAGGATAACAGATGGTAAGATTGTAAATTGTATCAAGAATTGAAAGGAGCAGTTGTATATGGAGCTTAAGGTATACATAAACGGAAAGTTGTATCCAAAAGAAGATGCCAAGATATCTGTCTTTGACCATGGTTTGTTATATGGAGACGGGGTTTTTGAGGGAATAAGATGTTATAATGGTCGTATGTTTAAGTTCTCTGAACATATCGATAGGCTTTACAACTCAGCAAGAGCGATTTACCTAGAGATACCAATGACCAAAGAAGAGATTAAAAATGCTGTTAAAGATACACTTGATGCTAATAATATGAAGGATTCCTATATCAGATTGGTAGTAACGAGGGGAATAGGGAAACTCGGACTTGATCCATTTAACTGTTCGAAACCACAAATTATTATTATAACAGACCTCATTGAACTATATCCCAGGGAATTATATGAAAAAGGCCTTGATGCAATTGTTGTACCTACAATTCGCAATCACTACGAAGCACTCAATCCTAAGATAAAGTCCCTGAATTACCTTAATAATATTCTGGCAAAGATTGAGTGTATTAATGCCGGCGCAGCCGAGGGTGTTATGTTAAATAAAGATGGTTATGTGGCAGAATGCACCGGAGATAACATTTTCATAGTGGAGGGTAATGAAATTCTTACCCCCCCTACTTATGCAGGGATTTTAGTAGGTATAACAAGGAATGTCGTTATTGATTTAGCTATCAAAGCAGGTATGAAGGTAAAAGAGGAACAATTGACACGGTATGATTTATATATTGCCGATGAATGCTTTTTGACTGGCACCGCTGCCGGAATTATACCCGTAGTCAGGATAGATGGACGAAAAATTTCTTCTGGAAAGCCAGGTAATATTACTTGTAGTTTGTTAGAGAAATATAACAAACTTACTAAACTGAGTTCTAACTAATCTCACCCTTTCCTTGTTTTTTTCTTGTAAAATAATGCTTCGCAAAAGAGTAAACCAACTCCTATACATATAAGAGAGTCCGCAATATTAAAAGTTGGCCAATGATACCCCATACCCAAATGAAGATCGATAAAATCTCTGACATGATGATAAAAGATCCTATCCCACAAATTCCCTATAGCACCTGAGAGTATCATTCCGAAAGCGATGTTAGAGTATAGCGCAGTCCCGTCAAAGCTTTTGTAGAACCATAAAATAGCTCCAATCGCAGCAATAGAAAAAAAAATGAGGATATTATTTTTGCCTTGAGCAAAACCAAAAACAATACCCTCATTTTCGCTACAGATTATTCCCAGAAATTTTGGTATGATTTCAAATCTTCCAGCATCTTTAAATTTTTTGAAGATTATCCATTTTGTTATAAGGTCAAGAAGAACACCACAAAAGGTCACACCCAAGAATGTAATGGCATTTTTCGAGATCCTAAGATTTGCCAGTTCCTTCCTCCTGCCTCTGACATTCAATACATAATTTGACATAAGGTAATGCTGTTAGTCGTGCTTTTGAAATCTTTTTTCCACATCCCTCTCCTTCGCATAAACCAAAAGTCTTGTTACCTATCTTTTCTAAAGCCTCATCAATAGCTCTCAGCTCATCTTCACCATTTTGAATTAATCCAATGGTTAAATCACGATCATAGTTGTCAGTTCCAACGTCGGCCATGTGAATAGGTACGTTTGAAAGGTTTCCCGACGCTTCATGTCCGGATTTTCCCAACGCTTCATCTTCCATTAAATTCACATTTTCCATCAACTTTTCCCGAAGCTCCAACAGTGCTTTTTTAAATTGTGTTAATTCTGCTGCCTTCAAAGTAATTACTCCCTTACTTATTTAATTTTTCTAAAAATAACCATAATCATTTTCTTTACCATCGTTAAAACCTATTGAGAAGCCTTTAGCTTTTCACTTCAAATTCGAATATAACTAACCCGAAATGCAAAGTCAAGCGTTTTTTAAAAAGCCCTTAATTGCCTAATATTAGCTTGTAATTATAAAGTCATTAAAAATCAAGCTTGATTATTTTTGTAATATATAGTAAACGTAATCATATGTATTTTACAAAGAAATTTTTTAATAACACATAGAAGGATATGCATAAAGAAGCACATGAAATTGTGATTGTGATAGATTTTGGTTCGCAGTATTCTCATCTAATTGCAAGGAGAATCAGGGAACAGAATGTCTATAGTAAGATTATATCATATAAAGTAACACCGGATGAAATCAGACAACTTAATCCCAAAGGAATAATATTGAGCGGTGGACCCGCAAGCGTTTCTGTGAAAGATACACCACGCTGTGATGAGAAAATACTTTTTATGAATATTCCTATCTTAGGAATATGCTATGGGTTACAATTGGGCAGCCAAATACTGGGCGCAAAGATAAAGCCGTCAAAAAACAGGGAATATGGGCGTACTAATTGTACCATTAAAGACCATTCTCTTCTTCTTGATTCGCTAGATAGTAACATAAACGTCTGGATGAGTCATGGCGACCAGGTGATAGAACTTCCTGATGACTTTCAATCGCTTGCCTATACAGAGAATTGCCCATATGCTGCTGTTAGACACAAGGAGAAAGACTTCTATGGCGTTCAATTCCATCCTGAAGTAACACACACCCCATCCGGCAACCAGATATTGCACAATTTCTTATTCAAAATTTGCCATTGCAGTGGTGACTGGAGTATGAGTTCATATATTGACAGGGCGATAAAAGAGATACAAGAACATGTTGGAAAAGAAAGGGTTATATGTGGTTTATCGGGCGGCGTTGACTCTACTGTTACGGCTGCCCTTATTTATAAGGCCATAGGTAGCAAACTTGCTTGCATCTTTGTTGACAACGGCTTACTAAGATCGAATGAATCGGAACGTGTGATTGAAGCCTTTAAAAAGAATTTCAAGGTAGATTTGCATTTTGTAGACGCCAGGGATAGATTCTTAAACCGCCTGTCAGGCGTAAGCGATCCGGAACAAAAACGTAAAATCATCGGTCATGAATTTATAGACGTTTTTAAAGAAGAATCGAAGAAATTAGCCGACATTAAGTACCTGGCGCAAGGAACCTTATATCCAGATATTATTGAAAGCATCTCCGCACATGGCGGACCAACCGCCAAGATAAAAAGTCATCACAATGTAGGCGCCCTGCCTGCAGAATTGGGGTTTGAATTAGTTGAACCCCTTAAAGACCTCTTTAAGGACGAAGTGAGAAGAATCGGTTCGGAACTTGGCCTGCCGGATGATATCATATGGAGACATCCTTTCCCGGGGCCTGGCCTTGCCATAAGGATAATAGGAGAAGTCACAGAAGACCGATTGAAAATTCTCAGACAAGCAGACGACATTATGATTCAGGAGATAAAAACGGCAGGTCTTTACAAGGAAATTGGGCAGGCATTTGCCGTACTACTACCTGTTAGCAGTGTAGGCGTCATGGGAGATGAGAGAACCTATGAGAATGTTATTGCATTGAGAGCCGTAGAGACTCTCGACTTTATGACGGCCGATTGGGTAAGATTACCTCATGATTTACTTGCCAAGATCTCGAACCGCATTATCAACGAGGTTATAGGCGTTAACCGCGTTGTTTACGATATCAGTTCCAAACCACCAAGCACTATTGAGTGGGAATAAAGATATTTCAATTTTATATCAAACTTTTGTAAGCGTTCATAAGCTGTGACGTAATCTCTCCCGGTATGGTTTTTCCTATCTTATTACCCTCAACTTCAGCTATCGGCATTATTTCCATTAAAGAATTAGTAATAAACACCTCATCTGCCTTTATTAACGTTTCTATCCTGAAACGGTCCTCACTAACCGAAATATTATTGTTCTTACAAATATCAAGTACGATCTTCCGTGTTATCCCTGGCAGGATATTCGTATCTAGTGAGGGAGTTATAACCTTCCTGCTGTCCACAATAAAGATGTTGCTGACTATACACTCAGCTACATACCCATCTGTATTGAGGATAATTGCCTCTTGAGCTGACTTCTCTTTTGCTTCTTCTTTCAGTAAGATACTCGTTAAGAGATTGGTCGTCTTGTGGCAGGATATTGGACAGGATGTACTTCTTCTGGCCCTTGAGACATTTAAAGACATTCCTTTTTTATACAATTCTTTTTCATAGGACATAAAAGGCTTGTTTTGAATTAACAGTGTTGATTCAAGGTTATCATTAATTCCAAGCCCGTTGTTTCCTATTCCCCTTGATAGCGTTATCCTAATGTAGGCATCCGGGATGTTATTTATCTCAAGTAACTCTTTAACGTTCTTGGTTAATTCTTTTATTGTATATTCAAATGGAATTTTGAGTTTCCTGGCTGAGGAATGTAGACGCTCTAAATGTTCTGCAAGTTTAAAAGGGGTTCCATTGTATGAACGGAGTGTTTCAAAAATACCATCACCATATAGGAATCCTCTATCTCTTAAAGAGATATGTCCTTCTGTATCCGATATGATTTTGCCGTTTAGAAAAATATAACTATTCAAGTGTATCTATTAGTGCCTTAGCCTTATGTAATGTTTCTTCATATTCTTCTTCCGGATTGGAATCAGCCACTATCCCTCCACCAACCTGAAAGTAGACATGATCATCTTTTACCAGGAACGTCCTGATAGCAATGTTAAGATCAATATTTCCATTAAAACCTATATACCCAATTGCGCCTGTGTACACACTCCGCCTGGTAGGTTCCAGTTCATCAATAACCTGCATAGCTCTGATTTTTGGAGCACCCGTTATTGAACCTCCCGGAAATGTAGCCTTAATTAAATCAATCATGTCATATTGTGGATGAAGCTCTCCTTCGACTGTAGCCACAAGGTGATAAACAGTGGGATGTTCTTCTAGTTCCTTTTTCTCTGTCACCTTAACCGTATTATAATTGCACACTCGTCCCAGGTCATTGCGTTCCAGGTCTACAATCATTGCTAATTCAGCATCGTCTTTCTTACTTGAAAGTAAATCCTTCTTCATTTTCATATTTACGTCTTCATGATGGCATCTAGGTCGAGTGCCCTTGATCGGTCTTGTTTGCACCTTTCGAATCAACGTGTTTTTGTATTCGTCAGTACCAGGCGATATATTTCGTACTGACAAGAATCTTTCTGGAGATGAACTAATTACGTATTTATTATCAAGCTTCAAATAGCATGAAAATGGTGCCGGATTTATTTTTCTCAATCTTCTATATATCTCATACGGCGGTATTTCTACCTGAGTTTGAAACCTCTGTGAAAGGTTTACCTGGTAAATATCACCCGCTTGTATATATCGTTTTGCGCGCTCGACAGCTCTTAAGTAGTCTTCCTTAGAAAAATTACTTATTATCTTTCGCCTTGTCCTGTTTTGCCTAATCCTTGTCTCTCCTTCATGAGGTATACTCAATCTATGGTTAATAATTCTTGATATCTCTTCAATTCTTTCCTCTGTACTTTTTCTAGAATACGGACTACAATTAACCGACGCTATATAACACTTATTTTCAATATGATCGAAACCAATAATTGTGTCATAAAAATTAAAGTACATTGACGGGAATTCAATGTCATCAATTGTTGTATTGGGCAGTTTTTCTATGAAATGGCATAGGTCGTAAGCAAAGTACCCAACAGCACCACATGTAAATGGGATAGGTTCAGAACTATTATCCAGGTGGAAGTTACTCAAAAGATTTCTTAATTCGCCAAAAGGATTTCCTCTCTTTTTGGTAATGCCTTGACGATCCTGTATCAGTATGTTGTTGCCTTTTGACATAATCGTAAGAAAGGGATTATAGCCTATAAATGAGTATCTTCCTGTTTTTTGATTTTTGAGAGCACTATCAAGGAAGAAACTTCCTGAATGAGTATGAGAATAATGAAAAATCTTCAGCAAGTCGATATTTGAACCGATCTCCTTGATTACTACCTTCTCTTTTGTCTTGCTTGCAAAGTTTACCATCATTTAAGTATTATTGATTAGAAGTTATTCTTCTAAATCACGAATTGGTTGTTGTGCGATTATGTTATGCAATGTAGAAACTTTAAGTCAAGCTTTTTTTAGCCTAAATTGAGCGATTTTATCTTGCATGTCAATGTAGCCGCAGGCTTTAGCCTGCGTTTCCCATCATCTGATGAGTTTATGACAATTTCATGTAAGTTACGCCCCCATAGCTTCCTTGCGTAAGCTAGGAATGGGGGCGGCTACAAAAATCGCTCAATTTGGGTTTAAGTTTATCCATAAAGATGCTTAATGGGTTTCTGCCCTATAAGTTATAGATGGAAACGTCGGTTTTAGCATTAAAGAGAGTAAACAACATGATTGTTCGTTTCATTTTATTGTTTACAGTTGTCCCGTTGACAGAGCTGTATCTTTTGATACAGGTAGGAAAGTATTTGGGAGCCTTTCCAACCATAGCGATTGTATTTATAACAGGCATAGTGGGAGGCCTACTTGCCAGAAGCCAGGGTTTAAGTATTTACAGACATATAAGAACGGATTTACAAAATGGGATTATTCCAACAGAACGTCTTCTTGATGGTTTATTCATTTTGATTGCTGGTGCATTGTTAATCACACCCGGACTAATAACGGATATAGTTGGTTTTCTCGTTATGATTCCAGGATTTAGAGGGTGGTTGAAAAAACGATTAAAGAAAAGATTCGAACAAAAGTTTGAGGCCGGCCAAATTCATTTTTATTCTGGCTATCATTCGAAGGATTGGAAGAAAGATGATGATTTTTGAAGTGCCTTCTAGCAGTTGAATTTACTGTTTTAATGTTTAGTTTCGTGTTTGGGTAGAATTATGCTTTTCTTCTTCAATCGTGGGCAGTGTCTCCTTTTCAAACTCAGCGCCAACTGCAGAAAAGAATTTTTTTCTAACGGCATCAGAAGTTACTTTTAAGAGAGACGTTCTGTCGTTTGCATCACCAAGTATCCCAAGGTTAATTGTTCCAGCAGCCATAGTAGCATGACCCCCCGTATTCAACTTGCCAAATGCACTTTGCATAAGTGTTCCTAAATTAACTCTTGTATCTCTACTTCTCGCAGACAATTGAACCTTATCCTCATTAATTCCAAAGATGAGAACGGTATTTACGCCTTCCAATTGCAACATCATCTCTGCTGCTTGTGGCAAGGCATCTCTTTCATTGATAAATTCTACAAATGAGGCAAGATATGAACCCCTAATTTCCCTGTTTCGTATTGCCCTTCCAATAATATCAAGAGTTTCCAAACTCATAGGTGGAGATTCTAATTGATTTAAGACACTTACATCAACTAGGGGTGAGAGATATGACGCAGCGTTTAAATCATCAGGTGTTGTATTTCTGGTAAATCCATTCGTATCTGTTCTAATACCATATAATAATGCCGTTGCAAGTTGAGAATTCAACTTTATATTTAACTGACGAATATATTTAGTCATTATTGTAGATGTGGCACCTAACCTGGGTTGAATATCAATAAAATCTCCCTTAACTGCACCCATATCTACTTGGTGATGGTCAAATATCAAATCAGGTATAACCTCTGTAGGTAAAATATTATTTTTGGATGGGATTGATGCCTCTATCAACGCAACCTTACCAGCAGACTTTACTATTACCATTGCTTCTTCTTTTGTTTTTGTATTTATCAGATCTATGTTCAACAAATTTATCAATGTTTTATTTTTCTGGTGACTGATACTACCCCCATAATAGATTTTGCTTTCTACATCATAAAACTTACTTATATGTTTAAGTGTAAGTCCAGAAGCTATTGCATCCGGATCCGGGTTGTCCTGTAAAAATATTGTTAATTCTTTGCCGTTTGATTCCTTAATAATGTCAATTAATGTAAATGCAGATTGCTTCATTTCAACAGCTTCAAGTTCTGGCAATATTGTTTGGGCCAAAACCTTACCTGTCTGCAAAATCATGTCAGCACCATTCGCTTTTAAATTATCTGCCTCATCTTGATCAGAGGCCCTGACAAGAATAAATTTATCTGGCAATTTCTTTTTTAATTTTTTTACCAGTAACAAATTACTCTTTAAATCTCCAGTAAGGATTACAAATACATCAGCATCTTTACAAAATGGAGAGTTTAAATTAAAAGAACCTATGTCTGATACCATTACATCAAGGTGTTGGTCTTTCCATTTTGATAATGCCTTTTCATCCTTATCTACTACTAACATTTCTTTTCCGGCCTTGTCTAAGGCATCAACAACTGTATTTCCGGTTGAACCACAACCGAAGACAATGTACATACTGTATTTCTCCCTTAATTGAATAAATTAGCCATGTTAGAATGTGAGAGGCTATTACTTAAAATTGTCTTAATTTAGTTTAGACTTTCCATACATGTATTGCTAGATAATAATTTTGTCTCGTAATAAGCTATAATTGTTTTTGATGTGATGTAGAATTTCTGATATTGATTGTTATTTTCATGATTATTTTAAGAGTATGACAAAAACACAGTAACAGCCGAAAGAAAGGCTGATTTATTTTATTGGTGACAGGGAAATATGATTTGTACCTTGAAAAACAACTTATATATATGTCATTTTAAGGTTATTATAATTAGGAAAGACATTTCCAAAATTATACTTTTGGTTCATAGAGGTGTCAATATTAAAAAATTTGAATCTTATGGACTTTCAATATAATATAACGTCTATATATTAAAATATTCTTTTATATTTATAATTATTGGAAATCATGGGTATATTAGAAACTCTTTCAAAGGTTAATATAACGGAAAAGATGTGGGGGGAAGCTTTAGAAAACCATAACGTAGTGCCTGACGGGTTTGAGGGAGTCGCCTTCTATAGAGTAGTTAAAAAAGTGGGAAACCTGGAAAAAGGATGCGTTATAACTGATTCAGAAATCATCTTCGCTTTTCCACGTATAGCAAGAATTCTGCAATTAGAGAATGGTATTAAGTTGACATTTGCCAGTCCATTTTATGTAGAGGAGAAAGTGGAAGGCTACAATGTAAGAGTTGCGAAAGTAAGGGATCAAGTGCTAGCTTTTACTAGAGGAGGTTATGTTTGTCCGTTCAGTACAGATAGATTAGAGGATTTTTTTAACACTGAAAATTTCTTCGGTGCAAATCCAGATCTAATTATTTGTGGCGAAATAGCCGGTCCTGAGAATCCTTACAATATAGAATCGCCTCCGTATGTTGCCGAGGATGTCAATTTCTTTACGTTTGATATAAAAATTAAGAATACTGATCAACAGGTTCCTGTAGAAAAAAGGTATGAGTTATTCGATAAATATGAGATCCCAACAGTAACTCGCTTTGGTAAATATACTCCTTCTGATACTAAAAAGTTAATAGAACATATTAGGGAACTGAATGAGAAAGGCTGTGAGGGGTTGGTATTTAAACCGACGAATCCAGCAGAGAAAACACTAAAATACGTTACAGTAGATTCATGTCTCAAGGACATAAAAGTAACTTCTTCTGTAATGATAGAAACTCCGGCAGAGTTTTTCACACACAGAATATTAAGAACAATTATTTATCTTTTGGAACACAATTTCCCTTTAGATAAGGCATTTCTTGAGAAAACAGGTGAAGCCCTGCTACTCCCCATTTTTGAAAATGCAGAGAAAGCCGTAAAAGGTGAAATGATTGTAGAACGCTTTAATGTAAGATTCAACAAAAAGCAAAATATCACTAAATTATTTGAACACTTCCGTAAATGCAAAGTAGATGCTGAACTAATCAGCCAGAAAAAGGTTGGAAAATACTGGCATGTGGAGTTTGTTAGAAGATGTTTTGCTTCATACGAAATAATTCAGAACTACTGGAAAGGTTTCTCACATTTTGATTAAACTTTCTATAATTCCGCGAAGGTTACGTGATTCTATGAAACGGATTCCCAGTTTATCGGCCCATGTCATTATCCCCGTATCAGCGGTGACCAAAATACCATCTAACTCTTTTGCTAACAGTATTAAGTCAACATCTTCCTTGCTATCAATAATTCCCTCCCTTAAAGCCGAACGATACTTTTTTCTAAGGTTCGCTATCGTTTCTGGCTCAGTATCCGTCACTACCTCTCTTACAGCTTGTTCTGCCACCCTTAAACCTTTATCAATACGATGACGCACGTCCTCTATTAACTCATAAAGCAAAAAGGCTGGCACACTCATCTCATATTTTTTTGGTGGTTTTTGGAAAATCTTAACCTGGAGATCTTTTGGTATTTTAGTAGCATCCACAAAATTCATAAGTTCTCGATAAATTGAAGGTGGCATATAGAAACATGGCCGTTCTAACTTACTTATCAGTTTTAGAAATCCTTTTAGAGCCGTAGTTGGGCTTCTGCCAAATGCAATACCTACATCAGTATTAGTGAAAATGCTCGTGTCTATGACAAAACTTTCTTCTTTTAAATTTTTTATCCTTTTATCTTTTTTCACTCTTAATTAATATTGGTAAAGGAAGTGAATCTATAACATTTGAATCTGCAAGTATAATTGCTAAATAGGCCTACCGCAAGTAAAACTTGCATTTTTTAGGACTCCTAATATTCTCGACAGGTTATATTTTATATTGATATATTCAATCGTAAAACTTATCATATGCGTGCGACGTAATTGTTTAAATAACATGATCTTATAGAATAATAGTTTGTTTAATTATCCTTACGAATAGGAAGAAGCGACTTTACCGTTTGTGCCACATGCAAACAGGTATAGTTTTAGAAACCAAAGGGGCAACCATGAAAAAGCGTGTGCTCTCTGGTATTCAACCAACGGGCAATATCCACATCGGAAACTACCTCGGTGCGATTAAGCATTGGATAACTTCACAAGCTGAGTTTGATAACATCTTTTGCATTGTTGACCTACATGCCATCACTGTTACTCAAAACCCTAAAATCCTGAAGTCGAAGATACGTGAGCTGGCAGGCCTCCTCTTTGCCGCCGGGATAGACCGTAAATTGTCCCACGTCTTCGTTCAATCTCACATCAGTGCTCATGCCGAACTGACATGGATTCTCAACTGCCTTACCCCTATGGGATGGATGCAGAGAATGACACAGTTCAAAGAAAAGTCACAAAAAGAGCAAGTTAATGTTGGCCTTTTTGATTATCCTGCACTTATGGCTGCGGATATTCTACTCTACGAAACTGACCTCGTGCCAGTTGGTGAGGACCAAAAACAACACGTGGAGCTTGCACGAGATATTGCGCAGAGATTTAACTCAATATATGGTGAGACCTTCAAGATACCAGAACCTGTTATCCCTGAGACAGGCGCCCGTATTATGGGACTGGACGATCCCACAAAGAAGATGAGCAAGAGCGAGACACAGCAGGGTCATGCAATTCATTTGCTAGACTCGCCGGATGTTATCCGTTCTAAAACTATGGGAGCGGTTACGGACTCACTGCGTGAGATCCGTTTCGATGAAAACCGCCCTGGAATCTACAATTTGCTAGTCATATATGAACTTTTCACTGGAATTAGTAGAGCGGAAATAGAAGCTCGATTTGAAGGAAAGGGATATGCAGATTTCAAAAAAGATCTGGCAGACGTAATCATCGAAGGGCTGAAACCTCTCCAATCTCGCTATAGGGATTTAACAGCCGACGAAAGTTATATTGATTCTTTACTGGTTGAAGGAGCCAGTAAAATCAGGCCCATTGCAGAGAAAATTTTAACAACCGTTAAAGACAAAGTAGGACTTGGATAACCAGCATGGAATTGAAATTGGGAAAACAGTGTTAAAAAGTACATTTTGTCACATTCCGGGCATTGGTCTTCAAGCGGAGTATCATTTATGGTTCTCAGGTGTTCTCTCCTGGGATTCTCTTATGGGGACAGATGTATATGCTCAGTAATTAGGTAACTCTTTTGGTATAATAAATCAAAACCTAAAGGAGGACCTAATGCAATATTCAC
>VSDH01000048.1 GCA_008636105.1 Candidatus Scalindua sediminis | reverse complement strand
CCTCGGAAGTGTAGCCTGTCAGTTGGGTGAACTTAGGATTGACATATTCAATATTGCCCTTGGTATCCGTAATTATAACCGTACTAGGGCTTTGTTCTACAGCGCAAGACAGTTTGAGGATCTGCTCTTCTGCCTTCTTATGCTCTGTTACTTCGCGAACCACACCGACGATGCCACATATCTTACCACTGGCAGTCCGCAGTGGTAAAAAGATATTGGAAGTGAACCCTCTCGTCCCATCCGAAAGGTAATATGGAATATTTTCTTGTTCAATCACTTCCCCACTCATCGCCTGTCTCATCATCACGTCTACCCCATGTTCGACCAGGTATGGGAAAACGTCCCATGGACGCTTAGTAGTGCCGATTAACTCCTCTCGTGGAAATTTAAAAATTCTTTCCATCACGTTGCTCCAATGAGTGAAGAAGAAATGGCGGTCCAGGGCTAGTATCCCATCGCTCATAGATTCAATGATGTTTCCATAAAGTTCCTTGTCCCTTTGCAGCCTCTCTTCGGCTTCGGCTAATATTCTCTCAGCAGTTAAATGTTCAATTACCCTCTTTACTACCGTCGGCAAAAGATTAAGGAAACCAGCATCCTTCACCAGATAATCTTTAGCGCCAAGCTTCAGCATTTCTACCGCAACTCTTTCGTCACCATAGCCCGTCATAATGATGAAAGGGATGTTGCACTGACGATCTGAGAGAGCTTCTATAATGTGCTTGCCTGACATGTCTGGTAACTTGTAATCCATCAACATAAGTGAGGACGGATTGTCAACTGCCCATGCAATTGCTTGAGCTCCATTCAAAACACTCTCTGTTCGAAAGCCTGTTTTTTGCAGTTTTTTTTGAATCAGAACAGATAACGCCTCATCATCCTCCACAACAAGAATTATGTAAGGGCTATTTGTTTTATCTTCCATCATGTTGTAAACCATCCTCATCAGCCATATTTGATGAATCCTTCTTCATTGCCACCATCAAACAAAAAATAAAAAGGCACCCCCACTTCTTGCACCGTGGCGGCACGCTGCTTTCTCCCGCAAAGCCCCAGCATCTTGCTTTCGCAAGAAAGCGCAGGGGGCAAGAAAGCAGTGGGGACGCCTTCGATTTACAGCCATGGGTCCCATTACAGCAATGCAGCACACGATTAAATTGTGTGGCCTCTCAAATCAATATTCTCAATACATGTACCTTCAAACTTCAGATTCTTCTATGAAGCTTACATTTATCTTATTCTTGATAAGCCCTTTTTTAACAATTAAAGTTTTTCAATTTTAAGGTGTTTAATTGAAATGTTGCATTAGATTATCAGATTATTTTCTTAAAATCTTTATTTGTAGCTGTTTGCCTTATAACTGATATAGCAAAACAGTTGCCAATTATAAATAAATACAAGGAGTATTTAATGAATAGGAATTTCGAATCCTTCTTATTCCCGTCTTTACTAAAGGGTGATTAAATGTTATTGGCTTGTAACTTCCTGTTTCACAGATGGTGTTGATAACAGGGCGAGTAGGAAAATTTTTCCATGTTTACATCATTTATGAGGAAATTTTGTTTCCGATTTGATTTATGGCAGGAAGTACATTTGCAGTAATTTTTTCTTGTTGATTGTTGATATAAAACATAACAACCATAAAAATACCAACTGTGGTAACTTGTTTGTTATTTAAACACTATGTTGATTGTTTGAACGATATTAAGTTTTGAAAGGTCTGCCCGTCTATCCCCAAAAATCTTAACCTTTCCTTCGTTGTGAAATTTTAACCTGGTTCTTAAATTTTTAGTAGAACCAAAATAAAAAATATGAGACTTTAAACTTAATAAAATATAACAATAATACATGCCATTCTGTAACTTTAGCGAAAGATGGTATCCTGCGCCCACTTACTTTTTTTGTCAATTGTAGTGAGCTTCGGATTACCTATTCTATCTTGGGTAAATTTAATCATTCTGTAGCTTTAGCGAAAGATGGTTACCCGGGGAGGGCTCGAACCTCCAATGAGAGAATCAAAATCTCTAGTGTTACCATTACACTACCGGGTAATTTATACACCTATTGAGGATTGCAGATTTCTGATTTGGGGTTTATACTAATTTCCTTCTGAATGGTTGTATCGTTTTAACTTTCGAGTATTGCACCCTTATCCGCTGATGTTACACATTTAGCATATCTAGTAAGAAACCTATTCACAGCCTCTAAGGGGGGAGGCGACCACTTTGCACGGCGATTATCAAACTCAGATTCTGATAATTCAGCATATAGCTTACGTTTTGGAATGTCAATAATTATCTCGTCACCATCCTCTATCAATGCCAAAGGTCCACCAACCATTGCTTCAGGGGAAACATGCCCGATACAAGGACCCCTCGTGCCGCCTGAAAAACGTCCATCCGTGATCAAGGCAACAGAATTATCCATGCCCATTCCAACAAGAGCCGCCGTGGGAGATAACATCTCTTTCATACCAGGGCCTCCACGAGGTCCTTCATACCTGATAATAACCACTGAACCCTGTGGAACTTTTTTATCCATTATTGCCTGCATTGCATCTTCTTCACACTCAAAAACCTTTGCAGAACCCTTAAAAACCATCATATCATCGGATAATGCGCTCTGCTTAATAACTGCTCCATCAGGCGCTATATTTCCATGAAGCACTGCAATACCACCTTCTTTACTGTAGGCATTTTGTTTTGTCCTGATTATATCTTCATCATATACCTTTGCCTGTCTTGCAATTTCCCTTATTTTAAATCCACTAACGGTCATGCAGTCATTCAAGTCATCACCGAGTCTTTTCATCACTGCCGGAATACCACCAGCGTAAAAAAAATCCTCCATAAAATATTCGCCACCCGGCCTCAGGTTTGTTATTTGAGGTACTCTTTTACTAATCTCGTCGAAGAGATCTAACTCTATATTGATATCTGCTTCATTAGCCATCGCAGGAATATGCAAACATGTATTTGTTGAGCCTCCAAGTGCCATATCAATTAAAATTGCGTTTTCAAAGGCATCTCGTGTCATAATCTTTCTGCAACTAACATCCTCTTTTGATAGATTAACTATTTTTTGCCCGCTATTGTAGGCAATCCTGTCTTTATCCGCAGAGATTGCTAATGCTGCGGCACATCCCGGCAAAGACATCCCAAGTGCTTCAGTAACACACGCCATAGTATTTGCCGTATACATCCCCTGGCAAGATCCCGGGCCTGGACATGCCTCCATTTCAAGAGACTCTAGCTCTTCATCGTCAATTTCTCCTTTTTGCTTCCTGCCAACAGCCTCAAAGGTGTCGCGAACCAAAGAAAGCTTCTGCATCTTATGACGTCCGGAAATCATAGGACCAGCCGTTACTACGATAGCAGGAACGTCTATCCTTGCGGCACCCATAAGCATCCCAGGTGTTATTTTATCGCAATTGGTTAACAATACTAATCCATCCAGACAATGCGCATTTGTAACACACTCTATTAAATCAGCAATTAATTCCCTTGAAGCAAGGGAGTAATTCATTCCTTTATGCCCCATTGCAATGCCATCACAAATACCTGGTACGCCAAAGATGAAACTGACACCTCCTGCCGCATATATACCTTTTTCTATCTCCCTCTCCAAACGTCTCATGTGGACATGGCCCGGTATCAGATCCGTAAAACTACTGGCAATACCTATGAATGGCTTTTCCATATCCTCTTTGGTCAGTCCGGTTGCATAAAGTAAGGCCCTTGCAGGCACTCTTTCTATACCACACTTAATAGTATCGCTACGCAACTTTAAATTCCTCTTTAATAGAATGAATATTTATAAGGTTTTTTCTGGCATGACCTTAGTTTGATTATATCCAGAGAGGTTTAATGTTGTCAATGCCAAACTAACTCAGCCTATAAGCCCAAAATATTTAATTTGAATTTATACGAGAAAGGCTTTTTCTCCATAAAATATTTGCCTTGATTTGGTTATTAGCACAGGTAAAATAACAAATACTGTTATGGAAACGAACGAAATCAGAAAAAAATATTTAAGTTTTTTTGAAAGAAAAGAGCATATCATACTTCCAAGTGATTCGCTTGTCCCTGGAGATGACCCG
The DNA here is from genome assembly GCA_008636105.1 of Candidatus Scalindua sediminis. Lineage (GTDB taxonomy): Bacteria > Planctomycetota > Brocadiia > Brocadiales > Scalinduaceae > Scalindua_A > Scalindua_A sediminis. The sequence continues at coordinate 11,167 of VSDH01000048.1, read as the reverse complement.
ACTCTTTTATTCACTGGTGCCGGGATGAACCAGTTTAAAGACATGTTCCTGGGGAAAGGAAAGTTAGACGTCAAAAGGGCAACAACATGTCAAAAATGTCTTAGAACCGGTGATATCGAAAAGGTAGGTAAAACCCCGATGCACCATACTTTTTTTGAAATGTTAGGAAACTTTTCCTTCGGAGATTACTTCAAATCAGAAACAATAGAAATGGCCTGGGAATTTATGCTTCAAGAGATGAAGGTTCCGGAGGAAAGGTTGGTAGTAAGCATTTATCTAGATGACGAAGAATCCTACAAAATCTGGCTAAAAAAGATTGGTGTTCCTAAAGATAAGATATACAGGTTTGGTGAAAAGGAAAATTTTTGGCCTGCCAATGCACCTTCTGAGGGTCCAAACGGACCCTGTGGGCCGTGTTCGGAAATCTTTTATGACAGAGGGCAGGGCGTTGGATGTAAAAGAAAAGAATGTGCCCCTGATTGTGACTGTAACCGTTTCGTTGAGGTATGGAATCTAGTTTTTACGCAATTTGATAGAAAAGATGGAGGAATCCTTAAACCTCTACCGAACAAAAACGTAGATACAGGAATGGGTTTAGAAAGGATGGCCAGTGTTATGCAAGGCGTCAACACAAACTTTGAAATCGATATCTTTAAGCCCATTATTCAGAATATTTCTGAGTTTGTTGAAGTTAAGTACCCCGCATCTTGCTTTCAGCATCGTGCCGATACGGTGCAAGAAAGCAGCGGGGGTAAATTAATGAATCGAATAGCAGATCATATAAGGGCAATCGTATTTTGCATTTCAGATGGTGTTTTACCTAGTAATGAGGGAAGAGGTTACGTCGAGAGAAGACTCTTAAGAAGAGCAGTTCGTGATGGTTTAAAATTGGGAAAGAAAGATAGTTTTCTTTACAAACTCGTTCCTATTGTAGCAGAAGTAATGAATGAACCATACCCCGAGATAAAGCAGCGTCGAGAAAATATTGCAAGAATCATTAAAAACGAAGAAGAAAGATTTCACGATACATTACATATGGGGAGCAAGAGGTTGGCAGAACTTATAGAAGGCCTTCGAAAGAAAGGACGAAAAGTTCTATCTGGTCCAGAGGCATTTCAACTGTACGATACCTTTGGTTTTCCGCTTGATATGACTGAATCAATCTTAAAAGAAAACAACCTGCTTATCGATAAAAAAGGCTTTGAAAAAGAGATGGCCATACAACGTAAACGGGCAAAAATATCCTCACAAATGAAGGGAAGTATATTTGACGAAGGCCCGTTAAGTAAAATAAAAGAAATAACAAAAGAAACGGTTTTTCTTGGTTATGAAAAACATGAAGCTGAAGGTAAAGTAATTGGGCTGATTGTAAATGAACAATTGGTTGATTGTGTTGAAGCTGGTCAAGAGGTACATATAGTTTTAGACCAATCTCCCTTTTATGCAGAGGCCGGTGGTCAAGTCGGTGACATAGGTATAATTCAAACAAAACACGCAAATGTTGAAATCTGCGATACAAAGATCCTGAATAACATCATAGTGCATATCGGCAAGGTAATTAAGGGTAAGATTAGTACAAATGAAAATGTTATTTCTAAGATTGATGTGAAACGAAGGGCAGCAATCAAGCGTAATCATTCAGCAACACACTTGCTTCACTATATCTTACGTCAAGTGATTGGACAACATGCTGAACAATCCGGCTCCCTTGTAGCGCCTGATAGACTTCGCTTTGACTTTCATCACTTTACTGGTGTAGAAAAAAGTGAACTCTCAAGAATAGAAGACCTTATGAATGAAAAGATCATGGAAAATATCCCAGTTGTTACTCAAGAAATGACATTAAACGAGGCAAAGTCAACGGGAGCAGTAGCTCTATTTGGTGAAAAATACGGTGAAAATGTCAGGGTAGTAAGTATTGGAGACTACAGCCGTGAACTCTGTGGAGGAACACATGTTGGCAATACCGGTGAAATAGGCCTATTCAAGATTATTAGCGAGTCATCAATAGCTGCGGGTATACGCAGGATAGAAGCTGTAACTGGTAAAGAAGCCCTCGCAAAGATAAGCCATAAAGGGGAAATACTTGAACGACTATGTAATATTCTCGACGTTCAAGAAAATGCGATTATTCAACGTACCGAAGAGCTGATACAACAGCTAAAAAGTTTAAGAAAAGAAGCACAGAAGGCAAAGAAGGAAAGCGCCCAAAAATATTCTTCTAATCTTATCGCTAATGCCAGGGAAATATCAGGTGTAAAAATCGTGACAGAAATAATGGAAGGAGTAGGGGTAGAAGATTTAAGAAAAGCTGCAGACTCATTAAAAAAAAGATTAGGCTCTGTAGCAATAATTTTAGGAACCACTGAGGATGGAAAAGTCATCTTGATAACGGCATTAAGCAATGATTTGGTGAAGAAAGGGCTTAATGCCGGAAATATTGCCAAAGACATGGCAAAAATTGTAGATGGTGGCGGTGGTGGGCGCGCGGATATGGCTCAAACCGGTGGCCGATCCCCAAATAAGATGAATGAAGCCATTGATTTTGCGTTCAAGACAATTCGAGAAAAAATCGAACATTGCATGTGAACTTCCGTAGTGTTTTTTGCTTGACAAAGGTAAGGTACGGCTATAGAATATGCCGGTTTTTGAACCAAGAATCTCCTTATAAGCTTTTAGAATTTAAGGAGATAGGTAAAAAGGGAAGGACAAGAAAGTAACGGGAGGCTTGGTATTGAAGCTCCCCCCTATAAGGTGGGGTATTAAAGGGTAGCTATTCAAATGCCATTTATCCTTATGCTGTGCATGGGCATTCCGGCATATAATTCATAAAGGTAATTCCTTATGCTTCCCTTTCTTTCTTCTTCTTCCCTTTTTTCACTTTAAATTTAATTAATTTAAGAATAATATAATGGCACTTCCAAAAAGAAAACATTCAAATTCCAGGACAGGTAAAAGGCGTTCACATGACGCATTGGATCCTCCGAATATTCCAAGTTTTGAATCTGCGAAAAAGACTTCAGGTTATAGATCAAAGAGGTTTATTTGTCCTCATTGTAAACAGATAAAAAGACCCCATACGATTTGCCATAATTGTGGCTACTACCATGGTCGTCAAGTAATTGCTGTTGAGAGAACATAAATTATGCGTATTGCTGTTGATGCAATGGGTGGTGATTCAGCCCCATCTGAAATCGTAAAAGGAGCTGTGAATGCTGCCTGTAAATTTTCTAACCACGAGATAATACTGGTAGGTGACCAGAAGAAAATTCATAATGAATTAGATATATTTGGCACCACCCCTAACAATATTTCCGTTGTTCACTCCTCACAAGTTGTAGGTATGAATGAGTCTGCAACGATTGCCGTACGAAAAAAAATTGATTCATCAATTACAAAAAGCGTTAAGTTAGTAGCAAAAAAAGAGGCAGATGCCGTAGTAAGTGCAGGAAATACAGGTGCAACGGTGGCTGCAGCAACTTTATTTCTTCGGACATTAGAAGGTGTTAAACGTCCTGGAATAGGTGTAACTATACCAACCTTTCACGGTGTATGCGTGGTAATGGATGCTGGAGCAAATATAAAATGTAAACCTGCACATTTATTACAATATGGAATCATGGCCTCGGTTTTTTGTAAGTATATCTTAAATATAGAAAAACCAAGAGTTGGTCTTTTAAATATTGGTGAGGAAGATGCCAAAGGTAATGACTTAGTTAAAGAAGCTTTTACACTGCTTTCAAGCTCACCATTGAATTTTATTGGAAATGCCGAAGGACGTGACGTGTTTGATGGTAAGTTTGACATAGTTGTTTGCGAAGGTTTTGTAGGCAATGTCTTGCTAAAATTTGCTGAAGGTCTTACCATAAGCCTTTTATCTGCTTTTGTCTCAGAAGCAAAGAAAAACACTCTGACAAGAATTGGTATATGGCTTTGCAAACCTACTCTAAAACAACTACGCAGCAAAAACGACTACTCCGAATACGGTGGTGTACCACTACTTGGAATTGACGGAATATGCATAATTGCACATGGCAGATCAGATTCAAAGGCAATTCAAAATGCAATAAGGGAAGCAATACAATTTAGGAAATATCAAGTAAATAAACATATTGTTTCTGGAGTTGAGAGAGCTGATTCATCTCTCGTAACTGCTATTCAAAGAGACAATTTCCCTAATTTAAATTAGGTTAATTAATGGAAAAAAGGTACAAAGCATCAATTACAGGGATAGGTTCATTTTTGCCCAAGAAAATACTCACCAACGCCGATCTGGTAAAGATGCTTGACACAACTGATGAATGGATCACCAAGCGTACGGGGATTAAAGAAAGACGCATTGTAGACAATGGAGCTGCCACTTCGGATCTAGCTATTGAGGCATCACTACGTGCACTTGACGATGCTAAGGTATTACCCTCCGAAGTCGATCTTATCATAACATCTACCATTACACCTGATTGTTTATTCCCTTCTACCTCTTGCTTTATACAAGAGAAAATTGGGGCAAATAATGCGGGTGCCTTTGACATATTAGCAGCTTGTGCGGGATTCATTTACGCACTATCCATTGCCAAAAATTTTATTATTTCTGGAAGTACAAAAACTGTTTTAGTTGTAGGTGCAGAATGCCTGTCAAAGATCACTGATTATACGGACAGGTCTACCTGTATTCTTTTTGGTGATGGAGCTGGGGCGGCAATAGTTCAGAGAAGTAACGGTAAGCGTGAAATAATTACAACTCATCTATTTGCAGATGGACGTCAAGCAGATATATTAACGCTTCCAGCAGGTGGTTCTAAATTACCTACATCGCATGAAACTGTCGATTCTCGTTCACATTATATTCAGCTAAAAGGAAAAGAGGTATTCAAAATTGCCGTTAATAACATGATTGACGTAATCATTAAGACTGTTTCTAAAAACAATATGAAGATTGAAGACATCGACTTGATTGTTCCTCATCAAAGTAATATTAGAATCATAGAAGCAGCAATGGAAAAACTCAATCTACCAAAGGAAAAGGCATTTATCAATATTGACAGATATGGTAATACCTCCTCCGCTTCTATTCCTATAGCAATTGATGAAATAGAAAAAGCAAAAATGTTAAAACCAGGAAATATGGTACTTTTGGTCGCATTTGGAGGAGGCTTAACGTGGAGTTCCTCTATCATCAAGTGGTAAAATGGCTAAAACTGCTTTTTTATTTGCGGGTCAGGGAGCACAATACGTTGGAATGGGTAAAGATATTTACTCTCAAACCAGAGAAGCAAGAGAAGTATATAACAGAGCGAACGAGATACTGGGTTTTGACCTGTCAGATATATGTTTTAACGGGAAACAGGAGGAACTTAACAAAACCTCTATCTGCCAACCAGCAGTTATGGTCACAAGCATAGCAATCCTGAGTGCTTTTAAGGAACGCAATAATGGAAATATCTCATGCCATGCAGCAGCAGGCTTAAGTTTGGGAGAATATACTGCACTTGTTTTCACAAATTCTATATCATTCGAAGACGCTTTACAACTTGTCTATAAGCGTGGACAATTTATGCAAGAAGCATGCGACAAGGAAAAGGGGACTATGGCTTCGATAATAGGATTGAGGGAATCAGAAGTTAAGAAGATATGCGAAGAAGCGAGAGAATATGGGGACGTTTGTGCTGCAAATTATAATTCTCCAGAACAAATAGTTATCTCAGGGAAAGAAGAAGCTGTAAAAAAAGCAATGATTATAGCAAAAGAAAAAGGTGCAAGAGCGGTAATACCGTTAAAGGTCAGCGGTGCGTTCCATTCCGCTTTGATGAGTCCGGCAAGTAGCAAGCTTGCAAAAGAAATCGAAAAGACCAATGTTTTAAAATCTGAAATACCTGTCATGACAAACGTAAGTGCAAAATACATAAACGAGCCTGATGAAATAAAGTCTTCTCTTATTAAGCAGCTTGATAATCCTGTAAGATGGAGTCATTCTATGCAAAATCTTATAGATGATGGTATAGAGGAATTTTATGAAATTGGTCCTGGGAAAGTTCTTACGAGTCTATTAAAAAAAATAGATTCTACAAAAAAAGTCAGAAATATCGATAAATATAACTCTTTAGTAGATATTTGAAAAATTAAGAAAATTTGCCTTAAGGAGGAACGACTTTGTCTACAGAAGAACAGACGCTAGAAGAAAGAGTAAGAGAAATAATTATTAAACAAGTGGGCGGAAATAACGAACAAGTCACGAACGAAACATCGTTTGTAAATGACTTAGGTGCAGATTCGCTTGACACAGTAGAACTTGTTATGGAATTTGAGGATGCATTCGACATGAACATCCCCGATGAAGATGCAGAAAAAATACAAACCGTTGGGGATGCAATAAAATATATTAAGGAGCACATACAAAAGTAATGGGGGCCCGGGTAGTAGTAACTGGCCTCGGTGTGATAACACCATTAGGCCAAAGCAAAGATCAACTTTGGACATCGTTATGCAATGGAAAAAGTGGGGTTAGCAGGATAACTGCTTTTGATACAACCGATCATGAAGTTCTCATTGCTGGCGAGGTAAAGGATTTTGAGCCAGGCAAATGGTTTGATAAAAAACTGGAACGGAGATTAGACAGATTTGCTCAATTTGCATTAGCTTCATCAATCCTTGCCGTTGAAGATTCTGGAATAGATTTTGATAAGACAGACCGAAATAAAGCAGGTGCGATTATTGGCACCGGTATAGGAGGTATTCTTGAGATTGAAGCACAACATACGGTCTTGCTTCAGAAAGGACCATCAAGAGTTTCTCCATTTATGATTCCCAAACTAATGGCAAACGCCGCACCCGCTCATATAGCCATTAAATTTGGTATTCACGCCGCAAACTTTTCTGTTATTACTGCATGTGCATCAGGTGCACATGCCATTGTCGAAGCCGTCCGAGTCATCCAGAAAGGAGAAGCTAATGTAATGATTGCTGGAGGCACGGAAGCAACGATATCTTCTCTCTGTGTGAGCGCATTTAATAATATGAAAGCATTATCTACGAGAAACGATAACCCTCATTCGGCAAGTAGACCATTCGATAAGGATAGGGATGGATTTGTCATATCAGAAGGTGCAGGTATCATAATCTTAGAAGAACTGGAGATGGCAAAAAAAAGAAATGCTTATATTTATGCGGAGGTGCTTGGTTTTGCCATGAGCGACGATGCATATCATATCGCAGCGCCTCACCCCAATGGTGAAGGTGCGTACGTTGCTATGAAAAATGCCTTAAAAGAATCCAAGTTGAATCCTGAGCAAATATCTTATATTAATGCACATGCAACATCTACTCCCATGGGTGACGAAGTTGAAGTTGATACTATCAAAAGGGTTTTCGATGGCAACATCAAGAATTTGTCTATCAGCTCAACAAAGTCTATGCTAGGACACTCATTAGGTGCAGCAGGTGGTATTGAAACAGCAATATGCGCATTAATAATTGATAATAACGTTATGCCACCTACAATAAACTATGAAACACCAGATCCAAACTGTAACGGCGTTGATTTTGTTCCAAATGAAGCGAAGGAGAAAAAAATACAAAATGTGATGTCTAATTCTTTTGGTTTCGGTGGGCACAATGTGAGTATCGTACTAGGGAAGTTTCGCTAAAAACCCTTTATGTCGGACATTTATTTTTTTTGCCAAGAAAAGTCAAAAAATTATTACAAAACGCTTAAACCTCTGTCTATCTTTTGTGAAAAATGAATGTACTATTGATATACCCTGAGTTTCCGGATACATTTTGGAGTTTCAAGCACGCACTTAAATTCATGCGCAAGAAGGCCACCTATCCTCCACTGGGTTTACTGACGGTTGCTGCGATGCTACCATCAGAGTGGGATAAGCGCCTGGTCGACGTCAATGTGACGAGGCTCACGGAGGAAGATCTGGCATGGGCGGATTATGCGTTTATTGGCAGTATGCTTATACAAAGAGAGTCGGCTCGTAAAGTCATTAAACAATGCAAAGAAGTGGGTCTCAAAGTTGTTGCCGGGGGGCCACTTTTTACGAGCGAGCATGAACAATTTGAGGATGTCGATTATTTCGTACTCAATGAAGCTGAGGAAACCTTACCATCCTTTCTGGCAGACCTGGAAAATGGTCGTGCCAGGCGAGTATACACTACTTCTCAGTTTCCTGACATCAGGACATCTCCAACCCCTCTATGGAAGTTGGCCGATATGAGTAAGTATGCATCGATGAACATACAATATTCCAGAGGTTGTCCTTATCAATGTGAGTTTTGTAACGTGACTCAATTATTTGGACGTCGTACACGCATCAAGACTGCCGAACAGATCATTGATGAACTGGACAGTTTCTATAACCTGGGGTGGCGTGGAGCAGTTTTCTTCGTAGATGACAATCTCATTGGAAACAAAAGATGTCTCAAGAAAGAATTATTACCTTCATTAATCGAATGGCAAAGAGATCATGTGGGAATAACGTTTCACACCGAGGCCTCAATTAACCTGGCCGATGACGAACTATTAATGCAAGATATGTACAAAGCTGGTTTTAATACAGTTTTTGTCGGGATTGAGACGCCAGATGAGGCTAGCCTGGATGAATGTGGAAAGAAACAGAACAAAAACCGTGACTTAGCAGAAGATGTACGGCGTATTCAGCGAGCCGGAATGCAAGTGCAGGCAGGCTTCATTGTTGGCTTTGACAATGATACGCCATCCATCTTTCAGCGCCAAATAGATTTTATACAGAAGAGCGGGATTGTGACGGCAATGGTTGGTATGCTTCAGGCTCCAGCGGGGACAAAGCTATTTGAACGTCTAAAACGAGAGGGCCGTCTGCTTGGGTCAACGTCAGGGGACAATGTGGACGGTACAACTAACATTATCCCTAACATGGACCCAGACATATTCCGGGAGGGATATAAAAATATATTGAGACATATTTATTCGCCCGAAAACTATTATCAGCGCATTAAGACATTCTTTCGAGAATATAAGGCGCCAAAGATCAAAACTCAAATTAAATTCGCTCACATCCTGGCGATGTTTCGCTCTATGTACCATCTCGGCATTCTAGGCAAGGAACGCAACCAATATTGGAATCTATTGTTATGGACGTGTTTTCATCGTCTCGAATTATTTCCAATGGCCGTTACATTTGCAATTTACGGCTACCATTTCCGCAAAGTTAGCAAACTACATGTCCTTTAAAACTCCATGATACTATCAAATAGACTCTGAACCTCCTTTGTCCCTCAAAGAATGTAATAGATGATTGATATTTCTTCGAGATTGGTGGAGTAATTGTTAAACCCAATAATGTTAAAAATGCCCTTGAAAAAGAAGATTTTACGGAATAATAGTATATTTACCATTACTAATAACGATATGCTTTTTCCAGCATTTGTCATTATTATCAGGAAAGTCTAAACGATAATGCACGCCCCTTGATTCCTTCCTCTTGGAAGCTGAAATTGATATTAATCTTGCTACCGTTAGCATGTTTTGCACTTCCCAACCAAGTGGTGTTGAAAACTCATTATTTATTATATACTTACACCAAAGATCGATGTTTTCAACCACTTCCTTAAGGTGCTTGTCATCACGTTCAATACCAACATTTCTCCACATCAAACTTTTTAAGGAATTCTTTACATCTTCTAAATCTAGTTCACAATGACGATCATTCTTAGAAATTTCTTTAAACGAATGTGGAGATAAACCGTCTTTCATTTTTCTTAGTTCGCTACTAATTTCACGGCTAGCCCTGTAACCATATACTAAACACTCAAGCAAAGAGTTACTGCCCAAACGGTTTGCTCCGTGTAATCCGGTACAGGAAACTTCCCCACAAGCGTAAAGATTCTTAATATTAGTTCTTCCTCCTTGATCTACTTTGATACCACCAATCATATAATGAGCACTCGGATGCACAGGGATTAGTTGCCTTGATATATCAATACCGAAAGACGCACATAATTTCTTTATCTTTGGAAACCTTGTACTGAGCTTTTTTTCTGAGATATGTCTAACGTCTAGATATACATGTGTATGGCCAGTTCTATATATCTCAAGTAAAATAGACCTGCTAACTACATCCCTCGGTGCCAGTTCTGCCTTAGGATGGTACTTTGGCATAAATCTCTCGCCGTTTTTGTTCTTTAATATTCCTCCTTCGCCTCTGACTGTTTCGGAGATTAAGACTCTTTCAGCACCGGCGACATATAAAGTTGTTGGATGGAATTGTACAAATTCAAGATCTTGCAGTTCTACCCCTGCTCTGTAGGCCATAGCAATGCCGTCGCCAGTCGCTATTTCCGGATTTGTTGTTTCCCTATAAACCTGGCAACAACCGCCCGAAGCCAATATAATCTGTTTGGCCCATATTAACATCTTTCCTTCTCTACTGCGCCAGGCTATAATACCATCACAAGTATTATTACTTACCAGCAAATCAATAGCAAATGTATACTCAAAAACCCGAATATTCGGATGCTTGTTAACCATACCCACAAGAGTATCTTCGATTTCCTTACCTGTGGAATCACCTCTCGCTCGCAGTATTCTTGGATGGCTATGTCCCCCCTCCTTTGTAAAAATTAACTCTCCGTTCTCCTTATCGAATTTTGCACCCCAATCGATTAATTCCTTTACCCTTTTTGTACCTTCCCTAACTACCCCACTAACTATCACAGCGTCACAAAGACCTTGACCTGTCCTGAGAGTATCATTTATGTGTTCTTCAAAGCTATCTTCGGGGCACAATCCAGCAGCTATTCCCCCTTGTGCATATTCCGTACAGTTTTCATTTATCTTGGCCTTAGTTACTATTAAGACAGAACCATCCTTGGCCGCGTGAATAGCAGAGCTTAATCCTGCCACACCACTTCCCACAATAAGTGTATCAGTAAAAATATGTTGAAGGGTTTTACTATCAAACGATACTAAGTATCTCCTAAATATATTTTCCCTTGTCATCGTTATCAAATATTGTTAAATTATTAGAAAATTAGATATATTTTAAATTCTATATTGCCAAAATAGTATTGTCAAAAGCTAAATATCAAGATATGAAATATTATTTATCCATGTCATAGCAAATTGATAATGTCAGTATAAGACAAATAGAAAATGTCAGGTATACTCATCTCCGGAAAGGAGGTG
>VSDH01000004.1:16121-146078 GCA_008636105.1 Candidatus Scalindua sediminis | reverse complement strand
ATATCCCCAAGCGTCTTCCTTCTACCTTTATTTTATACTTTAATCTACCGCTACCTACCATTAAAAGATTAAATTTACTTTTGATCTGTGATACTGCCTTTAATAAATCAAAAATACCCTTTTCCTGTACAAATCTACCTATATATCCAATTGTAAAAGCCTCCAAACGCAGTCTAGATCTTAGTTCTGTTGATTCCATCTTACGGTACAGTAATGGATCGATACCATATGGAATTATTGAAATCTGCCCATTATCAAAACCTTTCCTGACAAGAATATCTCTTATTTCTTCGCTGACGGCTAATGCATAATCAGTATTTTTCAAGTTATATCCTTCTATCCATGAAAACGGAAACGGATATTTCTTATAAATATTTTGCAATGAAACAAACAGGCTTTTTATGTTATACTTTTTTGCTAATCTAATCGCCTGGAAAGTTACAAGACTATAATGTTCTTCCTCAATATGAAATATATCCGGTCGAATTTGTTTTACAATTTTCTCTAAACCGGGATACCAGTGTAAATGGTTATAACCATTTAGTATTACCTTTCTAGGTATTATCTCATATTCCTCACAATATTTTTTCTCTAAGATAGAATTATGCCATTTCATTGGCACAATTAAGGTTAATTCTACATCTTTAAACCTTGCCAACTCTTTGAATCTTTTATGATACGCCTCAGATACCAAAGCCTTCCAGATTACTAATACCTTCATTTCATTTTTGCCTGCCCAGCAAATGCATAAGAATCACCTTGTCATCACCTGTAAAATACTTGAACAATAATAAACAAGAGAAATAAATTAATGCACTTATACAAACAACCAATACTAGATTCAATTTTGCTAAGATTACTACTATAAATGCTCCCATGATAATTACACTAATCAATGGTCTTATAAACAAAGAAATGATATTGACTTTACAAACATATCTCGTAACAAAATATAAACACAATCCAAACAAGACTATTTCTGTAATAACAGTGGCGAAGCCCGCACCCAAATATCCATAATGTGGAATTAAGCACAAATTTAAAACTATATTTACAAAGACGCAGGTACCAGCCACAATGGCATTAAGCTTCTGTTTATCAATTGCTACAAGGATGTTCATTAAAATGTAATTAACAAAAATAAAAATTAAAGCAAATACGAGTATCTGTAACGCAGGAATTGCTCTAACAAATTCCTTACCATAAATTATGTTTATAAAACGTTCAGATAATAATAATGTACCAACTGCTACTGGCAAGGCGATTACCAAAAGGTACTTAAAAGAGATTTTATAAGCTTTTTTAAGAGAATCTATGGAATCTTTATATAATCCAGAGAGTATCGGGAAGAGTGCACTGACAATTAGCGCTGGTACAACACCTACTAACTCTATCAATCTCATTGCCGCAGAATACCATCCGATCTCGCTATTATCCCCTCTGATTAGAGAAAGCATGACGATATCTATTTTGAAATAAATAACAGTAAAAACTACCGTTAATGCGAGGGGCAATGATTCTCGGAGAATGTATTTCCAGAACCTTAGATTGAAACATGGACGTATGCTTGTTATACCTTTATAGACCATATAAAATCCAACCACTGAACTAAGCAAATAGACTACTAAGAACACATTAGACAGACCAAAAAGCCCAAAACCCAGCGCTAATATTACAATGCCAGATAAAAATAGAAGAATCTGGCTTGTTCCTTTTAAGAATGCTTCCCGGTCCATCCTCTCATACGCATTGAAAACAGCACAGAAAAAATCTACCAAGGTTTTAAAGAACATGACGCCACCAAAGACTATGACTAAAGTAATCACTTCACGGGAATAACCAGCAAACAGAACAAATAGGCCCATCACTGAAATACTTACAACTGAGAGTACAATTTTTAACACAAAAATATTACCAATATATTCCCTGGTCAGTTCTTTTTGTCTGGATACATTCCTTATAAGTATCGTATTTAAACCAAAATCTGCCACGATAATACAAATTCCGGCAAAAGAATATGCAAAGGATAACTTGCCAAAATCTTCACCACCCAATTCCCTTGCTATATATATGAACAAAAGCGCCGGCAAGATCCTTGAGGATTCTGATAAAAATTTATAGAAGATATTTCGCTTTGCCCGATTAACTAAACCGCCTTTAGACACGTTTCGGATTCCCTAAATTGTATTAATACCACGGCAAGCCCTAATATTATGCCCCATTGAAGATGAATTCCATGAACCGTTAAAACATTTGCAAGATTATTGAATAAATAGACAATTACCCCTCCCACTAAGCCAACGAAAAGACCATAGTCCCTGGACTTTTCTAACGATTTCAAGGCACTCATTAAATATTTGCTTATGCATGCTAACCAAAAAACAAAAGCACATAACCCCATTAACCCTGCTTCAACAAACATTTGTAAGTACAGGCAATGCAGATCATTCTGTACTAAGAAACGCATATTAGTAAACTTCTTAATAAGTAAGGGGTAGTTGCCTACTCCTATTCCAAAGATTAAGTCATCTTTTACCATGTTAAATCCTATTGGATAAAACATAGCTCTACCTTCTACTTCCTGTAATCCTAATCTATCCTGGAAGTCATCTGTAATGTTTGAGGATAAGAAAGTAATGGCAAATATTACAAAGAGCATCGCTAAAAGAATGGCAACTCTTTTTTTCACTTTAGTAAGAAAGAAAATAATGATCATTGCCAAGATTAAAGAAATCCAGGCCGATCTGGAAAATGCTAAAAACCAGCTCATAATTGATAGTACAGTAAAAGCACCTAATGCAATCCTTTCCCATAAAAATACACTTGTCATCAACATACCAAAAAGGACAGGTATTATTAAATTAACATACCCTGCTAATCCGTTTGGATGACCAAAAAACGAGTAAGCCCCAGGCCTTCCATCATATACACTTTCAACTCCTGCTAAATAGCTAACGACCCCATGCATAGAAACCATAGCTGTAGTTAAAATCATAGAATACAAAATTACTCTCACCTTTTTATAGTCATTTATCAGATTTATAGTTAAAAAATAGACAACAATAAGCTCTAACCAACGCACAATTTCTTTTATCGTCAGTGATAGCTCCATAAATTTCAAAGACGAGAGCAAGATGCACAACATAAAAGGAAGATAGTAGAAGACTAATTTTCTATTTCTAAAAAAAATTTCCCTTCCGCTTATGAGTTTATAAATACAAACACCTACGAGAAGAACCAATATTGTCTCTAAAGGATAAATTGAAATGCCATCAAACATTTTGCTACCCTCAAATGGTATGGAAACGATTACGAATGCAATACCCAAATACGGCTTGTAAAAGGTCACACCCGTAATTATACATACTACGCTAATTGTACAAATCCAGAATATAATTCCCATATCTCTGTAAAAAAAAGAAGCCTTGAAAAAGGCTTCTCTCAAAATTAATTATGAAATGTAATAACTATCAAAATAATATATTTATTGTTAAGAGTTATTCGACAAAAGAAATTTCATCATATTTTTTAGTTTCCATTCAATCCTTCCCTTCTCTTCTCTTCCTAATGACCAATGACGGCCCGCCCTAGCGGGTTAATTGACGGCCAGCTTGCTAGCTAGTGACTAATGACAAGTAACTCTTAAACAATGACCATTTAATTTGCCTACTGTTTACCACGCCTGCCCCACCTGCCCCGTAAGGAGGAACGACTGTACTGGGGTGGAATACAAAGTCTATTCCTTCAGGGTGGAATCAGCATATTCCGTCTGGAGCATATTCCTTCAGGGTGAAGTGATTTGCTTGCCCTGTGAAATTCGCAGAATATTTAACTGGGGCTACTTCACTGTGGCCTACTCCTCCTCCCCCACTTTCTATTCCTCATTGTCCACCTCCCTTTAAAACCACGTAGAATGTTTTTAGAAATATCTTTAAATCCAACCATAGTGACCAGTTATCAATATACTTCAGATCCAGAGTCATCCAATCATTAAAATTTATCTTGTTCCTCCCGTTTACCTGCCATAAACACGTCAGCCCGGGTTTCATGGAAAGGCGTCGCATCTGCCAAATTTCATATTTTTTCACTTCTGCCGGTATTGGGGGTCTTGGTCCAACAAAACTCATTTCTCCTTTTAAAATATTAAATAACTGCGGAAGTTCATCCAGGCTAGTTTTTCTAAGAAATTTTCCTATAAGAGTTACTCTTGGATCATTAGTTATCTTGAAAACCGGACTATCCATTTCGTTGTCCCTTTCTAAAGTATCCCTGAGTCCCTCTGCATTCGTAACCATCGTACGAAATTTATAAAACGTAAATTCTCTTCCATTGAGGCCGGACCTCACTTGTTTAAATAATACAGGCCCTTTTGATGTCAGCTTGATGGCAATGGCAATTAGGATAAATATTGGAAATAAGAAGGATAGTAAAATGGCAGAGAAAATAATATCAAATATATTTTTTCTAAAAATGCCCCGCTTATATATGGGAGATGTAGATAAAGTAAGGGTGTGTAATCCAAAGAAATCCTCGAGAGAAACTCTTGCAATCTTTGGGTTACGAATCGTTTTATAAGCTTGCCAATCCGGAATGATTCTTACAGTAATACCAATTTTTTCGGCAAAAACTATTTGTTGTTCAAAATCCTTGATGAGATTTGTTGGTGCAGCAAAAATTACCTCATCAATAGCATTGTCTTGCAGTATTTTAAAGAAATCATCCATTGTTCCAATAGTCTTTATTCCATGATAGACTTCTTTTTCAACAAAATTCTCATCAATTTCAAGACATCCTATGATATTGTATCCTGAGAATTTAGATTGTGTTAATGATCGAATCGCATCCGAAGCTCTCTCCCTGCTTCCTATAATAAGGATATTTTTTAAATGGTATAATATTTTATAATTTCTCGATACAAGGTAATGAATAATACAGTTACTGATTATTAATGTGAATAAATCCAAAATATAAAAAGTAGTAAAAAAGATTCGGCTTACGCCTTCTGCGCTTTTTAATAAATAGAGAATGCATATTAGAATGACCATACTAATAGTTGCGGATTTTGCAATGTTAAGCGATACGTCGTACAAACCCATTTGATGAAAAGATTCATAATTACGGAAAAGCCTAAAGGAGATATACCATATTATTATCGCCATCAAAAGTATGATATAGTAATTAGGCTCAACTGCCAGACCACGTATTGGTTCAGGCAGATAATACTTTTTCAAGTGGTAAGCAAAGATAAAGACAAGTGCTGTTATAATAACATCAAGTAATAAGTGAGTTCTTGAGATTAAGTATTTTTCACCACGAATCATTGTTTTCCTCTTCTAAACATCATAACTATTAATTATTGCCCACTGGCATAAAATGACGGCCCGCCCAAGCGGGCTAGTGACTAATAATGAATAACTAATCTCGAAGCTGTAATCTTCAATCTAAAATTCGTATATGGTTGTTACTTATTGCACGGCTGAGAATTTGATTGTAAATTTTATAAGATTGATTTATAAACCTTTGTAGTTTTTTTGGCTATTTTATCCCAATTGTATTTTTCATCAATTCCGTTTAGTTGGATTCTTTTTTCTTCCTCTGACAATGGTTTAACCACAAACTCGTTTATCTTTTTCGCAAGCCCATTAATATCTCCAGCCCTAAAAAACCTATCTTTTGCCAAGAGATCAACATCTTTATTAGCAGGAATATCACTAGCTATGCAGGACAATCCATAACTCATTGCCTCAAGCAAGACTATCGGGAGACCTTCATAATAAGATGGCAAAACAAAGAGCCCCGCATGACTATACAATTCATGTAAAGGTTCTCCAGTTAAGAACCCTGTCATAATTATATTTTTAGTTCTGTATGCCTCCTCTTTCAGTCTTAGGCTGTATTTGTCCTCATGGTCAGAATCACCAACAATAACCAATTTCCAATCCTGAGCGGAAAATTGGTTATTTGAATTTTGAGATTTAGAGTTGTATGTTAACAGTTGGTTAAAGGAGTCTATTAAATCATGAAAACCTTTTTCCGGCACAAAGCGGCCAACGGACAATAAATACTTCCCTTTATCTAAGCCATATTCTTTAAGACTATTATTACTTTGTAAAATTTCCGGTATAGTTACACCATTGGGAATAATCGTTACATCTCTCTCGTATTCATTCCTTACATGATCTGAAACGGTTCCAGAAATAGTTATTATACAATTGGCCCATTTACATCCCAATCGTTCGCCAAGTTTTAAGACAAACTTTGCCAGCTTACCCCATTTCTTTCTTTTATAATCAGGTCCATGATGCGTCATAACAACTTTTAGACCCAACAAACGGGCAAGTGGTATAAATAAAGATGGTCCTATAGCATGAATATGCAGTATATCAGGAGAAAATTTTCTGATGACAACTATTCCGATAAAGGTATGTAAAAAGGCTTCCAGGAATTTATTCTTTGGACAGGATAGAGGGATTAAGTTAACCCCTTTGTATGTATGAATTTTTGGATTAACATATGGCTTTCTGGTAAATACTGTTACTTCACAGCTGCCATCAGCCAATCGGGGATACAGTTCTTCACAGTGCTTCTCAACACCACCCTGCACATTTGGAAACCCACGAGTACCCAGCACTGCAACCCTCAACATCTTTTATTATTGAAGCACAAATCAGGTTCTCTATTAAACATAACACGGAGTTTGTTTTTTAATACCCATTTGAAAGGTACACTTATATTCTTCTTTATCACAGGAGCTGCGCTACCAACCATCCAACATTCTTTATTGCAGGTATCTACGGCTCTACGAACTTCATCAGCCTTTTTACTATTCCAGATATCATCAAAAGCTTGTTCTCTAATATTCCCCATAGGCATCTTACAATTCATACCATTACAAGGAAGAACATCACCTGAAGGATCTATGAAACAAGACTCGGTGCCCATCTCACACTTTAAAAATCTTTTTCTACCATATATATAGTTCATAAGCCCGTAATTGAAATATGCCCTAAACCATTTTTTTATGGATTTAGATTTTAGTAATTCTACTATTAGGTTTGAGAATTCATTACATACCATATCTATTTTTTCTATACGATTATCTAGTTTGTAAAAATAATGCGAATTATGGAGTGTTGCTGTGGCAAATTCATAACCTAATGCATCTGACAACTCATAGAGAGGTAACAAATCCTTGTAATTCATGTCCTGAACTGTCATACCAAAACCAATATCCTTAATACCCATTCTTCGCAATGCAAGCAACGTTCTAAGCCCCCTATCAAATCCATTGCGTATTCCTCTGATAGTGTCATTAGCTTTTTGAAGACCTTCTATACTTATCCTTATCCCAATTTCTGGAAATTTCTTACACAACTCTATTATTCTTTCTGTAAAAAAACCATTTGTACTTATTACTATGCGCCTTGTCTTAGGTCGTATTACATTAATAATCTCATCAATGTCCTTCCTTATGAAAGGTTCTCCTCCTGTTATATTAACAAACCTCAGTCCCGATGGCAATTTTTCAACATCGTTTAATGTGATTTCATCACTCGATTTTGTGGGATGACGCCATACATTACACATATTACACTTCGCATTGCACCTGTAAGTAAGTATGATGCAGATTTCTTTGGGTGATTGTATTCTGTTTCGTATCAGAAGTTTATCCTTTATAACAATTTAATTTAAACGTCTCGGAAATTCTACAACTTACTGATATTAAAGGTTTATTTCTAGGTTATTTTATATAGAGTTATAAATGAAATTTCCCCAAAACCCATTCTTCCAATTGCGAAGCAAAGCGAAGCTAAGTTCTAATATGTAAGGGACAATGTCACTTTTACAATTTAAGTAGATGCTAGTAAATAAAAGGATAGTATATGTAATGTATCATCATCTTTGAGTTTTGGAGAAATATGAGCTTTCAATTTATTAACATAAACAGAATCCGTAATTTTATTAGGTACAATGTTTATATTTTTGTAGTCAAGCTCTTTAAATATTTTCTCATATTGGGATGCTCTCAAACAGTTTGGGGAACCATCAAATTTTAGCATATTATAGATAAAATCTGAATATCTTAATAAGTTGCAATGATCAATATCCCTGATATAGCGAGTGTGTGTAGATGCATCAACAAGGTTACTTAAAACTCCATTTGGCGTTATTTTATTCTTAATTTTTTGGAACGTACATTTAATATTATCAATATGCTCTAAAACAGCCTGAGTTACTAACATATCATAACTTCCATCTTGGATTTCTTTAAATTTAAATTCCGGATCGTAAATATATTTGATAATAGAATTATTGGTCTTTCTTTTAAATGTCTTAAAAGCGTTTATAGCATTAACATAGTTGGGAAAGTCTTTTAATTTTTTTAACAATACCTCATAGAAAATATCTGGTGTTTGAGAAACAAGTTTGTTTTTGTCCAAAGCCGTATATCTTAAAGCACCCTTGGCAATCATGCAGAAACCAGTACCTAAATCTGGTCCAGGTCCAATCTCCAATATTTTCTTTCTATTAAACGGATTGTTCGTGCCAGTATATTTTTGTAGTTGCAACTCATGCTGATTGACGACATTAATACAATAATCAACGCTACGTTCTATTTCTGTTGTTGCGAAAGTCCGAGGAGTTTTATAACCCATTATTCCATGACGAACTTTATTTAACACCATAAACGCAATGCCTAACAAGTATAAATAGACATGATTGTATTCAGGTGGATTTATTACTTTTGCCATTATTTCTCTTTAACAGTGGAATATTTAAAGATATGATAATTGGGAACTCATTTATTTTATTTAAACTGTATTATTTTTATACAAATTGAATCTTAAGATTTTATCATGGCCCTTTCGTATATCTTGATCAATTTCTGATAATGTTTTTTAGGATTAAATTCTAACTCTACAAACCTTCGGGCGTTATGCCCCATCTTAATACGTGATGAGTCATCAGATAAAAGTGTTTTTATTTTCTCGCTCAAATCCTCTGCATTTCCCGGTTCAAAAGTGTATCCAGTTTTTCCGTCTTTCACCAATTCGGGTATTCCTCCTATTCTGGAACCGATAACAGGCTTCTCCAATGCAAAAGCTTCCAATATAGAAATAGGGTTGTTTTCATACCACTCAGAGGGAATGACCACGATCTGGCTTTTTCTTAATTCATTATATAGTTTCTCACCTTTCATATAGCCGAGAAATCTAACATTATCTATACTCTCTGTCCTCACCTTTTCCTCAAGTTCTTCTTTTATTGGTCCATCGCCTAATATGTTTACTACAATATCACTCTCAAGATTTAATCTTTTAGCAGCTTCTAATAACGTTCTTAACCCTTTTCCAGGAGACAGTCTTCCAAAATAAACAACAGAATTTTCATTACAATCCTCAATCTTAATCTGCTTAAACCTTTTAATATCTATAAAATTTGGCAAATGAACAATTTTCTTTTCAAAACCCATCCCTTCTAATTTATCTTTAAGAAATTGACTTGGAGAAATAAATATGTCTATATTGTCATAAATATCAAGTACTTTATGATGTAAGTACATCTCAATACAAGACAATACACTTTTAACGAACGAATTCTTAACACATTTTCTTTTAATAACCTTAAAGTATCTTTTCCCTCTACAAGCTTCACAATATTTTCCATCAGTTGGCATATTATAGGCTGTACAGACCATCTTATAGTCGTGCAACGTCATGACAACAGGAATTTTTCTCTTTGCAAATTCATG
This sequence comes from Candidatus Scalindua sediminis, assembly GCA_008636105.1. Classification (GTDB taxonomy): domain Bacteria; phylum Planctomycetota; class Brocadiia; order Brocadiales; family Scalinduaceae; genus Scalindua_A; species Scalindua_A sediminis. The sequence goes on along the minus strand of VSDH01000004.1, from coordinate 136,324 downwards.
TAGTATTGAAGGGGAAATCTGGTGGTAAATATTGTGGAGATGTGCAATATCAACAACATATTTATCCAATAATTTTGAAAGCCTTTTTCTTGCCTCAAAGGAATAAAGGATTCGCCCTGCTTTACTAACCTGCCCCATGATACTACTATCGGTATTGAAGTCTACAAACGGCATAAAATAATCTTTGGTTTCACAGGGCAAATTATCTTGATGATGCATAGAGAAAAACAAGGATTTATGGCCATGAGATTCCAAGAGATTTGATGTGTTGAAATATACTACTTCCGATCCACCTCGCAAATAATGGAATTTGTTGATATGAAGTATGTTTAGATTTGGATGTTGTATTATCACCAGATCATGAACCGACCATCATGATTATATTTTACTACCAAACCATCAAGGTTTACGGTAATTTTGTAATGTGTTATTTTCAAAAGAATAAGATGCTCTGCCTACGATTTCTACGGCATTTGATGCTCTTATCTTCTAATGCTTCATAAAATAAATATAAGACGGCAAACATTTCAAATACAGATTTCCAATATTCTGTAGATGATTCATAGAAAAAAGATCAGCCGGATATCCTCGTTATTTCAACAGCGTTGTCTTTGCAAACACATGAGTTCAATTCCCACCACAGTCGCAAAAGAGCAAGTTTAATTTGTAGAAATTTCATGAGTCCAAACAATTTATAACCAAATTATAAATATCGTTTACCGATTCAACTCGATCAAAATATCTCTTCTCAAGGTTATAAGTAAAAAAGCATCCAACAAATTCATGCCCACCGGAAATTTTCTTGTGTGTAGTGTTAAATCCAATCTCCTTTGTAAATACCGCCCAATTGACTCCATAATCTGAATTCATTTCAAATAAAATATCAGCAAATTTGCCAATATTTCTGCCACTACAAACATCTTCTCTTTTTCTAATCCACTTAAATATACGTTTATCATTATGTGTGTAGCTTGAAAACAGTTTGATAACGTCATCACGAACCGCTTCGTATGCCCTGTCAGGAGGTATATTCTCTTTATTAATTCTAATCCCACCAAAGGGATTAGTCCCAAACATATTACACGCCTCTGCGATATTCTTTGATGACTTTAAGTGCTCTCCTTTCTTTATTGCCTTTCGATTTGGAATTCGTTTAGCTAAAATGTAAAAAATATCTTCTAAATTGTACTTAAAAACTATTTCCATAGTTATATTCTTCAATCGTTCAATTAAATATTTTTTGTCAAATATTTTTATCTTCTTGGTATCAACAAAATATAACCCTTTTTTTCGCAGTACCTCATTAATATTTAAAACATGGGTACATCTTCTACCATGTCCATGATCACTTATGACGACAAAAGCTTCTCCATCCTTTAAACTGCTTTTTATATTCCCAACTATTTCATCATAAAATTTATAAAAATCCAAAATAGAACTTATATGGTGATTATTCTTTGGATGTGTCATATCCTCATCATCTGAATATCTCCACAAAAAATGCTGAAAACGATCCATAGTAAAATATGAAACAAAGAATAAATCATAATCATCATAATTATGTAACTGTTCTGAATAATCACTTAGAGCTTTTGTTTCCCTATAAGAATCATAAATAAATTTCGGCAACTCGGTCTTCTTGGGAAATGTCGTAAGTCCACCAAGGGTAGGCAAAGGATATCTTCTTAGTAATTCTCTATCATTAGCATCTATCTTACGGTCTTTTGTAAAGACGGATCCGTTAACAAAGAAACCATTGACATCCCATACCGGAAATGCGAGAAAAGGATTGATTATACATACCCTTTTATTTCTTGCTGAAAGAACATCCCAGAAGGTTTTCCCTTTAAAAGCTTCAAGGCTTGGGATTTTTTGATTATTGTTTTCAACCAGATAATCAATTGAGTCCAGCACACCATGTTCAGCAGGTAATAAGCTTGTAAAGATTGCTATCCAGGCAGGAATCGAATCAGGCGGGAAAACCGAATCGAGACCTTTACAATTTCCTAACTCAAACAATTCTTTAAAATTGGGTAAATCTTCCAAATGATCCTTAATATATTGGAACGACAATCCATCAATACCAAGCAGATATAATTTTCTTTTCATTTATCTCTTAAGAAATTTCCCCGCCTCATGCATAACTGAATAAACTACATCATCAAGCTTTTGTTCTCCATCTATTTCAATTGTTCTGTAAATTGACTTCAACTTATCATAATACTTAACTCGCTCTTCAAGATATGATTGTGAAGTTCCGTCGTTTTTTCGTGCATATCCTATTTTAGGACTTATTTTGATATAAAATAAGAGATCTGGCTTCGGAAATATTTTTAAAAGACGCGTTTTAAAAATACTTTCAAAATTACTGACAGGTATTTCTAAGTTAATGCATTGATCTATATAAAAGTCATATATATACCTGTCACATATAATTTTTTTTTTGAATAGATACGGAATGCTCACTTTACACAATAATTGAAAAAAATAATCAATTTCAGCAAGAAGTAACCAGATTTTTTTAATGAAACTATATTTTAGCAATTGTTTTTTAATATTCATCCGTTCCTCATAAACACTCTCATCATGTTTGCCAATATTAGACTTTTTCAATTTTTTATTTACGAGTTCTATGAACGGGTTAAGAAAAAAAGGTTCCCACCTTGCCCAAACATATTTAAGTGAACCTTTATTTGCCATAATTAGTCGTTCAGAAACAGTACTTTTTCCTGAACCATCAATGCCGGCTACACATATGAAACATCGCATTGAAAGTGTCTTATTCACTTATTCCTGTAACAACCCCTCGCAAGACTGTACAATCTTATCTGCAAAAAAATTCCAGGTTAAATGTTTGACTTTGCTACGATTTGTTACCTTCTTAAAGTCATTGATTTTCACCAATTCAGTTATATTCTCATTAGTATCAACATATCTAAAATTCTTATCTTCCGAAAAGTTATCAATTAACCCCCCAAACCTGGTAGTTATAACCGGCAAATTACAGGCCATCGCTTCTAAAACAGATAGAGGCATATCTATCGCTGCCGTTTCTTCCTTAACTGGAAATACATAAATATCAGATAATTGATAAATTTCCTGTATTCCGGATATATAATAATCAATTATAATTATTCCCTGACTTTTCAACAGTCGAAATAGATCATAATCTTTTTTAGTAGTAGTACTACCAACAATAACAACCTGTATGCAATCTATATTCTGGATATTCAAAAAACAGCCCAGATTTCTACTTTTTCTTATATGTCCAACATGTAAAACTATAGTTTTATTGAGAGGGATATTATACTTTCTTCTGAAAGAGAATTTAGTATCAAAATCAACGCAACAAAATCTCTCTTTATCAATAGCAGGCGGTAATATTTTTACTCTCATCCCTTTTGTCTCGAAAAACCCCTTATCAGCTTTACACAAAAGCAACAATAAATCCGGCCTCAAAAAACCTAATAAGAACTTCTTAATAAACGAATATTTTCTTCTTTGTGATCCTAAAATTACAACTTTAGATTTATTGCACATCAACTGTAATATCCTTGCTCTAACGAAACTATTAAAAGTACAGGATGCCTCGGGAATGTATAAAATAATATCTGGAGAGTAACTACACAAAAGCTTATTTAGTTCTTTATTAAGAAATAATTTATTTAAGCTTACTTTCTTTACGTTTAATCCATTCGTTTCGCTTCCCTTTTTAGTTACAATGTTAACATTGTCGTGAAATTGACAATTCACAATAAAGTTATAAACAATATTTTTAAGACCTTCGTCAAATGGAGCACAAATTAGCTCAGATATAATAAATAATTTCTTTTCCATGCTAATTTATTGCATTCTTATAGTGAATATTTCCTAATTGGATAATTTTCCCCTTAAGAATTCCTCATATTTAAAACTTACAACATCCCAACTAAAATGTCTGATCGGCTCTTGGATTTTATAGGAATTGAATATGCTGGCTTTTTCTATCATTTTCTCTAACCCGTCATAAAAACCCTCTTCTGTTGCGTGTATTATAATTGAATTATATTTACTCAGTATTTTTAAGTTTTCATATGTATTAGTAGCAATTACAGGCATTCCTGCAGCAAGGTACTCATATGTCTTAATAGGTGGCTGAAACTGGAAATATTCATTATCTGGGATAAAGGAAATGCCTATATTGAACTCTTGAAAATCAGAAAACAACTCATCGCTGGTTTTATATCCTTCAAATATAATTTTGTCACTATTTCTCGAATTCTGAATTGCTTGAATTATCATTTCCTCATCTTCCAATCCTCCGTATCCAACAATCTTATATTTTAGTTTTAGCTCAGGATGGTCATTACAAAATCGATCAAATGCATATATTGTTAGAAACAACTGTCTACTCACCAAAGACCCCACATATAAAAGATTATACTCTCTAAATGTTTTCTCAAGAATGGTTAATAGTCTTTTTTGAAAACCTACTGAGTAAACATAATTTTTACTCTTTGGAATCTTTAAAAAATTTGATAATGATTCATTTATGATAGAAATATTAGTAAAAAAAAGACATTCTACACGCAGGAGATAGTTATTTAAACGCCATCTTTTGCGAATACTACCAGATCGTATATCTATTATAGTAACAATATTTCTGATTCTCCCAGAAACACCAAGTAAAAATGACAGTGGGAAATAACCAATTAGCAAAATTGCAGGCCTAATATTATTGATATACTGCAAAGAATTATATAAAAATGTTAACCTATTGAGTATCTTCCCTTTTTTTCTTCTAATATAAATAGTACGAATTCCATCTACCGAAACCTTCTTATACCCCAAATCATTACTAATATAAGTTATCCTATATTTACCAGAAAACATTTTGCAAAATTCTAGAAAATTTTTTTGTAAACCAAATTGACGAGCTGATACTATAAGAATGCTTTTCATCTTTTCTTCAAACTGGTTTAAACTAGCTTTTTTAACAGCCATTATCCCGGAATAATGGATTCCTAAAATAAACCAAACCAAAGGCTGATATGATGCACCACGATCGAATTCAAATTTAAATGAATCAATTAAGAGAACATTTAAAGGCAGAAAGAATACTCACAACAAAGTGTAATGTTTCTTCGATAACGTATTTAGGTTAAAAGACTTGCTTGTTGAATTCACCCAAATTATAATGAGAAAACGCTATATAATATGCTATTACTAAAAGAACAATATTTGCATTAAATACTGGTGCGTAGAAAAACAGCAATAATACACTAATGAGAATCACAATATATATATCTAGAAACAAAGATTCACTATAGTATTTAGCGACCGTTCTTGCATGTTTGAATATACACAAAAAAAAGATAAAAAAATTGATTACCCCCATAAGTCCGTATTCTACCAATGTCTTTGAGACCTGTATTCTCTCTAAACCTGCCAATGGACCAGACACTTGAAGATGTTGTCCTCTAACACCTAATAAACTAGTCTCAGAAAAACTCCCGGAACCTACACCAAAAATCATAGTTGTAAATGACTTAGAAATTAACTTCATAGCTACTAATATAGACGTTCCTCTCGCCATTTCATAATTGTAAGCAACAGTATCATGTGGACGGAAAAAATATTCAACAATATAACCAATATTTAACTGCTCGCTAAAACCATGTTTTCTATAAAATAAAAAATAAAATAATGCAAACGTTGCTATCGATAGGAAAATCATTAAAGCAAAACTCCGTAAAAAAAATACGAAGTCTCTCTTTACATAAGTTTGTCTCAGAATTACTGACATAAATATGACCAGAACAAACCCCATTGCACTTCTGGAATTGGAAAGTAGTAAAGGAATCATTAGGAGTAATATCAAGAAATAATTATTTATAATCAATACGGGATGATTTCTTCTTAATTGATATAATAGTACCAAACCTACATCAACGCACTGAAGAAATACAAGAGCAGTGTAGTTGGAGAATGTACCTGAACTAAAATCTAATGGCGACACTGATAAATGTACATCATAAAACATAACAGCGGAATATTGTATTGCTGTAAATGGTATCTGAATTAAACCCAAAATGACTAGCGACTTTATAAACATTTCCTCTTCCATCGGCAATGGTAAATAATAATAGATACTTAAGTATAAGACTAATAATAGAAAATAGTAACGTAGCTCGAATATTACTATAGCAATGCTTTGGTTGCTATAAAACAGTGATATGACAGAAATGAAAATTAGGATGGCAATAAATCTTAGAATTATTTTTAATGGTTTTATATTACGAGGTGCTGAAATTTTAAAAGAAAAATAATCAATACATAGCTTAATACATAATAGTATAGATAAAAAGTAAGGGAAGCGTGCAATAGTTCTAGGTACCTCAAACCAACGAGAGAAAAACCCCAAATCGAAAACACAAGAAAATATCAGTAAATAGGTTACCATTCTTGGTTTCAGGAATAAAAACGATATTATACTTATCCCTCTCCTGGTAATAAGAGTTATTTTTTTAGAATCCATATTTCCATATATTTAAATAACCAAGTCCTTTTTACGTTTATCCTAATCTTCTGCGACAATAGACTAGCCACATTATGTCTAACTTTTTCATAAAACAAACCGGACGATAATAATTCGCATTTTAGCTCATAAATATCCTCAATTTTAAGTTCCATTGATTCATAGATAGGCACAAAAGGAGAATAATCTAGAAGGAGATTTCTTTGTTCCTGATAGGGTGAAGTCCAGTTAAAATTATCCGGCAACACGCCCTCACTCCTTGCAATTCTTTCAAGTTTAGTACCTGGAAATACATAAACTCCCGTAGCATATGAATCCTTAATACCTAATTTTCTGAGTTTCTTAGAAAATGATATGGTCAACAGGGCATCGTTTCTATTTTCACCAGGATTTCCAATCATATAAAATGCATAAGAATCAAACTTAAGTCTATTGCTAATTTTTGCTATCTCAACTGCCTTATCTAAGTTAATTTTTTTACCTATTATCTTACGAACTTTTGGTGAAGCACTTTCTATTCCAAAGTGAAACCCCAAGCAATTATGCCCTTTTAAAAATTCAAGAAAATCCTTATCTAAAAGATTTAATCTCGTCTTTATTTTACAAAGCATTCCCATTTTCTTAATTTTTTCCATTATTTTCACAGCTATTTCTTTGTTCATACCGAAAGTATCATCCTGGATAGTTATTGCATTAAAACCAAGCTCTTTAATCAGTTCTATTGTTTTTTTGATTGTATGAAATTGAAAGAAACGCACAGTCTGTGACATACTTCCCGCGGCACAAAATACACATTTAAAGGGGCACCCCAAGCTCGTAAACAAGGGAAGGCTAAGTTTGTCACCTACATACAAACGGTATTTATTGAGGTTGAATAAAGTATAGTCTGCAATTGGGAGGGAGTCATAATCTAGATTGGAATTAATCGGATTCTCATGATATCTTTTGTTATCATCAAAGTATGAAATCCCATGGATGTCATCTAGCTTAATCCCATCAACTATTTTAGCCATAGGCTCCTCACCATAACCACGAACAATGATGTCAACATATGAATAATAGTTTTCTAAAATCTCACGTGAAGTTGTAAGAACATGACTACCTCCCAATATTATTAAAATATCCGGGGAAATACTTTTGATTTTTTTACATAGATCAAAAACAACAAATCGTTCTGTAGTCATTACTTGGATACCAACGTAATCAGGCTGAAAAGACCTAATCTTAGCAATAACATCTTCACTCTCTAATGTCATATCACAAATATTAACTGTATGATTATATTTTTGGAGATAGGATCCTATATATAACAACCCCATAGGATGATCTTCTCTTTCCTTGACCTGCTTACCAAAAGGTGAAATTAGTAATACCTTTGACATAATTAACTCCGTAATTTGTGTTTAACACATACTATAGTGTTACTAAGTAATGCTAGTAAAAAAATGGCCTCTACACTTTCTTGAGTTAACCACTGAATTAATTCTCATTATGATGGCTTATATTTTGCTCTTAGCATTATACTATCGTGAGTGTTGAAATTTTTGATATTGAGAAATGAGGTTAAGAGAGATAACAATACCTTGTGAACAATTTTTCGTAAAATTGATCTATACTTTATAGGTTGATAACCCTCTGCTTTCATATGAAAACTTTTTATGATTTCAAAATTATAATTGGATATCACGTCTTCAAGTTCTTTTTGGCTAAATGGTCTATCATAGGGTTGCGAAGTTGCTTCCTTTCCCAATAAACGATTAAGAAAAAGATTGGGAAGATAGCGATTTGGTGTTGTTAACAACAGATATCTATCAGGCTTGATAATATCAGTTATCGTTTCAAAAAAGGTCATTCGGTCTTCAACATGCTCAATAACATCTCCACAAATTATAATGTCTGCAATATGCCCCATTTTAACAAGTTCTGAGATGTGAATTGTTTTAACATTTGCCAAGTTCAAATCCTCTATCTGTTTAAGGGCAAACATGGATATATCAGTACAATAATATGGGCTTTCTGGAAAAAACTTGCATAATTCCTTAGTTACCCATCCTGTTCCTGCTCCGATCTCAACAATGACCGGTTTCTCAAGTTCACGTTTTTTTTTCAAATCTTTGCACTCCTCTATGAACCATTCAATCCGTAGATTCGTATATTCGGGCCATGCAGGCTTCTTCCCTACATACCATGTATCATCCCATCTTTTGTCACTCAATGACATTCAAGCCTCCCTTCATTTTTGCATGCAAAACTTTTCTCCCAAGATATGTCAGTATTATCAGCATAAAAAGGTAGGCAATAATTGAGGCAATCGCCGCACCTATTGCATCATATTTAGGAATGAGATAGAAATTTAAACTTATATTCAGTATTAATGGTACAACAAATCCAACCAACCTGATTTTCAGGGCATTCATACACTCCAAGGATTGACTTCCCCATATCATAAGTAATCTTATTGGTATAAACCAGATTAGTATTGAAAGAAGTGCAGCCGAAGAAAGAAATCTTTCACCAAATAGACTAACAATAATAGATTCTGATGTAAAAACTGTTATTGCCGCTATTATACATGAGAGAGTTGTTATAATAGACACAAGAATAAATAATTTTCTTGAATAACCGGGTTTAAGAATACTTCGTGAACTTGTTGGAAATAACGACAACGATAAACCGGATATAAACATTTCACCACAAATAACAACCTGCCATGCAGCCGAGTAATATCCGACCTCTTTTGAAGAAGATAACCAATAAAGCATTTGAATATCAATCTTACTAATGATTGTAGCCAATAAAGTTGCTAAACCGAACCAAAATGATACGTAAAGTAATGGTTTACAAAATTCCCAGTCTATTTTTAAATTAAATTTATAATGGACATACTTCTTGCTATGCAAAAAACGGAGTATAAGTGTAATAAAGCTGCTTAATAATAGGGCTATTATGACAGATAAAACGTTGAGTTTTTCATAGGAAATGAATACTAAGACAATCCCAACAAAAATTATCATGCGGATTATTTGAAAGAGTGCAATATGATGCATTCTTTCGACTATTCTATAGGTTGTATTGAAATGTTCTGAAAGACCCGCTTGTATCGTACCGCCAATTATAAGTATTGGCGATGCTATGATGATTAAGGCCTTTAATTCAAAGGAGTATGGCAAAAAAAATACAATTCCACACGTTAAAACAATAGCAGAAAAAGATAAATAAAGTCTTATGGGAAACAGTTTATTCTGGTATTCATCAATATTATCAAGATTCTTTGCGCCTTCCCGTAGTACGGCCATGTCTAAACCAAAAGTTGTGATTATGGCGAAAAGACTGATAAAACCAATAATAGTCCAATAATTTCCATATGATGCAGGGCCAAGAATCCTTGCAATATAAATGAAGATGAAAAAACCAATACCTTTTGATACAATGGATCCAATAGCAAGGAAAGTGGTATTTTTTAAGATCCTATTAGTAGTTTTACTCTTTATAAATAGATGCATAAAAACAACAAACCGCAACTTAAAGTCGAGTACACTATCAATTAGGAAAGCCATAAAGAAAAAAGACTGGAGATGAATAGAGGAATACTAAATATTTTCTAAAGAACCTAAGGCAATTTTAAGAAAGCATGTTCTCTTTTTTCAAGAGTATCCTTATGAGCCCAGTTTATTTTCTATTTATTGAGTAAATAAACAGCTATGCTAAGATCTTTCCATGTGATGAAATAGGTGGATAACCATTCTATCCAATTGAGATACTTTATAAATCCCATACTGTTTCTCGTAAAAAGGTTATCAGTTAGATGCAGAACATAACCCGTAGAAATAAATTCATAATTATATTTATCCAGAGTTGCCATAACTGATTTATAATCGTATATATTTACATGCTCAACAGGATTGAGATTTTTTGTTAATGCCGGCAATTTTTTTTCCAAGCGATTAATATTCTTCTTTAAATATTGAGGCCGATAATCCATAACAGAAAAAACGAATAGCCCTCCTGGCCTCAGTATTTCTTTTGTTAAATTCAGAACATCGTCTACATCTTGCAAATGCTCTAAGACCGAAGTCATAACAATTACATCAACGGGACCAAAAGATTTAAGTTCATCTATATCAGTAACAATTCTTTGCCCACGTTCTTTAGCAAATGCTATCCTTAGACTATCTCTCTCATAGCCAACAACGCTAACGCCAAATACATCAACTACATCCAAGAAATCTCCCCATCCTGAACCATAGTCAATGATTTTAAAATCTTCAATTTTCTTTTTTCCTAAAAGTTTCAGTATTCGTAATATATTTATCCAAATACGATTCATGGACATTCTTTTTTGAATAGATATTGCTGCATCTTCACCTATAGCATGGTCAATGGTATCCTCATATATCTTCTTTAACGTATTATCATCCCATACATTTTCGCAATAAACCATACTGCAATTTCGACACTTAGAGTAGGTAATAAACTCTTCCTTGCCCTTTACTGCCTCTTTAAATACTTCCGGACGATAACCTTTATTAACTTCAGTTAATAATTCAGGAGTAAAACTCATAATTATCTTAGCTTCCATTGAGTCACATACAGGACAGTTTCGTTTCTTCATAATTTTTCCCCACATAAATAATATGTGACACCTGCTCCAGAAATCATATCACTTTACATTCCATCTTCTTGCCTAATTCATTAGTTATTTTCCTTCTCCCTGTAATTATTGCCTATCTGCCTTCATACAGAAGCGGCACACATTAGACTCTCTCATTTTGTACCATTCTCGCAGACTACCACTCTTTAAAATCAAATATATCCCTTAAACCAATAATATATAAGCTTCAAATATTCTCTAAATAAATACTCCAAACCATAATGGTTTTTCCACCAATTATTAACCTTGCACATTTCAGCTTCAACAGGCGCCAGGTAAAATGCTATATGTTTTTCTTCAAAAACTTTTTTGTACGTGAGGTATGTTCTCAACATGTGCCAATTGGATGTCACAATCAATACACTTTTAATATTATATTTTTCAAACAGAAGTTTGCTGGACATAGCCTCATTATACGTACCTCTCTCTGATTGTATAATTGGAATAATTTTATTATCTTCAACGCCCATCTTACTTATCTGCTCTTTAGTAACTTCCGCATAATTATCACTCTTATAGCAATCAGCAAACCTTCCAATCTTATAACCTGTAGTAAATATATACTTGCCAAACCCTTGTTTGAACAGGTCTACTGCAAACTGTATCTCCTGATCATTTGTCCAGCCTTCAATGAGAATTGCATCGGCTACTTCTATATTAGGTTCTGGAACCAGAATACCGTAAATACTTTGCAACCAGAAACTACGAAACAAAACAATTACAAAGAAAAAACTAAAGAAGATTATTAATTTGAATGAAAGAGTTGTTTTCCAGGTTGTTTTTCTCCTAAAGAAAAAATTATCTTTCATTATTTTATATAAATCTTAAGCTATATTTACAAAACAGCTAACTGATTGAATAGTACATAGCTTTCTTCATTGGGGGCAAATAGAAACACATCCAGTTTCGCAAAGCAATGGGGCAGAGTTAACCGGATATGGGGTGAAAAAAATAGGAGGGATCACGAATATTATTTTCGACACAGGAAAAACAGGAGAAAATCTCACTTTTCTGGAAATAGGCCTTCTACACTATCGGCAATGAAAAACCTTTCTCCAAAAATAATTAGGGTTCTTCTACAAAGACATGTTTTTTGGAATGCAAAGCTTCTTTGGCCATCTGATAATGATAAGCAGCAGGAGTGGCAATGACCACTGCCTTAAGTGAGGAATCATTGAGTAAATGGTTATATACATCAGTAAATTTTATCTCACGAAATTGTGACTTAAACTTCTAAAATCCGGTGTTTTTTAATGGTTATTCTTCGCAATGGCCAAGTCATATATCTCTAATACTTTCCTTGCCGTCTCTTCCCAAGAAAATAATTTAGCCCTTTCTAAGCCCTTTTTACTCATATGATGCCACAATTCCTTATCTTTTAACACATTATGCATTGCTTCGCATAAGGAATTAACATCATCAGGACCCACCATAATCCCTGCATTACCAACCACCTCTGGTAGAGAAGATGTGTTAGATGTGATTACTGGTATTCCGCAAGCCATTGCTTCCAAAGGAGGCAATCCAAATCCTTCGTAAAGTGATGGATAAACAAATATATCGGCACAATTATATAACATAGGCAGGTCTTCATCTTCGACAATACCTAAAAACAATACTTCCTTCTGTAAATCATTAGATTTTACTTCATCAAAGATTCGTTTATAAAGCCATCCTTTATCGCCAGCTATAACCAATTTACAGTCTTTCAACCCTCTTCCCTTTAATTCCTTAAAGGCTTTTATTAAAGCAACAACATTCTTCCTTGGTTCCAATGTGCCTACGTTCAAAATCATTTTTGAAGGTAGATTATTTCTTAATCTATATTCCTCCACATTACTGATAGGATAGAATCTACTCTCAACACCAAGATAGACAACCTTTATCTTTTCCTCTTTAATTCTAAAGAACTCAACAATATCTCTCTTTGTTGAATAGGAATCTGCAATAATAATGTCAGCTTTTTTAATCGACATTCTTAATATATATTTTTTATAAATTCGCCTTGATTTATTCAATAACCAGGGAAAACGGACATAAGCTATGTCGTGTACCGTAATAATGATCGGGCGTGTTCTTTGTAATCTGGATAGGGCATGATCGGTATAGTGAAACAAATCAAGCCTATCGTTCAATGAATCGAATGGTAAAGCTACTTGTTCCCATAAGATTCTTAACGTATTATTTTGTAGAGTTATCCCTGTCTTCTTAATACGAATTCTTGCTCTATCCGCTATGATGGTATTACCCATTCTACCTGGTGAATACAAAAAATAATCATTCTTACCGTCAGTTTCTAAAATAGACTTACATAAATTAGACGTATACCGTCCCACACCTGTATTCACACCTGAGAACTTTGAGGCATTTATTCCCACTCGCATGTTTCTAGCTTTGCTTAAGCCTAAAGAAGGAATTTGCAATCTCTTTGCATTTAAAACATCATAATATAGATACTCAGTGTTGCGTACCATTCTTTCCAAAGAATAATTTTCTTTTACCATAGTTCTACTTTTATTTGCTAATCTATCTCTTAATTGAGAATTTTCAATTAGTGTGCTGAGCTTCCTGGCTATATCTATGGGACATTCAGACTGTGCCAATAAACCATTTTTGATTAGATTTCGATTACCTATAATATCGGATGCTACTACCGGCAATCCAGCATTCATAGCTTCCAGCAAGGTTAACGACATACTTTCACTTCGTGAGGGAGAAAGATAAATATCCATCATTTTCAAAATACCCGGCACGTCATCTCTAAATCCTAAAAGTAATATGTGATTTCTCATATCATAAGTATTTATTGCTTTTACAATTTCATTTTTCAACTCTCCATCACCAACTAAAATATACTTAAAATTCTTGTGATATTTTTTTAAATGTTTCATTGCCTGTATTGCCACATCAATACCTTTTACAAAATCAAAACGAGCTACGGTACATATCAATAAATTGTCTTTTTTAATAGAATTTATTAAATCTTTTAATTCTAAATCTATTTCACTTTTCCACATTTTCCCGAAATCAATCCCGTTGTATATCACCCTCGCCTTTGATTTTGGAAACAACCTTAATTGTAAGCCCTCGTCATTTTCACTGTCAGATACATTTATAATGCATTCTGTAAGTTGGGACAATCTCCTTTCAGTGGTGAAATATAACTTTTGAAGCCAGTATGAATATTTTTTATAATGAAACCCATGAAATGTATGAATTACCGGCTTTTTAGTAAAAACCCCCAATAATCTGCTGTATATTCCCGCCCCTTTTCCATGAGAGTGGATAATATCTATATAGTTTCTTTTAGTAAAACGTATCAATTTGAAAAAGCTAAAGATAGAAAACGATCTGAAGGGTAAAGGAAATGCTGTTATTTTGCTCGCCACATACAAATTATAAAATGGCTTTTGAATTGGACAGGCAACATACTTTTCAAAAGAACTACTCAAATTTGTTACAAGATCAAACATATGTGATGGACCACCGCCATAATCAGATCTAACATTAATGAACAATATTCTCACCTTTTTAGATTTATCCATACTCAATTCTAACAAACCATTATTAACAGACCTTGCTACAAGACAATCTTCTTCTTAAAATTGTTTTAAAACTTTTACAACGTAAAAAGTAGGCCATTTTGACAAATGCGATTAACACACTGTAACTTTGCCAGAACAATTGGTGACAAGACTATTCCTATAGTGATTAGGTGGTATGTTACTACGGGGAACCGTGTACTTTTGATGATGTTTTATAAATCCTAATTTATTTCACAATCATAGGAATGTATTTTATCAATTCCACACCATCTTCCGTTATTTCTTTCTTGTGCAGAATTATTTAACTACTATTTTCAAGATATGGTTTGAAACATTCCACATAATCCTTTAAGCAATTCTTCCAATCTTTCATAAAATTTATTCCTCTTGCAGAAAGTTTGAGATTAAGTAGCTTTTCAGAATCAGGACGTGGCGCAAAATATTCATTCTTATAGAAATCTGAACCAACAACCTTAATACTAATTTCTTTTTTTAGTCCAAGCAATTTTATAAACTCTAAAGCAACATCATATCTAGAACAGCTACCTTCACAAACCATATTATAAAGCCCAAATAGTTCAGTTTGTACTATTGCGAACATGGCTTCAGCAAAATTAACTGTATAAGTAGGCGTACCCAACTTGTCATTTACAACAAATAACTCTTTCTTGCCACTTAAGATTTGTTTAAATATTTTATTAATGAACTTTTTATCCTTTTCATACCCACCCCCCATCATCCATCCTGCGCGAAAGATAAAATAATTTTCAAGCATTCTTTCAACAACAGTTTCACCGTAATACTTAGCTTTAGCATAAACACTTATCGGGTTGGGTTGCTCAAAATCGCTATAATATTCCTGTTTACCGTCAAATATTCCTGCGGTACTGATGTATATATAAGTAGCATTTAGTTTTTTAGAAATAAGAGCCATGTTCTCAGCTCCCAGGGCATTTGTTTTCCAGGTTATCTCAGGGTTTCTCTCACAGTATTCTAAATCAGTTAAAGCAGCAAGATTAATTATTAAGTCCGGCTTGAACTTACGAGCCATTTCCAATATTCCCTGAAAATCAATAACGTCGCCATACTCAAGCCAAGGCTCATTTAGATCAATATCGGTTGCAAGGACCTTGCAATGTGGTGAGAATTTTTCATACACGGCTTTTCCTAGCATACCACCGCATCCTGTAATAAAAACTTTTTTGTTTTTAGATATTCCCATACTAATACCAATTAAAGAACTAAAGCTTGAAAAACAACCTAAGTGGTAAATGAAATGTAATAGGACGAACTAATCTGCCATTATGTTTTTAGTGTACATCCTATAGCAAGGATAGAAGGCATAGTGATAAGGAAGATACATTAAGAGATACAAAAGCAAATAGTAAATACCATCATGGATATAGACGCGAAGTCTTTTCCTTGCCTTCTTTTTATCTCCTTTTTCCCAATCTAAGAGTGACAACTTAACATCTCTTGATCTCTTCACGGCTTTGATCTCCGCAGAGTATTTATCTTCAAATTCATAAACAATTTGTTTAAGATTTTCCATTATTAAATCCAATTCAACAGTTAAGAGTTTCCTGCCATCCTTCCATGATTTACTATTCCTATGAACACGATACCTGGCTAATGGTTTATCTACATAATCAACTTTCCACCTGTAGCTTATTCTGAGATAGGCATCATAATCACCTGCCAATATTAGACGTCCATCAAACCAATGGTCCATGCTATCAAATGCTTCCCTCCTGATTACTACGGTTTGAGTATTAATAAAGTTACAAAGTAATAATTCTGAAAAAATATTGCCCCTATATGGTTTGTTAATTCTAAATTGTCGCTTTTCCTTTCCTTTTTCATTAAACATGAAAGCATCACTATAAACCAAACCCATTCCATCATCTCTTTCCAAAAGTGGAATCTGTTCTTCTAACTTTGTAGGTAGCCACAAATCATCACAATCAAGTATGGCAATATATTTACCTCTAGCTTTCTGCATAGCAAGATTCCGTGCACCATAAAGAGGAAGGGACACATCCGCCTTAAAATATCTTAGTTTGCTGCCATAGCTTTTTGCTATATTTCCGCTGTTATCTTCTGAGGCTTTATCTTCCCAAAAGATAATTTCCCAATCTTCATAAGTTTGAGCAAAAACACTATCTATAGCCTCCCTTAAATACCTTTCACAATTCAAGCAATTCATAATAATGCTCACAGTAGGGGCTGAAGAATCGAACAATTTCTGAGACTGGTTATCTTTTGATAATGACATTTTTAAATTAATTTACACTAATAAATGATTGCAAAGTATTTTCGTTAACGGTTGTAAAAGATTCCTTTACAAATTGTCTGCCATAATTAAGAACTCCTAACCTTTCTTCACCATCATGACAATATCATGACAACCTTCTGGATATGATTCTATCGCTCCCTCAACATAATCTACAATCATTAGTCCTGAATAATCCGGCCATCTCTTCATAACATATTCCTTGTCTATTATGGTAACACCATATTCAGGCATAGATGGTTCATTTATGGCATAGTGATATGTATCTTTGTGCGATACAAAAAGATCAACGGGTTCTGGAAGACTGTACTTGTTGGGTGATTCTGGGCTAAAAAATGCAGTTCGTCTGAGTGACAAGAAGTAGTGTGTAGTGTGAAACATCACACCTCCTGGCTTGAGCGTACGGGCAAGCTCTTTTAGCCAAGCGACATGATTTGTCTCACTAAAATGCGTGAATGCACTATATGAGAATATCAGATCAAAAAAAGAATCAGCAAAATTCAGCGGTGGTTTTACTTCATTCTTAATGAAATTCCCTTTCGGAAAATTTCGTTGGCATCTAGAGACAAGATCACCCTGAATATCACATCCATAAATCCTTGCCTCTGGCACAAGCGCAAAAAGATGCTTAGTTAACCTCCCGTAACCACACGCAAAATCTAAAATTGATTTAAATTGCCTTAGAGAATAGCCATTATTAACTAACACTGCTTCAAATTTCTGAAGTTGATTAAGATCATATTGTTTTAGACAAAAAAAAATCTTTGTAAAGTAAAAAACCAGGTTTTCAACGGATTTCTCATCTTATTGATATTCTCCTCTCATTTCTATATTTCTTATTCACAGTTTCTCCTTGTTTTGTCTTATGGAACTAAGCAATTGCAATTTATTCAGAAAAGAACAAACGTCATTTTAGGGAAATCTATTTAAATCTCATATAACAATCTGACAAGATACTTCTCACATTGCAAACAATCGCTTATAATCAATTATTTAATTTGGTAACCCCAGCCTCTTTCTCATTTCTTACGCACAAATCTGGCCGTTAGTAGTAACTTGTTGTGTTTCACTCACTTTCTAATGGTTATTTGTTCTCATCAGCTTTCCACTTGACAAATCTATGCTGTATTGGCCCATCAAATGGTTTCCAAAAGGGCGGCTTAGTTAACGGACATTTTTGGCACCAAGGACATAGTTCATCTAACAACACAATGCAATCCTTCCACGGATATTCCATAAATCGAGTCACCATACCGTCAGGTAGTTCTTTTTCCAGGCGATTGCAACAATAAAAGTAAACCGAACTGGATGTGCTTGAGGTTATGTAATCAAAATACTTTTCAATAACTGGAGGATCCATCTCTTGCATAGATACAATATTTATGAAAAGATCTATTGGCATACCTTCTAGAATATGATAATTTTCTGCTTCACAAAATACTAAATTGTGTTTTGCAAGCAATTCAAGTTTATTATTGTCTTCTTTTCTCAGCAATACCGTGTTTTGCATAGGAAGATACTTTTGAGAATAGAGAACATCAAAGAATAGAGTACGCCCCAAGTTTACGGAAATAACTTTTATTCCGGAATCAACGACCCGCAATAAAGCCGAAAGATAACCATATCCATCTCCTATTACACAGGCAACCTTTATACCTTGACTGGATAAAGGATAATGTTTATCGTCCAATGTCTTCACTCCTAACTGTTTTAGTATTTCATGAAGGGAAAGCACTTGTCTGACAAAATCATAATCAAACAGAAATTCACCCTTATTTGCCAATCTCCGTCCTTTATCAATAAGATAAGAAGGACAACGAAGCCTTTTCAGCAATAAAAACAACTGAAGTCTTATTGGAAGAAAAAGAACCCTTCTCCGCACATTAGCTGGAAGATATCTCCCGAATCCAACTCCTTGTGCACTCCAACAACCATTTCTCATTTCTACTTTATGCCATCCTACAGATCGCCAAAAACTTGATGTAACTTCTGAATGTCGAGTAAATCGCTTATAATATCTATTGTATAACTTACTTAATATTTCACTATAATTCCTCTCAGCTCTATTAACAACTAGATTCCTATTCATTTAAGCCTCTCCCTTTTACCATTATATCAAGCCGTATTATCTTCGCGATTTTTTTACTATATTTAAAGTGCGTCTTTTCAAATTTTTAATAAAACCCCATACACGTAATATCATAAGCAATCTTTTTAAACGATATTTCATATTCAATGGATAAACCAGACATTGCCAGTTTTGATGATAATAAATAAGTCTTTCTTTAAATTCCTTCGGATAATTTAGAACAGTTTCCCTCCTTTCCTTAGAAAAAGAATAATATAGTTTCTCATTAACCAACCCTTCTTTAAAACACTTATCTCCCAGTTTCGTCCCTTTATATGGATAGAAAATGTTAACACCACTTGAAGATGGTTTTATTCTTCTATTTAATTTAATTGTGTCCCAAATCATTTCTTCCGTTTCTCCCGGAACACCTATTATGTTTATGGCATTGGTCTTTATTCCGTACCTATGTACTATACCAAAAGCCTTGATAATCTGTTTATTTGACATTTTACGACGCATAATATCTTTTCTTACATAATCATTCCCGGATTCAATACCAAATTGTATACGACAACACCCAGCCTCCTTCAGATCCTGTATAAATTCTTCACTAACTACATCCACACGCAACAAACATATGAATTCAATACTGATCCTACTTTTATATTCTGCTAAAAATTCCTTTCTCCACTTTCTATTCAACCCAAAAGTATCATCACCAATATATATCAATTTTGTAGGAATCTTATTTATTACTTCCTCTATTTCAGATACACACAACGCCGGGCTTCTATAACGAGGACTATTCCTCTGAAGGCCATATGTTTCTGCGATAGCGTGATTACTACAATAAGAGCATAAATATGGACATCCTCTGGTAAAATAAAAAGGAGAAAAGTTACTCCGTTCTACATACTCTTTGTAAGGGCTTAACTCTTTATCTGGAAAAGGCAAGATATCTAGATTAGTAATAAGAGGTTTAAGCTTATTTACCACAAGTTTGCCATTCTCTGAGTAGGCAAAATTATCAGTATCCTTATAATCACATTTATTTTCCACTTTTTCTAGAAATTCAATGAATGCATGGTCTGCCTCCCCAACAAATACTCCATCTAAGTCTTTGCTCTCCATAATACAAGCAGGATTGATTGTCGAATGAACACCACCACATACAGTTATGATATGAGGATCATTTTTCTTAATTATTGCAGATAATTCGTTTACAAAATTAAACTGTGACGAAACTGACGAAAAACCAACGACTTGAGGCTTAAAAGTAGCAATTTCATTCAGAACATCTTGATACTCACTCCTTGTGTTAACATATACCACTTTTGGATTATAACCATTTTCTTTAGTTATACTGACTATAGCCGCCAAGCCAAAAGCATAACTCTCCTCATAAGTTCCGTCAATATTAGGAAAAACAAATAAAACGTTTAATCTTGATAATCCCACTGGCGATCCCCAATTTCAATTATTTGTAACATTAATGTCACTATATGTGGTAGAAACTTTTTTTACTCTCTCACTAATATCATATTTCGAATTGTATATCATCACATCAGACTTGTCTGAATTTCTTTGATCACAATTCTCACAAATTAATCCACTTTCACCAAAATCTACGGTTTCATGATGTTTCAATATTTTTTTGAACATCGAAGATTCAAATATTTCTTTAAGTGTTTGTGTTTTCAAGTCACCTAAAAGTAATTTCCCATCAAAATCAAAGCAACACATGTTCACAGTCCCACCCACCTGTATTTGCAGAGGTGTCTTCCATGGACGACCACAGCTTTTTGATTTCTTCTGTTGTATAGTTCTATAAGATTTGCCATCAACCCCAGTTATGTGGAGTCCATACTTCTAACAAAACCACCTTGTCGTTCCAGTATTCTATCCATGACTTTAATGCTGAATTGTTTTACCCATCAACAACATTGTAGGTAATTAAAAGCTTCGTGTGGTCCTTAATCTTGTAAATTTTAGTCAGATTATCCTTAATTTTACGGAATAAATCCGTGCTTTTCGTCCCATGTACTGCATCATACGACTCTGGTGTATCACCATATATGCTCACCCTTATCGAACCCAACCCAATATCTTCCAGTCTTTTAAATCTGTCAACAGTTAGCAAAGACCCATTTGTAAGTATAAGTACAGTATAACCATGCTCTTTCGCCTTTTGGCCTCATCTAGATCAATTGTATCTAAGCCAATTCCGACTCTGGAGATGACCTTCAACCTCTTGGCATTCCCTAATACACTTTTAGTAAGAGGTTCCAAGCCAGCTACGAGGCCATCAATATCTTCTATTTTGCAGAATATCTGATCTTCCGTAAGGGTTTTACCATAGGAATTAAGCTCGTATTGAATCCCGTTGCCATCCAACATCTTTAATGCCTCCTTACTAAAAGACGCAAATGAACTTGTTCCTATAAATATTTTCATCCAGTATATCTAGTTAAAACAGTAAAGAAATTTCATCTTATTCCTGCTAAATGTGCTATCTTCTCAAAATTGCAATATTGTACCTGGTCAAAGAATGAAGGACTTTTTGTCTTGTTGACTTCTGGTTTCCTTTCTGTTGTTTCATCAGACAAAAACATTCCCACTCTGCCTTCGATCTCATTAAAGAAACAGGAATGAAGCAATGATACCTTTTCATCAGGATTTAATGGGTCTAAATCAATAGTCAGATCATTCATTTTCTGTAATACAGTCTTTCCCTGCTGCAATGCTTCACATCCTACGGCTCCGTGCAAATAAATTAATAAATCACTCTTCTCTAAAATACTTTCTATATCACCGTCAAAAAACTCTAGACAACCACTTAATTCCTTTATTAAATAAATCTTATCTATTTTAATGTTCGTTAAAGGGTGTGGTTTAATATATACCTTAAATTGATAACCCTTTTTTTTGAGATTAATAAAAGCGTGACAGCAATCATATAACGCCATTAGAGATTCTTCAGACTTTACTGTTAAACATACTAAGATTGTCCTTACTTTACAAGTATTCGACTTCGACTGTTTAAGTCTTTCCTCATTACTTGCAATATATCCAAAACGTAAGTCACCTATCGTGATTATTCTTTCTTTAGGAAAACCGTCCCTGCCAAGTTTTTTCCTGTGATAATTGCTGTTGGCAAGAACATAATCAGGCATGGTATTCAGTTTATATTCCTCAATACTACAGAAATTACTTAAATGTAACTCTGAAAAAGCGCTATGTTGGAAACCAAATGTTTTTATGTCTTTCTTTGATTCCATTATTGCCAATTTAATAATTTTTTCCCATGGTTGCCCCTCAAATGGATGAAAAACCATTTTCAATCTTGTTGATTTTCTAAGTATATGACATAAGCCTTTATAAAAAATCAGATGTTGATGAATTAAACCGGCATTACTTTTTCTTATTTCATCATCGACCAACGCCTTGAGGTTGATACCCTGGAATGTATATTCGAAATTGTTATTTAATGTAACCTTTTTGAATAAAATAAATAAGAACTCCTTCCACGAACAATAAGAAGCCGTGTATATAAACGATGTATTGGAAAGAAAAGACTTTCTTAAGGCCCTTAAACTATTAGAAGGAAAAACCAATCTTCTACAGTTTGAATACCGTGAAAATTCATCATAAAAACTCCCCCCCCATAAATCTTTATAATCACAAGACTTATTAAATGATTTACCTACTATCCATGAAAAAACGAGAGTCTCCATCTCGAAAGATTCATCGGACATTCTAACTGTTAAAAGTTTATTAAGAAAGAGTTTTATAAAGCGTTTGTATTTCTGTAAGAATAGCTGAAAATATCGTTTGATATGGAAAGTTAAGTAAGAGCTATCAGTAACAAAATGGAATCGCCCAGCAAATAAATCTTTCAACAAAAAAAAGAAATCTGCATCAGCAATATAAAAAACAATATTTTTCTCTTTTTTTTTCAGCTCCTCCAAGAGCTTAATATAGCAAACTCTAAGAAATAGATCCTGCTGGAAGATGCTTTTTGAAGCTAATCCGGTCGACCACCATTCCAAAGAATGATTACCTTTAGATAGTTTTCCTAAAAATTGCAACACGGGATTCCTAAGTGTTCTTGAAATCCTTTGAAAGAGTGGGCCTATCTCTATATCTCTATTATTATATCCAAAGCATTGATGAAGTTTCTCAAATGCCCTATAATCCTCTCCGAGCAAACCCCAAGTACAATTCGTTTTTTTTAGGTTATTCTTGAATATAACCTTTTCAAATTTATTAATTGTCCCATAGAATAATGTAATCATGAAATTAAGTCTTCTACTAATCTAAATATCTTTTTGACCAGGTCGAATCTTTTTCCAATATCATTCCATAAGATCCTTCGTGATCATAATTTGCCCAACCACTTTTGGTAAGCCGCAGAGGATTCATTCGTGGATACTGCAAATAGGTTTTATCCTCTACCACCCTCCATCCTGCATGCATACATATCAATTCCCAATCTTCAGGGCATAGTTCTAAAATATGAATCCTTTCCGCATAAACATTCTCCTCTATATGATTTCTAATGTGAAATAACCCGACCCTACTTACCGCTAGATAGGGAACCGTTATGACAAAATATTTACATGAAGATGTATCAGCAATTGATTTTAAGAAGGTTATAGGTGAGTTCAGGTGTTCCAGTGTTTGAAAGAAAACAATAATATCCGGATGGATATCATGCTTTTCTAATTCTTCGGCTTTTGCATGAATAGCTCCTAATCCTTTATCTTGTATTTTTCCTACAGCAACTGGGTCCAGATTAACACTGATACTTCGTATGTTATGATTAAGATATATCTCTTGGAAATATTTCACATGAGTTCCGGAAGAGTCTCCGTATCTACAATGGTTATACATTCTTTCTTGTTTATACTAAAAAAACTCTTAATTACTTCATTGGCCAAACGAACCTGAAAGGTATGGTGGGCACACACTTTGTAATTCCAAAACTCACCTTCGATTTTAGAGTAACTATATTGATCCTTATAATCTGAAACAATTTTTCCTAATTGTAACATAATTGGAACTAATTTTTGTTCTTTGGTTGCCAACTTTAATGAATAAAAACGTAGAATTATCCAGATTAAAAGACTTATTTCTTTTAAAACAGGATGCAATGATTTCTCCTCTCTTATTTTGTAAGAAAGCAATCTTATCCTATTAAATATTTTTTCAAACATTTTCACCCCGAATATCTTTTAATAGCTATTTTCATAAGGTACCATAATTGTCTGAGCAACAAACCTCGATAGGTTATCTCCCCTGCGCATCTACGACATATTTTAAAATTTACTTTTTCGTTATTTTCATTAACAAAATAAACATATTTTTCAAGTAAGATATTCTTTATCTCTTTATCATTTACATTCCCTAAAGCTGTCCCACCTATATAGTCGGCACAACACATTATGACTTTTCCTTGCGAATTAATAACAAGGTACGGCATACTGCAATAAACGATCATTGATTCCTTAAAATTGTAAAAGTTCGTAGAATCAATAAAATCTTTCAATTCAAAAGATATATTCTCATCAATCTGGTAATATTTATTGTACGTTTGTTTTGTAATATTTTTGTTTGTTTTTTCAGGATAATATGGAATATGAAGTCGTTTTTCACAAAACTCTTTAATAAAACTATCTAGTTTGGCAAAAAAAGTCTTATCCGGATAAGACAGATTTGCATCTCCGCACCTTAACCCAAAGATACGGTTTCTCAGACTATTATTATAATTACAAGCTATGGCAATTTGAACTTTAGTATTTAACTTTTCATCTATTATCACTCTTAAGAAATCAGCAATTTGTTTCAGCCAGGCATCAAAATCAATTAAGGCTCCTTTGACTTTCTTATAATTATCACGCAGAAAATATTGGATTGAGATAACTACTTCCTCTGGTTCATATTTTCTGATTAAATCGACATTTTCATGTGTAAACAGTGTCCCGTTTGTTGCAAACCTCATGCGTACGCCATTTTCTTTACATAGCTGCAAGACATCCTTAAACCTCGGATAGAGGAAAGGCTCTCCATAGTCATTCAAAATAACATGATCAAGCGTTCCATCCTTAATAATTTCATTAATTATTTTTCTAACCAATGCAAATGGCATGAGCCGCTCATTTGATTTCCTCTGTAATTCTTTGTACGAAATTGGACAAAATGTGCATTTAATATTACAGGTATTATTGAGTTCAATACCAATCCATTCAACACCGAGTTGTTTAAAAGTCTTTTGTTCAACTGTCTTCATTAATCAATTTACTTATTTTTGTTTTTAGATCATTAATATATATTCCAGTTTCAAATCCGTCGGAATCTGCCCAGTCATTTTGGATACCTCGTGGCCTTAAGACATTAACCACGAACCTCTTAAATAAACCAGTAACTCTTTTTACCTGACTTATTGGTTTTATATAAAGCAATTGTTCAATCTGATTCTTATCTTCTTGATTAAAAATACCGTATTCTAAAAATAGCTCATTTAGACACCTACCATAATCATAATAACCATGTAATGCAGCCATAAAAATCATTTTCAACCCTTTTGTTCTACTTATCGATTTAATACCTTCTCCGAAGCAGGTCCTGAAATACAAGGCATCGCCAAAAATTATTTGCCCTCTACAGGGCATATTTGTCGGAACATTTTTTCTTTTCCATCGGTGTCGGTTTAAGTCAAACAATGTAAAGCCTTTCTCTCTCAAATACCTATCAACATCAGAAAATAAAGGCTGCCCTTCATATAATTGGACAAATTCCACTTCCACCGCAATCCCAAAAACATCTTTGGACAAAACCTTTTCAGAACCCTGAAGAATATCTAACTCCGTCCCCTGTGTGTCAACTTTTATAAAATCAATATTCTCAATACGATTCTCCTCAAGTACAGAGTCAAGAGAATTAGTATTCAATTGAATTTTGTTTACAATATTAAAACGTTCAAAATCAGGAAATTGATTTAGTATCTTCCTATTAGGTTTTAAAAGCGAGGAACAACCAGGACTTTTAGTAATATTTAAGGTGCGTTCTTCTTTTTCGAAAGAAAGAGCAGTCGGTAGGTATTTTATAAGCAGATCTTTCTCTCGAATTTGCGCATTTAGTTTCTTGCACTCTGTTTCGTCTGGCTCAAAGCCAATGATATTAACAATATCTCCAAAATGAATCCACGGTTCTGCAATTCCCCAACGAGCACCAACATCCACACAAATAATTTTTTCTTTTTTTAGTTCGTTAAAGATGTTATTCAAAGAGATTTTATTTGGTTATTTCGACTGACATGCAATTCTAAAGAGGCAATTAAGGGTGTTAAACGCTGGGAATTAACTCTTCCACTAATATGGAATTCGCATAAAAGATACCACACATTATCTTCTTACTATTTCAGACAATCAACTTTAGGATATCATCAGGCTTTGATGCCTTAATTACATCTAAGCTGCAATTACCATAACCCCAATCAGCATGTATATAATCTATACCTGCCCTTTTGGCAGCTCCCAAGTCTACATCCATGTCACCTATGTATACAGTCTCAGATGGATCCCTTTGACATTTAAGCATAGCTCGGAAAAGAGGGTCAGGGCTTGGCTTCCCCCTACTCTTATCATCAGGGCATTCGACTACATCAAATAAGAGGTTAAATATTTTCAAGATCTCAAGGGTTCTGATCTTATCTTTTGAGGTTACCACTCCGATTCTAATGCCCATTTTCTTTATCTTTTCAACTACCTCTATACAGTTATTATAGGTATCTATTAAATCAATACGACAGGAACTTGCCACATTATATACACTCTTAATTTTGTCAGCTTGATCATTCAACCCTAATTTCGTCATTATATCATTAAAAGGACGTCCTATTAGTTCAAAATACTTCTCAAAAGGTACATTTAGTTCAAACGTTGCCTGCACAGCAGACCAGCTTAATTCCATATTTCTTTTGGAATCAATTAGAACACCATCCAGATCAAACAGGATAAGTTTGTATTTAGGATTCATTTATCACCCATGTTTTTCATTAATAATTCTACACGCGGAACATCATCAGAGATATCTACGGGTATTGAACCGCCATCCGAAACCTCTACCATCTTAATACTATACCCATTCTCTAGAAACCTGAACATTTCAATCCCTTCAGATAATTCAAGATATCCCCTGCTTAAAGACGGAAACTTCAAAATAATATCCCGTTTTATCGCGTAAAGCCCAATCTGTCTTTTATACACAGGATTAGATTCTTTTGGATAGGGGATAGAAGATCGGCTATAAGCCATAGCGCAACCATCTATAGATGTAATGACTTTGACGACATTTGCGTTTACGAGATCACCCATGTTCTCAATCAATGAATATGCATTAGCAACATTCACTTTATCATTGTTCACTATCTCTGAAACGACACTATCTATACCATCTGGGTCTATCAAAGGTTCATCACCCTGGATATTTACGAAGATATCTCCCTCAATTCTTTCGGCTACCTCCGCTACTCTGTCAGTTCCAGTATTATGATCTTCTGATGTCATAATTGATTCAATACCATATTGATAACAAACATCATAAACACGGTTGTCGTCAGTAGCGACTATCAGCTTATCTACATATTTTGTCTTCTTAGCCTGATTCCATACATGCCACAACATCGGTTTTCCACAGATCGGTGCTATTGCTTTACCTGGAAACCTGGAAGATTTATATCTACATGGTATTACACCTATAACCTCCATCTTAATTTCCCCTTTATCGGTTTCAAAACGGTAACTTTTACACCCGTTATCAAAATACCTACTTCCTCTTCGAAGTTACTTGGCCATAAAGACTGACAACCTCTAATGCCTTCTAGTGATGGTTGATTACATGAATTAATTTCTTTGAAATTATTCCTTACAGCGATAGATTTAATAAATTAGTTGTGAAGCCGCCAGAAATGTTGTTAAGTATTGCTGATAATCATCTTTAACCTGTTTAACGGCATTTTCTCGAGAGTAGCCTGTCTGTAGTTTCTCCTGTAATCTTTTAATGGTATAGCCTGTCCTTATATATGCTTTACCGTCTTGAAAAGAGTCAAGAGATTCATAATAAGGCTTACACTCCTCAACAGTGACCCCTTCCCCCTCAATTTGCCGATAAATCGCGTGCTCAAGACTTTCAACATCTCGAAACACAATCTTGTTTAGCCCTTCTTGCGCAAACGTATTCCGCTCAAAACCTGTAAATTCAGCATGGAAAGCCACTGTTCCCGCAAAAAAACATTCGGCAGCAGCTGAACTAATTCCCAGCCCGATGACCAAATGGCTTGCCATCCCAACTGTCGCTGGGACAGCTTTCGTCCATGGGGTATCTCCTAAGAAAACTTCAACTCGCCCTTTATCAATAGCTTGTTGCAGCTCAGGTAACTCTAATAAGATTTTATCGAATGTCCATTTGTATTTGGGCTTAAGAAACAATATAAAATTAGGATTATTTTCTATTATTGAAAGAAACATCTTATAAATTTGTAAATGCATATTTTTACTATACATCAGATCGTATGCCATTATATTATCCTGAAAGGATACAATGAATTTTCCCGGATATTTATTGGATATTTTAAGAGCGCTTGCCCTTTTTTCCTCAAAGTAAAAATCAGAAGGATATCCCACCTGGAACACAGCCATATATGGGAAGCCCCGATAAAGATCGTGTTCAAAATGCGCCCCCCACACCAGAAAAACATCGTAACATCTCTGAATGTCAACCCTGCACATAGGTTGATTACTTAGATGGCTTCCCGCAAAAAGCCCTCCCAAATTTTCTATCGCTTGCGCTTTCACAAGTTTGTCCGGATCGATATCATGCATGCTCCAAAATATTCTAATATTTAATTGTTTATATATTGATTCCCACAATGATGTACCCAGTACATACGTTGCTTTTTTGGACTGAATCCAACCCAACTCATTCCATAATAGTGCAGACAACGTTAATCTTAGTATACTGCCTGCAATCTTCAGAGAATCCATTACCCCGATGGTTAAATACCGGCAAGTGCTATCGCTGGAATATTTCTTGGCGGCAAACAAACGAAAAGGATTTTTAATAATTTTGCAATATCGAATGCCTAACGTATTCAAAGCATCTTTTGATTTTTGATCATAGTCACTATGTTCAATTCCCCACACTGTTTTTGGATTAATCGAAGAGTCTTTAAGCCAATATAAATCATTACTCTCGTTTAAACGGATTCTAATTGTAGTTAGGTCGGCTCCAATATTTACATTTTTAATATTCTCTTGCGGAATGCTTTTCCTTAATAATTTACATAAAACAGAAGATACCAACGGAGATAAATACAGAACCCAAATCGACCAGATAGCCCTGATTCTGTTAGAAAAATATTGATTTAGAAAACCATCATAAAAATACTCTTTTCTTTTCTCAACGAATTTATACGAAAGAAGCCAGGTATTATAGAATCGCACCTGTTCCGCTTTTAAAAAAAGTAGAACAGCTTTATTAAATGGACTGTTTCGAAGAATAAATAACGAATTCTCTTTTCCGGAAATTTTCTCGGCTAAAACGCTTATTTCAACTAATCTGAATATATGCCTATAAGCAGCTTCTTTCACATGTTCTTTAAACTTGATTAAATTATATTTGTATTTCTCACAAAATAACTGGCTCTCATTAGAAATATTTTCTTTGGAAACCCATTTATCTAAAATATCTTTTAATCTTAATTGAATTGTTTCATACAAAGAAATACCGTCTATTTTTTCATCTCCTTCAGCAATCCAATCCACTTGTCTAACAGGCTTTTTAACCAATTTGACAATTACATTAATAAAAAACCTATAGAAAAACTTGGTCCGGTTTATAAAAAATATTTCTTTGATTGCGATTCTGCGCGAAAGAAAGCATATTTTCAAGACAGATCTCAAACACAACAAGTCAACCCAAACCGTTTTCATAAAAAGATATTTTCCTTATCTCGTATTTATCACTCTGTTTTGTATAGTGCTAATAGCACGACAAACTCGATCAACTTCGTGATACTGTAAACCTGACGAACCAGGGAGACTTAATCCACGAGATGCAAGCCCCCCTGCAACCTCTAAATTCTGTCCGGTATTATAAATTGGTTGCATATGTATAGGTGGGAAAAGTGGGCGTGTATCTATACCCATTGAACTCAATTCTTTTATCAATTCATCTCTGCTTATTCCATATTCTTCTTCCACAAGAATAGAATACAACCAGTAAACATTTTTTGCCCATTTTGCTTTTGGCGGACATATAATCCCTTTAACACAACCTAACTGCTTTTCATACCGATCAGCGATATCCAATTTTGCTTTTATAATCGACTCAACTCTTTCAACTTGCGCGACTCCGATAGCAGCCTGAATGTTTGTTAATCTATAATTATATCCAAGAACAGGGTGCCAGTAGCGTTTCGAAGGCAACATTCCATGATTACGAAATAGCTTTATTCGTTCAGCAAAATCGGAATTATTTGTTACGATCATCCCCCCTTCACCCGTTGTAATTATTTTATTCCCATAAAAACTAAAAATGCCAATATCGCCAATACCTCCAACTTTCTTCCCCTTATATTCTGCCCCATGAGCTTCGGCGGCATCCTCAATCACCGCCAAATTATGAGAACGTGCAATTTCAAGAATAGGATCCATATCCGCAGGATGCCCGTACAAATGAACAGGTATAATAGCTTTTGTCTTCGGAGAGATAGCTTCTTCAATTAGATTCGGATCAATATTCCATGTTTCTGGTTCACTATCAACAAATACAGGCTTAGCTCCGGTATAAGTAACGGCATTGGCTGTTGCAATAAACGTAAGACTTGGGACTATTACTTCATCGCCCTGATGAATACCCAAAGCCAATAAAGCCAGATGTAAAGCACTTGTGCCATTGCTTGTTGCCACAGCGTATCGTGAGCCGCAATAATCAGCAAATAAGGACTCAAATTTATTCACATACTTTCCAGTTGAAGATATCCAATTAGAAATGATGCAATCGCTAACATACGATAACTCCTTTTCGCCTAATGACGGTTCGGCAACAGGTAAATGGATCCGCTGATCGTATAAAGCAATATCAACAATTTTGTTTTCTAGATCAAGAACCGGAATGATGCGCACTTTTCCATCAAACATTTCAGATATTTCTTCAGTTTTCATGACCTCAGTTGCCGTTTTAGTTCTTGGCCTTTCAACAAGTTCTATTTCAGTATCTAGATTACCTCCTTTTAATATAGCCCTTCGAATATCACCATCTGTTATAAGACCTAAGAAACTCCTCGTCTGATCATCGACAATAAACACTGCTCCTATTTCACCTCTATCAACAACCTCCATTGCCTGCCTGATCGTACTAGCAGGGGAAATGCATATTTCATCAATTTTCTTTCTATCTATCTTCCGCATTGATTAAACTCCAATCAAATTTAAGATTCGCTTTAACCTAAACACAAGGATTTCTTTAAAACTACTTGTGATAACTTTATATCCGATATGCTGCCATTTGTTTCTAGTGTTACGGTTTTATCATTAAAATTAAAATCTTTAAGAATATGTAGAATATCACTATCATCACTAAAACATCTATTTTGGTCATGCAACCCATTATTATCACTCAGATGTATATAATCAGAAATCGGAATCGTCTTTTTTAATTGCTCAACAAAATCGAGTCCTGAAGAATTCGCACTCACGTTCAGGTGAGCAACATCCAAAAGCAACTTAAAATCAATAAGACTTTTTAATTCTTCATACCCATTGTAATCAGTAATCATAAATGGATTTTGGCCTTGAAAAGTTTTGGCATTACTTTCTGATATGACATTGTTTTCTATATATAACTCAATATCGTTAGTTTTTTCTTTAAGGTAATCATACCCTTCGCAAAATCTCTTTATTGCCTTATCTTTATCATATAGTTCAGTCAATGAGATATTTTCCCCAATCTCTTTTGTATTAAAATCCATAAAAAAACCAGCATGTAGTCCAAATTTTTTCGAATCCAATTTTCTTGAAAGCAAAATAGCCTTTTCATAATGTTCAAGAGTTTCCTGATATATTTCGTCGTTTAGTGAGGCTAGATTCAATATAAAATTCTTCTTG
Source organism: Candidatus Scalindua sediminis (assembly GCA_008636105.1). Taxonomy (GTDB): domain Bacteria; phylum Planctomycetota; class Brocadiia; order Brocadiales; family Scalinduaceae; genus Scalindua_A; species Scalindua_A sediminis. Next base: position 104,081 of record VSDH01000004.1, on the reverse strand, counting down.
GAAGGAGGAAAATAGTTGTGTAGAAGATAATTGAGGTTGTATTTATTTTTTAATTCTAAAAGGCTTTCTTGATATCCTTGGTAATACTCTGTCCCTCCAGAAAGCTCAATACTCTTAAATCCACTCTGAGCAAGCTCTTCAACGGATTCCTTTATTGTGTCGCGCCGAACACATGCTGATGAAACATAGATCATTTCACTCTCTTCTCTAAATGCGATTCCTCGATAGGCCGGTCCTGAGACAGATCGCATGTTAACGTAGCGCCTAGTACATTATAAAACTCTAATGCACTGATTCCCTTTCCGCCCGTTCTTTTGGCGGCAATACTTTTACGAGTTACTGTATCTCCTTTTTTAAGATCAATCTTGGAAACCAGATGCTTTTGTAACGCTTTCTTTGCTTCTTTTTCGCTTTCAGTAGACAATATCTCGCTACTTCCCAGCATTTGTTCCACTTTTCGTATTTCCTTGACCCACAAAAGAAGTTCATCTGGAGAAAGAGATGCTTGATGATCTGGCCCCTCCAATCTTTTATCCAAGGTAAAATGTTTCTCGATAATACTTGCTCCCATCGCAACGGCATATGGAGAAGCGCCCACTCCTTCAGTGTGATCCGAAAACCCGATAACGGCTTCAAAACTATTATTCATTGTTACCATGGCGTTTAAATTAACGTCCTTAGGATCCGTTGGATAGTTTGAAGTACACTTGAGAAGAGCAAGTTCTTTGCATCCATTTTCTTTTAAACACTGATATGCCTGTTCAATCTCTGATAGAGAACACATTCCAGTCGATAAAATAACCGGCTTTTTTGTTTTCGCAACTTTCTCAAGAAACAATAAATTCGTTGTATCCGTCGAAGCAATCTTGATAGCGGGAACACCCAATTCAACAAGTAAGTTCAAACTATCTTCATCATAACAAGTAGAAAGAAAGAGAATGTTTTTCTCTTCACAATATTTAAAAAGCTCTACGTGAAAGGCTTTATCGATCTCTAATCTTTTTAACATCTCCGTTTGTGACTCACCTGCATTCGTTGTCTCTTTTTGATATGAAGCCTTCTCAATATCATCTAATATTAAATTTTCCGTCTTAAAAGTTTGAAATTTTACTGCATCAGCGTTTGCTTCTGCCGCAGCATCGATAAGCTTATGGGCAACTTCCATATCACCATTGTGGTTTACCCCGGCTTCAGCGATAATAAAACATGGAGAGCAATTACCAATTACATTATTTCCAATTTTTATAGAATTTGGCACTAAAACCCTCTAATTTCTTTTTTTATTCTAAGAGGAATCCCGGGCTTTTGCTCAATGATACTATTTATTTCAGGTAATTCTGGTTTCCTTCGACATAATGATATGATATCACGTAAAGGAAATACTTTTTCGCCATCATATAATTCATCAAAAATGCGTGTGATGAGTTGAAAATCTTCTGAAGTATCTACCGTTAAACGGAGTTCTGGCCAAACCACTTCAGGATCATTAACTAATAATGCACCCCACTTAAACAATCCTGTATCCATAAAATACCCATGCCATACTTCCGTATCAACTTCGTCTTTTATGCTACATGCTCTTTCCATTGCTGAAGGATTAATTGCATATGAAAATGTTCCCCAGGGTAGCCCTTCAATTTTGCTGAATTCATTGGCGCTTTTGATATGATAATCAACAAGGTAATCAATATATTCAGGATCAACAAAGGGATTATCTGCTGTACAGTTTATGACCAAATCAACATCATGTTCTTTAGCGGCATTCGTTAACCGCAAAAGAACATCATCAGGATGTCCCCGGAAACACTTGACACCTTCTTCCTCAGCAATTTTCACTAGCGGATCATCTTGCTCTAAAGTGGATGTACAAATAATGATTTCTTGAGGTTTCTTGGCCAACTTCAACCTATTCAACATATGAATAATCATTGGTCGACCATGAATGGGTTTGATTACTTTCAAGGGCAATCTCGCTGACTTTAAGCGAGCAGTAATCAATATTGCAATTTTCATGATAAATCATCCTCTCGAATTATTTGATGTGCGATGATGTCTCGCTTAATAATTCTATTTATTATTTTATCCGCTTTATCAGGAGGAATGCCAAGTTCCTCAGCACGTAAATAATTAATATCCGTTTTTTGTAATTGTGTTCCTACTTTTAGATTATGTGCAGCTACAATACTCTTTTTTTGAAACTGTCTATACTTCAATTCATCTGGAGAAAGTGGTTTCGGTATTGATATTCCTTTTGCAGATTCTAATTCTCGTACCATGCTAACAAAACGTTTAAATTCACATGGATTTAATGCTGATTCATAATCTACTCCTTTTAATGAACGATCATGGGTAATATGTTTCTCTAAAATACTCACACCCATCCCTGCAGACAACGCAGGTATCCAAAATGCAGCTTCACTTGAGGCATCACAATGATCTTGATATCCAATGGGCAATTCAAATAATTCCATTAGTTTTACCATATAATTAAGATGAATATCTTTAATAGACGTGGGAAAGTTTTGATGTCCATACATGAGTGTAATTCTGGATTTAGAAACGGCTTGGATACGCTCAATTGCTGCTTGAATCTCATCTACTGTTGAAGCGCCTATACTTAAGTTTATTGGTTTGTATGTGGCCGCTACCTTTTCAAGCACCAATGGGTTAGAAAGATCAGATGAATTCAATTTATATCCATCAACACCCATACTATCAATGAAATCGATACTACTGTGCTCATAAACACACACATATACCTGCATTTCAGGATATTTTTTCCTGGTATATTTCACCAACTCAGTCCAATTACCATGTGACAATTCAATTTTTTTCAGCAGTTCGTATTCCTTCCTCTGAGGCGCCATCATATGAGACAATGACCATATCTGCAATTGAACAGCATCTGCGCTGGCCTTTGCAGCGCCGTCGATAATCTTTAATGCACGTTCTAACTCCCCTTCGTGAGAGCAGGCCATTTCGGCGATAATGTAGATTCTGTCCATAATCATCTATTTTGTTACTCGTTCATTTAATCTGCTGTTAATCAATAATGGCAATATCACCTGTGTTCAGGCAGCATTAATCCTGTCAAGGATTATATCAGCCACGGCCCGGTGGCCACTCTTGTTCCAGTGCAGGTTGTCAACATTGAAACCATCGACTTCAAGTATCTTTTCCTTAATCTTGACAAAATCCTTGCCGTATATCTCTTTAATGATATTATTGTAAGCCTCCATTCGTTTGTTCGCTCCCGGGCGAGCGCTTTCATAACCATCTGCGACACAGATTTCCAGCCAAAGTATTTTAGATTGCCCGAATAGCAGTTTTATCTTTTTTGCCGTTTTTCTAAATCTCGCTTTCGATACCCGGTACACCTGCCTGTGTCTAATCAGAGCCGGGTGAAACACATATTTTTTTATCTTTCCGAATACGAAACGTCCCGTGAGTTTATTGATGACGGTTTTTTGAAATTCCGTAAACGCTTCCGGTCGCGAATCGATAATTCCAGAATGAATAATGATAATGTCCGGCTCCCAATTAGAAAGATATCCGGCAGCCTGGCTAAAAAGTTGTTCGGTGGAGACATTACCATATGATAATTGCCAAAACGTAGAGTTTTTAAAATTATTTCTAATTATGTATGAGTAAGTTTCCTCTAATTGCGTAATTTCAGAAACAGGAAAACTCCTTGGATTACCTATGGAATCGGTAAGAATTAAAAATTTGCTCATCTTAATATAGGATTGAACTAGCTAACGTAAGCCATAACAGTTGCTTTAATGACTTTATAACTGACGAGTGTTTCTATTTCACATTCTTCAAATTTTATATCAAATTCAGACTCCAACGCTTCCACCATTTTTAGGTGATTTTTTCCTTTCCATGATTTTATAGTGCGAGGAGATGCAGTACTGTCGATTTCATCAACAGGCACATTAAAAATCGCAGACATGGTTCCCTTGATCCTTTTTTGAATCTGATTTCCCATTGAATGTCTCAATATGGTTGTTGTTTGTGAATTTGTTATCCCTACTTATCAAAGCTTAATCTCTCTTTCAGAATCAACTGCCACAAACAAACTGAAAACGTATCAGTCGTAGAAGCCCCTGAGTTGCTCCCTTTTTTGGATAAATGTCACGATAGCAGATAGACCTTGCACCATTCCACCAGACAAAGGCCAATCACATTGCTCATATACGTTCTACTTGTCCGGCTACTGCCTTGTCTTTACCGCAATTGTCAGCCAAGGATTCAAAATACTTCAGACTGAAACGTCTTGGACAAGCCGAGTCATAAGGCAGAGATAAGAGAACGCTTCTAGCTGGTTTACAACATAAACAGATGAATAAAGTTCCTCTGTGAGCGTAAATGATAATCGGTATTCTACTTGAGTATCCGAACAACCAATCCCGCTACATATACGTGTCACACTTAGTAAACCACCATATAGTTGGTCTGCTTCATCAATCAAATAGCCATATTGTCAATTGTGACTTTTCAAATATTACTGTTGGAAAATATTTTATTCATTAATTATTCAAATAAGCCATGTTGCATGCCTAGCTTAGCGAAACGTTCATTGTATCTTTCAACAAACTCTGCGTGAAGACCTACCATTCTTCTTTTAGATAACCCAGGTAATTCTAGATATGGTTCACTTAATATATCTGCAGAAATTTCATCATGCTCAGGTAGAAGACCTTCTGCCTGAGCGATTTCGAACAGATGTGTCCCTAAAAACGGAATGAAATAAAAAACATCAATACTGTCAGGCATGATTTTCAGATTAAACTCGATGGATCTTTTAATCTTCTCTTCGGTATCAAAAGGTAGGCCTATTATATAATTTGCGGTAGTTCTTATTTTATATTTTTTAGCATTTTCAAATGCTTTAATAATATGCGCATTTGATACCTTTTTATTCAGTACCCTCTGACGATCTTCTTCTACACCACTTTCTACTCCTATACTGATCGTCACGCAGTTCATCTCTTTGAGAAGCTTTACCTTTTCTTCATTAATTAAGGTTTCCGGCCCACTTTGTATTATAAAGGGAAGCCCAATTTCATTATTGTATAATTCAGAAAATCGCCTTGTTTTCTCAACTGAGCCGGATAAAAAATTCATATCACCAAATGTTATTAATTCAAGATCATATTTTTCTATAAAATACTTCAACTCTTTAATAACAGCTCCAGGTGTCTTTTCTCTTCGCCACGTTCCATCACCAATTGTGTTCAACCTTTTTTGGTCTTCTACACAAAAGTTGCAATGTTGTGGACAACCGCGACTTAATTCAAAACCGCCAGATTTCCAGACTTTGCCAACAAATGCCTTCCATAAATGACGTTTATCAAATAGAGACCAGTCTTGATATGGAACTTTATCTAAGTTATGTACAAGTTTTGGCCTAGATCGGTATACAACACCATCTTGTTTGATCCAAATGTTCGGTATTTCAGATGATGGTAGCGGATATGCTTTACCATTATTATTGCGATCTTTTGGCCTTCCAAATCTTTCACAAAGATCAATAATTGCTTCTTCACCTTCTCCGACACAGACCATATCAACATATTCATTATTTATAACAATGTCGGGACAAATTGTAGGAAATATTCCGCCGACTAACGTTGTATAATCACCATGACTTTTAATTATCTTCAGTAGGCTAATGCCGAATTTATAGTTATGTGCTGCAGTGCTCATAAACACTAAATCTGGTTTTTTATTGTTTAATATTTCCTGCAGTTCATCACTATGATTAACTTGCTTGATTTTTCCAATATAATTTTGCATATCCGTTTTTAAAACAGTTCTTTGTTTTTCTCGAGTATCGGTGCTTTCTTGATAATTACTATTAGTAAATGTAGTATCATACAGGCTAACGCTATGGCCAAGATTATTTAATACTCTTAATATGATAGCAGGGCCTGCGGGTATTCTATATTGACTATTTTTATTAGTATAGATAAATAATATATGCACTTAACGCCCTTTCTTGAATTAATAATTTGAATCTGGAAGATTCCATTTCACTGTTGCATTGCGACCATCTTCTACATTGTCTCTGTCAAGAGTGATCCAACAACAAGCAGCCACAACTTTTTTTCTGTCCATTGGTATAAAATGCGGAGGTGGTGGATTCTGGTAGTAACCATATATTTCTAATCTTGAGATGGGAAAACTCCCCAAACAATAAGTTACAAATTCATAAACATTTACAACAATCCACGGAACTCTCTTGGCATTATCACTCCATTTGAAATCTTTCAGCCCGTTATAATAACTAAAAGACACCTCAGGATCAGTAATGGTATTTCCATCTAATCTAAAACGGCTCTCGATGAAAATATTTTTATCCGCCAAAGAAACCAATTTATTTAGTGCCTCTTTCCAATTGGGGCTGAGGAAAAGTTGTTGAAAATAAATTACAGCACTAAATCTTTTCTTAGGAGTATATTCAAAAAAGCCTGAATTGAAAAAATTTGCATCAGGATAGAGTTTTCTCCCGATATCTAATGCTTTTTCATCTGTATCCAAAGAAGTATAATTTAAATTAGGATATTTTTCTCTTAGAGCTCCATAAAAACCACCAGAGCTTCCACCCACATCAAGCACAGTATCGGTATTTTCAAAATGGTTTTCCATAAAGTACTTTTCGCAATTAAAATAATCTTCAAATTGATGCCTCCATAATTTGTATTCATCAACATTCTTCATTTTTGTTTATACCCAGCGTTGTCCGGTTAGAAATACTGCGTACCCCTCAAAAGAAAAGAGGTTTACAATGTAGACGCCAGCACAACCTCCGTCTCACACGCAAACATTTTACTATTGATATAGTCCCTTAGCTTCATGCAGTGAACAAGTTTGCAGAAATGCTCCAGAGATACCGCTATGGAATTTCAAATCATTGCGACTATAAAGTTCGTACCAGTAAGCGGGAATGGGTTAACAGTAAGATCAAAGTTATAAAAAGAAAAGCATATGGATTCCATGGCTAAAGATGCTTCTCTTTGAAAATCATACAGGCTTTTGCAAACTAATTGGGAGGTGATCCTTAAATTTAGATTAGCCAGGATTTCAAGTATTACATCAATACCATCCTACTAATGAAAGCCCTATCAATGTAAAAAGATCGCATCGTTGCTGTCCTGTGACCTCGACATCATTGCAATAGTCATCTGTTATTTTTTTAAGATATGATAAGTTGAAGTTGCTTTCACTAAGAATATTTTCATATTTATAGTCATGAATAATATCTTTAAAGTAACTCTTAGCATCTGATCCATATATTAAATCTGAAAATACATGCCAATTAGGATTAACGTCGTATAAATATGAATGAGGACCTACTTGTAAGTGGGAAGGATAATCTACTTTGTTTTGAAGCATCCATTTCAACGGATATTTAGTTGGATTAAGCTCTAGCCCCCTACCCCAAGACTCAGGCATTGCACTTAGGAATGATTGAATACGTGTATCCCAGAAGGGCATACTAACTTGCATATTATGACAATCAAGCCCATGCATTAAACCTTTTACAGTTCCACATTGCCAATGAAAACTATTATATAAATGTAGTATCCATGAATACAATGTCTCTGGTGTTGCACTATCAACGAACGGCTTAAAATAAGTTTCATACATTGTTGATTCATATTCACTAAAACCTTTATCAGTTAATATATTATTTTCTGAAAATTTGATCAATGGGAGCCTCTGTGGTGAAAGAAAGAATGATTCTATATATTTTGCTTTTTTATCATTGTTGTTCAGGTTATGTGCATTATAAAAACTAGCTCCTGACCTTGTACAAAGAACATTATATACAAAGTCATTAATATAATTACCATCAAGGATTGATTTGAAAAATGATGGACCATAAAGATATGATGCCATTTTATCACTATATTCACGAAAGCCTAAATCTGGATGTTCTAGGATAGTTGCAAATTGTGAAAATCCTAGATTATGTGCACCATCACTAATCTCTCCGTTAAAAACCGCATGTGATTGGGAACCGTGCTTGGCGGTATGTTTGGCAATCTTCATGTAAAAATAGTTAAATGGCAAAAAGAGATGATTATCTCTTAATTCATGCTTCATATTACTCATGTAATTTAAGAAATCGTTACCACTATAGTCTATTTCAATTATTTCTAATGGAACCGAGTAGTACTCTGCAAGCTTTTTAGCTCTTGTAATTTCAATATTGTTTGTAATGCCACTTTTATTTGAATATTTGAATCTCCCCATAATAGCACGTATTTTACTTGGGCCGTGTATCTTAACAAGCATCGCAAGTATAGACGATGAATCCCATCCACTTGAAAGATATACCCAATTACACTCTTTCGAACTTCTTATTTCAACAGCAGACTCGAATATATCTGAATACTTACACAGATCACTCTCGTTGTATTCTTCGGTTTGTCTAGGCGTGAATGGCTCAGACAATATTTTAATTCGACCATTCCGATATTCGATTCTTTCACCAACGCCTAGCCTATGAACGCCCTCATATATGGTTTGCTTTTTTGGTGGAGACATTCCATATATGTTAAAAACACTTGCAAGGGCTGTTTGATTGTATTGAGTATGAGGGAAAGCATTAATGACGGGTTCAAGATTTGTGGCAGCTACCAAGCAATTGTCATTATGTGCAAAAAACACATCCTTTTCATTATATAGATCAGTAAAAATTGTAATTTCTGACTTTGAATTAGTAACTATCCCAATATAACGTCCCTCTATCCTCGCAGCAAGTGTACTTACATTATTTTTTAACATTAATTTTCTGAGCAATGTTGGCCCATTGTTTATGGGTTCAAATTTAGTCAATGAACCATCTTCACTGTGGATAGCATAAATATGTCCCCAAACAAACAGAGTACGGCTTTCCCCTAAAGATATATTCATCCATGGAGGCCTATCTGATGAAATAAGGACACTCTCACCTTCATATATAACAGTACTTTTATCAAGCACTTGAATAGAATTCTTAATATAGCTCTTACCTATATAAATTTTCATTTTCTACATTTATTTTCTATCGAATGAAGTATTCAATTAACTCAACTTCTATACAAGACTAGTTTGTCTAAAGAATAAAGGTTTTTAGCGCCCATAGAACATTTCATAAGCTTTATAAAAAGCCTTTGCAATCCGTTCCATTTCATGTTTAGGATAGTTGCATTTTTTTGTTTTTTCATCAATGTCATTAACAGCGATTAGATCCTTAATGCATGCTTTATGCATCGCTTCTGCAAAACGCTCAACATCTCCCTCGTCCGGGACAAAACCATTAACAATATTTTCTATTGCCTCTTTAGCATCATCGTAAGTTCTTATGAAGAAAACACTCTTACAGCTTTGATACCACAAGCTTCCAAAAAAAAGTGCTGGTTTACCTCTAACTATGGCTTCCCAGCCTGCAGTTCCACCCACAGTAAAAACTGCTTGTGAATTATCAATTAGTGTAAAAGTGTTCGTTTCAAAAGGAATAATCCTGACGTTACTGTATGAATTTACTTTATTATAAAAATGATTGCTTCTCCCTAATGCTCCCTTATCTCGCTCTTTTAATGTGTTGGGGTGTTCTTTATAATAAATTACCCAGTCACCAGGTATAATATCTGTAATCATATCAAGAACAAGAAAAATATCCTCATATACACCAACAAAAAGGTTGCTTATTGCTTCTGGTTGATATGGAGCCGGAAAATATAAATATTTTTCCTTCAAATCTGCCGGTTTGGCAAGTTTATTATAATATCTTTTTAATTTCTTATTTTTTCTAACAAGATTACTTTTAAACCATAAATATCCAATATTAGTTAATTTTGAATACTTTGACTCCCAAGGTTTTTTATTTTTTTTAAATGCTATTCCTGCCATGTTGAAAGCGGTTCCCCTCAGAATCATTTTAAGCAGTCTCAGAATATCCATATGACGATAGCGATAGGATTTATCTAATCTTCGGTAATAATCTATAACATATTTCGGCGATTTCGCTTCTTGTGACCGTAAACGTGCGAGATATTTTTTTACAACGTTTGAAACTTCCAGATATTCTTCTGAAAGATAAATGTCACTAAATTGTGCAGATAGATCTTCAAGAGAATACCCAAAGGTATAGTACTCATCTTCTAAAAAGGGTATCGGAATAAAAAAGACCACCGGAATGGAATAGTAATGTTTACACAAGATGTAGAGTGGATAATCAGATGGCAGATGTGGCCAGGTGTAGGCGACAAAAATATCCGGCTTCAAGTGATGTATCACCGTATTCCAGTATTTCAGTAAATCATAATAATACCTGCGCCTCTCATAAAAACTGAAGTTCCATCCAGTCGTGTCCTCCAACCAATTGAGGTATCTCGATTCATATCTAGAAAGGGTACCGATGATCTCAGCGTCAATGGGAACGGGCTTGCCTATCCGTGAATAATCGAAGCGGGACTGCCTCAATGCCATTGCGTCCTGTAATACAGCATCTGGATACTTTTCCTCTACCCAACTTCGCATACTTTCATCACCATGAAAAAAAATAGGCTCCCAACAGTGCTTATCATGCAGGGAATCCACGATTAACCGATGTTCATCAACATTAAAATAGGAATAAATAATCCTTTTTTTCATTGCTCTTCTGTTGTTTTTTAAGAAATAAACTCAAATTCCCAATTCTTTGACAGTGTTACCACAATCACGCCACTGTCCTACGTCGACCCAGGACTTTTCCGACACCGGAAAAACTCCGATCTTCAAACTGTTATCCTGTATCTTGCATATTAAGTCAGTCATGTCAAAGTATGTATTGTCAGGAATGTATTGCAGAACGATAGGATCAAGAAGGTAAAAGCCCGTATTGACCAGAAAATCATACTCCGGTTTCTCGCGAATCTGCTTCAGCACGCCCCCGTCGCCAATTTCGCAGACCCCGTAAGGGATCTTGTACTGTTGCATGGAACCTACCATGGTCAGGTCGTAGGGGCCTTCTTTGTGGAATTCATAGATCGAGCCATAGTCTGCATGGATAATTATGTCACAGTTGGAAACAAAAAACGGGACGCCCAATGTATTTTCAAGGTATTTCAGCGCTCCGGCCGTGCCAAGCGGTTTTCCCTCATGAACGTATTTAATCTGATAACCCAAATCATGATCATGAAAATAGGCCTTAACCATCTTTTCCTTATCGCCCAAAGAAATATAAAAGTTGCTCATCCCAAACTTATAAAACTCATCCATGATTATCTTGATGACTGGCTCATTACCGAGAGGAATGAGTGGCTTAGGAAGGATTCGAGTAAAAGGATCCAGACGCTTACCCTTACCCCCTGCCATGATGACCACTGGGTTATCCAGAATTCCCCTTTTCTTACCCTTCTCTATGCCAAGAAATTCTTCTTCCGTTATAATATCAAGGAGTTTGTCGTTTCCTATCACCGGCACTTGCTTAACAATGGTATTATTAAAAATCCTCTCCACTTCTTCCTTATCATAATTTTTTTGCACATAATAAAAATCTTTGTTAATAATTTTACCTACATTCTCATCGAGCTGAATCACATTATGGACGGCACGCCTGAAGTCTCCATCTGTAATAACTCCAATTACTTTGTCTTCATCATCAACACATACACAGAAGCCCATGCCCACTTCGTCCATATGCTTGATTGCATCACGGATTGAAGAATGAACCGAAACTTTGTATTTATCGATTTCTTTCATTTTTTACACTCGTTTATTCCTCAAAATCATCCATATAATGAGTGGCGATAATAGCATTTTCCGGCAATAAGCACGGGATCTGATCCGCAATCGGATACAGCAACAGGCTCTCCTTGCAATAATAGTTGTTTCGAATTAATTCCAATGGCGCTTTTGTAATCGGGCAAGCCAAAGGAATTTCTTGCAAGGATGGGGACACTGAATTAAAATCATTTATTTTTTCAATGACTAACACGGCTGTGTTATTCTTATTCACACTTATAGGATCCTGGCCAATGAGAAGCTTGTGCTCAATCACTTTATAGCCTAACTTCACAGCCGTTGAATATAAATTCTTCACAAAACCATGTTGTTCCATAAAAGATTTTGTTTCACTATCAGCAAGCTCATGGCTTGGCTCAAAAAGCACAAGATATTTTTTCGTAATTCTATATAATTCTGATAATGCCTCTGCCTCCCGTCCACCATTTGGCTCTAACGAGTGACTAGTATAAACAACATCTATTGAATTATCTAAAATAGCTGCATTGAATAAATCACCCATGAATAATGTTGAATTTTTAACATTTTTTTTCTTTAAATAATTCATTGCATATTGTATTCTTGAATATGAAATATCAAATCCGAAAATACCTGATGGAACATTCGATATTCTTGATAAAATATTATTTAAAGTTGTAGCTTCTCCGACTCCAACTTCTAAAATAGAATCATATTCCCCCAATTGATTCAACACCTTTGCAAAAATATTTGAATATTCATCTTCCCACTCTGGATACTCCAATGCTTTTTTTATATAATTACCAGATTGAAGATCATAGCTTATCGTTATCATTTCGGAAGAATTCTTATCAGACTGGGATTCCTTTTTAATGTGTTTAATTATGTTTACACCTTCATCATATAGCGTTCTCATCTTCTTTAAATCTTTACGCATTAAAATCCCTCTTTCTCATTAAGAATTCTACAAACTCAAAATCTGATTCTGTGTCTATATCAATTGAACGCTCCGGCGGCATCACATAAGCATATGTTTTATCTGAATAGTAAGAACACTTTTCTTTCAGTAAAGAATGCTTAAAAACAAATATCGCCCCATTAGGTATATAACCCGCTTGAGATTCTTGTCGATTCATCATCTTTTTTATATCGACATCATTGCTCCTTTGAATAACGCCATGATCATTAATACTACATATCCATTCAAGAGGATGACCTACTTCTGCACAGGAAATAACAGATTCTGCATTCTTATTATGAAACAATTCTATTGCTTTATCAATGTCCTCTGATAGCCGCAAAGGAACTGTTGGAAGAAGCACCACAAATTCTTCATAATTATTGTCAAATTCTTTGTTAAGCCTGTCAATTGTGTAAATATAATTGTCAATAGCTAGCGAGTCGTCCTTCGCTAATTCTTTAGGACGCATAAAAGGAATCTCAACGTCATACTGCCGAGCCACTTCAGCGATCTTTGGATCATCTGTAGAGATTATAATGCGATCGATCAATACTGATGCCAGCACCGCTTCAATCGTATACGCAATGAGCGGCTTGCCGCATAAAAGCCTTATATTTTTTCCGGGGATCCCTTTTGATCCCCCACGTGCTGGAATAATGGCTAACATAATTTACCTTTTTGCTATATCCTCCCATCGAATCATTTCATCCCGGGATATATTGCGTTTTAACTGGCGACTGAGCACTTGCGAAACTTCATCCGGGCGTATACCTCCCACTTCAGGTCGCTTAAATATTATGTCCTCAATCGTCAAACTATGCCCTTCTTTTAAATCTGTTTTGGCCACAATACTGCGTCGGAACTTTAATTTCTTCTCCTGCTCAGCTTTTCCGATAATACGCTCATATGATCCTAACGCTTTTACGATTTTCTGTGATTCTTCAACGATTCTTTTCATATCTTCAGGATCAGCAGATACATCGTGGTCCCAACCCGGCATATCCTTATCCAAGGTAAAATGCTTTTCAATCACGCAACTTCCCAGGGCAACAGAAGCCAATGGGATCGCAGTTCCCTTACTATGATCAGAAAAACCAACCGGATACCCAAACTTTTCGCGAAGCATCGTAATGTTGTTTAAATTAATATCTTCGTAATCAGGCGGATAAACCGCAATGCAATGCAACAGAATGATCTGATCATTATCTTGCGCTTCTATCGTTTTGACGGCATTCTCAATTTCAGCCATTGCCGCCATTCCCGTTGAAAGCACAATAGGTCTTTTTTTCTTTGCAACATATTCGAGCAACTGTAAATTATTTACATCCATTGAGGCAATCTTATAAAAAGGAACATCCAGCTCTTCTAGAAGATCGACCTCCTCTAGTGAAAATGGTGTTGATAGAAATGTTATCCCCACCTTATCGCAATACTTTTTCAGCTCCATATGTTGATCAGTCCTAAGATAGTACTTCTCCACCATCTCCTTAAGAGACCCAAAATGCTTCTTAGGCAAATCATTATATGTCTGATTTCTATTGTATTCCTCTTCACAAATTAATGACTCAGGCGTCCATGATTGAAATTTGGCCGCGTCGCATCCGCAAGTTTTAGCGGCATCGATCAGCTTTTTAGCCAAATTCATATCGCCATTATGGTTGGCTCCGATTTCTGCTATCACATAGGGTAAACCAAAATCTTTAACATCTCGATTGCCCAACTTCATCCCGCCCCTCCTGATAATATGGCGTCTTGAATTCTTAATTTTAGATTTCTTAAAGCACTCCCATAATATTTCAATCTTTTCTCACGTTCAAAAGCATCTTTCTTTGATTTAAATGCTTCATAATAAATCAACTCAACTGGTAACATCCTACTTGTATAATAACAGAGACCTGTTTGATGCTCTTTCATTCTTTTCTCAATATTAGAAGTACAACCAATATAAATCTTGTTATTCTTTTTACTTTTTAATATATAAACCATATACCAACCATCCATGAACATCTCGGAACGGCTAGATAAAGAAGGGGCGGGATTCATATTCCTAATTCCTCCAATGACTTAATAGGCTCCCACCAGAGTGAAATACTTTGTCCCTGATGTCTTACGGCTTCACAATATTCCTGCTTTAATCCATTATTTCCCTGTAATTGAGAAAGGAGATTCTCAAATTCTTCAGCATAGGAATCATATTCTTTATAAAACTTTGTCATCAATTTATAATGATCTCTCTTTACTTTCACACCCCGCATAATCTGTTGTTCTGAAAAGCATTGGATAAATGCCGTATTATTATTGTGTTGCCGATAATACGTTTGAGTTTCTTTCGTAAAAACCGCACGCGCCCCGGCATGAATACACATCGCAAATAACGCCCAGTCAAAAGCGATGATATTATTTGGTACCGACTCGATATCACGAGAAATACTTTCAGCACGTATGGCTGTATTGGTCAAACCCATACAATTGCCAGTCATCATATCATCTGTGCTTATTTCCTTTCTTTCCTCAAAGAATTTTCCAAACATGGTGACAGGTTTGGAATAACTCTCCCCTATCAGCATCAATTCATTAACAATAATATCGTATTCATCCAACATTTCTTTTGTCACCTCAACACGATTGTTCGCCACATGATCATCAGCATCGACAAAAATGATCTTCTTGGCTCCTTTAGAGATGATCCATTCAATACCGATCTTTCTCAGCTCTGCTGCAGGGACGCTTTTCTCTAACACCTCAACATCCAGATCAACTTTTTCTAAGTGTTTTTCTAGATCGGCCATACCATCGTTTATTAAAAAGAGAGTAAAATCATTATCTGTCTGATCTGATAATGACCTTAACAATTCAGGTAAAAACAGCTCAACTCCAGTATAAACAACACTAAATACGGCTGTGTCCATAGCTCTCTCTTAATTGCAAATGATCTCCGAACTTTAAAGAACAGCGGCTATCATAATCGATCAAATTCAAACAACCTTCACCACATTTTACCGTGATAACACCTCTCTCAACTTTCAGTATTTCCCCCGGTTCACCATCTTTTATCTGATCATCGCTATCAATCTCGGTTTTCCAAACCTTGATCTCTTCACCATTACTGTCGAAATGAGCACCAACATACGGCCTTGTTAATGCCCTTACCAAATTGTGAATATCTTGCGCCGGCCTTTCCCAATCAATTCTCCCATCTTCCTTTGTGCGCTTGCGCCAGTAACTTGCTTTTGATTCGTCTTGAGCAACACGCTTGAAGTCCCCAGCAATCAACTGCGGTGTAAACGTTGAGATCTGCTCGCATGCCGCATCAACAAGCTTCTGATACAACATGGCAGCATCATCTGAATCCTCAATAGCTATCAACTTCTGACTTAATATATCCCCTGAATCGGCCTCTTCATCCATAAAGAAAAATGTCGAACCTGTTTCCTTCAAGCCAAGTGCCAGTGCCCAGATAATAGGATGGCGCCCCCTGTTTTGCGGCAAAGATGCCGGATGATACCCGACGACGCCAAGCCTCGGCAGTTTCAATATTGGCTCTTTGAGTAAATATGACCAACCAAAACAGTAGACAACATCCGGTGAAACACTCTTTAACCAGTTTAGCATCGCTGACTGGTCATTCTCCTCGGCAACAAAATATGGGATATTGTTTTCCTCTGCGAGCGGAATCAGCGACTTAAAATCAGCGTTAAAACTGGACCTTTCTCTTGTTACGACACCCACAACATCAATTTGTGAGTTGTCGATGGAAAGTAGGTGATCCAAAGTCATCAAACTGAATTTCACACAACCCATGAATACTATTTTCATAACCATCCTATGATTTAAATGTTTTTTTCAAATAACAGATAAAAGGCTTCTGCATACTCTTTCCCAATCCTGCTGCCTCTGTATCGAGCGAGACTGGTAACAGCTTCTATACTTCTTGGAAGTGGCGACGCCATAACTTCTGAGGCATACACCTTTAAAATTTCTAGTTTTCGCTGAAAATACTCACTTATATCAATAAACACACTGGCCACAAAAACACATTCCTTGTGCGCAGGAGCAAATTCGGTTTCCGACAAACATTCGTACATGAGAATTCGCTTAATACAAGGCATTCGAAAATCCTTGCAACAGCTCATCACGGCATTAAATGTTATCTTATGGTCCGTATGAATATCGCTACGATTGGGAAGATACACAACAGAAGGCTCGATTTCCTTAATAACATCTGAAATTTTAGCGATAAGTTCATTGTAGGGGATTGAATCTAGCGTTGTCGTCGGAAAATCCAATTTGAAGGTCTTCTCAAAACCGTACATTTGGGAAACCTGATGGATCTCTCCTTGCCTTTCCTGCACTTTCCCTTCGTCCCAGCCATTATCAACATCAATATTTGTCACGATCATCCAATAAATCTGATCACCGTTTTCTTTATATTTTAATAACGTTCCCCCACAACCTAATGTTTCATCATCCGGATGTGGTGCTATGACCAAGACCTTATCGCTCATAATTCACAAATTCCTTTAATTCTTTATCCATCTGTAACTTTAATTGCCGGACTTCCCACATAAAGCCCCGCTTCGCTAAGTGATTTTAATACAACCGAACCGGCACCTATGACTGCATCGTCTCCAATGTTTACACAATCAATTACGACACTATCGCTACCGACAAAAACTCTATTTCCTATATTGCACTTTCCGTTTATGATACTTCCCGTTGAAATATGGCAATGATCACCTACTGTTGAATCATGCTCAATTAATGCCAAGGTATTAATGATGCAATTCATCCTTACACATGCATCAGAATTGATCAAGACCTTATGCATCACAATCGTTCCCTCCCCCACACAAGCACTTTTTGCAACATATGCCAACGGGGAAACAATCACAGGAAACGTTACGCCCAATTGCTTTAAGTAATCAAATTTATCTATCCTTTTGCGAGGATCTTTAATGCTGCCGATCGTAATTAAGAAATATTGATACTGAGTTGCCAAACTTTCTAAATCATTATCCGTTGCGATAATTTCATAATCTAAAACTTTTTCGCGTAGCTTACCCTCTACGTCAACGATTCCTGCTATATTAAATGTCCCTTCCGCCTCGATAACATCGATACAGGATTTACAATGCCCGCCGCCGCCAACTAAAATTAAATCTTTTTTAGCCACCCAAAATCTCTCTCATGATTAATGCTACCTCTTTAATATCACTTTCTTCATTTAACACCGAACCAGGCAAACAAATCCCCCTATTATAAACTGCGTGAGCATTAGAGCACATTGTTGCATATTTTCTCAAATAAGGCATCTCGTCAAGAGGTACAAATATTCTTCTAGTTGAAATGCCTTTCTCTTTTAACTGTTGCATCACATCAGAAACCTTAGCTTCATTTTCAATGGCAATACATGTAAACCACCTACTCTCTGTAGCGTTACTATATGTATCCTGAAAACGAACGCCAGATAAATCACCCAAGACTTCTTGATATATTTCTTTGAAAGCTCTTTTCTTATCTAAAAATTCGCTCATTCTTTCGAATTGTGCTAAACCCAATGCCGCTTCAACATTAGTCATTCGATAATTAAATCCCATTTCAGAATGACAGCCCGGCCTATCTTTATCTTTTGCCTGATTGGCTAAATATCGAATATGTTCGATTTTTTCAATATTGTTGCTAACAACCATACCACCGCCACCTGTTGTTATTAACTTATTCCCATTAAAACTAAAACAGCCAAATTCCCCGAAGTCTCCGGTATGTTTTCCATTTAATTTTGCGCCCAAACTTTCTGTTGCATCTTCAATAACATAAAGATCATGCTCCTTAGCAATCGCCATAATTTCCTTCATATCACATGGATTACCATACACATGAACTGGAATGACAGCTTTTGTTTTCTTTGTAATCGCTTGCCTTATTTTCTGCGGATCTATATTCCACGTGTTTGGATCAACATCAACGATCACCGGAGTCGCGCCGGTATAAAGAACAGGATTAACCGTAGCAGCAAACGTTAACGCCGGCACGATCACTTCATCGCCTGACCCTATCCCTAATTCATATAACGCCATATGGATAGCTGCTGTTCCACTCTGAAGGGCAACAGCTCCTTTAACATCCAAGTAGTTGGCAACCTTTTTCTCAAATTCAGGAATGAAAGAACCAACAGATGAAATAAAACCTGAGTCTACAGCTTCACATAAATATTTCTTTTCTGTCTCTCCAATACTGGGAGCATCTAACTCAATTATTTTAGACATTGTAAACACCTGCTTTATACAGTTTTATATTGTCAGAATTGTCAAACCAGTTCACTGTCTTCTTAAGTCCTTCGTCTAAATCAGTTTCAGGTTTCCATGCGGTTAACGACTCAATCATTTTTTTCTCACCCAACAGTCGCTCCACTTCACTATTTTCAGGACGTATTCGCTGTAAATCTTCCGATATTACTGCATTTGGATTAACAATACCCTTAATTTTCTCGGCTAAATCTCCGATAGAAATTTCTTGTCCCGTAGCAATGTTAATTTCTTTACCGAGAGTTTCATCAGATTTAGCAATCTCAATAAACCCCCTCGCTGTATCCTCAACAAAGACTAAATCTCTTGTTGGATGTAATGATCCCAGTTTAATTTCTTTAGTACCTGCTAATAACTGCGTAATGATCGTCGGAATAACAGCACGTGCAGACTGACGGGGGCCATACGTATTAAAGGGACGCACAATGACAACCGGCAAATAAAAACTTCTATAAAAAGAAAGAGCCAAATGGTCAGCCCCTATTTTTGTCGCGGAATAAGGTGATTGCCCCTGTTTAGGATGGTTTTCATCTATGGGCACATACTGCGCGGTTCCATAAACTTCGGAAGTCGAAGTAATGAGAACTTTAGAAACACATACATCTCTTGAAGCCTGCAATATGTTTAATGTCCCTTTAATATTTGTATCCACATAAGAAGCCGGAGAATTATACGAGAAGGGAATCCCGATAAGTGCGGCTAAATGAAAAACGACATCAATGCCCTTCATGGCTTCTCTTACTCCATTAGGATCCCTTATATCTCCTGAAAAAACATCTAACTTATCTTTTTTATCTTCAGATAGTGTATCCAACCAGCCCCAACTATTAAATGAATTATAATAGACAAACGCCCGAATCTCACATTCTTCTCGTAACAAAGCCTCAACCAAATGAGAACCTATAAAACCATCGGCTCCGGTAACCATAACTTTTTTCTTATTCAATTTCATATCTGCTGCTTACTCCTTACCCAATTTCCTTCTCGGTAAACTCATCAACAATCATTCCTGTTTCTGTTTAATTACTCAAATCAAACCTATTTTAGGCTTCCAACCACATCCGCATAACTTCCCTGTTCCACAATTTCCCCTTTATCCAATCTATAGATACGATCACAATTTTGCACAGTTGTCAGACGATGGGCAATGACTATAATGGTTTTCTGTCCTTTTAGCTGTTTGATTTCTTCGACAACTTCGTGTTCAGTTTCATAATCCAGGGCACTAGTCGCTTCGTCCATCACTAAAACACTGCGGCCGTGGTAAAAAGCCCGTGCTAAAGCCACGCGTTGTCGTTGGCCACCAGAGAGTCGGATTCCTCGCTCTCCGATTATGGTTTCAACTCCATCCGGAAGTTCTTGAACCAATTCTGACAAACGGGCCTTTTGTAGAGCATCGCTAAAACGCTGCTCGTCGATCTCCGCTTCAAGTACACCGAGAGCAACATTACAGCGTAGTGTATTATCGATCAGAAAAACTTGCTGTGGAAGATAAGCGACATTGGCTCTCCACTCTGCAACCCTTTCTTGCATTGGTTGATAATTGTACTGGATTTTTCCTAATTGCGGCTCAAGAAGACCGAGTAGCACATCCACCAAAGTTGTTTTTCCGGAACCGGATGGTCCAATCAATCCAATCGATTCCCCTGCTCTAATCGTCAGTGATACCTCGTTGAGAGCGGACTGCCTGGCATTTGGATAGGCAAAACAGACATTCTGCAGGGTTAGTGTTTGGAAAGGTTCAGGATCTTTAGAAACAGTCTGCTTAGTAGCAGAAGCGGAACGTTGTTCTAACTGCTTGAGATCGGCATAAAGCAAAGATGTTGCATTGCGTCCAAAACGCAACTGCGCGAGACTACTGTATATGGTGTTCGCTGCTGGCATCAATCGTAAGGCAGCAATACCAAATATGCCCAAGGTGGGAACCAAGGCGTTGAGGTCTTGCCCCAGGGAAAGTGCGCCTAACACTAGAATAACAACAAACGTCACCAAGATCAACTCCAACAGGTAACGTGGCGCGGTCCTGATAATCTGTGATTTAACATAAATCTCGGAATATATCTTCGCACTATCGGTAACAGTTCGACGAAAGTGTTCTTCTTTGTTGAGAATCCGGATCTCTTTAAGCCCCTCCATCCCTTCATGGATACCCTGCACCATACGAGTAGCATGTTCATTCGTTAGACGTCCATATTCCCTGATGTTTCTTCGAAAGATGCGATCATAAACAAGAATCATCCCGCCCAGCAAAATGACAACCAGCCCTAGTACCGAACCGCTGTTTAAGGCTAAAAAGATCAGGATTACTATCCCAACCAAACCTTCACTAATAAGTCGTAGTATAGATTGCATAATTCCTTGGAACTGTGTTGTCAGCCCATGAATAGCGTAAATATATTCCGAGCTGTTTCGACGCAGATACTCAGTGTAGGGCAAACTTTGGAAGGAACTCATCAAAAAGGCGCGGATTTGTACGACCCGTTTAAACGAGAAGAGGAGAATAGACCTGTTGATAAGAATTGCTGCTGCTGCCTTTAAGACAAATACAGCGATCAGCCCCAGTCCTAATATAACCAACAGATCTTGAGGTTCTGTTGACAGCCCAACAGTAGCAAGCAATTGGGCATGGCTCGTTCCAGACAGCGCATCAGGATTAACCACCAAGGCGACATAGGGGCCGATCATTCCGAGTCCTGCAATATCTAAGAGCGAAGATACGATAAATATAACAATCAGCCAAGGGAGTCTTCGGCGATCATCGCCTAGCAGGTAGAAGATTTCTTTTAGATGGGAGAACATTGCTTAGTTTCTAGTACAGAGTTCTTTGTATGTATCGCATATAGTATGGAGTGCTCCTAATTCATAAAAATCACGAATCAGGCTCTTACCCCAATGACCAGCACCTACTACGGCTATATTTCTTTCCATTCTAAACTTTTTCTAACTTTCCCTTCCATTTTTAGTCAAGCCACTCCCTGCAATACATATTATCTTAAAACAGATAGTCTCAGCACAGACCAATCCCTTCTCAGTTACACGCAGAAATGTGCATAACATCATAACCATCGAATGCTTACATCAAACTATTCAAGTATGCTGGTTTTTTTGAGGCTGCTTGTAAAACAACCAGCCCGACCCGCCAGAATGAGTACCAGCCCGATACTCATTCTGGCGGGAGTGAACTATGCTTTTTTTACTCTATTCTCTAAGAGCAACAACCTTTACTCCCTTATGCTCCTTACGAAAGACATTTATTTCATCTTTATTGAAAAAGTAAAAGGTTAATACACTGTTATTATATTCGAGGTTTTACTCCAATTTCCTTTGAAGGAGTGAGTTCCAAAGGTATAAGAGTTCGTCTCCTTCAAGTCCCCACAGAGTTTCAACCATTTTTGTAAAGTGAAGAAGGGGAAAATGCTCTTGATAGGATGTTGAAATACTACGTTTCTTTTTTTTGCAACACCCTGCTTTTCACTGTCTCCGCTATTCGGTGTCATCTTCTTAGAATACTCATAAAAACTAATTGAGCGATTTTATATTGCATGTCAATGTGGCCGTCCGTCTCTAGGCGGACGTTTCCCATCATTTGATGAGTTTATGACAATTCATGTAAGTTACGCAACCCTTCGATACGCTCAGGGCAGGTTCTGAAGGTTGCGGCTACCCGACCGGCAACGCCGGTCGGACGGGCTTTCTGGCGGGGACGGGCAAAAATCGCTCAATTTAGGTAAAGTAGCCTGTCCTGTGGGTTTAAATGGGAGATGACCGCCTTTCCGCATTCATTTGTCTTTTGAGAAAATATTGCCAGTCATAATATTGCCTTAATGTCCTATTCTCAAAATCCATTCTGCCGTTCTCATCCCTGTCAATAAGCACAACACCACTACTCACTATTTGAAAGCCAAGGATAGGAGGTGGAAAAATATTAAGGACTATTACCTGAACAGTCGACCCAACAGCTCGTGACAGTTCAGCTTCGAGTTCAAATGCAGGCCATCGCCCAACCTCCTCTAATGGTTCTGAAAAATATATCGCTATATCCCAATCACTCCTATCATTCGCAAATCCCTTGACTTTTGAACCAAATAGATAGGCAAAAGCTACAGACGGTCTGCTATCAAGTGTTTCGATTAGACGCCTTATATCTTCTTTCATGTTAAATCCTCGATTGCTTTTACAAAATGTTCAATGTCTTCCAGGCCGTATTTCAAAAATTTTTCTAATTCCGGGATGGTGTTTTTCTGATAGTCATGTGCAAGGAAGTTTCTAATGCCTGCTATGTATACAAATTTATAGGCAAATTCCTTCGGGATAAGGCCATAGTCTCCAAGCTTATAGATAGAATCACTATAAGAGGATGGTTTTGGGTATTCCTTCTTAATAATAAGGAGATCCGCTATATCAAGAACTATCTCTGCGCAGAGGTACACAGAACGCTCAACAATCTTCTTTGTTTCAAGAGAAGACTTCAATGTGCGAAGAAGCTTAGGTTTATTATCAACAAGATATTTAGCCTCTTCCTTCAATCTCTGGAGTTTATTAAACAAGACTTCGTTCATTTTGTGATTCACTATTCACTATTCACTATAATAAAGCACAAAAGGGGCAGACTACTTTCCAAGTCCTTACCCTTACCTAAATAAATGCTTTCGCACAGTTTTGTAAGCCAGGAATTATGAGGGTTTTCCTTATTTGCACTACATTTTATTTCTAACAGTAACTTCGTTTATCTTCTCATAAACCAGTGTACACGTTTTGCATCTACTAACCACTTGCTTATCAAAGCTAAGTTTTACTCCACATTCACACATCCATCCCTCTATCCGTCCAGGATTGCCAATGATTAAAGCATAATCCGGAACATCCTTTGTTATCACGGCCCCAGCACCTATAAAGGCATACTGCCCTATTGTATTACCGCATATGATGGTGGCATTAGCACCGATGGTCGCACCTTTCTTAACCAAAGTCGGACGTAATTCACTTATTCTAGGTATTGCTGACCGCGGATTGAAGACATTCGTAAAGACCATAGAAGGCCCACAGAATACTTCGTCTTCTAAAGTAACACCTTCGTATATTGAGATATTATTTTGTATCTTACAACCATTTCCGATAGTAACATTTGGTCCTATAACCACATTTTGGCCAATCTTACAATTCTTGCCTATCTTAGAACCCTTTAAGATATGTGAAAAGTGCCAAATTTGTGTACCTGCACCAATATCACATCCTTCATCTACGTACGAAGACTCATGTAAAAAGTATTCTTGTTTCCCGGATTTGCTCAATCTACTGTTTTTCATCAATGGAAATTTTTAGCCCGTCGTTACTCAAGGATTCCTGGGATGTTTGAAGAATTTGAAGAACTTTTAATCCCTCATTACCATCAGTTTCAGGTATCTGATTGTTCTCAATACATTCCAGAAAGTGCTTACATTCGACTTTCAAAGGCTCTTCTTTTTTGATAGGAACCGCTTCTGCTTCTGCCTTACATGCCACCGGAATACGTTCTACCCACTTAATCTTGTGTGGATATAGAAGTAATTTCTCTGTGCTTACGTCATCAAAAACCACCATTTTTTCGTCACCCACAACTACAAGTTTCTGTTCTTTGAAAGGGTGTAGCCAACTAACAAAGATGTGCGCCTTCACTCCACTTTTAAAATCCATAATAGTCAAGGTAACATCAGGGATCCGTTTTTGTAGATAGCTTCCACCTGTAGCATAGATTGTTTCCGGAAATTCATTTAGAAGAAAGAGTATCACTGATATATCATGGGGAGCAAAACTCCAGAGGATATTTTCTTCAGAGCGGATTTTACCAATATTCAACCGATTAGAATATATATATTGTATTTTTCCCAGTTCACCCGTGCTAACAAACTCCTTCAGCTTCCTTATGGCAGGATGATAACGGAGAATATGGCCGACCATAAGAACAAGCCCTTGCTTCTTAGCAAGGCTAACCAACTCCTCCCCCTGCTCAACCTTAAGAGCCAGAGGTTTTTCTACAAAGACATGCTTCTTAGAAAGTAGGGCTTCTTTGACCATCTGATAATGATAATCAGCAGGAGTGGCAATAGCCACTGCCTCAAGCGAGGAATCATTGAGTAAATTTTTAAATGAATCGATAACTTTTATATTTTGAAACTGTAATTTATATTTACTGCCCAGTTCCTTATCCACATCACATATAGTATTAAGGGCACCCAGTTCATAAAAGACTCGAACAAGATTCTTACCCCAATAACCAGCGCCTACTACTGCGATATTTTTTTCCATTTTAAACTTCTTCAAGCATTTTTACTCCCTGAAGCAGGGACTACCGCCAATCCAGTTTGAAATAGTTCACCATTGCCAGCAAATACTCATTAATATCTCTCAGATGGTGATGTAAGATATTGTATACGATATCGAAGTTAATATTTTCATACTCATGAACCAGTATATTTCTAAAACCAACCATAGAAATCATCTTCTCTACCATCTCTGCTTTTATTACTCCCTTATCCCTAAGAATATAGAAGATTTCATTTAAGCTGCCAGCAACACCCCACCCTTCATCTGAAATTACATGGCTTCCAATATCAATGCATCCCTGAATGGCAAACTGAAGGTTATGTAATACGATATCTTGTATATCAAGGTCATTTTTGAAGGACTCTAAAGGGACATTATCCTATCTCTTAGTCTTGATAGATTGTAGCGGATAAGAGAAATCTTTTTTAGGATGACCGATCTATTGACCAATGATACCTCCCTTCATAGCAGCAATCATCCCCCTTTGCATCCGATTTTCAAGAAATTGGAAATCAAGACATTGAATAAGTCTAAAAGCCCTGAAGGATCTATGCACTTCCCTATCTCTCTCAAATATAACTTGACCTCTTTTCAGAATCTGAAAGGAAAGAAGTTCACCTGCCTCTTGTAAAAAAACCAGGTCAATGTCTCTTCTTATCAGCCCGGAAATCTCCGTCTGATAGCGAACTTTAGCCCTTTGGCTTTGTACCGAATCTTTGTATGGTGCAGTTAGTAGTGCAATATCCACGTCACTATCCATAACATTCTTTCCAGTAACAATGGAACCATAGAGATAAACTGCAATTACTCCCTTTTTGTCCTGAAAATATTCGATTATCTTTTCTTTTAATTCCTTATTACACATAACAATATTCAAGGTTTTACTTCAATTTGCTTTGAACCTCCAAAGACCTTGAGTTTTTCACTAAAGACACCATCTGTTTCACAAGCTACATTCCAACACTGTACTAAGATCTCTTTGCTTTGACTTTTAATTCCCTTTTCTAAACTTTCGCGTAGAGGTTCTCCAAAGACAATAAGAAAGGCAATTATCTCCTTAAATGTACGATCATCTTTTGAATTTAGATCGTTCTTTAGCACTTTCATATGTTCAGGAGAAATTTTTATTTGACCTAAATTGAGCGATTTTATATTGCATGTCAATGTGGCCGTCCGCCTAGGCGGACGTTTCTCATCATATAATGGGTATATGATAATCTCACGTAAGTTACGCAACCCTTCGATACGCTCAGGGCAGGCTCTAAGCCGGAAGTATAAGATTCTTCGTCACTTCGCGTTCCTCAGAATGACAGGAAGCGAAGGGTTCAGCCCGCCAAACAATCAATCGGGTAAAAATGACAAAATGCCCTTTTTCTGGATCATGACACAGCCACTTTGTCGTTCGCCAGCCCGACTGCCCCGCCCGGGGCAACGCCGTTCGGACGGGCGTTCTGGCGCAGGGGGGCGGGCATAAATCGCTTAATTTAGGCCTATATATCCTATGTACAGACTAGTCCCTTCTCAGTTACACGCAGAAATGTGCATAACATCATAACCATCACGTGCTTACATCAAACTATTCAAGTATGCTGGTTTTTTTGAGGCTGCTTGTAAAGCAAAATAGACTATGCTTCTTCTTATTCTATTCTCTAAGGGCAACAACCTTAACTTCTTCTTGTTCTTTACAAAAAGCCTCTATTTCACTCTTATTAATAGAGGCAAGTATTAATACGCTGGTATTAGATTTTAAAAACTCATCCATATTAATTACCTTATAACCAAACCACTCTTTCCCTTTCTTATTATTGTCCACTACACAGTCTAGCCTCAACCCCAGTTCTTTCAGCACTATAAATAAAACCTCTGCTACATGATTTATTCCGTATATTGAAACACTTTTGACACCATCCTTTTTAAGCTGCACTACCTTTTCTTTAATAACCCTTTTTGCCTCTAAGTAAAAATGGATTGTACTTTCAACCCTTTTGTACAATAAACTTGACTTCTCCCTGGCACCTTCTGGAGTAATTAAATATTTTATTCTCCTGGCATCCACATTCTTTATCTTAATCCAGCCTTTCTTAACCATCTTTCTTAAGAGATGATTAACTAATCCCAATGCTATACCGACTTCTCTAGACAAATCCCTCTGGGTTAGATGCCCGTCATTTTCTATTTTCTCTAGTATCTCTAATTCTCTAACACCTGAATTGTCAAAATTTTCTTTCATCTATATCATCCTAACATTAAGACATTTAATAAATTCTTACCTGGTAATCACATCTTCTACACATCGTTCATAAATTGAACATACTTTCTAAAAAATTTTTTCAGGGCAAAAAAGAAAAACCAAAACTAAAAAATAAGATTACTGTTCATTAAATGAACAGTAATCTTAAAAAAAAACTTCTATTTGTCAATTGTTTTTTGCTCTTCAAAATTTTCACAGTATTGTGTACGACCTTCTACATTTTCATAGTCATTTGCCCAACCTACCTAAGTACTTATTTAGTAAAGAGATAGAAGCTGTTTATTCATAAGCAAAATGACCTTTAATATACAACTTTGTTCAAAAGGTATTTAAGTATTTCTTTTGCACTAGCTTAACTATTTACAGCAGCAAAAATTAAGCCATTGTTCATCAAATGAACGGTGATCTTAAAAAAACTTCTATTTTTCAACTTTTTTATTATTCCTCAAAGTTTTCTCTGTATTGTGCATAGCCTTCTACATTTTCATAGTCATTTGCTTGGCCCACTTAACACATTGATGTATATAGAGTTAGAAACTACTAATTTGTAAATAAAATTACCTTTAATATATAACTTTGTACAGAAAGATCCTGTGTTTATTTAAAGAATTTTCCTCTGGATATTTATATATAAGCATTATTTGTTTGTTCCCTATAGATTGCTGTAACTTTTCCCCCATAGCTTTATATTCTTTATGTGTAATTAGTATGTAATCTGCTTTTTTGGCTCTTGCTCTGGAAAGCGCATTACTAACACTTCCCATCTGAATATGCCTTCCCCCAGCATAATAAGCATTCCTTGCAGAAGCGCTTAAAATTGCAGGTGATGGTTTGTCAGAATTTTCTCTTAGCCATTGACCTGCCTTCTTAACCCCCAGCTTGCCAATACCCTGAGGTTTTAATGTCTTTGGTAGTAAGGCTCCAACGACGATCACCAATATTATTAACTGAACTATCCACACATTCCTTAATACCTCTTTAAAACCAAATCTCAATCTATCAATCTGAAATCTTTCACGCATCCATGTTCCAGTAGCACAAACCCCTATCCCTACACAAAAGACTGCTGGAATGACTAAGGGCATCAGATGCCTTCTACTGGGATACTGAAAAATATCACCAAAATATGCCATTTGAGTAATATTTAATCTATACATTATGAATAAGTAAAATATAATAATTGTTGTTATATATAACCCGAAAAGCCGTTCCCTCTTTATTCTTGTCCAATTTATTACACCTATTATGAGGAATATAAACAAAAAGGGATGAAAGGTGCTTAAGTACTTCTTAGCAATATACAGCACACTCTCTAGATGTGTTCTCAAATTTATATCATTACTAATTGTTTGTTTAGTAATGCCTGCATTTGATCTTTTAACAATCCCTTTATCCTTATCTTGTGCCTGTCCGTGCGATGATTTCAAACCAGAATTACTTTGCTCACCTGGATGAGGTCGGTTTGGGGCTCGATGAGAAGGAAAAGGAGGGATATTGTTTCTTACTTGATGTTTGGCAGGTTCATTCGCTGGGCCACTTAACATTTTTTTAACTCCTACTATTTCAGATACATTTTTCTTCTTCGTAAGGTGCCAAGCACCTGTTTCTTTCTTAATAGATATAAGATAAGGTGATGAAAGGGCAAGAAATGAAATAACCAGAACCAAGATCGAAACTAACTTTTCTTTCCATACTATCTTAATCCTGACAAAATCCTTCAAAAGACACCAACAGATTACTATGAAAAGAATTCCTATTCCCTCAGGGCGGGTAAGGTAAGCAAATGCAGTACATATCCCTGTAAGGGCAAATAATAAAAGTCTGCCACTTGTTATCGCAAAGAATCCTAAACCAAGGGCAGACGTAAAAAAGAAGAAATAAGTAGATTCTGATATTATGTCTGCAGAAAATCTTACAGCATAGGGATGGAAAGCCAAAATAACAGAAGAAACAAAGGCTATCCTTTGATCAAAAATACCTTTGCCAATCAGATAAAATGCTATTACCGTAAGCGTACCAAAAAAAATAGATATTATTGTACCTGATAGCTCCATGTTTGGAACTATCTTGTATAACCCCGCCATAATAAGAGAGTATAAAGGATGATAGTCATGCCTTAACCCGTTCAGGAAATCTCCATTAGCGAAATACTCTGCATTTTGCATAAAAGCAACACTATCATTCTGAATTACGTATGTAAAAATGCCTAAGTATATTCTCACTGATAAAGAAATAAATAGCAGTATCCAGACGTATTTGTCATTTAGCAACATTACTTAAATTTTACTCCGCATAAAAAAATTTATATGGCAAAGAGGGCATATAACATTTACAAAGGGAAAAGGAATTTCTTTTAGTACCTAAAAGGTACAAGAAGTTCGATGTTTTAAAAAATTAGATTGACAGAAACTGTCGACGGGGTCGATTAATCCGAAAAAAGTTATGATCAGTTGTACTTCCTACAACTCTCACAACTTCTTACTAAGAAGAATACTTATTTTTAATAATTTTAACCTAAATTGAGCGATTTACGCCCGCCCGAACGACGTAAGTCGGGCAGGTAGCCGCCCCCATTCCTAGCTTACGCAAGGAAGCTATGGGAGCGTAACTTACGTAAAATTTCCATATACCCATTAGGTGATGAGAAACGCAGATAAAAGTTCGCCAAGGCGAATCTGCCTCAGGCACGACCTGCGGCTACATTGACATTCAATATAAAATCGCTCAATTTAGGTTTAATTTATTTCCCCACCTTGGTCATTATTGATTCTGTCAGTCTGGGCAATACTATGCCAGTCTTACCCAAAATAGTTATGTCCATTTGAGTTGATATAAGCGTTTTTTCAATATTTACTTCCATTACATATGCTCCTGCATTCTTAGCAACTATCGGTAGTTCTGCAGCAGGATACACTATTGCTGAAGTACCTGCCACTATAAAAACATCACATCGTGAAGAGACCTCAATTGCCTTTTCCATCTCGTATTTTGGTAAAGGTTCATGAAACCAAACCACATCCGGACGAACATAGCTGCCACAATTAGGACATTTTGGAGGAATTTCTGCACCAACACTTATATTGTCTACAATCGTGTTTTCTTCAAAACATTTATTACGATATATATTTCCATGTACCTCCAGTACGTTTTTGTTTCCTGCCCTGCGATGAAGTCCATCTATATTCTGAGTAACAAGCCAGAAATCTGAATAAATCCTTTCTAGTTCTGCAATCGCATAATGGCCCTGGTTTGGATTAATATCTTTCAGCAAATTTCTTCTATACTCGTACCACTCCCAGACCTTCTTTGGGTTTTTCCTGAATGCCTCTGGAGTAGCAAATTCTTCTACATTAAAATTTGACCACGTACCAGTTATGGCATCACGAAATGTGGGTACCCCGCTTTCGGCTGATACGCCTGCACCCGTAAGCACAACACATGATCTTGCCCGCCGAAAGCGGGTTATTGTTTCTTCAGGAAAACCTTTATCTTTACTGATATCAATAATTTTCATTGAAGACTTTTATAAAACATTTTTTAGATTTTAGATTATAGTATTCTACTGTAAAAACTTTTTCCATTTTTGAACTCTTGATCTTTTCAGGAGTTAGTCTAACTATCTTGGTCTAATCTGACGATACTTGTATAAATTACATCTGACATCAACCTTAATGCTTCTTCGCTTAAATATTTACTTTTATCTTCGCTTGAGTGATAAAGTTTAAACATAAAAGGTATTTCTCCCTGCATTGATTTGGGAGATTCTGCAAATCTTCTTATTTCATTCATATCCTTGCCATCTACCATAGAAAGACAGAAGGCATCTTTTAAACCACACTCTCTAAATGATCTATGGTCACTAAATAACAGAGGTAATAGACCTGCTTCTCCGTAAGGATAACCCTTATCCTCTAAAACAGACTTCAGATTTAAAAGAACCTTACTATCTTCTACATCTTTTGTTACTGGCCATATTCCCACTGTATCTCCCATTCCTACCAATTCCGTATTATACACGCCTATAATATTATCCACACCATGTTTGGCTACATAGGCTTGCGAACCAATACAATTGATTTCTTCATCATCAAAGAAAATAATCCTAATCCGGTTTTTTACCTTATAATCTTTCAACTTCTCTAAAATATCTAAAAGCACAGCAATGCATGATGCATTATCATTTGCACCTGGAGAACCGGGAACAACATCATAATGAGTTGTTAATAAAATATCCCTTTGCCCATCGCCCTTGGTTACAATAATGTTGATACCTTCTTCGCCTTTATATTTATAATCTTCAAGCTCAAAATTATGCCCTTTTGATTCCAGGGTGCCTATCAGAGTATTCCTCCTATCCAGGTCGTTTTTGCCCTCAAACATACGGACATAATCCAATAATATACTCATTCCCAATATTAATAAGAAAAATGTCTGACAGAGATACATTTTTCAAGAATTAAACTATTTGAGTTCGCCAGCAACATCTTTGGATTAATATCTTAATGCAAGAAAAAAAGTAGATTATCATTTAATCTTGGAATGGGGATTTGAAATGTAAACAAGTTGCTTATGCTTCAGCGCTTGTAACCAAACTTGCGTAAAAGCGCCTTTCTGTCCCTGATATCCTTTTCGTCTTCTGTGCCTTTTGGCACAAATCCATCTATTACTCCCATTACCCCACGACCAAGTTTCGTTTCGGCAATAACCACCTCTACTGGATTTGCGGTGGCACAAAAGATTGAACAAACCTCTTGACAGTTCTTAATGGCATTTAACACGTTTATTGGGAATGCATCCTTCATTAGAATCACGAACGTATGTCCAGACGCTATGGAAGAGGCGTTTCTCACTGCAATCTCTATCAATTCTTTATCATTGCCTTCTTTGCGGACCAAACAGGCAGCAGAGGCTTCACAGAAGGCAATTCCAAACCTGGCATTCGGAACAGACCCAACCATTGCTTCATAAATGTCTTCGACGGACTTGATAAAATGGGTTTGTCCAATTATTATATTTGCTCCTTCGGGAATATCCATTTTAACTATCTTTAATTCCATAACGTTTTCCTTATATCAGAAATACATAATTCTGACAAGTACCAAGTATAAAATGAAGTTGACACTAAACTGACCACATGTTATTGTATTCAAACACTCGTATATACATACTTGTTTCTACCATAATTTCATTTTAAATTTTTCTAGCAACCATTTAAGGGAACATAAGTGCTATGAAGAACATAACTTTCATATTCAGCACAATACTTTTTGTATTTGCCATAATTGGTAACATTGTAATTTTTGATTTTGAAGTACGGGCAGATAATGAGGTTGTAGCAATCGTAAATGGACAGGAGCTAAGTCGTCAAGAACTTGCTAATTCACTCATAGATACTTATGGTAGAGAAGGATTAGAAATATTAATAAGAAGAACACTTGTGGGGCAAGAGGCAGATAGACTGAATATTAAAGTGACGCAAGAAGAGATAGCTGAAAGGATTGATTATATGGTCGAAGGTATGATTAAGCAACAAATGAAAAGAGGTGGTTTGAAGGATGAAGATGATCTCGAACGTGAACTCGAAAAGGCAGGCTTAACTATTGAAAAATATAAAAGGAACGTAATCAAGTCATTAAAACTTACCAGGAACCAGGTAAAGGCTGAACTTTTAGCCGAAAAAATTATAAAGAAAACCATAAATATAACAGATGAGGAATTACATGAGGCGTACGAGGAACAGTATGGAGAAAAAATCATAGCTACACAGATTGTGTTGCGTATGAAGAGAGATGCAGAGAAGATACTTGAAAAGATTAATGCTGGCGCCGATTTTGGAGCACTGGCAAGAAAAGAATCTATCGATAGGGCTTCCGCATCGCGTGCTGGCAAAATGCTACCATTTGGACCGTACGGAACTCTTGGGAAGGCAGCAGCAAATTTAACAAAAGGTAAAATAAGTGAAATAATAAAAACAGATAGTGGATACCATATTTTAAAAGTAGACAATCGGGTACCAAGAAGTCTGAAGAAGTTCAGTGAAGTAAAAGATGATCTTGTAAAGCTAGTAACAGCTCGGAAAATTCAAAACAGGATAAATCCATGGCTTTTGAACCTTGTTGAGACTGCAGAAATTACAAAGAATTTAACTGATTAACAAATGCCTGCCTCTTATTTTCCATTCTTAACACTATAGCTTGAGACTATGATATTACCTCAGATCTCTTCTGTCAGATTTTACTCAATGGATTATGTTTACCCCGTTAGAAAGTCCCGTGCGCCCGCCCGAACGCCCGCCTGCCATTTGAGGCTGTGCCATAATTGTCATCCCCCCCCCACAGCTTGCTCGCTTGCGCTTCGTAAGCTAGCAGTGGGGGCGGGATCTCTTAGGTTGCTAAGTTATTGAAATCATTAGATTCTGAAATCGGAGATCCTGAATCCAGTTCAGGACCTGGTTCAGAATGACATATTATATGTTGGGTCTATTGCGACCCAGTCTGTTTGTCGGGCAGGGATTCATCCAGGCGGGAAATTCTAACGGGGTTTACCCACGCACCAGAAAGCCACTGGTGTGGACCCGTGGATGAATGGATTTCGGTGCGGGGTTTCGCTCTAAGAAACCCCATAACACAAGAAGCCACGGCTTTACAGCCGTGGAGCTTCACTTTTCGTAATAAGGTTCTGGTAGCCAATTCTGCACTATTTTGCAAAAGTGTAAAACTTATACTCAAAGATGAAGGGCTTAGGCAATGTTTAAATTTATGCTTCATAAAACTGTTGATATTACAATACCTGATACATTAAAGATAATACCAATTGAAAATGACGTTATGTTTCCACATCTGGTACGACCCTTAATAGTAGGCGGTAAAAAGGGTATACGTGTCATTAAAGATACTTCTTCGAAAGGTAATCTTGTAGGGATAGTAACTCAAAAAAAATCAAGTAATAAAGAACCAGAACCAGACGACCTTTATCTTATAGGTACAGCAGCAACTATAGGGCATGTCTTTGAAGTATCAACGAAGAAGGCCAAAATCTTACTTGAAGGACAATCAAGGATAAAGATTATAGAATTTATTCAAACAGAGCCTTATTTGATAGCAAAGGTTGAAGAAATTCGAGAGTTTTCTGAAAAATCTGAGATAACAGACGTTTTATTGGAAATTGTGAAAACACTTTTCAAGATGAGCGTAATCTGGGGCAAGACTTTACCAAAAGAGGTTCTTTCAATAATAGATACTGTTGACAATCCGTCCACAATGGCTGATATGGTTGCTGTATATCTAGACATAAGTGTAGAAAAACGACAGTTGTTATTAGAGACGATAGATCCTCAAAAGCGACTGAGAATGGTCTTCCAGCAACTCAATAGGGAAGTTCAACTTCAGGAGGTTAAAGGGAAAATAGACGAAGATATTGCCAAAGAAATGTCTAAGACCCAAAGAGAATTCTTTCTAAGAGAACAAATGAAAGCAATTCAAAAAGAGTTGGGGCAAGAAGACCCTCATATCATGGAGCTAAATAAGCTCGAGCAAAAGATGAAAGAAGCAAAAATGCCGAAGGAAGTAGAAGATGTTGCAAAAAAGGAACTTGACAGATTAAGAGAAATGAATCCTGCATCTGCAGAATACACTGTATCAAGAACATATATAGACTATTTAATCACTGCACCATGGAGTAAGAAGACAACAGATAATTTAGATATTAAGCAGGCTGAAAAGATCCTGGATGAAGACCATTACGATCTTGAGAAGGTTAAGGAAAGGATATTGGAATTTCTGGCGGTACGTACGTTGAAAGAAAAATTGAAAGGTCCAATCCTCTGCTTTGTCGGCCCTCCAGGTACGGGGAAAACATCTCTGGGCAAATCTATAGCAAGGGCATTAGGGAGGAAGTTTGTGAGGATTTCGCTAGGTGGTATGAGAGATGAGGCTGAAATCCGCGGACACAGGCGTACATATGTAGGGGCGCTTCCAGGAAGGATAATGCAGGAAATATGCCGCACAGGTTCGAACAATCCTGTCTTTATGCTTGACGAAGTGGATAAGATTGGTGCGGATTTCAGAGGAGATCCCTCATCCGCTTTGCTCGAGGTTCTAGACCCTGAACAGAATTTTAGTTTTGCCGACCACTACTTTGATGTCCCCTTTGATCTCTCGAATGTGTTATTTATCACAACAGCCAACATACTTGACCCTGTTCACCCTGCGCTTAAGGATAGGATGGAGGTAATAAGTCTATCAGGTTATAGCGAAGATGAAAAATTAAATATCGCCCACAAATTCTTGATTCCAAAGCAAGTAGTAGAAAATGGCTTAGAAGATAAATCTATAGAATTTGTCGACGAATCCATACTTAAAATAGTAAGAGAACATACACGTGAGGCAGGTCTGAGAAACCTGGAAAGAGAAATAGCCTCAATTTGTAGGAAGTTAGTGAAAACCTTTGTTTCTGGTAACGAAATCATCAAAGTAATAACTGCCGAAACAATAGAAAACCTTTTAGGACACAGAAAGTTTTATTATGAGGTAACAGAAGAAAAAGACCAAATAGGTGTGGTTACAGGACTCGCATGGACTGAAGCAGGTGGCGACATAATCTTTGTGGAGGCGGTAAAGATGAAAGGTGACAAGAAACTCATGTTAACCGGTCAATTGGGTGACGTGATGCAAGAATCTGCAAAGGCTGCTTTAAGTTATATCAGAAGTAATGCCAGTTCATTAGGTGTAGATGTGAATTTCTTCGATAACCTTGATATACACCTTCATGTACCTTCAGGCGCAACTCCCAAGGATGGACCTTCTGCGGGTATTACCATGTGCACGGCCTTACTTTCCCTTTTGACGGGGAGATATGCAAAACGGAATGTAGCTTTAACAGGAGAAATTACACTCAGTGGTAGAGTAATAGAGATTGGCGGTGTAAAAGAAAAAGTACTGGCTGCTATTAGAGCCGGGGTAAAAACAATTGTACTTCCTAAGAGGAATGAAAAGGATTTTCAAGAGATAAAGAAAGAGATCAGAGACAAAATCAAATGTGTATTTATCGAAAGGGTGGAAGAAGCTGTTAATGTTGTATTAAAAGACAAATAATTAGCAACCCGTATTTCAGTAGAAAGTAGCCCGACTGAGTCGGGCCTAGAAGTTACTCACAGGGGCGACTCAGGCGGCTGGTGGGGATGGGCTGAAAAGAGTTATTTATGACTAATATCAAGGCTCAAAGTTTATGTTGACATTATTTATATCATCGGAAATAATGTCGATTTTAGACAGCAAGCCATCTAACTTCATGTGTGTTGGCTTTTCAAGCGCTAGCACTGATTCAGCACTGTAACAGGCCAAAAAATTTCTGGCTGCGGTATGATACGTTTTCTCAAATCAAATTTGGGAGTAATATGGGATCTAACAATTTAAAGACCGTAGCTATCATACCTGCTAGATATGCATCAACCAGACTTCCTGGCAAACTTATTAAAAACGAGGCAAAAAAATACACTGGAAAATTTCTTGTCGAACATGTATACGAAAAGGTAAAAGAGGCAAAAAGCATTCAGGAAGTCTTTATCGCTACCGATGATAAGCGTATTTCAGATGTGGTAAATCGATTTGGTGGATGTGTTAAAATGACGTCTATGAATCACAAATCAGGAACTGACAGAGTGGCCGAGGTAGCATCCAATTTGGATGCCGACTTTATAGTAAATATTCAGGGAGATGAGCCAGATGTCAGAGGAGATATGATAGATGATCTGGCCAAAGTAATGCATGCTGAAAAAGAAGCGCCCGTTTGTACATTAGCAAATGAAATAAAGTCTATGGACGAATTCATCGATCCAAACGTTGTAAAGGTTATTCTAGACAAAGATGGTTATGCTATGTATTTTTCCAGGGCTTCTATCCCTTACATCAGAGACAAAAATAACAACTCTAAACCTACATCATTTCCACTTTTAAGACACCTCGGTATATATATATACCGCAAGGACTTTTTACTAGCATTTTCTAGTCTCCCCGTACCAACGATAGAAGAGGCAGAAAAACTAGAACAACTCAGGATTCTTTCAAATGGATACAAAATCAAGGTTGTAATTACACCCTATGTATGTGAAGGTGTAGATACGCCTGATGATTTTGAAAGATTCCTGGCCAAATATCGCATTAAAAATTAAAGGAGATTTTTTTGGGTATGACAAAGCACATATTCGTCACAGGTGGTGTTGTTTCCTCACTCGGTAAGGGTTTAAATGCGTCATCAATTGGCATGCTTCTGGAAAGCCACGGCCTTCGTATAGGCCTGCAGAAATTTGACCCTTATGTTAATGTTGATCCTGGTACAATGAGCCCATTTGAGCATGGTGAAATTTATGTTACTGAAGATGGTGCGGAGGCAGATCTTGACCTGGGCCATTACGAAAGGTTTACAAACGCAGTTATGAACAAAGATTGTAACTTTACCACAGGCTCAATTTACTACTCAGTAATAACAAAGGAGCGCCAGGGAAAATATTTAGGTAAGACGATACAGGTAATACCTCATATAACAAATGAGATAAAAGACTGTATAAAGAAATTAGTAAATCCGGATACAGATGTAGTAATTTCTGAAATTGGAGGAATAGTTGGAGACATTGAAAGTCAACCGTTTCTAGAAGCTATCAGGCAATTTGGTCGGGAAGTAGGAAGAGAAAATGTCCTGTACATACACTTAACACTTATACCATATCTTCGGGCCGCAGATGAGATAAAAACAAAGCCTACACAGCACAGTGTTGGTATGTTACGTCAGGCCGGGATAGAGCCTGACATATTGATATGCAGAACTGAGAAATCACTTTCAACCGACATAAAAGAGAAATTATCTCTCTTCTGTAATGTAGACATAGAATCAATAATAGAAGAAAAGGATGTAAAACCTTACCTTTATGAGATACCTCTGCTACTTGTTGAACAGGGACTTGATAAAATAATATTAAAGAAACTTCATCTAAAGACAAATGGAAATACTCTCGCCAAATGGACCAAAATGCTGGACACGCTAAAGAATCCGCAGAAGGTCACTGAAATTGCCATTGTCGGAAAATATATTGGACTTCAATCCGCTTACGAATCGATTTATGAGGCTCTAACACATGGAGGTATTGGTAATTCTGCAGAAGTAAAAGAGAGAAGAATAGAATCAGGAGACATAGAGAAAGACGGTGCGGAGAAGCACCTCAAAGGATGCAAGGGAATCTTAATACCCGGCGGATTTGGGGAAAGAGGTGTTGAAGGAAAGATAGAGGCAGTAAGATATGCAAGAGAAAATAAAATCCCATATCTTGGATTATGCCTGGGAATGCACTGTGCCACTATAGAATTTGCGCGAAACGTATGTAATTTGAAGGATGCAAATAGTACAGAGTTTAATGCTAATACACCGCACCCGGTTATATGTTTATTAGAAGAGCAAAAAAATATTGTGAATAAAGGCGGTACTATGAGGTTGGGTGCGCAACCGTGCAGACTTAAGACAAACACGATCTCTTATAAATGCTACGGTCAGGAGTTGATTTCTGAACGACACAGGCATAGATATGAATTTAACAATAAATATAAAGATATTTTTGCATCTAAAGGAATTGTCTTCGGTGGTTTTACATTGGATAATGAATTAGTTGAGATAATCGAACTGAAAGACCATCCGTGGTTTGTAGCAGTGCAATTCCACCCTGAATTTAAATCTAAACCAACCAATCCTCATCCACTTTTTAAAGAATTTATTAGAGCTACGTTGAATGTTTGTAAATGATACGTTGTAGAATTTCTAATAAATCTTAATGGAGGTATAAAATGGGCGAAGAGGAAAAGAAAAAAAAGAACAGTCCAGAAATAACTGTTGATGAAGACTGGAAAAAACATATCCAGGAAGAAAAAGAAAAGGATACTGTAAAACAGCCGACGCAAAAAACTAAACAACAAATCCCCGAGGCAAGTTTCAACCTGTTTATATCAAGTCTTGCCACACAGACATTAATTAACTTAGGAGAAATGGCAAGCCCATTTAATAAGAAAAAAGCACTAGACCTTAATCAGGCAAAATTCACACTTGATACACTGCAAATAATTAAAGATAAAACTAAAGGAAATCTCGCGGATGATGAAACGAAATATTTAGACACCCTGCTCTATGATTTGCGAATGAGGTACATTGAAAAGTCCAAGTAGTTGGCTTTTCTTTACCGAATATCGAATAATGAATGATAAATTATGAATAATGATTGAGTACATTCGAAATTCTTTGTTCGATATTCATTACCTTAACCCAACTACCATACTTGTCATGCCTTTGGCAGCGTCCTCGTTCGCCCTGGCGTGATTCGCCAGGGCGAACTTCTTAACCTTTACCCAAAACCTTTTGTTTTTTCGATAGACTATTACAAATTTATTATTCCTTAATTAACTCCACAAGCTTTCTTGCCAGTTCTATATGACCTTTTTCTTCGTTACTAACTGATTGCAAGATATTGATAGTATTTTTATCATCAAGTTTTTTTATACAATCGTCATATAATCCTTTGGCTTCTTCTTCAAATTGTAGAATTCTCTGAAATATATCAGAAAGAGCTTCCTTAGAATACATTTTTATTACCCTCTTTTATATCCTGTATTAAATTTTCTAAAACTTTTTTGTGTCTTTGAGTATCATCCCTTAATTTAGTTATTATGTCCTTTACCTTTTCTTTTTTTTCTTCACTTAACCACTCGTAATATTTAAGCGAATTAATAGTATAATCATAGAATTGATTGTTTGCTTCTTCTTCGCTGTCCAGGGCATTATATAGTGTTTCGATAAGATCTTTCTTCTTAATCATAGTACATTAATATAACAAGCCATTATAAAAGAAAGCAAGTTTAAAAAGGAATGAATTATCCATTATTTGTTAAGAGAGATATAGACGGTTTTTTTGGCCTTGCCATTGATAATCTTATTCAGTTAATGCTCATCGTAAGTTTCTGTAAGGTATTATGTGGTATGCCTGATGAACTTATCTTCGGGGTAATACTTCCGGGAGCAGCTATTTCAATACTTTTAGGTAATATTTTTTATTCGTGGCAGGCAAGAAGACTTGCAATTAAAACAGGAAGGAATGACGTAACAGCACTACCCTATGGAATAAATACGGTTAGTCTTTTTGCATTCATCTTTTTCATAATGCTACCTGTTTATCAGGATACAAAGGATCCCTACATAGCATGGAAAGTAGGGATGATTGCCTGCTTCATCAGTGGGGTGATAGAGATGTTGGGAGCATTGATTGGAGAGAGCCTGAGGCGTATTACTCCAAGGGCCGCTTTACTTTCTACACTTGCAGGAATTGCTATCACATTTATCTCTATGGATTTTGCATTTAAGATATTTGAAAAACCAATAATCGCTCTATTTCCACTTGCGTTTATACTTGTACAGTATTTTTCAAAAGTAAGATTCCCACTGGGGCTACCAGGAGGTTTAATTGCCGTTGTAGTTGGCACAGGATTGGCCTGGATAACTGGCTATATGGATGGTGGAAGTACTGTAACCGAAGGTGGGGTTTTCCATTTTTCTCCACCGCACTTTAGTGGTGGAAGTATGATTGATTTCATTCAAAGTAAATATATGCTTCAATACATATCTATCATTATTCCAATGGGTGTATTCAATGTTGTAGGTTCCCTGCAAAATATTGAGAGTGCCGAAGCTGCAGGAGATAAATATAACACGTTTTCTTCACTATTAACTAACGGAATAGGCTCAGTTGTAGCCTCCCTATTTGGCAGCTGCTTTCCTACGACCATATATATAGGCCATCCCGGTTGGAAGGCAATTGGCGCAAAGGGGGGATATTCAATATTAAATGGTATTTTTATCACAATTATCTGCCTCACTGGACTTATAACTGTCATTCTTAAAGTAGTACCTCTGGAAGCAGGAATAGGAATTTTATTATGGATAGGGATCGTAATCGTTGCTCAGGCATTTCAAGAAACCCCCAAACATCATGCCATGGCAGTTGCAATGGGTCTATTCCCCGCGATTGCAGCATGGGGGCTGTTAATGGTTGAAAGCACTCTCAGGTCAGCCGGTACCACCTTATTCATACTTGGGAAAGAGGCGTTCGCTAATAATCTGGCTATTCATGGGATGATATCACTTGAAAGAGGATTTATATTTACATCCATGATACTCGCTTCAATCTCAGTCTTTCTGATTGAAAAGAAATTCCTAAAAGCATGCATGTGGTCACTCGGGGCGGCGCTACTTTCATATATAGGTATTATCCATGCGTACGAAATTACGCCTAATGGTGTGATTAGTAAATTTGGATATGGGATGGCAAGTGATTTTTCGATAGGGTATTGCTCCTTTGCCGTATTGTTTATTGCCATGCATTTTTATTTGCAGGGACAGCGAATTAAATACAAAACTTAGCACAATCCGTTCCACGTAGTAGAAGTACGGCGAATTAAAATGATGGTTTCTAGAAATCATCATTTCACCATTCTATTATTCCATGCGTAACAGTATCAAAAAACCCTTTAATTCCAACCAACTTTAACGACCTGGTTTGCCGCGTAAGTTAACAGAAATCTTGAGGCGTTTAAAAGTTCTATAATCCTCTATACGTTCGTGCTGATTGTAAACTTGCTATTCTTTCCATAAGCTTCTCATAGGGAAAATTCTTTCCAGGACAAGCTGTATTTTTTTGAACGACCTGGTTATGCATGATGATGTTTGATTTGGATATGTTATACCGTTTTGCAAGATAATTGACCAAACTTACCAGTGACTCGAGTTGGTTATACGCGGGTTCATAATCCTTTTCAAAATTTCCAACAAGGCAGATACCAATGGAAACACGGTTAATATCTTTATTGGCTGTATGAGCGCCATGAATCTGCCTCTTCCATCTATTACCCACCTCTATCTCACCCTCTCTTGAACCCTTACCATTACCAATAACAAAATGATAGGCTAAACCGTTTTTCCACTTCTTTTCTTTTCTGTGATATCTATCAAATTTGTATGCATTTCCCTCATCAGTAGCACTGTGATGCAATACAATGTATTTCCATTTATTCTCACTAACATCTACCTCGCATAATTTCTCAATATCTACTGTAGTAGCTATGAATGGCTCTTTAGTACCCAGGGGTTGTTTTTTAGTATTTGCGAAATGTCCTCTAATTCCTATGAATGGCAGATAAATGAAGAGCCCTATTGCTATTACAAACGTAACAATTGAAAATATTATGATATGGCGTTCAGTTATTTCCATCATCTTGGCGCGTTATTATATAGAGATAAATCAATTTAAATCAAGACCAATATGCTCGTCTTGACACTTTGATATAATTATGATAGGATTTGTAAATAACCCGACCTTGAATTAACAGTAAGAGGTTCAACTACAATGACTTATAAACGATTCGCCGAAGTTGTTTTAGATATACCTCTAAATAAAAAATTTCACTACAGAATACCGCCTTCATTTGAAAGTCAAATAGGAATTGGTAAAAGGGTTAAGGTACCTTTCAGGAGCAGAACAATTATAGGGTATTGTGTTGGATTAACCGACGTATCAGATGTTGAAACAACAAAGGATATAATACAGGTGATCGATAAAAAACCTATTTTAAGCCTCAAAATGTTAGAAATCGCAGAATGGCTGGCTGATTTCTATTTTTGTGGTTGGGGCGAAGCGTTAGAAACTTTTCTCCCTTTTGTTGTAAGAAAAGGTCTTAATGCCAAGACAATTAATGTTGCAAAGTTATCTAAAGATGAGGCTTTTATAAAAGATACAATATCTACAATCAGAAGAAAAGCACCAAAACAGGCAAAAGCCCTGGAAGTGCTTTCAGGGATAGACGAAATGGCAGTCCAGGAATTAGCAATTACAAGCAAATGCAAAGCGGCCAGTATTTACAGCCTTCGGGACCGAGGGTTAATTAGTCTTAATAAAAGACAGGTAGACGACTCCGTCTTTACCAGCAAACACTATGAAAGAACATGCCATTTACAACCAACCAAAGAGCAGGAAAAGGCTATAAATCTTATTAAGAAACGGCTAAGGGAAAGAAAACATAACACTGTTTTGCTTAAAGGAGTCACAGGAAGTGGCAAAACGGAGGTTTATCTTCAGGCAATATCTGAGGCGATTGCCCTGGGTTTAAAAACTATAGTATTGGTACCTGAGATATCTCTTACACCGCAAACCATTGAAAGGTTTAAATCCCGTTTCGATAGGGTTGCTATCTTACATAGTAGTTTGAGTGGGAGACAGCGAAATAACCAATGGTGGGAAATTCGTAATGGCAAC
Organism: Candidatus Scalindua sediminis; assembly: GCA_008636105.1. GTDB lineage: Bacteria > Planctomycetota > Brocadiia > Brocadiales > Scalinduaceae > Scalindua_A > Scalindua_A sediminis. Next base: position 60,186 of record VSDH01000004.1, on the reverse strand, counting down.
GCAGATGTTGTTATTGGGGCACGTTCAGCAGTATTTGCTCCTTTAGATAATCTGGGATTAATAGTAATTGATGAAGAACATGAAAACACATTCAAACAGGATAGTTCTCCGCGCTACAATGCTCGTGACGTAAGTCTGGTCAGGGCAAAGTATGAAAATGCCCTGGTCGTCCTTGGTTCTGCCACTCCTTCTCTCGAAAGTTATTACAATGCTAAAATTGGTAAGTATGATTATGTTACATTGACAAGTCGGGTTGGAGATAAGCCACTTCCTCCAGTAAAGTTAGTCGATATGAGATATGAAATTCGCAGGAGAAAGAGGCAATCAAATATATCCGAATATCTGGAATTTTGTATGAAACAGAGCCTTTCTAAAAAAGAACAGGTACTTTTATTCTTAAACAGACGTGGATTTTCGTCTTTTATAAATTGTAGAAGATGTGGATTTGTATCAAAGTGTAAAAAATGTGATATATCTTTAACTTACCATAAAAAGAAAGACGCTGTAATATGTCATTATTGTTATTCAGAAACGTCTGTTCCTAAAGAATGTCCTGAATGCCGTTCCCCGGGTATAAAATTCTTTGGTTCCGGAACTGAGAGAATAGAGGAAGAGATAAGAGTTAAATTCCCTGAATACGAACTTTTCAGGATGGACAGTGATACGATGAAAGGACGAGATTCTCACGAAAAGGTATTAAGTGCCTTTAGACGTGGTGATATAGACATACTTTTAGGTACGCAGATGATAGCAAAAGGTCTTGACTTTCCAAATGTTACACTGGTTGGGGTGATTTCTGCTGACACTATTATTAACCTGCCCGATTTTCGAGCAAGTGAGAGAACCTTTCAGCTGCTTTCTCAGGTAGCAGGAAGAACAGGAAGGGGCTCCAAAGGAGGGCAGGTCATAATCCAAACTCATAACCCGGATCATTACAGCATCACGTACGCTGCTTCACATGATTATGACGGATTTGCCAAAAAAGAACTTGAATATAGAAAGCAACTTTATTATCCTCCGTACGGACGACTGGCAAGGATTGTATTGCGTGGAAAGAAAAGCGAAGACGTTAAAGAAAAATCAATAGATATAGCAAGCAAGTTGAGAGAAGCAATAAAATTGTGCAAAGATGAAGTTGAGATCTTAGGTCCTGCACCAACGCCAATTGCCAGGATTAAAGATAAATACAGGTGGCACATAATAGTGAAGGCAAATAATTTTGAAAAATTGCAGATGGCCTTAAAGAATATTGAAAATGAAGGAAAGAAGTCAAAAAAAGTTCAGATTATAATAGATGTTGATCCGTATATGTTGTTGTAAGAGGTTAAGAAATGCCAGAAAACGGTTTTAATGCTGAAGGGTTTTTTGCAGATGGTGGCGGACTGACGTATAGTGATTTTATCATTTTGCCCGGGCACATAGGTTTCTCTGCAAATGATGTAGATTTGGAAACAAATCTTACAAAAAACCTTAAAATAAAAAGACCCCTTGTCAGCTCACCAATGGACACTGTAACAGAGTCAAAGATGGCAATCTATATGGCTCTGCTGGGTGGTATAGGAATTATACATTATAACAATTCCATTGAAGAGCAAGTCAAGGAAGTCAAATCGGTAAAAAGATTTGAAAATGGATTCATAGTTGATCCTGTAACACTCAGTCCTGAAAATACTATTTCGGATGTTGATAAAATCAAGGAAATATATGGATTTTCCGGTATACCAATAACGGAAGATGGGACATTAAAGTCCAAACTAGTAGGTATAGTTACAAGGAGAGATATAGATTTTGAAGTAAACAGAACAAGGAAACTCAAAGATGTTATGGTTACCCAATTGGTTACAGCGCCTGCTGGCATTACCCTTGCGGAAGGAAATAAAATACTCAAGGAGTCAAAGAAAGGGAAGCTGCCTTTAGTAGATAAAGAGGGCTGCCTGGTATCATTAATGAGCAGGATGGATTTATTAAAAAATGAAGATTTCCCTTGTGCTTCAAAAGGTAAGGAAAAACAGTTATTGGTTGGGGCAGCAATTTCAACGAGAGAGGAAGACAAGGAACGACTCAAAGAATTGGTAGATGCAGGAGTTGACATAATAGTGATTGACTCATCACAGGGTGACTCAATTTATCAACACAACCTGATAAAACATATAAAGAAGAATTACCCCCACATTGAAGTCATAGGTGGAAACATTGTAACTGCTAAACAATGCAAATCGCTCATTGATGCAGGAGTAGACGCTCTACGTATAGGAATGGGCTCAGGTTCCATCTGTATTACACAAGATGCCACAGCAGTTGGTAGAGCTCAAGGCTCTGCAGTTTATCATTGTGCAAAATTTGCCAGAGAATACGCAAAAATACCGGTTATTGCAGATGGTGGTATAGCTAACATAGGGCACATAGTTAAGGCATTGGCGTTAGGGACGAGTACGGTAATGCTTGGCGCAATGCTTGCAGGCACAAGCGAAGCACCCGGTGATTATTTTTACGAGGGTGGTGTTCGCCTGAAAAAATATAGAGGAATGGCATCCTTGGAGGCTATGGAAAAAGGTGGCGGCAAGAGATATTATTCAGAGGAGGAAAAAATCAAGATTGCTCAAGGCGTATCGGGTACGGTGGTAGATAAAGGATCAGTAGCTCATTTTGGTGATTATATTATAAAAAGCCTCATACATGCGATGCAAAGTCTTGGTTATAGAACAATAAATGAATTGCACGAGGGGCTTTACAATGGCACTCTATCTTTTGAGGCTAGATCACCTTCTGCTCAAAGAGAAGGAACAGTTCACGATTTGCATTCATATACTTCACCTGATGTAGCATTATTTTATCCTCCCGATAGAAAAATAAGATAACTGTATAAAACTGATAGTTATGAAAATCGGTATAGTTGCAGATTCACATGATAACGTACCGGCGATTAAGAAGGCAGTCGAGTATTTTAACAAAAGTAACATCAGTTTCGTCATTCACGCTGGTGATTACATTGCGCCATTTTCCGTAAAAGAGTTTTTAAAGCTTAAGACTAAGTTATTAGGGGTATTTGGAAATAATGATGGTGAGTCGCCAGAGGACGACCCTGTCTCCTGAGGCAACCCTATTGGCTAGCTTCAGATCCGCCTCGTGCGGGAAGTAGCTTACAGATCCGCCGCAGGCGGGAAGCAAGGAATACAAAGAAATCTACGATGCGCCTCATTTATTCAACATAGATGGTAAGAAGTTTCTGGTTGTACATTCACTTGAGAGTCTTAATCCGCAATTAGAAAAAGATGCGGACATTATTATATTTGCACATACGCATGAATCCAAGATACGAAAGAATGGGAAGATATATATAAACCCGGGTGAATGTGGTGGTTGGCTTAATGGTAAAAGTACCATAGCAATCCTGGATACTGAAACACGTGGGGTGGAAATAATTGATCTTTTTACGTCTTAGAAGGAAATTTACTCTTATGACCTTATCTATAAAATCTCTCCGTTTCTTTAACCTCATCATAGTTCTTTTTCTTTTCTCCGGGTGCGTAACCAGAACAATAACAGTAAGGACAAATCCCAGCAATGCGCTGGTATATGTTGATAACGAACTCGTTGGAGAAAGTCCTGTTGAGATACCTTTTACGTATTATGGCACCAGAAAAATAACTATAGAAAAAAAAGATGCTGATGGAAAGCTCATCTATGAAAGGAAAATAGTATTAGAAAAGATAAAGACACCTGTATATGAAATGTTCCCACTGGATTTCTTTTCGGAAAACCTCTGGCCATTCGGCATACAAGACAATCACATCTTAAATTATGATTTAGTGGAACTAAAACCGCTATCCAGAAAAGAACAGCAAAAAAGGGTAATAGAGAACGCCGAAGAGTTAAGACAAATAGTCAATTCACCAGATTTTTAATAAATTAGCGACCTGCCCAAATGGCGCTCGCCCGGTCAAGCCATTCGGGCAGATAGTCGGACAGGCTGAAAAGGAGCTAATTTATATGAAGACGGTACTAACCTCCATGATATTCTTATCCTTTTTACTCCCCTGTATTGGTCAAGTTGTCAGTGCCAATGAAGAAGACAGAAAGAGGTGGAACAAACGATATGATACAAAGGAATACATATATGGGAAAGAACCAATAAAATTTCTAAAGGATAATATCAATATTTTGACCAGAGGCAAAGCCCTGGTCTTAGCCATGGGGGAAGGGAGAAACGCAATATTTCTGGCTGAGAATGGATTTGACGTGGATGGCTGTGATATTTCAGAGATAGCTGTTGAGAAGAGTAAGTCTTTAGCCAGAGAAAACGACGTAAAATTAAATGCCTTTGTAGCTGACCTGGAAAAATACAAAATACCTTCCAATAAATATGACCTTATAATCTGCATTTACTATACTCAAAGGAATCTCATTCCCCAAATCAAGAACGGCTTGAAGAAAGGTGGGATGGTACTGTTTGAGACATATACCATTGACCAGTTAAAATATGGGGCTGATGCCCCCGGACCCAAAAATCCAGCGTACTTATTAAGACACAATGAGCTTCTCGACCTATTCAGAGATTTTCACATCCTTTATTATCGAGAAGGTGAGATAGCAGAGAACAAATCAGTAGCAAGCTTGATTGCACAGAAGAAATGAAAATAAAATTTATTACAATAATATAAAAAGTAAGATGATATTCATGTAAGAGGAAGAAAGATGGGGAAGTACGAAAAGTTAATCTTAAAAATAATGAGAGGAGCTTCTGATAAAAATGTTTCCTTTTCTGAGTTGTGCCAATTATTGAAAAAGCTTGGTTTTAGTGAGACAATCAAAGGAAGTCATCATATCTTTACAAAAGAGGGAGTTGAAGAAATTTTGAATTTACAGCCAAAAGGATCAAATGCAAAACCTTATCAGGTTAAACAAGTTAGAAGTATGATTGAACATTATAAGTTCGCCATGGAGGAATAATATGAATAGTAAATACGAAATTATTATTTATTGGAGCAAGGATGATAAGGCTTTCATAGCAGAGGTGCCAGAATTAGCTGGATGCATGTCAGATGGCAAAACCTATCAAGAAGCGTTAACCAATGTCCAGGGAGTTATTGAAGAATGGATTGAAACAGCGGAGGATCTTGGAAGAGAAATTCCAGTACCTAAGGGAAGATTAAAATATGCATAGCAAATCGCTACAGCCTGTCTCCAAATCTCATTTTCCCGCTATAGATGATTGAGTGACTGGCACTTACAATAGATTATTTACATAAAACATTTAAGCGGCTTTTTCATAATAAATACATGCGACAGGAATATGATTTTAGTAAAGGTGTTAGAGGTAAATATGTAAAAAGACATAAGGAAGGTACAAATATTGTTTTGTTAGACCCAGACGTCGCCAAAGTATTTAAAACATCCTTTTCTGCGAATAAAGTATTAAGAGTGCTGGCAGACGTTATTAAAACGCAAAAACAAAAAGCATAAAAAGGCGTTCAAGGAAGATATCAGGCAACAAATCGGTAGCAAGTTTAATTGCTCAAAAGAAATAAGAATAAAATTTTTTACAATAATATAAAAATAATGTTAGGGGTCAAAATATATAAAATATATGCATTTCAAGATATTAGGCAAAATTGAAAACATTGAAGTTATATCTAAAGGACGTGGGATACGTGACCTCAAGCATATAAAAAAAATGTATGGAAAAGGAAATTGGAGAAAATTAAAAGGTATTGCAACTATAAAACTAAGAAATGGTAAAATTAAGGTAGCAGAATTGCATTGGTACGAAGCGCATGGAATTGGTAAAAAAGAAATTAAAAGAAAGAGGTATTTATAAAATGGATATTAAGAGAATTAAATTTGTCGTTTGCATTAACAACGCAGGGTATCAATCTTCTTTGGAATTACATAAATTATATCGAGTTATACCAGATAAAACTGTAGAAGAAGATGGGGATATAAGAATTATTGATGAAAGTGGAGAGGATTACATTTATCCTGGTTCTTATTTTGAAAAAGTAACATTAAAGAAAAACGTTAAATTATCATTATTGAAAACATAGAAATTTCATTATTCTGGTTCAGGCTTGCCCGCCAGAATGACATTGTCGGGCTGATAGCCAGAACCAAAACATTTGGGATCAGTCTACAAGATTGATCCCGCTAAGAGATCGCGCAAAAGAAATAGGATTAGGTTCTTGACTATACTTATAGCACATTCTTTTCTAGTCAAGACCCATAATAAATACGTTTATTACAATAATACAAAAGTAATGTTATGCTTTTAAAATAATGGCAATCAAAGTATTATTTTTTGACACTTCCGTTGTTATTAAACTCTTCATCAAAGAAAAAGGTAGCAATACAGTAAATTGGCTAGCCTCAAATAAAGTTAAGTTTAGTTTACGCTTTGTTATAAACGAGCAAGTTTGCAGTGAATTTCTAAATAAGATTAAAGATTTTTGTAAAGCAGGAAAGTTGTCCGAAAAGAATGCAGACGAAATTAACAGAAAATTTACTAAATTTTACAAAGGAAAAGTTTTCAGGATCATTTGTCAAAAAATTATTTCAAATACTAAACTAGAACAAATTCTGAACAAAGTTATTGAAGAATTGAGGCTTACAAAAGGAAAGAATGATTGGGACGCCTTACATTAACAATCAATTGTAAATGCTCTAGCATATCTTGGAGGTAAGTCTCATCCTATACTTGTAACAGCAGATTCCTCTTTTGCGAATAAAGTTGCTCCAAAAGGATATAGAGTTATAAATCCGATGAAACAATCTATTAAAGAAATTAAAGAAATTTTGACCTAATCAGCGGTTCAACCAGACCAGAAGATGCTCTGCCAATTGCACTACATTCTTTTGGCTGTCTGGTTAAAAGAACCTTAAGAGAACGCTAGAAATCCAATAAAATAATTTAACAGAACGAAGGTGTTTATGGCTGACAACTTTCCCAAGAAAATTGAAATTCATCAGGGTAATGGTGATGTGCTAACTGGAACGTTTAGTCAAGCGTTTCAGGATACTGTTCAGAACTCGTTAACTTTATCAGCTTTAATTAAAGAACTTAGATTCAAAAATAGATTTATCTTAAGTAATGAACATTCAACATTTTTAGATAAGTATATTGAGTACGCAAGATGTTCTAAGATACACAAATTTGATGAAGGTGGAGAATTCTTTCGAGCACGTATTAATGAATATGAAATGGGGGATAAATGTTACCTTTTAGATAAAATGGGAGCCCCCCCTACCTCATAACGCATCACAAAGCAGGATCAATCCAGCAGGAATACCTTATTTGTATTTGGCCCATGATATTAAGACAGCAGTTTCGGAAGTAAGGCCATGGATAAGTTGCAAAATAACAGTTGCTAAGTTTACTTTAAAAAAGGAGATTTCAGTTGTCAACTTTTCTAACAAAGTATTCGTAAATGCTCCCAAAGATGAACAATATGAAGTGATGGAAAATATATGGAGAGAGTTGATAACACGCTTATTTTCTATGCCATTCGATCCAAGAGACGATATAGCCTACATCCCAACACAGTATATTTCTGAGAGGTTTAAGAAAGAAGGTTTCGATGGAATAATTTACGATAGTGCTGTTAATGCGGCCGGTTACAATTTATGCTTGTTTGACGTTGGTATAGCCAAAGCTAATAAGGGGCATAAAGTAACTGTAAACTCTATGGATATTAAAATGAATGTAGAAGATATAGAATAGGCGTTTAAAAGAAAAGCTAATAAAAAACATAATTTACTATCTAAGCATTCGGGATCAATCTGCAAGATTGATCCAGCTAGAGAATATGAAGAGTATAGTGAACTGCTAACAATTCTTACATCTACTGGTAAAAAGTAAGGAAAAATTATTAATAAATCAGTACAATTCCGTGAATATTCCGTGGTAAAATAATAAAATATGAATATCTTAGACAATGTAACTGAATCTCAGAAGGAGGCAATTACACATATAGACGGTCCTTTACTCGTAATTGCAGGTGCTGGAAGCGGCAAGACAAGGGTAATCACACGCAGGATAGGGCATCTCATTGAAAAAGGTATTGACCCGCTTAATATCCTGGCCATAACTTTCACTAATAAGGCTGCAAATGAAATGAAGGAAAGGTTAGATGAATTCCTCGACCAAAAAGGTATGTGGATCTCAACATTTCACGCCATGTGTGCAAGGATATTAAGGAATGAGGTAGAACTCCTGGGTTACTCCAAACACTTTAGCATATACGACACCGGTGATCAGATCACGTGCATAAAGTCTGTGATGAATGAACTAAATCTGGATACAACAAACTGGCGACCGAGTTCTATAGCTGCGTCAATAAGTAATGCAAAGAATGAGTTATTAAGTGTAGATAAATTTTCTGAGTATAAGTCAGGCTATTATAATAAGATAGTTGCCAGCATATACGCCAAGTATCAAAAAAGCCTTGAAGCAAATAATGCGCTGGACTTTGATGATTTACTCTCCATGGTTGTGCATCTTTTTGAAAATTATCCTGAAGTATTGGAGAAATACCAGAATAAGTTCAAATATATACTCATTGATGAGTATCAGGATACAAATCATGCACAGTACACAATCATCAGACTATTATCTGAAAGATATAAGAACATTTGCGCCACGGGAGATCCTGATCAATCTATTTACGGGTGGCGCGGCGCCAACATACAGAACATACTCAATTTTGAAGAAGATTATCCGGATGCAAAGACAGTCCGACTTGAACAGAATTACCGTTCTACCAAGATAATCCTTAATGTCGCCTCAGAGGTAATCAAGAATAATAGATCGAGGAAACCTAAATCTCTCTGGACTCAAAATAACGAAGGAAACAAGGTTAGAATGATTCATTGCGAGGATGAAAATATTGAAGCAATGGAGATAGTTAGTTACATCACCGAATTTGTAAATAATGGAAACAAGCATTCTGATATAGCAATTTTTTACCGTACAAATGCGCAGTCAAGGGTATTTGAAAGTTATTTACGCAAGGGAGGTATACCTTACTCTATTGTGGGCAGTGTTGAGTTCTTCCAAAGAAAGGAAATAAAAGATATTCTTGCATATCTTAAACTCTGTGTTAATCCTAGCGATGATTTATCATTTGAAAGAATTGTGAACGCCCCCCCGAGAGGTATAGGGCCAACAACCGTGAAACGATTAAGAGAATGGGCTTCTGTACAGAATATAAGCCTTTTGGAGACTATGTTGCAAGTTCAGGAAATCCCGGATATTAAGCCAAAAAATGCCCGAATAGTAGAAGGATTTTGTAATATTTTTTCTAAGTTATATAAGTTACCGACTTATCCTGTAATGGAATTTGTGAGACACGTAATAGACGCAATCGGTTATATAGATTATTTGAAAAACACTTATGATAATGATGGTAGAGAGAGGCTGGAAAACATTGAAGAACTCGTAAATGCAGCCCGTGAATACGACATCTCAAACCCGGATGGTTCACTCCTGGGATTCTTGGAGGAAGTGTCATTAATTTCAAATATTGATAAATGGGATGAAAATACTGAGGCCGTTACCCTTATGACATTGCATGCCGCAAAGGGGCTGGAATTTCCGGTTGTTTTTATAACAGGGCTCGAAGAAGGTTTATTGCCACATTCACAATCAAAGGATTCAGATGATGAAATTGAAGAAGAACGCCGTTTGTGTTACGTAGGCATAACCAGGGCACAAAAGGAATTGTTTCTAACCCATACGAGATATAGGACTAAGTTTGGCCAGCGAACACCATGCATTCCTTCCAGGTTTTTGGGTGAGATACCCGAAGACTCTATAGAGGCAATTGACAAAACAGACTGTCATTCCTATATTGATGAGCTTCAGGCTGATTATACAAAAGACAACGTAAATCAGGAGTTGCAACCTTATACAAATACCAACAGCAACAACTTGAACCCTGGTGATATTGTAGAGCACGCACACTTTGGTCGTGGGAAGGTTGTAAAAACCATTTCATCCTCAGATATAGCTTTTGTTGATTTCAGTGGCGTTGGTATGAAAAAGTTAGTTCTGGAATATGCAAAATTAGAAAAAATTTAAAGTTATTGTAGATGAAGTTCTCGTTCCCAAGCTCCAGCGTGGGAACGAGAAATACAAGGGAGTAAAGACATTGGAAAAAATATATCTTGATCATGCTTCGTGCACGCCAATTCATCCATCCGTCATAGAGTCAATGATTGATTCAATAAATAATTGCTACGGCAATCCATCAAATCTGCACCATTTTGGGCAAACTGCAAACAAAGTAGTTAAGTCTGCCAGAGAGAAGGTGTCATCGCTCATAGGGGCAAAAGCTGATGAAATAATCTTTACGGCAAGCGGAAGCGAGGCAAATAATTTTGCCCTGAGAGGGCTGGCATTGGCAAATCAGAAAAAGGGTAAACACATTATCACATCTAAGATAGAACATTTTTCTATCCTTAACCCTTTAAAAAGATTAGAAAAGGTTGGTTTCAAGGTTACCCATATACCTGTTGATAAGTATGGCATGATAGATCCAGACGAAGTGGCAAAGGCTATTACTCCTGAGACAATCCTCATCTCTATCATGCATGCAAATACTGAGGTAGGTACCATCGAACCAATCGAAGAAATCGGAAAGGTAGTTAAGGAGCATGATGTACTATTTCACGTCGACGCCGTAGCATCAACTGGTTCTATTCCCGTAGACGTAAACAAGATAATGGCAGATGCATTGAGTCTATCCAGTAATCAATTCTATGGTCCACCCGGGGTGGGGGCATTATTCCTGAGAGAGCGGACAAGGATAGTTCCATTTATTGAAGGTGGAGTACAGGAAGGTGGACGTCGTGCAGGTACGGAAAATATTCCCGGAATCGTAGGCATGGGAAAAGCTGCCGAATTGGCAAAGAAAGAGATGGAAACACGTACAAGGGCGCTGATACCCTTACGTGACAAGTTGCTAAACGGCTTAATGAATTCAATAGATCATATTCATCTAAATGGCCACCCGGAAAAGCGATTGCCTAACAATATAAATATATGTTTAGAATATGTTGAAGGCGAATCTATTTTACTATTTCTTGATATGAAAGGGATAGCTGTCTCTTCCGGTTCTGCATGTACATCCAGGGCATTAAAGTCGTCTCATGTCCTGAGTGCGATGGGTGTGGAAGATTCAATAGCCCAGGGTTCGATACTCTTTAGCTTGGGAATTGATAATTCTGAGGAGCACATCGAATACGTCCTGGAAACACTTCCTCCTATTATCAAAAGACTGAGAGAAATGTCTCCTTTATACGAGGATAGTCAGAATAGAAGAAAATAAAACCTTGCGTTTTTACTATCACCTATCTTCAAGTGGGATGTACTTCCTTCTTTCATGTCCAACATATTCGCTTCTGGGCCTTATGAGCCTGTTGTCATTATATTGTTCCGTGACGTGGGCTATCCAGCCTGTAACCCTTGAAGCAACAAATATAGGTGTATAAAGGGGGATAGGGATGCCTAAAAGATAATAGGCTGATGAAGAGTAAAAGTCCAGATTAGGATGAAGCCCTTTTTCTGCAGTCACTATATCTTCCACCTTTTGAGATATCTCAAACCATCGATTATTTCCAAGCCTTTCTCCTAATTCCTTTACCAATCCTTTTATTATGGGATTCCTTGGATCTTGTTTTTTATAGACCCTGTGGCCAAAACCCATTATGCGCTTTTTTTCAGAAAGGGCTTTTTTGATCCATGGTTCGGCTTTTTCCACATCACCTATTTCAAGAAGCATCTCCATCACTCTCTCATTAGCGCCGCCGTGTAAGGGACCCTTTAAGGCTCCAATAGCCGCCATAACAGCAGAGTGAAGGTCGGAAAGAGTCGAAGCGACCACCCTTGCCGTAAAGGTAGAGGCATTTAATCCATGTTCGGCATAAAGGATTAATGATTTATCAAGCACATCAGACTTATAGCTTTCAGGTTCCTCTCCATTCAGCATACACAAGAAATTTGACGCAAAAGAAAGCCGGGCATTGGGTTCGACCGGTTCCAGGTCATTTGTTATCCTATAATCATACGTAATAATTGTTGGAATTTTTGCTATAAGCCTTATGGCCTTTCTCATATTTGCATCGTCTGTATTTGACGTCCCGTCAGGGTCTGATGTATGAAGAATTCCAACGGTAATCTTTAAGACATCCATTGGGTCTGTTTCTCTTGGAAGTTCCTTAATAATATTTATCAATTCAACAGGTATTTCTCTTTCGGCTGACAATTTGTTGCAGAAATCCTCCAGGACTTTTTTATCAGGAAGATCACCGTTCAACAAAAGGTATGTCACTTCTTCAAAATTTGAGTTTAAGGCAAGATCATCAATGGAATATCCACCGTAAAAGAGTTCGCATTGATCTTCATCAATTTTGCAAATAGATGTTCTTCCTGCTATCACCCCTTCAAGTCCGGAGGCAATTTTGGGTTTGTCGTTCATCTTTGTACTCCTAAAAAGGGTGTATTGTCCCTATTAACTTACAGTAAGTATTTTCTCAATCTGCTTTTTGATATTTCGTGCTTCGGTAGCAAGATAGTAAAGATGTTCCTGGGAGAATCTTTCTATGGCTTCCGCAATCCTTTCCAGGCACTCCATGGTGAACATATACACGCCTTTTCTCGGTGCTTCGTGTCCGACGCTTTCAACCCAGACTGTGCAAGATGATATTCGTGCCTGTGGTTTGAGGGCCAGAATCACTAAATAATTCTCCAGAGGTGAACGCATCTGGTTTTCTCCGCTTCCACTTTCTTTAACCCGATGGTGATGATCATGTTTTTGACATTTAAAAACATTGTGCGTAAAAGGCTTAAGCAAGCAGTAAACCGGGTCATCTTCAAAATTCTGACAGTATAATTCCGAATCATCAAAGGATGATTCAGATGTATATTTATTCCAATCCTGGAGTTCTGGCAGGGAACTTGCCCAGGGTTCAGGTTCTTCTTCCTCCTCGTAACGGAGGTCTATAGACCTGACTTCATAATCATCATCGTCTTTGTCTTTTATATCTGGAATATTTGAGAGATCTAAGAACTTTTCCGGATGTTCCGGGTCAAAGGCTGCATCCCTGTTTTTCATCAGTTTATGAGAGATAAAATGTTTTTCCATCACCTTGTCCCTTTGTTCGCTTTCTTCTATCATTTGCTTCATACCTTTTTCAAGGCTTGCTTCAGAGAAGCCTTCGGCATCAACCATGGCGATGAGGGGTTCTTCAAGCCGGGCTTGTTCCCTGTAATAATATAACCAGCGTTCAGGTGACCACGATTCATCGGTTTCAGGTTCTTTGGGTCTTATCCGTCTGTTTTCCCGGAATCCTTCAAACATATCAAGGAGTATCTGAAAGTCCGGCGCAATTCTGGCTATGTCACGGAGAAAACGAATGTTGGATTGGGACTTCTTACTGGAAAGTTTGTCTATATTTGATAGGGCATTACTTAGTAAATTGAGTGCACCATCGACATCGTCCTGAAGATAATAGGCCAATACACTATTTACGCCTTCTTTTATCGCCTGTAGGCCTTCTGTGATTGGTGCGACATTTTCACCCTCTTTGATTTTAGATATATCTTCCCCGAGGCGGTTGATTACACAAGGTATGAGGAGCATCAACCGGTCAAGACCTGGGAAACGACCGATTCCCTCCCGCGGGTCGTCTGGATCATTGGCAATATTTTCATCTGCCTTGCGAAAGAAATCATCCAGTTCGATAAAAACATTCCTGGTTTTGGATATCTCTGCGAGAACCTGTTTTTGGCCTGTTATGTTTCGTTTATTCAATTTCTTTCAGATTTCGATTAAATTTGTTTACTGAAGGCATGGAAAATTTAAAAGGTGAAATGTAAAGCATAAATTTTATAAATAGTCACAGCTGCCTGCCAGATGGCAGTGATTTCGGGTTTCGGTTTTAGAATCTTTATGCCTAAGCTTGTCTCAATATAGAAAATAATTGCATTCTATTTCATCTTTTTACTTATTTTCTTATCAATTACTTCGTAATCTTCATATCCAATAATCTCATATATTTCTTTTCTTGTCATCATTTCTTCAATAAACGTCTTTTGTGTTCCCTCCGCCTTCAGCTTACTTAATGCGTCTGCAACAGACTTAAGCATCACCCTGAAGGCCGTTAGTGGGAAGATTACCATATTGTAGCCCATGTCTTCAAACTCTTTGGCACTTAGATATGGGCTTTTGCCGAACTCGGTCATATTGGCTAAGAGTGGAGCGCTAATTTCTTTCCTGAACAAGATAAATTCCTCTTTAGACTCAAGCGCCTCTGGAAATATTGCATCTGCCCCCGCTTCTAAATAAAGGTTTGCCCTTTTGATTGCCCCATCTATTCCTTCTACAGCCCTCGCATCTGTCCTCGCTACTATGAGAAAGTCAGGATCTGTTCTCGCCTCTACTGCAGCAGCAATCTTCACTGCCATGGCTTTGGGAGAGACTAAACTCTTCCCTGCAAGGTGACCACACTTCTTAGGCATCTCCTGATCTTCTATATGCACACCACCAGCACCCAAACTCTCCATCTCCTTAATCATCATCATTACGTTTATGGCCTCTCCAAAACCTGTGTCACCATCAATTATGCATGGTATATCTACGGCATCTATAATATATTTTGACTGGGTCAAAACCTCTGTCATGGTTAAAAGCCCGATATCAGGCATGGCGGCAACTCCATTTGCCAGACCCGCCCCCGATATATAAAGGGCATTAAACCCAGCCTTCTCTACAAGCCTTGCCGATATTGCATTAAAGGCCCCCGGCATTACGACAATGCCATCTTTCATAAGATCTTTTATTTTTGGTTTCATATTCTTATTTACCCACTTTAAAAAGTCTCATAAAACTGCCAATATCTTTCAAGGTTTCTAGTCGCCAAATATTATCAATAATTTCGTTTACTGTATCATCATTAATAAGGCCGGAATTTAGGGTATTAAATTTTTCCTCCAGTTCACTATCCGTCAAAGGGTTCTTTGGATGGCCTTTGGGATATGTAACGGTTTTGGTAAAAGTTTCGCCTGATTTGCTCTTTATCTCTATAACGCAGGGAAAGGCTTCGGGATACTGTTTGTTATGTTCAGGATTACGCATAACCTTTATTTTTGTCATAATCTTCTGCAAGTCAGGGTCTTTAATTCTCTCTTCCGCAAACTGTCCGAGTCCCACCACCCCGTCGCAAAGGGCGACAGCCACACAGTAAGGGAGGCTGTGATCGGCCGTCTCTCTTGTTTTGGGATTCCACTTTTCTTTATCCCCTGCAATGATATCAACACATGTATCATAGGTTTCTATGTTTATTACCTCTATATTTTCAATCTCTATCTCTTTCCTGAGTTCCAAGGCTGCTTCCACAGCTGCCTGTGAATGATACTCAGAGGGGTATTGTTTTATATATGTATCAAGAATCTTAAAGTTACCACCCTTGCCTCCAAAGTCTTCAATCTTCAGATCAAAAGGGCCCGTAATCTGTTTAAAGAATCCTTTCTCCCCTTCAAAGATTTCAGAGGGCCCCGTCATCCCCTCTCTGGCAAGAAGAGCGGCAAAGACGCCGTTTCTTGCAGCGTTAGCAGCTGCGCATCCTTTCCACATGGATAACTCCCCCACCCTTGTTTGTCTCAAAGGAATGTTCGGTGTGATGCCTAAGGCGATTGCGTGTTCAACTTTTTCCAATTCCATATTCATAAGTCTTGAGGCAAGAATAGCAGATGATATAGAAACATAGGCTACATGATCCCAACCTCTTTCCCGCAGAGAGGCAGCATCACAGAGTCTGCACTGAACCTCACATCCCAATATTATGGCCGTAATAAGGGCCTTCCCATCACCCTTTTCAGCCTCTGCTAAAGCAAGGGCAGCTGATATATTGTCACTCGGGTGGGCAGGTTCCTTAGATAGGTACGTATCATTATAGTCCAAATAACGGATAAGTGCACCATTGGCAAATGTAGCAAGGTCAGGAGTGGTCTTTTGGTAGCTACCCAAAAGCGTGACGCCGTAGGTGCTTTCCGCTTTCTGCCCAACCCTCATTACAATCTTCCCTAACTCACTCCTATAGGCACCAAGTGCACAGCCAAGACTGTCTATAAGCCTCCTTTTTACCTCATGAACAACCTCAGGAGAAAGATTACTAAATTCAAGTGATGCTGCATATTCTGTAAGTCTCTCAGAAAAGGTCTTCATTCATTATACCCATGGATAATAATATCATATCCCTTAAACAGGTTCAGATAAAGATATAGAGAAATTTCTGATAATATTCGCCTCCTCTGTAAATGAAATGTCTTTCAATCTCCCTTGCAGTTATATTATATAGTATTCCAACACACTCGTTTCTTAATGATCTTGCCACGGATTACTATTATCATAAATCAACTATCATTTCAAGTGTGAACAAGTAACCGTAGACTAAAACACGGAAATCCTTGAAAGAATATGGTCAGTATTGATTAAAGCAAAGATAGAAGTGTAATTTATAAAATGATTCTAATACCTAAGCCGAGCGATTTATGTAGCCGCAACCTTTAGAGCCTGCCCTGAGCGTATCGAAGGGTTGCGTTATTTAAAGGAGATTTTTGTCAACTCATTAGGTGTTGATAAACGCAGGCTAAAAGTCGTGCCGGTAGGCAGATCTGCCTCTGGCATGACCTGAGGCTACAAAAGGTTTTCGATATAAATCGCTCAATTTAGGTAATAAGTAAGAAAAGGACCTGTAGCATAGCAAAACAGTATTACGATACAAAGTTATACTATGTGCATAAGCTGGAGAGTCGGTGTTCGATGTAGAGGTTAATCTAGGCAGAATGTTGGGATTGATACCTTGGGAGTTGGTATAAGATAAATGCAAATAACTCGCTAAAGTTCCTTACAGCGAAAAAAGGAAATTCTGGGTCATCAATTTCACTGAGTATTTTTCTACATATTTTTAAAGTGGTATCAGCGTCTATTTCTCCACTTTTATAGCTTTCTACGCAGACACTTAATCTTGACACGTAATCCAGCAATGCTTTTCGATGAAGTACAGAAACTCCTCTAGGTTTGGGCCAGTCGCTCTTGTTTATCATAGCCAGTTATTGGTTTATTATTTATGATATAAACGTTTTCTGATTTAAGCTTGATTTTAATAAAATGTATCTAAAATATCAATCACAATTTTCGTGCCAAAGTAAGTAGATTTAGAGACATCTGTTGTAGTTTGTGAATAATATTAGACTTATGATCATACCTTAAAGATTGTGAAGCAAAGAATCATTCTTTCTTTAATGGAAAATGTTGACTTAAATCAATTGAAATTTACAAAAACATTTCTCCTGCGATTTAAGGTATTATTCTATAAAAGCTTATAAAAAGCAGGGTATATTCATTTATTTTTAACAACATTCAGCAATAGTTGAATGGTAACAGTTGTATATAAGGGATTAGCATTTTACCAAGGACCTGTCAAATATCTTTTACGTATACGATTTAAATTCCTTCACGGTAATCCTTAACAATCCTTAGCATTGTATTAAGTATTTTCTTTGTCTTTTTATTCCTCAATCTTTTATGGGATCCACCCGATCTTTCAAAGTACTCCGGGCACAAAATCTGTTCTTCTACAAATTCGACAAACATATCATGCAATCCTTTGGAATTCACACTTTTTCTGCTTCGTACCATCTTTTCTGTAACACCAATGATGGAATCACCAGTCACCCGCTCGTAACGATTAATAAGTGCGGATCTTCCAGCCATATACGTCAGGACTTTTTTCGGCGACTTCCCTGAAAGGATAGCTGCCTTTTTAACGAGCTTCCAATATATTTTCTGAAAATGAATAATTTTTGATTTTCTATTCCGACTCAGAGCTATATCCGCTTTGGTGGCATAATTAGATCTCAATATTTCTATAAAATCTTCTGGCTCCATCATTCGATTGTTACCTAAGTAAAATTTGGGCAACTCTCTCATAATATCACGCATGCAAAATATAGCATCCCAGGTAATTCCATCTTCTATTTCGTAAAGCCCTTTTTTGGATTTGGCCTCTTCAAAGTAGGCAAAGAGCCTTCTAAAGGTCCGAATATCCTTTAAGACACTTTTTTTATTTAACAGTTTTTGTTGCAAAGTTTCGTCAAATCCCATCTTGTAGAGAACAGATGCATCTTTTGTCCTCTCAAAGACTTGATCAAATGCTTTCATGATTTTGTGCTTGCTAAAGGCCTTAATGTTTTTCTTCTTCTTAGTAATGAGAAAATCAGTAATTTGAGCAAAAGTTTGTACGATGTATTTAGCCTTGTGTTTCTGCTCGGCGATGGTAGTGGACATCCTGTTCACATCATCATAGCGGTACTCACGATGGTAAAGACCAAATTGTCTTAAAGATCCATAGTCGATAATTCCGCCATCAACCAGAATATTATCGCCATCCCAGTCCAACCAGCAGAAAATATACTTACTTTCAAATTGCGCCGCTACTCTTGCGAAGTTGATATTCACCCTCTCCAACATATCTTGATACTTCTTGATTGGATTTTTAATTGCAGGCCAATCTCCACTTTCCACCTGACGGTTGATATAGTAATCAATAGCACCCTTTAATTCTTCATAGTTCCCCTGTTTCATATAATGAAAAAAGTGAGCTGGTCGCAAAAGATTCTTATACGCGCGCACGTTAATAGAGGTCCCTTTATTAAAGGCAATGATTGCAAGTGTTCTTTCCGTTAGAATTTTATTATGATGAAATATCTCGCTCATTATTGCCGCAGAAACCCCATCCAGGAGATCTGCACGTCCGCAACCGTATGAAACACTGTCGTCGCCCGTTTTAAAAAATTTGTTTTCAATGGCGGTGGCCGGACTCAGTTTGGTAGCTCCTGTTCCACAACTGGAAATATCCCATATTGCGTTCTTCCCTTTGTAAAAACCATTCCATATACCGCGACCATCACCAGATGTGAGCCCTGTCCTGCCGGGATGCTGAGACTGCAAATAGCGCGTAGCCATGTACTTGTAAGGGCGTATTTCCTTTTTGGGTATTGGTGTTTTGTGGATAATGTCATACTCATTGATGATTTCTAAGCTGAAGGTATCAAGTATGGCTTTGCACAAATTCTTATCAAGGGAATGCTGGTGATTCTTTGGGATGAGCCCTATTTCTTTCGCCAGGTCGAAATTAAAATAAAAAACCTTACCTCCACGTCGAGTTGTTACGGAGTAATCTACGAAGCCGTTGGGAACAGCATTCTTAAAAGGATGCCTTCCATCTATTTTAGAAAAACATGAATAATCCTGCTGTTTCTTATTAACTTTATTTGAATAAGTCATATTTCGTATGGTATTATTTGCTACTTAAAAGAAGATGCAAGTCTTTAAATGACAATTAATACCAAGATCGTTTGGTCCTGGTCAGACCAAGAGAAACATGTCTTTACTTTACATTACTTTACATAGATACTGTATGTGTTGTGCTTAAGTACCATAATGGATTGAATTATTCGTAAGATATTCTAGTTTCTTGTTGTACTATTCTTCTGCAAATAGGCCCTTTTCAGTATATTCTTTATACTCAGATTCGAGCCACTCCTGTATATTCTGCGCTCCCTGGACGAGGTCTTTTAAATCTTCTTCAAGATTGTCTGGCTCAATTATAACAAACCATCCCTTACCATAAGGGTCAGTATTAACAAGATTTGGCGTCTTAAGTACCTCTTCATTAACGTCTATTAATTTCCCTCCCACAGGCGCCTTTAGAGGACCAATATATTTGCCTGCTTCAAGAGAACCAAAGCCGCGACTTTTTTTTACTTTTTTATCAACTGGTAATATTTTTATATATGCAACCGTTCCGGCAGCCTTTTGCCCAAAGATATCCAAGCCTACTCGTACCCCTCCATCATCTTCAACTTTTGCCCAGAGGTGATCCTTACGATCATAATATAAATCATCCGGTAAACTAATATCTTCATACTCTGCCATAAAGAGACATTTCCTTCGAAATCTCTAGAAGAACATGATCAAAAAATAAGATTGGGAATACTTTCTACCGGATTATCGTGGGAAATTTTTGAGATGATATCTTTTAATACTTCAGCCAGTCTTTTCGATCTTTATCTTCCAGAGTTTCCCCCCTTTTACAGCTTCGACTTCGAAGGGACACCCCTTTTTTCTGCAAAAATTTGGTATTGTATTTTCCGCAGCTGGTTCATAATCGCATAATACTTCCAAAATCTGTCCTTTTGATAATTGTTTAAGCGAGTCCCTTGTTTCAATCAAAGTATAAGGACATATCTTACCGCGAATATCTATACTCTGATCAGGTGCTTTATCCTTAATTGTAAGCATCTTTACTCTACCTTTCCTTTCTTTCCTGATCATGTCAGGCAAAAACAAAAATTAATTATCACGCAAAATTGACAACTTTGTTTGCAAGAATAAGATCAACTAATTTACCGTAATCTATTAATTCAATATTCTTAGACAGTATTTCAGTGTAACCACGTTTCTCAACATCATCTTTAACGGCATAAACTTTATTGCCGGAATTTTCAATTTTTTTTACATCCAGATAGATTCCATCCTGGATGAGAACTATCTCTGCGTCTTTATCCTGTCCAGCTATCCTTAAGCTATTATTTCCGAATTTCTTGTCAATTAAGTACACATTTGCCATAGCGTTTAAGACCTCCCCCGATTATTATTTAAAAACCAATAGTCACATCAGCGGCTTGTACCAGTTTCAGTACTTCAGTACGTGATATTATTTCAATATCCTCGGCTATTTTACTTTCTTCTATATTTCTTTCTTCCAATGATTCTTTTTCTACCATTAATTTGTTCTCTGCTTTTTTTAAAGTGCCTATATAGGTTTTTGTATCTTTTCTATCCACTCCTTCAATAGCGAAATAAGCACCATCTCCTAAATAAACAACATTAACTTTGTGTTCATCTATGCCGCTTGTCACACCAACTGCTGCACGCAGTCCCTCCGTATAATAAATACTCCCATATGGAGCCTGATTCATTGTAATCAAAACGTTCTTTTCACCCATCTCTTCTCCTTTCAGACTCTAAAGTTTTACAACACTATCAACTTCACTAACTATTTGTGCAAAATCAGGAAGACCTCCTACTGTAATACCATCAATATAATCCTTCCCTTTTTCAAGACCTCTTGCATTAACACATACACCACACGCAATTATCTTTGCACCCTTTTTCACTAGTTCTGCAAATTTATCCTTAGGCATTTCAGGCCAGTCAGGAAATGTGTGATACTTTATGGGATTGTAAACGCCGTCAAGATAAAGGAACATCTGCACTTCGTGTCCCTTATCCAAAGCAGCGTTTGCAATGTTATACGCCGTTTCCCAGTTTTCAAACTGATATGGACCAAGGGTAAGCAAGATACCTAATTTTGCCATGTTTATACGCTCCTCAATTTCATGTTCTTAAAAGTATTAGTTGTTATTACCAAAGTTGAGAGATTTTTGTAGCCGCCCCCATTCCTAGCTTACGCAAGGAAGCTATGGGGGCGTAACTTACATGAAATTGTCATAAACCCATCAGATGATGGGTAACGCAGGCTAAAGCCTGCGGCTACATTGACATGCAATTTAAAATCTCTCAATTTATATATTACCTAAAAATGTACCTGACAGAATTCTTCGTAGTCTATTAATTCTTTTATTGTGGGATTTTCGCCGCAAATGGGACATTCGGGATTACGCCTTACATTTAGCTTCTTAAAATCCATTTTCAAGGAATCATAAAGAAGCAGCTCTCCAATAAGTAGGTCCCCTTTGCCTAGAATCAACTTAATAACCTCTGTTGCCTGAATGACACCGATTACTCCGGGAAGCACTCCAAGCACACCTGCCTCCTGGCAGGAAGGCACTAAATCAGGCGGTGGAGGAGTCTCGAATATACAACGATAGCATGGGCCTTTACCCGGTACAATTGTCGTTGCCTGGCCCTCAAACCTAAAGATAGAGCCGTGTGATAATGGTTTCCCGAGGAGAACACAGGCATCGTTGACCAGGTATCTCGTGGGAAAATTGTCTGAACCGTCAAGAACTACGTCATAATCCTTGATAATATCAATAATGTTTTCCGAAATAAGTCGCTCAGTATAAGGTACTACTTCAACATCCGGGTTTAAATCTTCCAGCGTCTCCTTCGCAGAGAGAGCTTTTGAATAATCTAAATCTTTGTTTGAGTGGAGTATTTGCCGCTGTAAATTTGAAAGATCCACAGTGTCCATGTCGGCGATTCCTATCTTCCCCACACCCACGGCAGCAAGATAGTACGCCGCCGGAGACCCAAGACCACCAGCGCCAACCAGGAAGACCTTTGCTTTTAATAACTTTTTCTGTCCCTTACCACCAACTTCAGGTAATATTATGTGTCTTGAGTATCGCTTAATCTGTTCATCAGTAAATTCAGACATTCTATATATCCTTCTCTTTCTTTACCAGTATTTTCCAATCGGTATCATTAATCTTATCAACAGCAAGGATTTTTTGTCCCTCGTTTTTTAGACTTCTGGGTACATTTTCAACAGCAGGTTCATGGTCAACAACAACCTCTAATACCTGATCCAGATTCATTTCCTCCAATGCCAATTTAGATTTAACAAACGTATACGGACATACTTCACCTTTTAGGTCGATAGTTTTATCCGGCTTGAGTTCATTTATTTTTTCTATCATTTCAAATTCCTTTCGCCCCTCTATTTTCGTAGAGACCAGCTAATTATGTTGTTACTACTGAGAGCATAAAGTAGTTTACAGTGATGTCATCCTGAGTGTAGCGAAGGATCTCAGTGATAGGACAGATTCTTCACCGCCCCTTCGTTTTACTCAGGGCTTCGGTTCAGAATGACATGTAAACTATAATGTGTTTTTGGTAATAAGTGCTTATATAATGTTCAAGATTCTTTAGATGATAATTCCTTTTCCATCACCAAGCCCGTGTCCTCGATTATGATATTGTTATTCTCCAGAATAGTGCCCATTTTTGCATCTAGATCTCCTAATGATTTCTGGTAATCAACCAATGCTTTTACAGCTTTGCCCTCTGCAATAGTCAAATTATCCTGAGCACGCAATACTTCTAAACTTGTTGACCTTCCAACCTTGTATTTTTTTTCCTCTGCCTCAAGTCTTTTCTGTGCTAATTCTTGCGCCTTTTCTGTCGCCTTGATACTCTCGGCATTTTTTTTTATCTCACGAACTGCCGTACGCACCTCAACAACAACAACTTGCTCTTGCTTGCTTCTTTCAAGAATTTGTTTCCTGGCTTCGAGTTTTGCCTTTGAATAATTGCTCCTTGCCTCTCGATTACCCAAAGGGACCTCCAGTGTAACTCCGAAGAATTCTCTTTGAAACTGTTCCGAAAAGGCAGAGTCAAGGGCATTCCCAAAATCTCCAGCCAGTCCATGATAACTAATCCCTGCCTCAATATCAAGTTGAGGAAGCAATTGATTCCTTGTCTGCTTTACCGTAATCCTGGCATTTTCTATATCTAAACCTTTTTCAAAGAGTTCGGGCCTGTTTGCGAGTGCTATCTTGATTGACTCATCAAACGTTACGTCCGTAATTGTAAAAGAAGCCTTATCCAACGGTATGATTGCTGCATCTGACAAGATAGAATGGTTACTTAAATTCATAATTAGCTTTAAATCATCTTCTCTATTTTTAATATCATTTTCTGCTTCTATAATTTCGTCTATCTTTTTAGCAACACCGTCTTCTGCCACTAACACTTCAATTGGCGCTAAGGTTCCCACCTTCACCTGAATCCTGTTTTTTCTGAGTAGATCTTCAGCGCTTTCCAAAGATTTATTTCTCACCCTTAACTCCTCTATTGCCATTACAAGGTCCCAGTATGCTTCTTGGACGGAGTTAATTACTTCAATTGCTTTCTCCTTGAGTTGCAATATTGATTTCTTCTTGTCATTTCTTGCTATATATATTTTGCTTCTATTATAAAATATCCCCGCACCTTTTAAAAGGGGTTGGGTTATCTTGGCCTCTATAGATGATGTGGACCGCGGATTCAAGGTTTGAAAAGTTTGAGGATCAAGAAATTGGCGTATTCCAAGATTGAAGTCAAATGTAAACTTAGCGCCAGTTTCTAAAGGCTTTTCAATAGTGGCATTCAATTCATTAGATTCATCTAATCTTTGTATTACTCCAATAGTTCCAGTTAATAATGTATTGGATTGCGGTTCCTCGCTAATATCTCTTTTCCCCTCAATCTTCAGCTTGGGATCAAACTCGGATTTTGCAACAGTAACATCTTTTTCTTTAATCATTGGATCCAGCTTCGCAATCTTTATGTCGTAGTTATTCTGTAGAGCCAGAATGATGCTGTCCTTTAGCGTCATGTTAAGAAATTTCATATCTCTTGAAAATTCTACATAGGGTTCTTCCTCTTCTACACGGTAGTCCTTTGCCTTCACATCGTCGGGGAGAGTTACCTCCGTTATCTCCAGGAGAGCTTCTCCATAGTCCTTGATCTTTGCTTCTACATCATTTCCGGGAAATAATAACATTAGATTCAGCAAAATAAAAAATATGAATACGGTTTTTAATTTAAAAAAAATTGTCATATTCTTATTTACCCTTAATCAGGGCCATCGCCTCTGCTCTTGTTGCCGCATTTTTCCTGAATATTCCCCTTACCACTGACGTCTGCGCAATGGTGCCCGGTTTTTTTACGCCTCTCATTGTCATACAAAGATGCTCTGCCTCAATAATTGCCAATACACCCTTTGGCCGAAGGGCCTTCATGATTGATTCGGCTATCGATGTGGTAAGACGTTCCTGTACCTGCAATTTTTTCGCTTCAGTTTCTACCACTCTTACAAGTTTACTTAAGCCGGTTACCCGCGAGCCATCAGGTATATATGCAACGTGTGCCTTCCCAATGAAAGGTAATAAATGATGCTCACAAACAGAAAAAAAGGGAATGTCTTTTAACAAAACAATTTCGTCATGGTCTTCAGATTTCAGGACCTTAATCTGTTCTGCAGCATCTACGCCAATCCCCGCATAAATCTCTTCACACATCTCAGCGACACGCTTGGGGGTTTCTTTAAGGCCTTCGCGTTCCGGGTTATCGCCTATCCCTTCTAAAAACAATCTAATTCCTTTAATTATCTTTTTTCTATCCATCACATCTATTGCCTACAAGAAAAATTATATTTATCATTTCTTTAAATCTAAATTGAGCGGTTTTTGCCCGCCCGAACGTACCGTTCGGTACGGGCGGGTAGCCGCCCCCATTCCTAGCTTACGCAAGGAAGCTATGGGGGCGTAACTTACATGAAATTGTCACAAACTCATCAGATGATGGGAAACGCAGGCTAAAGCCTGCGGCTACATTGACATGTAACATAAAATCGCTCAATTTAGATTTAAAAAAGACTGTTCTGAAAGTAATTTTAAAATAATGAAAATTTTAATAGCAGTAAATTTCGATGTCAAGAATCAAATCAGACCATGTTCTTTTAAGATATTATTAAGTTGTTTTTCGTGTTCATTATTCATCTCACAGAGAGGCAACCTCAT
Organism: Candidatus Scalindua sediminis; assembly: GCA_008636105.1. GTDB lineage: Bacteria > Planctomycetota > Brocadiia > Brocadiales > Scalinduaceae > Scalindua_A > Scalindua_A sediminis. The sequence continues at coordinate 34,598 of VSDH01000004.1, read as the reverse complement.
TTCACCATTCAATCTACCAAGCAGCTTCATTGCCGTTTTTATGGGAATAGGATTTGTTTCAATAAACATCGCTCTACAAATAGGGAAAAGTTTTTTATGTATTTCCTGGGATTCTTTAACCATACCACTAAGAAATCTGGAGACCATTTCTGACACATCCTGCGGAAGAATATTAGCCACCACCGAGATAACCCCCTTACCGCCCACAGACAATATTGGCAAGGTTAGAGAATCATCTCCAGATAATACCGTAATATCACACAATGCGAGAATTTGACTTGTCTGATCGATGTTTCCACTTGCTTCTTTAATTGCAACTATGTTCTCCATTTCATAAAGCCTGGCCACAGTTTCAGGAAAAATTGAAACACCTGTTCTAGAGGGAACATTATAGATAACAATCGGAATATCTATCCCCTCTGCGACGGCCTTAAAATGCCTGTAAAGGCCTTCTTGTGTAGGCTTATTATAATAAGGCGTGATCATCAAGGCTCCATCCGCGCCTGCCCTTTTTGCATATTTAGTTAAGCTCAGCGCTTCACTCGTATTATTAGAACCGGTTCCTGCTATAACAGGTATACGGCCATTTGCTTTCTCGACAACTTTACTAACAACTTCTCCATGCTCCTCGTGAGTCAAAGTAGGAGACTCCCCTGTCGTCCCACACGGTATTATACCATTTGTACCATTTCCAATATGGTATTCCACCAATTCTGCAAGTTTATCATAATCTACTAATCCATCTTTGAATGGTGTAACCAAAGCAACTATTGACCCGGTAAACCCCGTTAGAGAACCTTCTCTAGCGGGATTTGTTGATGGTGAAATTAAACCATCATCACCATTTGTTTTATTTCTACCAGTGATTTTATTGTTAGCTTTCTCTAACGGGGTAAACATAAACTCAAACTCCTCTTTTTTGCACTACGCTTGTTAATTTATAGAAATTTCTATACTTCAACATGTTTAGAAGTCTTTCTTATAAGATAATGATTATGGATAAGCTCTTTCATTTCCCGGACAGCTCTCTTAAACCCTACAAAAATAGCTCTTGAAACAATGCTATGGCCAATATGAAGTTCCTCAACATCCAGATGTTCCACAATAGGCCCCGTATTTTTATATGTCAAACCATGCCCCGCATTTACCCGCAGACCTGAACTCTGAGCAATTTTTACACCCTCTTTCAATTCTTCCAGCTTTTCAGTACACTGTTTATCGCCTCTAGCGTTGGCATAATTACCCGTATGAAGTTCTACAGATTGAGCACCAACTTCACTGGAAGCTATGATTTGATCTTTATCTGGATCTATAAAAAGACTTACGTGTATACCGTTATCTTTGAATCTCTTAATAACATCGATAAGCAGTCTTTTCTGTGTAGTCACAGATAGCCCACCTTCCGTTGTAATCTCTTGTCTTTTTTCAGGCACAAAAGTTACCTGCTCGGGTTTTGACTTAAGCGCAATATCAATTATCTCCTGTGAAGTTGACATTTCCAGATTGAGCTTGGTAAAAACTATTTTACGCATCAAATCAAGATCTCTATCCTGGATATGTCTTCGATCTTCTCTAAGATGAATTGTTATAATATCTGCACCACCCAGATCTGCAAGTCCGGCCGCTGTGACTGGATCGGGTTCATAGGTCATCCTGGCCTGTCTTAATGTGGCAACATGGTCAATATTAACTCCCAATCTTATCATAATTTTACACAAGAGAGATTATTTACCATTAATTTTATCTCGTTTCTGTTGTTGCCTCCACTATGTCTACATGAACTTCTGGAGAATTCCCTTCTATTTCTAACCCTTCAGGGATAGTACAATCAACAGGTTGTTTATACGGTCCAGGAGGGGTCAGAGAACTGACGTCGATAAATGCCGTAATATCTTTTGAATTTAACCTATCAAGCATTAATTTCGGCCCTTTCAAACTTAAGTCTATGTATTCGTCTTTTAATTTCACCTTAAAATCATAATTAATAGGATGAAGCACATTAACTTTAATTTTCTCAAATTTTTTAATATCTTGTTGCTCGGAAATCTGAAACCATACGTTTACCTTTTCTTCACAATTAATGGGTACAGAAACATATTTGTCATCCCTTAAAAAAGATATACTTTGCTCTAAACCTACAGTCCATGGAAAAGTTCTACTTTGACCACTCGTTAACCCATTTATATCTATTGGTTTTGTATTAATCATTTCAGCTTCTTTGAGAACATTTGTCGGACCTGTCACAAGAACTTCGTGGGGATAAAAATATTCGTTAGTTATTTCGTATCCAAGCGCAGGAATGCCCTTTTTTTCTATTTGTACTTCAAGATATCTATTTGCCAATCTCCCCAATATAACGTCAATCTCGTTAGGAACTATCGAATCTAATCGTATCTCTTGTGGGAAATTAAAGTTTCTCCTGGATAATCTGATGGTTTTCGCAAATTCGTCATTCTGGATATCACTCATATCTGGAAAGTCATACCTTGCTTTAATTTTATTATCTTTTATCATATCAGACACCCGATCAATTATGTTCCGAGGACCACTTAAACTGACAGTTACCACATTAGTACTAGTATCTAATATTGTTAAGCCAGGAGAGGTATTAATTGCTAACTGGATATCTTCCTCAATCTCACCCGTATACTTATTAATAGCATAAAGCCAGAGAACAATTGCCATTATCAAGGCCATAAATTTTACTTTTAAATTACCAAAAAAAAATGTTCTCAGCAAAGTTTAACTACCCCGTGTACTCATGACTGTTTCAGTTGTCAACTCCTCTAATGCTCTTTTTAGTTCTTCTTGAGTAATATCATCCTTTAATTGACCTCCAACAGAAATCGAAACGCGTCCCGTCTCCTCCGAAATAATTATTGAGATAGCATCTGTTTCTTCTGTAATACCAATGCCTGCCCTGTGGCGTGTCCCATATGTTTTTGCTATGCTAATATTCTCTGTTAATGGAAACAGGCAACCCGCAGCCGCAATTTTCTGTTCTTGAATAATAACTGCCCCATCATGAAGTGGTGTACCTGGCCAAAAAATCGTACTTATAAGGTCACTTGAAACATCTGAATTAATCCTTATGCCACTTTCTATATAATTATCTAAACCATCTCCACGTTCAATTGCAATCAAACCTCCTACCTTACTTTTAGACAGGGTTGAAACAGCCTTTACAACCTCTTCAGCCACCTGTACCTCTGACCTAAAAAACATTCGTAAAAAAGGCCTATGTCCCAATCTAACAAGTGCGCGTCTAAATTCTGGTTGAAACAAAATTACTATTGGAATAATAAAAACCGGTAAAAATTCGGTAACAATCCAGTCAACAGCATAGAGTTCTAATTTTTTTATGAAGAACAATGTTACTATAGAAATTATAACCAGTGTAAAAGCTAAACCCCTGAGTATACCAGTCCCACGAGTTCCATGCATTATCCTCAGTATCGTGTATAGTAAAACAAATATTATGAATATTTCTACGCACGACTTTACTAACACCCAGCCGTGTAGATTCTCAAGGAATCCAAAAAAACTATTCATAAGCCTAAATGCTCCATATCATAATTACGGCTACGTATTTCAATGTCAATTAGTCGATTCAATTGCCCTACACATCTTAGTTACTTGAACAGCCTCTTTAACATCATGTACTCTGACAATATTTACACCCTTCATTATAGCAATGACTAACGTCACCAATGTCCCAACAAGTTGTGAATTATCTTTAGAAAGACCTTCCTCCCCGCCAGAACGACCCCCACTGCTAGCTTGCGCTAGCAAGCTGTGGGGGCGCAGTCGGGCTGGTTCTGAAAGTCTTAGCATACTACTAATAAAAGATTTGCGTGAAGTACCAATCATAACCGGGCGATTCAGACATTTTAATTCACTTAATCGCTTTAGAATCTCGAGATTATGCAGGGGTGTCTTCCCAAATCCTATTCCCGGGTCAATTATTATATTATTCTCTGCAATTCCCGATTTAACGGCAAAATCAATTTTCTTTTTGAAGAATAGAATAATCTCTGAGATCAAGTCGTCGTATATCGGATCCTTCGGAAAATCATGTGGTTGACCTTTGATGTGCATGATAATTATAGGAGTGTTATTTGCTGCAACAACTCTAACCATTTCGTTATCAGCCTGCAAACCACTTATGTCGTTAACAATTTGTGCACCAGCTTCAATCGCCTTATCAGCAACCTCAGCTTTATATGTATCAATGGATATAGGTTTATCTGTTTCCCTGCTCAATTCTTTAATAACGGGTATAACACGCCGCAATTCTTCATCAGCAGTAACATGACTTGAGCCCGGCCTGGTAGATTCGCCTCCAACATCGATTATATCAGCGCCGTCCTCAATCATTTTCCTTGCATGGTTAAGAGCACTTTCTAAGTCATCATACTTCCCTCCATCGCAGAAAGAATCTGGAGTCACATTCAAGATACCCATAACCAATGTTCTTTCACCTACTTCTAAACAACCTTTATTATGTTTTATAATCAAAAACCCTTTACCACTTCTCTGCCAGAAGATTCACTATTGTTTCTGCCAGATCAACAACCCCCTCATCAGATGCAGATTCCAGGGTTTCACCACGTCTTACAATATATTCGATTGCCTGATTTATGCCCCCCTTGTCTATTAACGTCCTACCAGTTCTTCTGTCTACCAATGTTATATCAACAAATAAAGTCACCCGGGCTTCAACAATGCTATCTCTAAAACCATGTGTGATTATTCCTTCTTTAAACTCTTTTACAGTACCATGTAAAATAGTGTCCGCATTATCTTTACTTGCAATTCTCAGGTTTGTTTTAGACATAATCTCATCTTTCACTGCTTTTGTAAGGTCAAATTCAATACCTCTCCTAAAGGTATCATTCTCAAAGATAGGAATATGTATACTGCTAATATCACGATTAATTAACGATCTGGTTGAATATCCACACCCGCACATCAAAGCAACCACCAGTACGAATCCCATAATTAGTTTTAATAGTGTTTTAAAATCCATATTTCAAACAGTTACTTTACCGCTCCCACTTTCCTGAGCATTTCTAGTTTTCCTTTTGCCTTAGCTGCCCATTCTGTATTTGGATACTCTTTTATCACGGATTCAAAATAAATAGCCCCTGCATCTGGTCTTTTTCTACGTAAATAAAACTCACCTACTTCATAATCTCTCTCTGCCATAGCAATATCTATTTCCGCAATTATCTTTTTTGTGGTAGGAACCAGGGTCCCTTGCGGATTGTTAGCAATATACTCTTCAAAACCTCGGCGAGATTGAGCAAGTAGCTCATAATTTCTTTCTTGAATACGAATATTGCTCATTTTGCAATACGGTATTCTGAATTGAGCATACGGCACCCATTCGCTGTTAGGATAATTTTCCATAACACGAAGGTAAGAATCCTGTGCCTCTTCAAATCGGCGCAATTGGTAATAAGAATCCGCAATTTTTACCTGTGCATCAGCAGCTATAAACCCGAGTGGATTTCGTTCAATAATCTTTTCAAATACCTTAATAGCTCCCTTCTCATCAACTTTCATCTGGGTAATTCCAACCTGGAACTCTTTTTCTAATACCTCTTTCAGCTTTCGCGTACCAGGATCTCGTTCAATTAATCGCTCATATGCTCTGAAGGCATTCTTATAATCACCTACCATATAATACGCCCTACCTATATTTATCTGTGATTCTTCTGCAAGCTCAGACTCAGGATTGCCTTCAATAATACCTTTAAACATCCCTATAGCACTTATATACTCCTTATTTACCATTAATGTGATAGCATACCTGAACTTTTGATCGGCTGTTTCTTTGGGCAGTAGATCCGGATTGGTCCAACCTGTTTCTTTGCTCCACACCAACTTCGCAAGTGAGACTTTTGCACCAGGAAATAAGAAAGTAATAAGGATAAAAAATATAAACAGTTGCCTTTTCATAAATATTTCCACATCTTAAGTTCTTTGCTTAGCAAAAAAGAGATATAATATCTGAGTAAATTTCTAATTTCGATTTGAAGAGACTGCTGTATTGCTAGACGTTCCTTCCTTGTCTTGCTTGCTAAATAGTTTATAGTAGCTATAGTGCCTCCTGATATTTTTACTCGCTCTTTAATGTCTTTCCCACAATGTGAACAAAACAAACCACATTCCAATGCACTAAAAAAAGCAAACCTTTTTGAATTCAAATTTGCCTTACAGGTAACGCAGTGTTTCATTTCAGGCAGGTGTCCAAGCAATGCAAGCATCTGTATCTCAAATGCCAAAATACTTACAGTAGAATCTCCTCTACTTGCAATTTCAGATAAAGTATTTATGAAAAGATCAAAAAGAGGTTCGTTTTTATCGTTTTCTTCTGTAAATTCTCTAATCAACTCAAGAATATAAAAGGCTGAATGAGATTTCTTTAAATTATCCCTCAGTGAGTGAAAATTGTCTTGCAATACCCACTCTGTTAAGATATTCAGACTAGAGCGTTCCCTGTGAATAAATACGATATTATTATACGTTAACAAATCTATACCGCCACTTACACCCTTAACAGAACGCTTTAATCCTTTAGCCAGTGTCTGAATCTTCCCATAGTCACGTGTATAGAAGGTTATTATCTGACTCGAATCTCTATAATCACTTCTTTTCAAAGTAACAGCAGGTGTTTTACAAAAACTCATCTTCTACTTCTGGCACATTATAACCTAAAAAAGCAAGAATTTCCGATTCTTTTTCATGCATGATTTTAGCATTTTTTTTATTTTTATCATTATGCCCCAACAAGTGCAATATACCATGTACAAGGTATAAGATTATTTCACCTTCAACATTTGACTTTTTCCTATTCGCCACTTCTACTGCCGTTTCTACTGAAATGACAATTTCTCCACTCAAAATGTCTTCCTTATTGTTTAATGGAAACGCTATCACATCCGTAACTTCATTAGAGCCCAGAAAACGCTCGTTTAACCTCTTGATCTCTTCATTGTCAACAAAGGCAATGCTCAGTTTTGCACTCTTTACTTCTTTATTCAACACTACCTTAACTACTTTTCTAATCTTACTCTTATTAATCTCATAATGTTTTTGTAAATTCGCTATTTCTACCATGATGTCCTGGAATCTTCACCTGGACTTTTTTACCCTAACAATAAATGAATCAAGTTTCGTATGCATCAACGATGTCCTGGACAAGTCTGTGGCGTACGATATCCCTGCGGGTGAGGTAGATAAAATCAATTCTGTGAACATTCTTCAATCTTTCTTGAACATCTATAAGACCAGATATCTCTCCCGGTGACAAATCAACTTGCGTTATATCACCGGTAACAACAACCTTGGTCCTTATTCCAAAACGTGTCAAAAATGTCTTCATTTGCTTTACAGTACAGTTTTGAGCTTCATCAAGTATTATAAAAGAATCGTCCAGTGTCCTGCCTCTCATAAATGCCAGAGGAAGTATTTCTATTAAATCATTTTCAATGTATTTTTTTACCTGCCCAATCTCAATCATGTCGGTTAAGGCATCATACAGAGGTCGTAAATATGGATTTACCTTTGCCTGAATATCACCTGGCAAAAAGCCTAATTTTTCTCCTGCCTCTACTGCCGGACGAGCGAGGACAATCTTCCTAAGAGAACCGCTCTTCAGTGTGGAAAGGGCTAAAGCAACTGCCAAATATGTCTTTCCCGTTCCGGCGGGGCCTATACAAAAAACTAAATCGTTATTTCTTATAGCATCAACGTATCTGGCCTGCCCCTCGGTCTTGGGCCTGACCGGTTGCCCTTTTATAAACACCTCTATTGTCTGTTCGGGTTGTATATGATCTATCCCCCTCTTTACATTCTCAATAACGATATCAACATCTTTTTCGTCCAGCTTCCCAGATATCCTTATTATTTTTATCAAATTATTTACAACATCAGTTAACTTTTTAACCTGATCTATCTCACCTTCAAATTTTAATACTCCATTTCTTGCAACAATCTTAACACCAAAGATCTTCCTTAAAATCTTGAGATTTTTGTCGTGACTGCCAAATAAAATAAAAGCCTCTCCATCGCTTTCTAACTGTATTTTCTTCTCAACAATTTTGCTGTCTCCTGATACCATTTTCATATTATAAAGCTAATTTAACAAAATTACTTTTGAATTTTTAAAGTTTTAGGTAGCCATAGATTGTAACTGCACTGCCTGTACAACATAGAAGCTACCTGCCCATCTGAACGATAATATCCAGCAAGGTTTTGCATTTACTGTGCACGTAGGCGATGGCAATTCACGCAATATTAAGTCAATACCCTATTATCACAAAAAAATAATAGGCGACTGGTATGCTTATGAGTAATGAGTCCAATATATCCAGCATACCACCAAAAGCGGGAATAACACCACTAGAATCTTTAATACCCACATCCCTTTTTATTACAGATTCTATTAAATCTCCAAACATACCTGAAACACCAATTAACAATCCGAAAGGTATAATTAAGTAAAAAGGCAAAATCCTGATTCCCGGTATAATATTTATTCCTATCGCTATTATCAAGCTACAAAATAAACCGAATAGTGCACCTTCAATGGTCTTATTCGGACTAACTGATGACAACTTATGTTTACCATACTTGCTACCAAAGAGATATGCCCCTATATCCCCACCTTTAGTAACTAACAATACCAAAAGTATTATACCAAACCCGTTGAGCATATGACGCATTGGCATTATGAAGGAAAGAAAAAAAAACGTATAAATTATGCCAAAAATTGTAATAGAAACATTTTTAATCGCTCCTTCAGGGTCTTTTTTTAGAGCCTGAACACCAAATAACCATAAGACTATAAGAACAAATATACAGGGATATATTTGATTTATACCTTCTTCATAAGCAGATAACCATAATCCTATAAAAACAATTACACCGCTAATAATTCCTGATACCTTAAATGGTTCGAAGCCTTTTTTCTCTGCTAGATTATAAAATTCCAGTAAACCAATTCCACCTATAAAAATCCCTAAAAGGCCAAGACTTATATCCGAATCATAGATGTAATCAAAAAAGATTATGCAAAAGAATGCCACAAATATGGCTGTACCAAAAAAAATCCTCTTCTTGAGTCCGGTCATTCTATTAATCCGCCAAACCTTCTTTCTCTCTTAGCATAATCTCCTAAGGCCTCCTCTAGGTGTTTTTTCCTAAATTCAGGCCAGTATACATGCGTAAACCATAGTTCAGCATAAGATATTTCCCAAAGTAAAAAATTGCTCACACGCATTTCCCCGCCTGTTCTGATAAGCAAATCAGGATCAGACATTTCTGCCATATACATATAGCTCTTAAAAGTATCTTCATTTATGTCCTTAAGATCAAGCTTTCTTCTTTTTACGTCCTCTGCCAGCTTTTTCGCAGCATCTGCTATTTCAGTCCTTCCCCCATAATTAAGCGCAAGACACAAGATCATTCCCGTATTATTCTTGCTTTCCTCAATGCTAATAAATAATTCCCTTTGAACATCTTCAGGCAAAGCCTCGATTCTTCCAACTGCTTTAAGTATGATATTATTATCTTCTATGGTCTTTCTTTCTTCGATTAAGTACCTTTTCAACATTCTCATCAGAAACTTTACTTCTGTCTTTGAACGTTTCCAATTCTCATTTGAGAACGCATATAATGTCAATTGGCCTATATGCATTTTCGCACACTCGGTTGTTATTTCTCTTACAGATTTAATACCCTCCTCATGACCCCTTAGCCTTATAAAACCTCTTCTCCTTGCCCAACGACCATTACCATCCATTATAATTGCAATATGATTTGGCAGCCTTCTTCTTTTGACCATAATTAAGTTCTGACAACCTGTAAACGTTCAGGACCAACGGAAATCATTTCTATTTTTAGTCTCAGATGTCTTTCAATTGTTTGAATGTAATTTATGGCATTTTTAGGAAGATCGTCTCTATTCCTTACTTTTGATGTATCTTCCATCCATCCAGGAACCTCCTCATAAATTGGCTCACAAACATCCAGTGCATCTAAATCTGCAGGGAAACTATGATAAATCTTCTTGCCACTCTTATAGCCTGTACATATTTTCACAGTTTCCTGGTCGTCAAGCACATCAAGCTTTGTCATTACAGCGGTATCCACGTCATTAATCTTTACAGAATGTTGCGCCGCTACGACATCAAACCAGCCGCACCTCCTAGGCCTGCCCGTTGTCGCACCGAATTCTCCGCCTTTTTCGCGAATATGGTCTCCCAGCTTCCCAACAACCTCTGTTGGAAACGGGCCACTACCAACCCTGGTTATATACGCCTTCATTATCCCTAATACATTATGAATCTGTTTGGGAGAAATACCTACTCCCGACGAGGCACCACATGCTGCGGCATTAGACGAAGTTGTATAAGGGTACGTCCCAAAGTCTACATCTAACAATGTACCCTGCGCTCCCTCGAATAGGATCCTCTTATTATCACTAATAGCCTTTGCCATTAATTCTATCGTATCACATACAAAAGGACTTATCTTATCTGCATAGGCACTGTATTCTTCATAAACTTCTTTCCACGAAATTGGTTCTGCATCATACAAATTAACGAACAACCTATTTTTTTCTTCTATAGTTTTTTCGAGTTTCATTTTAAAATGTTCTTTATGATATAATTCGGTGATTCGAATACCGTTTCGTGCCATTTTATCAGTATAACATGGCCCAATACCTCGGCCAGTTGTACCGATCATCAAATCTCCCTTTTGCTTTTCAATGAGTAAATCCAATTTCTTATGATAAGGAAAAACAACATGTGCACGGTCACTTATAAATAAATTCCCATTTACATTAACGTTTCTTTTTGATAGTTCTGCAACCTCATCCAAAAACAACCCCGGATCAAGCACAATCCCATTTCCAATAACACATTTTTTACCCGGATGCAAAATCCCAGATGGTATCAAGTGAAATACATACTTCTCATCATTTATAACTAGAGTATGTCCTGCATTTCCCCCGCCCTGATATCTAACGATAATGTCATAATCCCTTGCCAAGATATCTATAATCTTACCTTTGCCTTCGTCACCCCACTGCAACCCTATAACGCAGGTATTTGTCATAAAATACTTACTCCTTAATCAAGACAACAGTGTCATTCATTTCACAGAAGCTGTTGAAAAATATATACTTGCAATTATAGGATATTAAGGAAAAATGTCAACAAGAATAAGAACACAGTCCCCCTTTGTTCATTGTATTTTAATTGACTTTCCATTCTACTTCTAGTAATCTTCCTAGCACAAAATTTAATTTCTCCAAACGATGTCTAAAACATTGTATGATCGTATAAATGAATCTTTAAACTATATAAAAAAAAGTACCGATATAACACCCAAGATAGGTATTATTCTGGGAACCGGGTGGAAATGTTCTACAGAAATACTAGATTCACCACTTACTTTTAATTACAAAGACATCCCTCATTTCTCTTCCCCATCCATCGAAGGACACGAAGGCAAATTAATCATTGGTAAGTATGATGATTCAAATATAATTTGCTTGAAAGGCAGATTGCATGCGTATGAGGGATTTTCAATGGAAGAAGTGGTTCATCCGATAAGAACAATATGCAGTCTTGGAATCTCTATATTAATAGTTACAAATGCAGCTGGTGGCATTAACCCCGAATTTTCACAGGGTGATTATATGTTAATTTGCGACCACATCAACTTTATGGTAGAAAATCCACTTAAGGGAAGTTATGACTCAAGGATCGGACCAAGGTTTGTTGATATGTCTGAACCTTACAACAGGGAATTAATCAGTATAGCAGATAATAGTTTAAGGCATTTAAATACCCGTCCGAACGACCCCCGCCAGAATGACTTTGCCCGCCCCGTGCCGGTACGGACGGGTCGGGGGCTGGTGGCCGGGCGGGTAATTGTTAAGAAGGGGATATACGCTGGTGTGAATGGGCCATCATACGAAACTCCATCCGAGGTCAAAATGTTGAGACTGCTTGGAGCAGATGCCGTAGGAATGTCCACAATTCCCGAAGTTATCGTTGCCAGACAAATGGGCGTACAGGTTTGTGGGATATCATGTATAACTAACATGGCAGCTGGTATTAAGGAAGAAAAAATCAGTCATGACAAGGTGTTAACGTTAATGAAAACGAATGAAAAGAAAAACTCTACTATATTAAAAGAAATAATACATGCGTTCTCTTCTCATCCAGGAATAAGATAAGAGCAGAATGAATATTAACGAACTAATAAAAAAGGCAAAAAGTGCCAGAGAACACTCTTACAGCCCTTATTCCAAGTTTAAAGTTGGTGCTGCATTAAAGACAAAGAATGGAAGGATATTCACCGGTTGTAACATCGAAAACAGTTCTTACGGTTTGTCCATTTGTGCGGAACGGGAAGTTATCTTTAAGGCAATTTCTGCCGGTGAAAAAGATTTAGATACTATAGCAGTCGTTACGGATTCAAATAAGTTAACCACTCCATGTGGAGCATGTAGACAGGTTATCTGGGAATTTTCAAAAACCATGACGATTATCGTTGCCAATCTTAAGGGGAAAAAGAAGGAATTCAAGATAAAGGAATTACTTGCTCATCCCTTTGGAAAAGGTTCCTTGAGTTAAGACTATCTTAGACCACCCTCCTTCGTCTTCATTTTGCATTTATATCATTTATCCCATTCCCAGGTTTCTATTTCTCTCAGATAGTCCTTATCCGTTAAGTCATATCTAAGTGGAGTAATCGAGATATAACCTTCCTTAAGCGCATGCATATCGGTACCCACAACTCCTTCTTCCGGCCAACCAGTTCCTGCCAACCAATAGTAAACCCCTCCACGTGGATCTGTACGCTTATCAAAGCATTCATCAAAATCTCCAGAATATTGTTTAGCAATCTTTACACCCTTTATCTTATCTTTCGATATAAGCGGTATGTTTATATTGAGCAAAGTTCCCTTTGGTAATTTTTTCTTGACTATACGGCCTACCATATCCTTTGCTATAGCAGCCGCCCCCTGGATATCAGATGGCGATTCTGATACCTCCAGCGAAAATGCTACAGATGGAATACCTAAAATAGCCCCTTCAATAGCTGCAGCAACCGTTCCTGAATATAACACATTAATTCCAACATTAGCCCCTATATTTATACCAGCTATTAATAATTCAGGTTTTTCCTTCATTATTTCCCGCACGCCAAGTTTAACACAATCTGCTGGTGAACCATCAATTCCATAACCAATAAATTCACTGTCCAAATATACTTCTCTTACTCGTAAAGGGTGACTGAAGGTTATTGCATGTCCAACACCACTTTTCTGAACATCCGGTGCAACAACCGTAACAGAACCAAAGGATTTCATCACTTGTTTTAGTGCCAAGATACCTGGTGAATATATCCCATCATCATTCGTTAAAAGTATTTTCATATAGTCTCCCTTATAATTTACTCTCACCAATTATTTCAGATCTTTTAGCATCAAATTCTTCCTGATCAATCAATCCGTCATCTTTTAATTTCTGTAACACCTTTAGTTTTTCGTTGAGAATCACCTTTTCAATCAATCTCCTTTCTTCTTCGCTTATTTTCTGTTGCACTTCTTTAATCCTTTGTTTTCCTTCATCAGTCAAAACTAAAATCTTTTGTTCTTCAATTGCGTCACTCGTCTTTACTTCTCTTCCCTTGCCCAACTCAGCTTTCTCTTCATCACCTTTCCAGAAACTAAGCCACTTTTTCTTCTCACCGTCCTCATCTTCCTTCCCCTTCTTTTGCTCCTTCATAGCCTTGTCATATATAGTCTTTTTCTTCTTTTTAATTCTACGGGTTACCTTTATTAGTTCTATATCTTCGCCATCAAATGGTGGTGAGAAAAAAGAAATGGCAATGTTCATTTCGTTTCCTGTGTTAACAAACTTATGCACAGTCCTCCTTGGTATAACCAGCAGCATGCCATCTTTTATACCATAGCGTGTACCATTAAGCTCCAACACACCACTTCCGCTTTTAATGTAAACTATCTCGTCATGTGACTTATGAAAATGCGCATCCATTTCTGCGTTTTCACGAACCTGTATAAGATACACACTTGTGCTTTTGTTTTCACCTATTGGAATAACTTTAATATTTTCATCTTTAGCCAACTCGTTCTCTTTCACGATTTCGTCAATATTTTTTGCAGTTGGGAAATACATTTCTGGAAACGAGGTAGGATTTCTTAGTGACTCAACAAATTCGCTGGGTTTCTCTAAGGTTTTACAACCAGATACAATCAGGAAGAGAATAAACAAGAAGACTTTAAATCCGGGATGTGAAATAATAATACCTTCCAAAACGTACCAGCCCGACCCGTCCGTACCGGCACGGGTGGGCAAAGTCGTTCGGGCGGGTTTCCTATCCTTACTATAAGTCTTAGGTTGTATACGCATGATTTTGATTTTAGCAGCAATAGAAAGAGCGGTCAATATATAAAATACATAAGTTGCTAGTACTTACAAACAAATCTCTGGGAAACCCAATGAAAATTATGAAAATTTTGATTGAAATATGTATCTTTAAAATATAACCTTAATAGACATAGATATCTGGAAAGATAATGATTGTTCAAACATGAAATGTTAAAAAAAATATCACTAACACTAATATCGATACTATTCACTTTCTGTCATGGTTATAATGCAGTTTCTTCCACCAGTCTTGATGATGTAATGAATGGTAAGTGTACAATAATAGACCTGACCTATCCTTTGAACTCAGGTAATGCCTATTGGCCAGGGGCTTCATACTCGCCTTTCAAATATGAAACAGTAGCAACTCTCGAGAATGACGGTGTTTTTTCCGGCATATACTCCGCTCCTGAACACTTAGGTACACATATTGATGCGCCAAATCACTTTGAAAATAACCAGATCTCCGTAGATAAACTTAAGCTAGAAGCCCTTATAGGACCTGCAGCCGTAATAGATATTTCTACAAAGGTAGCAGGCAATGCGGATTATCAACTTACCGCTGAAGATATCATTTTGTGGGAGAAATCAAACGGCCTAATTCAAAACGGATCCATTGTTCTCCTCAATACTGGCTGGTGGACAAAGTGGAATGATTACGACAAATACAAAAATGCTGATGAAAACAACAAACTACATTTTCCAGGTTATTCCGAAGATGCAGCAATATTTTTGATAGAAAAGAGAAACATCAAAGGAATCGGGATAGATACCTTGAGCGCTGACTATGGAATATCATCAGACTTTATTGTCCACCACATTATAAATGGTGAAGGTAAATATATACTGGAAAATGTGGCGAATCTTGACAAGCTTCCTCCTAATGGAGCAACACTCGTAATTGCACCAATAAAGATTGAAGGAGGCTCAGGTGGACAAACAAGAATATGGGCAATCTTACCGCCTCAATAATCACCAACAAGGAGTAATATTATGAGAGTAGTTGATAGAAGAAGAGTTTTGCCAGAAGTAACAATTGGACTGGATAAAGAAGAAACTATCACACTTGCCACTATTTTGAGTAAAAGTGAATTGGAAAAGGAATTTTGCCGTGAGTTATTATCTAGAATTAATGTAGTCTTAAAAGATGATGATTTCAGGGAAGGAAAAAATGTTTAACCAAATAGCTTTACATGATTTTGACAACAATACATAAACGTAAACTTTTTCTAATAACATTATTATTAATCTACCTTACAGGTTGTGCAACACACCAAAAAAGCTTACCTCTCTCTACAACCAAAAAAGATGAATGGTTTGCAAAAGATAAAGTAAAACACTTTTCAATTTCCTTTCTGATTGGAGCCCTAACATATTCAATAGCAAGAGGAGGAGAGGCTAATAAAGATGATGCAAGCATAATAGGTTTCTCCGTCTCAAGTACATGCGGTATAGCTAAAGAAATTAATGATGAAATTAAACATAATGGCTGGAGTTATAAGGACTTAATCTGGGACCTTCTTGGTAGCGGTGTTGGAGTGTCAGTATCGAATGTTTTAGACTAATACCCTATGAATTTAAATCAAAAAATTATCAGGATCATTACAATAGTCTTGACTATTGGCATTATAAGCTTCCTTGCATCTTATAGTGTGATTCTAGTGCATAACACTGAAGACCCTTATTTTGCAAAAAAAATAGCCTTAATAACAATTGGCCTAATCTTAGTATCAATTGTGGCAGGAGGCTTCGTTCTATATTGTCTAAGAGAAAAGAAAAAAGGAAATTGACAAATCCCACTATTTCCCCCTTTTCTAAAGGGGGACTAAAAGGATTTGTTTAATTCGCTTACTATACAACTATCTTTTTTAAAGAGTCATCATATCACGGTAGTGATCCTTTCCTTCTTTAGCAGTATATACTCAAAGTTCTTATCTTTTCGACAAAACCTTCATATGAAATAGGTTTCGTAATATAACTATTAACTCCATTCTTATACGCTGTTTCGATAGTGTCGTGATCAGCACTTGTTGACAAAATAACTACAGGGATAGAACTATATCTCGAGTCATTTTTTAGAAATTTAAGTACATCCATACCTTTAACTTTAGGTAAATTGAGGTCTAATATAACCATGTCAATTTGAGACCGTATTTCACCATTTCCATCAATGTCTATCTTCTGAAGGTAATCTAAGGCTTCCAGTCCATCTTTCAACAAGATGATTTCCTTTTTAACGTTCTCCGTCCTAAGTACATCAATAATCAACTCTGCATGGTCTGGATCGTCCTCTATAAGCAAAATCTTTTTACTTCCCAAGAACGTCTTCCTCCAATTCTACATTATTTTGCTCATCTTTCAAGGTGAGTTAACCGAACCAAGTTCTCTACTCTGGAGTCTAAAACCACTACCTGCTGTAGAAATAGCATTTCCGCCAAGCCTTTTTGACTGATACATTGCCGCATCCGTATTTGCTATAAATTGCTTTGTATCATATCCTGTCTTTAACTCTTCTATACCAATACTCACTGTTAGACTCTTTTTTTTTGATTTACCAGATGTCGCATTCAAGTAGAATTTACAATCCTCAAATGCCACTCTTATTCTTTCTGCAATATCTAATGCCTTTTCCTTATCTGCCTGAGGCATAATAACTACGAATTCTTCTCCACCATATCTATACCCTGAATCAACATTGTGTCTTATGTACTCTGGCACAAGTGTACCCACTCTTTTCAATACCTCATCTCCTTCCTGATGCCCATAGGTGTCATTAAATCTTTTGAATTTATCTATATCAAACAAGATCATAGAGAGTGGATAATTTTGCCTCCTTGCCCTGTCCATCTCTCTCTCTAATTCTGTGTAAAGATATCTCCGATTGTATAGACCTGTAAGATTATCGGTTATTGATAATCTTTCCAGCTCAATATCCTTTCCTTTTATCTCCGACTCAAATTTCTTTCTTTCAATAATATCCCTACCCACACTAACCATACCAATAAAGTTACCTGATTTATCTTTGAGTTGGGACATAGTAATTATTATGTCTATAATCTTACCCTGCTTTGACTTAAGCTTTGTCTCGTAATTTTTAACCACCCCTTCACTTTGTATCCTCTTCATTAATTCCTCTACTTCATTTCTATTTAAATAAAATATCTCCACAGATCTTCCTATCACTTCTTCCCTTGTATAACCCAGTATCTGTTCCGCACTCGTGTTGAACTCCACAATATTTGCACTCTCATCGGTTGTTATTACCACATCATACGTATTTTGCAAGATATTTTCTAAATACTCCTTAGTCTCATTTATGACATCTGTTCTCTCCTGAATCGAGTCAACCATCATATTGAACGAGCTGGCAAGCTCGCCAATCTCATCTTTCGACAGAACATCTATCCTGTAACCCGAATTCCCTTTTGATAACTTTCTTGTCCCTTCCAGAAGGCGTTTAATGGGAACAGTAAAATCTTTTGTGACGTGGACGGCAAGAATAGCAAATAAGCAAATAGTAATAACCTTCATTAAAATGAAAAAATCACGAAGATATTTTATACCAGCGAATGCCTTATCCGCATCCTCTTCTACCAGGACCAGCCAATCCATCTCGTCAATATACACTGACATCCCAAAAACTTGATTACCCAAGTGATTTTGATATATACCTATAGTTTCTTCTCCAGAGTCGTTGAACTTACTTACTGGTTCTGTGTTCGCTGTGTTCACTGTGTTCACTGTGTTCACTGTGTTCACTGTGTTCACTGTGTTCACAATTTTTCTTAGTATGGCTTCTTTAGGGATATTAGATCCCGCAATAACACAATTGTTACTGTTTACAATATAAGTTTCCACAGACTGTTCGAGAATAAGTGTTTTTGTGAATTCCAAATCCATGAACCCTTTATCTTCCATCATTAAGGCTTCGGAAACCCTTAATCCTTGAGATTCTGTACTCTCTTCCAGTTTGCCCAAATTTGACTCTGATAATATT
>VSDH01000004.1:0-16111 GCA_008636105.1 Candidatus Scalindua sediminis | reverse complement strand
ATAATATTGCACCGTCATCAGCCACATCTCTCTTAAGTAAGTCTACGAGGGAAGAACCCTTAATCCTGTTAACTATTACACCAATAGCTTTAAAATCTTCTTCCCTACTAGTTAAGAGACTGGATACCTCTATCACGGGTTCACCCGTTTCAACACAATGATGAAGATCAGTTGTATAAACACCATACTTCCTGGCACTCACATAATAGTCGGCATCAGACCTCTTTAGTGCTATATGTTGTGGTTTTGATGATGCTATTATTTCACCATGCATATCCATAACAAACGTTTCTAGAATGTCTACATCGAGAGGAACTTTATTTTTGGCGAGATAATTACTGAGGTCGGTCATCAGGCTATCTGCTTTGCCATAATTACCTATGCGTTCAGTTTGGTCCCTTATAAATCCGTCTGAACCGAAATCTACGACTCTTTCCTTTTTTATCTTGAGAAAACTATCAATCCTATCACGTATTCCTTCCGCAGTTATAGAGAGTTGTTTATAAACATACTCTTCTAGTATGTTCTGGCCTATTTTATAGCCAAAAAAACCGGTAAGACCAGATGGTATTATTACAATTACAAGTAACCAGAATAATAGCTTCCTTCTCATACTGCCGAATAATCTCATTAACACCTCCGAAAGATACTCCTTAACCCCAAGTTGCTGGCATTGTATGACTACCGGGTCTAAGTAGGATAAAAAGTAAAATAAGAAATCTTTTTACTCATAATAGGTAATCGAGAGAAACCCGCCAGAATGCTTGACCGCCTGAATGACGTAGTCGGGCAGGTCGGGTTAGCAAATGTCTAGGGCGGGCGGGCAAGCGTTCTGGTGGGGATGGTTTGGGCTGGTAGGACTTAAAACAAGCACATCAGCCCAAACCTCGTCCTCTGGAACACCGCTAGCCAGCTTCCCGGCAGCGCCTATCAATTGCTGGGAAGCCGAATTGTATAGTATGGCTAGTTTTTTAAGGTCGTCGACCTTGGCAAGGAGCTGATTCCTATAAGCTGCTCCCTTTGTGCCAGGTATGTGGCACGATATCATAATGTTATCAGCAACTTTTTGAATATCCTTACCACAGGTGGAGATAGTTTCCGCCGTGTTGGCAAGTACTTGTATAGACTTTTTGTTTCCATGATCTTTCGCAACATTATTCTCATAATAAGCCATTGTTTGATTTCTCCTTTTAGAAAATAAGGGTTACACCACATTAGGGTTTAATTGTAGTTCTAAAAATCTCTAGATTGTTCATCATGTTCCAGAGCTTTTTCTTCTTCCATTGGGATTCTTTTATTCGTGTATTTCTTACTCGCCAGAACAAGTCTTTCGGGCTGGCAGGCGGGAATAGATCGGGCTGGTGTGATTATTCAGCCGCTATCTGTTCAGCCATCTTTAATTCTTCGGTCGTCAGCACTCCCTCAATGTCAAGCAGGATTATTATCTTCTTCTTTGTCTTGCCCAAACCCATTATAAAGTTCGTGTCTATCTCTTGCCCAAAATTCGGCGCTTGTTCTATATCTTCTCCCTTTATGTCCGTCACTTCTGAAACACTATCCACTATGATCCCTACCTGCGCAGTGCCAACTTCCGCCACAATTATGCATGTCTCCTTCGTGTGTTCCACCTCCGGCATCGAATATTTTAGCCTCAGGTCTATTATGGGTATAACCTTTCCTCTCAGGTTGATGACTCCTTTCATGTAGTCCGGGGTTTGAGGCACAGGCGTAATCTCCATAATACCTATGATTTCTCTTACCTTGAGTATCTCAATACCGTATTCTTCATTACCCAAAACAAATGTCAGAAATTTTCCTTCATGACTTGATATATCTTTTCCTTTTGCAACAGTTTCCATGCCATACCTCCTTTTTTTATATCTCTGATTACGGTTTGATAATATTACTCATAAGCAAGGTCGCCTTAAAAATCTTTCAACCTTTCATCATGTTCTGAAGTTGAATCAGCATCCATTGGAGTTGCTTTATCTACGTCTTTCTCACGTAAAACGTCTTCTGTAACATCTCCATTGCACCGTGGCGGCGAAAGTCGCGGCTCCCGCGGCACGCTGCCCTCATCGGTATCTGGCCCGGCTTTACGTACATGTTGTAACCTTTTAGCTTTATGGGTACTTTCCCGATCTGCTACACCCGAATGTTCAAAATGAAATGATTCCTCTTTTCTCGTTGTTCTCTCACCAGCAGTACACATCTTTTCACCAATTTTTTTACCAACCTGTACTGATAATATCCTTACCTGATCCAAGAGTGATTCTGCTTGAGATGATAATTCCTCTGCCGCTGTCGCACTCCTCTGGGCAAGGTTTCTAACCTCTTCTGCCACCACTGCAAATCCCTTCCCATGTTTACCCGCTCTCGCCGCCTCCTTTGCCGCATTAAATGTCAGAAGGTTAGTCTGAAATGCTATACCGTCTAGAGATCTTCTACACTTTTCTGCAAGCTTGGCTCCATTATCTGCCTTGGCAACACTATCTTCTATCAACGATATAGTATCTTTTGCCGCTGTCGCACTCCTCTGGGCAAGGTTTCTAATCTCTTCTGCCGCCACTACAGCAACCCCTTTTCCATGCTCACCTGCCCTCGCTGTCTCCACCGCTGCATTAAGTGCCAGAAGGTTCGTCTGAAATGCTATCCCGTCTATCACCTTCGTAATCTCCGCAATCTTCTTAATGCTTTCATTTATCTCACCCATTGAACTGTTCATTTCTACAACGGCCTTATTGCCATTCTCGGCAGAAACACTGCACATGTCCACCAGTTTGGCAACCTCTTCCGCATTACGTGCATTCTGTCTTGTCACGGATTCCATCTCTTCCATTGACGCCGACGTCTCCTCTATCGAAGATGCCTGCTCCGATGTCCCCTGCGCAAGGCTCTGGCTCGATGCTGATATCTGCCCCGACGCTGCCCCATTAGATAGATTATCAACTATTCCCCTGAGCGTCTTTACAAGAGGTTTCACCATTGTAAGCCATGCCACCACTACTGTTATGACTGTTATTATGACTACTATTATGTTTGCCCAGCTGAGTATGGCAGCTTTTTGAGCAGACTGTTTTTCATACATACCTACAGCATTGTTCATCTCTTTTAAGAGTTCTACATTGTTTCCATTTATGTAAGCAAGGGCATTGTTCGTCTCTGGTGCAAGTTTCAGTACGGTGTTTACGTTTTCACTAAAACTCTTCCATAATGTCTGTACACTCGTTAATTGTGCAAGGATGGCATCATCTGCCATTGTAGACAATCCCAGTTCACTATCACCGGAAATAAGACCTTTGAGTGTCTTATCGAAGAGATCGGAAGTACTTTTCAAAGTGTCGCTTGATTCAGTTCCTTGCGCAAGACCCAGTGTCTCTTTTACCATCTTCTGTGAAAGCATCCTCTGTTTACCTGCAAGATTTATTGTCTTTGAATCAAATGCATTACTCTCTAACAACATCACTACTTTATGTGATTCCTTCAATAATTTTATATTATTTTCGTTTATATAAGATAAAGCTGCGGCTGCCCCTGCTGGATTAGCTAACACAGCGTCCACATTCACACGAAACTCCTTCCACAATTCTTGTACATTATTGAGTTGACTTATAACCTTTGGGTCTTTAGTTTGCGAAAGCTTCAATTCTTCATTGCCTGCTATTAGGCCTTTCAGTGTCTTATCAAATAAATTGGCTGTCTCTTCCAGAATCTTTTTTGAACCTATGCCCTGACTCAAGGCTATTGCTTCCTTTGACATCTTTTGGGTAAGCATTCGCTGCTTACCTGCAAGATTGATTTTTACCCGGTCAGATGCCTTTTTCTCTAACATTCCCACCGCCTTGTTCATCTCTTTCAATAATTGTATATTATTATCATTTATATATGATAATGCGGCAGTTGTTTCTGCTGAATTAGCTAACACAATTTGCAGGTTTGAATTATGATCTTTCCATAGTTTCTGGACGTGATTAAGCTGAGCTAGAATCTTTGGATTTGTTGTTGCTGGAAGATTTAATTCTTTATCCCCTGAGATCAATCCCTTTAACGTCTTGTCAAACAGGTTGATTGTCTTTTCAAGAGATCCTTTTGAACCCACGCCCTGACTCAGGGCAATTGCTTCCTTTGACATCTTTTGAGTGAGCATTCGCTGCTTTCCCGCAAGGTTAATCACTGCACCATCATCTTTCTGACTATTCATAAATGCGAGGACTATCCCTGCTACACCCAAAGCCAGAAAAATACAAAATACTACCGCAAGTTTAGACTGTATGGTTTTCATAGTCTAACCCTTTTTTTCTTCCAAATTATTGTTAAAAAAATTAAATTGGACCATTGCACATACTAAATAAAAGATAGAAGGGTTTTACTCTATTTGTTATGCTATTTTCTACAAAAGTCATAAGCCTTTGTTGCTGTAACGCAGACATTAAAAAAACACGATCGAGTTATGTCTCTCTATAGAGCGTATTTGATCGCACCTTAGACTTACAGGCCCTCGTGTCCTCCTGTACCCTAATTCAACCCTGCAACACATATTTAAGCTTCCTCAAAAAATATTTGCGTATTAACACTCAAGGCTTAAGACCCCAATTTAGCCTAAGAGTTTTAAAATTCTCCACTTAGGTTCGTCGTCATATTATTAAAAAGTATCGGTATGAAAACGGATTTCATTACCTAAAAATAAATCGAATTCAAGAAATTGCCGCAATTCATTAATTGAAATGCGCACATAAGAAATCGCAAAACACTTGCCAGCTGTCCACAAGAAGGTTACCAACTCCGCATCCATCCAACCATTAGTTTATGATATTCGGATAGGCATCGAAGCAAATCACTCTTAACCCATCATCATTCAACCACTTATAATACTCTGTAATACAATTTCTGCCTCTTATACCATTACGTTGGAGTAAATGTACCTAAAATTTTTCATTACTTAATCTTCGGCATAATAAAAACTTATGGCAATCCTGTTGTTTTTTTATACATAATGTGGTTATTTAGGCTATTTTGGGAAAATTTTTCCTTATATAGTTCATAGATGAGTCTTTTTTTTTGACAATGTCAGATAAATAAATGTTAAAATAAAAAAAAGATATTACTTTTTTGGACGCCTAGGAGACCAATCTAAATTTGTCGAGGAGGCCATATTACTTAAGATATTTAGTCCTATTCTCGCTTGCCTTGTCCCCTGAGGTTAAAGCAGGAATAACAACAATAACCATTACAAAGATTGATGGAAAAGCTCCTTCGGATTTTAAAGGAAAGATTTACAGTAAAGATGTAACACATGCTCCCACAATTGAGATTGAAGCCAGCATCAAACCCGCAAAAAAGGGAATCAAGGTTCATTGGAACTTGATAGATCCGGATGACCCAACTTCTGCCAGGTCACCAGCCGATTGGAATGACAATGACGGAATAGATTCTGATGGTTTGAGAGGAGATACGGACGGTAATGACAATAGAGGTATTGGGAAATTAAGCTCAAATGCATCAACAACAGACAATAACGGAATCGCTAAGGTTACTTTGACTGGAACTCCTCATGGAGGCGATAATTTTATAGTTAAAGCTATTGAAGCAATCCCTTTTCTACAGAAAGTTGTTGAGGATGAAGAGGAGTTAGATTATTTTAGAAGTGCAGCTTGTAGAAGTATAAGTAAGATACAAAAGTCTCAGAAGAAATAAAACTTTTTTTAAATAAGTTTCATTTTAAGATTCGTAATACAGCTTGCCGGGTTGAGACTTTTGGGGCATGACTGGTGGCAGTTGAATATTGTATGACACCTCCATACACCATTTTCAACATTCACAATAGCAAGACGTTCATCCTTGGCATCATCTCTTGAATCAACATAAAAACGATTTGCCCACAGCAATGCGGCAGGTCCGAGATATTCATCTTTAGTCAGAGTAACCATACATGAGGAGTAACAACAACCACAAAGGATACAATCTATCAATCCATCTAATTTTGCTCTTTCACTATGCGATTGCAATCTTTCATGATCTGAGGGTAAGGTTTTAGATATTAAATACGGTTTTATAAATTCGTATTTTTTCCAGAAAGGTTCCAAATCTACAAAGAGGTCTTTTATAATATTCATATGGCCCAGTGGTCTGATTGTTATTTTATTTCCTTTTAGACTCGAGACTAATGTATTACAAGCGAGTCCGTACCCGCCATTTATGTGCATAGCGCAGGAACCACAAACTGCTGACCTGCATGAAGATCTGAAGGCTAACGAATTATCCAGCTTTTCCTGAATATAGAAAAGACCCTCCAATACGGTCAGGTCCTTCCTCACAAATGGTACTTGATACGCTTGGAAATATGGTTTGCTGTCTCTATCAGGATCAAAACGAAATACCTTAAAACAGATTTCTCTCTTTTGCACCAACTCTTTATGTCTCCTTATAAAAACTAATATTCCCTTGCCTTCGGCTCAAAACGACCCAGAGTTACTTCTTTATAATCTAATCTTACTCCTTCATCAGAAAAATATGCAAGTGTGTGTTTCAAAAAATCCTCATCATTCCTTTCAGTAAAGTCTGTCCTGAATTGTGAACCTCTGCTTTCTTCTCTTGCGAGTGCTCCGGCAATAATGGCCTCAGCGACATCCAAACTACCCTTCAATTCAAGTACCCACATTAACGAAAGGTTTGTTCTACGCTCTTTATAGTTTAAGCTTATGCTCGTGTATCGTTCCTGCAATTGTTTTATCCTATTAAGGGCAGACTTTAAAGCCTCTGCATTCCTAAAAATTCCAACATTTTCTTCCATTAACTTATTCAATTCTTCTCTTATATTAGATGGATTTTCATTGCCATTTGAGTTGAGAATACTCTCTATCTTTCTATTTTCACATTTTAGGGCATCATCCAATATATTATCCTTATTATTGCACCGTGGCGGCCTCCGGCCTGTCGGAGACGGCACGCTGCCGTAAGTGGTGCCCTGAGTATAGTTGGCTGCATTCTCGCCGGCTACAGTTCCAAATACAATTGTTTCAAGTAAGGAATTACCACCCAACCTGTTTGCGCCATGGACACTCACACAAGCTGCCTCCCCTGCAACATAAAGACCCTTAATCTGCGTTTCACTTTCTATATTGCAATCAATTCCTCCCATTGTGTAATGCTGTCCTGGTTGTACAGGGATTGGTTCATAAACCGGATCAATGCCCGCAAACTTCATACAAATTTCTCTGATTCCTGATAGTCTGGACATAATCCTATCTTCGCCTAGATGCCTTAAATCCAAAAGTACATGTCTTGAAGTTGGGTCTGCCGGATCTTCGTATCCCCCTCCTTCCATTATCTCTTTTGTTATATTTCTAGAGATAATATCTCGAGGCGCTACCTCCATTGTTTTTTCGGAATCTTTGTACTTCTCTAGAAATCTTTCACCCTTATTGTTTAACAAATAACCACCTTCTCCTCTACAACCTTCTGTAATCAAAATGTTCTTTCCCACTAAAGTTGTAGGGTGAAATTGTATGAATTCCATATCTTTCAAGGGTACGCCCGACCAATATGGTACTGCCATACCCATTCCGGTATTTATCAATGCATTTGTAGTTTTTCCGTAGATTCTACCTGAACCTCCAGTTGCAAAAATTACCGCATTTGTTTTAAATGCAGAAAGATTACCACTCTTAATATCCAAACCTATTAGGCCTATACATTTCCCATCTTCAACTACCATTTTTGTTACGAGCCATTCATTATAAAGGACAAGTTCTTTTCGCTCTGCTATCTGACGAAATTTTACAATCTGTTCATACAGGGTATGAAGCAAGGCATGACCAGTTTTATCCGTTGAATAACAAGTTCTGGGAAAGCCAGCACCACCAAAAGGTCTTTGCGCAATTTTACCTTCATCATTTCGGTCAAAAGGACAACCCCAATGTTCAAGTTCGATTACTCTTTCTAAAGCTTCTTTTGTCATACGTATAACGGCATCCTGGTCAGCCAGATAATCACTGCCTTTGACCGTATCAAATGCGTGTTTCTCCCAATTATCATAGTAACCTCTAGGATGGTTACCTAATGCTGCATTTATACCTCCCTGAGCAGCTACAGAATGAGACCTAAGCGGGTAGACTTTTGATATTAAGGCTACCTTCACATTTCTACGGTTTAATTCAAGAGCTGCACGTAAACCTGCGAGGCCACCACCAACAACTATAGTATCATGATAAATTGGTTTCATGTTTTTACAAATTTGCTTTGTGCAACAAAACCGGTATATATTAGCAAACTTATCTCATACCCATACAACCAGTTAATATTAGCATGCGTCATACAGGTGGGCTGAAAAAAGGCTAATTTATCAAAAAATACGGAAAAATACTGCCACACTGAGTATTACAATTATTGAAAAAACTATAAACGAAATCCAGAAATACCTTTTATGGACTTGGCTCAGATTAAGGAAATCTATTATGGTTATCCTTACTCCATTTATAAGATGTATGGATACCGCAAACATAAGTGCAAACTCTAGTGATCGGCCGAGAGGGCTGTCATAAACAAGTAGGGCATCTTCAAATGCTTCTGGTCCACGAAATACCGAGCTTAATGTAAAAATATGAAGAAATAGAAATATTACGAAAGCTATTCCTGTTACACGATGCGTAACATGTGAAATTGTACCTGTGGTAATATTTAACCTTAAATCGTTGAGATACGTTTTTGCTTTATTCATAAATTTCGTATTTTCCATATTTAAGCTTTAGATAAAGTTAAACATTGAATCTTATTAATATAAACCCTCCAACAATAAATAGAATGAAACCAAAGAGATACAAGAGGAATTCTATTTGTTCTTTTGTTTTCCGTTTTAGATTGTAATCTGAAAAAATTCCCCATAGACCATTCATACCATGGAAAATTGCCATACCAAGTAAAACAGTATAAAAGGTAATCCATCCTGGTGAAATTAATCTGTCACGTGCTTCAAGAAAAGTTAAGCCAACTTTGTAGCCAAAATAGTGAAACATAAGAAAATGAAACATCACCCCAAATCCTAATATCAAACCTGTTATCCTCTGTATAAACCAGCTTAATGCTCTTCCTTTTCCAGTTTCCATTTTATTTTGTTACAATCCGATCAACAAGGTTTCAAAAATTATGCAAATTATTTAAGCCATTATAAAGAGATATTCTTACAAAGTTTCCTAACTGAATCGGCAGATCTATCTAATGCGTCAGATTCCTCCTTGTTAAGTTTTATTTCTATAATTTGCTCAATTCCATTTTTACCGAGCTTAACAGGAAGACCCAAGAATATATCATTAAAGCCGTATTCACCCTTACACAAAACCGTACAGGGTAGTATCTTTTTTTTATCATTTATAATTGCATCAACCATTCCAACAATTGAAGCTGAGGGTGCATAGAATGCGCTCCCCGTCTTCAAAAGATTGACTATCTCGGCGCCTCCATCTCTCGTTCTCTGAACTATTGCATCCAATTTTTCCTTTGATAATAACTCAGTGACAGGTATTCCTGCAACTGTCGCATATCTCAACATTGGGACCATTGTATCACCATGTCCACCAAGTACAAAGGCATGGACATCTTCTATTGAGACATTTAGTTCCATAGCTATAAAAGTTCTCATTCTTGAGGAATCCAGTACCCCTGCCATTCCTATGATTCTTTCCCTGGGAAACTTACTCACCTTATATGTTACATAAGCCATTGCGTCAAGTGGATTAGTAACCACGATCAAGATAGCATTTGGAGATTTCTTAATAGCCTGTCCAACGACATCTTTTACAATCCCTACATTCACCTTGAGAAGAGCATCCCTATTCATCCCGGGTTTTCGTGGCTTGCCAGATGTAATAACAACAATATCTGAATTTTCAGTCTCTTCATATGAGTTAGTTCCCACAATCCTGCATTGATAGTTATAGACTGGCCCAGCTTCAATCATATCTAGAACTTTTCCCTGTGGCAGGCCCTCAACCACATCAAGAAGTACAATATCACCTAATTCCTTTTCAATAAGTCTCTGGGCCGTTGTTGCACCAACACTACCAGCACCAATAACTGTTATTTTCATATCGAAGCTCTTTAAATAACTATCCAACAAAAAACCCACCTAAGAAGGTGGGTTTTTAAAATATAATTGTTTTTAAATTGACTATTTAACTCCCGGATGGAGGACATTGTCATACATCAGTCACTTAAGCTAACATTCCTATTAAAATTATGGTGGCTATATGGATCACTATGGCAAGACTGGCATCTCAACTTAATCTTACCCTCTTCTTCCCATCTCCCATAAAGCTTACCATGTACAGATTTAACACTCATATCGAGTTGCGCGTGAGGTGGCCCACCAATGTGACATTTCTCACATACTTTTGCCTCCGCTGCCTTTGTTCGCTCGAACAAATGTTTGGGATGACAACCCTCACAGCTACCTCCTGGCCCTGAATCCCATGTCTGACTCAAACCCAGCATATGGCATTCCTCGCAGTCCTTTCTCATCGTTGCGTTTTTTGTGCTCGAAATAAAACCGTCAAATTCTGCTACTATACGTCCAGTATAATGTCTGCTTTGTGCAAAATCTGTATACATCGTTACGTGACATTCACCACATTTACTGGGTAAAACCATGCCTTTCCTTTCAACAATTTGTCCATGGTCGTCTCCATGGCATTCCAAACATGACACACCCTGTTTAGCATGCGGGCTTTTTGTCCACTCTTTTACAACCTCTGGTGTAGCATGTCTATGGCAGGCATAACAATCATCCTCAGTAAAAATACCAAAAGGTGGAATCTTTTTTTCTGCATATGCTTTATACACATCTGCACTCCAACTTGGATGCACCACACCTATATGGCAATCTGTACAGAAGAAATCTTTAAAATTGCCATCTTCTATCTTTCTCTTTGATTGTGAAACGCACTCAAGGTGAGTTTTGTCCTTTGTGTATTCCTCATTTATATGACAGTTAAGGCAATTACCGTTAATTATCGGAATGCTATCCTCAGCAATATCTATAAATAACCCTGAATTTGTACTAGTAAGATAGGTTTTCTTCATATGTTCGAATGAATCATGGGCACCGTCACTTAACTTTGCATGTAAAAAGCCCTTCAGGCCGGGACCAACATGGCAGGTATGACAACTGTGCACATGCTCATTATGATGCTTAGAACTCATAAAGGAATCGTAATGTACGTCCATCTCATGGCAACTACCACAGAATTCACTTGATTCAGCATAATGCCAAAATTTTCTCCCTCCAATTAAGGCAACAGCCACAAAAACTATAAATAAAACCCCAAATAATTTCTTATGCCTCTTTATCAGGCCTAATATAGATTTTACAATATTAATTACCTTATCCTTCATACGCCCACATTCCATGGAAGCCTCCTTAATTTGTTATCTTATAACAACTTAAACATCTTGATAACTATTATCAGCCAAACAGTTCGAGGATATTACCAAAAAAGAATCCCAATATCAAGACCTTTTTAAACAGGAAGAAGTTCAATTTTATTTAACATTGATTTAATTAAATATGATTGTATAATTCGATATTTTAAGCAAATATTAACAAACACACGTCAAATTACAATATTATGTAAATGACTAAACATAAGGAGAAATTAATTGAAAAGAATTTTGTTTTCATTCCTTTTAACTGCAATAATGTCTTTTGGTTATAGTTTATGCGTAGAGGCATCTGAAGAACAAGGGAAGAAAAAATGCCTTGAATGCACCAAAATATACTCTACGGAAATTATATACTGCCCTCAAGATGGGAAAAGGCTGGTACCACTTTCCGTGACTGATAAAAGTGAAGAAGCCCAAAAGACAGAGGAAGAAATAGCACAAGATATTCAGAAACCCCCAGAAAATGATCCATATAAAAAAGCAATGAGATACATAGAAAGCGGAAATTCACTACGCGAGAATTCTAATGATTATAATGGTGCCTTAAAGATGTATAAAGAGGCTGAAAAATTAAAACCTGATCTACCCGGACTAAACTGGCAGATGGCTGGTGTATACTGGAAACTCAATGACCACAAGAAGGCACTAGAACATTTGGAAAAGAGCAGAAATCTCGGACCACAGACTTTAGAACAACTCGGCGTAGCCGACGATTTTGTATTAAAGATTTTAGAATATAGGGACGTAGATACAAAAAAAAGTATCGCAAAGAAGAGAATCAATGATAGAAGGCACTTAATGGAAGAAACACTGAATGACTTTAGAGAGGAATGGGAAGAAATGGTACTTGTACCGGCTGGAGAGTTTAAAATGGGGACTACAGAGGAGGATTTTATCCAGGAAGAAATGCCTCAACACACGGTATATCTTGATGCGTATTATATTGACAAATATGAGGTTACAAATGCTCAATATTGGGAATTCTTGGAATACATTACTAGAACTGGAGACCACAGTAAATGCCATCCAACGGAACCTATCGCTAAAGACCATTTACCCGGGAACGCTTTCAGAGGTTATGTTTATAAATATTACAACTATCCGGACTATCCCGTAAATCGAATCGATTGGTATGATGCCTATGCCTACGCAGCATGGGCCGGTAAGCGTTTACCAACCGAAGCAGAATGGGAAAAGGCTGCAAGGGGTACCGATGGAAGAAGATTTCCATGGGGTGATGTGTGGGAAATTAGATACTCCAATGTTGGTAAAAAAGGGACTTTAACTGTAGGAAGTTATAAACTTGGAAAGAGTGTTTATGGTTGTTATGATATGTCGGGAAGCATGTCTGAATGGTGTAATGATTGGTATCATCCTGAATATTACTACAATAGTCCAGAAAAAAATCCCAAAGGTCCTTTAAAAAGTACGGGAAAGCGAATAATCAAAGGTGGATCATTGTTCGCCCGAAATGTTTACAAGATGCGTTGTGCAGTAAGGATGTTTGGTGATCCAGATGAAAGAAATAAAAGTGTTGGTTTTCGTTGCGCAAAGGACGCTAAATAATCATAATGGGTATTTAACGCCTAAATAATCTAATAAGGCAGGTATCAAAAACTCAAAACAGGAATTCATTTGTCTTTCGGGCTTCTACCGATAATTAAAGTCTAGGGTTTGTCTTTCTCTTCTAGTTCTAGAAGACGTTTCTCGAATTCTTTACGTGCGTCTGCTTCTTCCATAGCCCCTGTAAGTTTTGCATCAAAAGACAAAAGGCTTGGCGAGCCTCTAGCGGTTCCTTTTACCATCCTATATTTTTCAAATTCGTTTCGTGCATCCGCCTTCTTGCCCATTGCTTCCAAAACCTTTCCCTTGTTAAAATACGCATCTGCAAAACCCCGATCAATCAAGATAGTCTTTTCATACTCATCAATGGCATTGTCTAATAAACCCTGCTTATGATAGAGTGTGCCAAGATTGAAATGGGCATTGACATAATCGGGATTTGTCACAATCACTTTTTTATTCTCTTCTATCGCCTCTTCGTACATATTCTTGCTGGCATAAACCACACCCATGTAGTAATGTGCATCAGCCATTTCGGGGTCTATTTCTAAAGCCTTTTTAATGTTATTAATAGCCTCATCTGCCATACCCTTAAGGTAATAAACCAGGCCTAAATTGCAATATACGTCTTTATTATCGGATTCTAATTCATCTGTTTTTTCAAGCTCCATTATTGCCTTGTCATATTCATCCATTGCAATATACGCAATACCCAGGTTATAATGTGCCTTACTATGGCTTGGCTTAAGCTCAACTGCCTTTTCGTATGAGGTAATGGCCTTTTCAATCAAATTAAGATCCTGATACGCAACCCCCAGGTTATAATGAACAGCAGCATTATAAGGCTCTATTTCCAAGGCTTTATTGTATTGTTCAAAAGCCATATCCATTTCCCTTAACCGTTGATATAAGAATCCTAACCTTAAACGAGCGACAATGTCTTTTGGGTTTCTGTATATTGCTTTTTGACATGTCGTAATTTCATCATCAGAAACTCCAATTTTCTTAAAAGTCTCAGTTAGTTTCTCGTTAGCTTTAGCATAATCCGGACGTATTTCAATTGCCTTTCTGAACTCTCTAGTCGCTTCTTCTAACTTGCCCATTTGGAGATATGCAACACCTAATTTATAATAAACCTCAGCCATACCTTCATCAAGTTCTCCGGCCCGTTTATACTCCTCAGCAGCCTTCTCCGGTTTGTTTTCAAGGATAAATTTGTCTCCAAGCTCAATATGGTTTTCTGCCTTGTCACAACTTACGGCAATTCCAGATAAGAGTATCACAATCAAATACTTATATTTTTTTAGGAAATCAAAAATCATATAAATTTCTCCACAATCAAATTTGAAAATGTCATTCTGAGCCCCTTCGCTCTTTGTCATTCTGAGGGAGCTTCGACCGAGGAATCTATTGTTTCAACGCCGAGATTCTTCGCTTCACTCAGAATGACAAATTCAGGCTTTTTGTACCTTCCAACAAAAATTGTGCCGAACGGTATCGCCTCTTTCCCCCTTTATGCCTGCGTGCCCGCCTATTATGAGACTGTGTCACAATTGTCATCCCGAACTTGTTTCGGGATCTCTTAGGTTGCTAAGTTATTGAAATCATTAGATTCTGAATCAAGTTCAGAATGACAAAATAGGCATTTCCTTTATTATGACACAGTCTTTATTCTGGCGGGCCATAAGCAGGAAAAGGGGGATTTATTCCAGGTTAGGGGGATTCAAAATTTTATTGAGTAAATACAATTCAATGTATATATAAAAAAGAAGAACAAAGAGATGGAATTACAGAATTGAAATTTATTCATATTCTAAGAGCCAGTCCTTGAAACTTGGCAACATGAATCCCTCAACTTCTTCGTCTTCCAAACCTCGCAATGCAAGTGCAGCGGGTTGTACACCGGTTTTCGCCTTTACTATCTTGTCGTATGTAATATAATCCTGATATGCCCTCGGCAGGTCTTCCTTTACCGCATATATCTGGCCCCTATTATAGTAGGCATCCTGATAAATACGATCTATCTCTAATACCAGATTATATTCCTGTATAGCCCTATCATATTCTCCCTTCTTGTGGTATATCACAGCTATATTGAACTGTGAATTGGTATGCTTGGGATTTATTTCTAGTGCCTTCCTATTTTCTGCCAATGCCTCATCAAATTTTTCTTGAAACGCGTAGACAATGCCTTTTTGATAATGTGCCTCTACATTATTCGGGTCTATTTCCAGTGCCTTATCATAAAATCCCATTGCTTCTTCAAACTCTTTCCCCCTAATCTTTATCATCCCGTAATCAACATAAACATCAGCATAATCAGGATTGATTTCTAATGTCTTTTTGTATTCTCCCATAGCATCTTCAAGATTATTGCTCTTAAGGTATGAAACTGCAAGGTTATAATGTGCATTGTCATGATCAGGATTCAATTCTATAGACTTTAAGTAAAGGGGTATCGATTTATCTTTGAAGAGTGCCATGTCCTGATAAGCAACACCAAGGTTATAATAAATAAAGGGATTATCAGGGTCTAATTTAAGCGCCTCTTCATAATGCTTTATTGCATCGAAGGTATTATCCCAAAGATGATATAAAACACCCAAATCTATGTGTGCATCTGTGCTTTCCGGATCTTCTTCAACTGCCCTGGCCCTTCTCTCAAATTCTGTTTCAGGCGGTCCAATCTTAATAAATGTATCTGATAGATTCTTATATGCCTTAGAATATTCCGGGTCTAATTCTATGGCTTTTCTATAGTACGTTATAGCCTCCTCTAGCATTTGTCTTTTTACGTAAGCGTTTCCTAAACCAAAGTATGCCTCTGCCAAATTAGAGTCCTTTTCTATAGCTTTTTCAAACTCTGATATTGCGTCCACAATCTTACCCTGCCCCAAAAGTATTTTTCCTGTTTCTACATGTTTTTTTGCCTTTCCACAACCAATAAAAGCCATTAATAGAACTAATAGTATTAAAATACTTAGTTTTTTGATTTCATTGTTGATTTTCGTCATCATTGTTCTCCTTACCTATATTAGTAAATATCCCCGCCTTAAAAGGCGGGGCTTTTAAAACAACTTTAATTGCCGTGGCAAGGATTTCTCATGTTTTCTGT
>VSDH01000047.1 GCA_008636105.1 Candidatus Scalindua sediminis | reverse complement strand
CATATCTATATGCCATTGACATACCTCCTTGCGGTATATTATACTAAACTCTTCTACGCTATACTACGTTTTCTATGCTCCTCTTATCTATTAATTATGACACAGTCTGCAGTCTGGCGGGCAAGATGCTGGGGCGCAGGGGCAAGGAAGCATTGTAATGATACGCCTTGGTTATTTACCGCTAACAATGTATATTATCAGGTATACCATTAAAAATCCCATTACCCAAATGACAGTTGTGCCAACATGCGAGTATCTGATTACATCTCCAGGGTAGACAGTTATTTGTTCTACTATTCGTTTCCTTATCCTTTCTACTTTTTCTTTCGTAAATGACTCCTCAAATATCGCTAGCACTATATTGTTGCCAGCCACCTTTAAGGCCATCAATGGGTTCTTACTAAACCATGCGAATGATTGGGGAATGGTTACAAAAATCGTGGTCTTAACCTGATTACCAAACCAGGCCAATGGATTATCTAAAAGCCAGAGGAATCCGACGGCGCCCT
This sequence comes from Candidatus Scalindua sediminis, assembly GCA_008636105.1. Classification (GTDB taxonomy): domain Bacteria; phylum Planctomycetota; class Brocadiia; order Brocadiales; family Scalinduaceae; genus Scalindua_A; species Scalindua_A sediminis. The sequence goes on along the minus strand of VSDH01000047.1, from coordinate 14,770 downwards.
TCCTATAGAGCCAGTCTGCATCAATATTGATAGCCCTTATTTCGGATGGGTAGATTCCTGATAAGAGAAGGAATGTGAATGCCAGTGCCGAAAAGAATAGTAACTGAAGTTGAGCCATTACATGTGATGTAGTGTATGGGTCATAGTCAACAGGAAAAGGAAGGAAACTATAAAGCGTACCCGGAAAAGAGCCTATAAAGATGCATAAAACTGCCGCAATGCCCATGGCTATAAGCATATTAAGAGGAGCCTCTTTTGTCCTTATACCGGAATCATGTGAAAAAAACGCGAAGAAGGGGATCTTGATCCCTGCATGGTGAAACACTCCTGCTGAGGCAAATAGGAGTGTGAGCCAGATAACAATCATGTGTTTATCTGCTGCTGCAGACATTACCATCGATTTACTTACAAAACCACTGAAGAGAGGGAATGCAGATATTGATGCTGCACCTACTATACAAAAAATACATGTCAAGGGCATGGTCTTATATAGTCCCCCTAAGTCTGTGGCATTTATTTTTCCTGTCCGGTATATAATGGCCCCAACAGACATAAAAAGAAGTCCCTTGAACAATATATCATTAAATGCGTGCGCAACCGCACCGTTTATAGCTAATTCAGTACCTATACCAATGCCGACCACCATGAACCCTACCTGGTTAATAATACTGTAAGAAAGCACCCGCCTGAGATCATTTTCAATTACTGCAAAGAAAATGGGAAATGCAGCCATTACTGTACCAATATAGATAAGTGGTTCCGCTCCGGGATATGCTCTTGCAAGGACGTATACCGCGGTTTTTGTTGTATAGGCACTTAGAAATACAGTACCGACAATCGTAGCTTCCGGGTAAGAGTCGGTAAGCCATGAATGAATAATTGGCCAGGCACAATTTACTCCAAATCCAAAAAATATAAAATATGATGCTAATCCATTTAATCCAATGTAGCCAAACCCAATAGAACCATTTTCATAAATATATAAGACTATTCCTACCAGAAGGATTACACCGCCAAAAAAATGAACCAGAGCAAATCTAAATCCTGCCTCGATTGATTTCCTTGATTTTCGCGCCCAGATAAGTAAAACTGAACCTATAGTCATCATTTCCCAAAAGCAGAAAAGGGAGAGAAGATCTCCAGAAAATATGACACCCATGGCACAGCCGGCATAAAAAAGACCTGCCATAGACTCGTTATCGTTTTTCCTGTTAATGCCATAAAGTATCGTTATGAAAGCTATAATATGAAAGATGTATCCGAAGACCAAACTAAGCCTGTCTATATTGCCAAATATGATCTGATAATCCAGAAAGTTGATAGTCCCGTGTGTTCCTTGAGGTATATAGATAAGATTAATGAAGCTTAAAACCGGTAGAAGCAGGAGGTATATACTTTTTGCCTTTCCTCTGATTAAGGGGACAAGGAATGCCCCTATAATAAATATCAATGCTGGAGGGATAATGTTAATCATAATAATCCTCACCCCTTTTGACAATTTTGCGCAATACATACTTTGCTGCCAGAACCAGGCATACACAGGCAACAAATCCATAAGCGGCATAAAAACCAGACCATTCTTCCCAGGAAAAATGAGCGTGCTTTGAAAAAAAGAAATTAATAATCATAAGCACAAGGCAACCTCCAAAAAGGAGCATTAGAAGTATCTTTACATTTCTCGGATTATCAAAAATATTAATTTCTTTCATACAAAAAACTCCTTCGAGAATAAAGGTGGCAACTCTTAAAGAGAATATTGAATAATGAACACCGAATAATGAATTATGAATTCTAAATTCTAAATTCGACGTTCCCCGCCTGCCGCGGGAGCCGCGACTTTCGCCGGTCGGGCGGGAAACCACCAATAATTCTGTTATCACAAAAGAAATATTATAGCAAGATATATTAAGCCTATGGTAAGTACAGCGTAAAAGATTTTCCCATATCCAGGTTTAGGCTCATGTCCTAATTCCATTATTTCTTTTTCCATAATAATCCCCGCTTAAACGTAAAAATAATAAGGTTAAACTTTTAATTTAAAAGAATGAATATCCAATGTCGAACTTCCAACATCGAATTTCGAACGATAAGTAATCAATGTTGGATGCAACAATACTTCGAAGTTCAGTGTTCATTATTCGATATTCGAAGTTACTTGCTGGTTCAATCATGTTGATTGAACCTAAACATTTAGGTTAAAAAAGAATGAATATCCAATGTCGAACTTCCAACATCGAATTTCGAACGATAAGCAATCAATGTTGGATGCAACAATACTTCGAAGTTCAGTGTTCATTATTCGATATTCTCTTTAAGAGTTGCTGCCTTTAGGCAGCCTAATTTAAATTAGCCACAACCATCTTCGCAAGATCAAGGAATAATGATGGTACAAAGAATAAAAGTAATGTTCCTGTGGCCGTAAGCGCCAATGGTACTACCATAATGGCGGGGGCCTCGTTTCTTTCCGCCGTTTCTCCCGGTGGCAATTCCTTAAAAAATGCCTTATACACAATGGGTATAAAGTAACACGCATTAAGTATTGAACTTATTATGAGAACGGCAATTATCGGGATTTCCCCTGCTTCTATAACACCCATGGCCAGATACCACTTGCTTATAAAACCGCCAAGAGGAGGGATCCCAATTATTGAGAGTGAGGCCAGGGAAAAGGCAATCATGGTGAAAGGCATCTTCCTTCCAATCCCGTCAAGTTCGCTTATTTTGGTCTTATGAGTCACAGCATATATAGCCCCGGCACAGAAAAAGAGCGTTATCTTTCCAAAGGCATGAATTACTATATGCATGATACTCCCCGTAATACCTGAGGGTGTAAGAAGGGCAACGCCGAATATTACATATGAAAGCTGGGCGACCGTTGAATATGCAAGCCTTGCCTTCAGGTTATCCTGCCTGAGGGCGATTAACGAGGAAACTATCATGGTAAAGGATGCACAGTAAGCAAGGACTATACCAAGTCTCAGTTCATTTAAGAGGTTAATCCCGAATAAATGAAGGACTATCTTTACAACGACAAAGATGCCAGACTTGACAACTGCCACTGCATGTAAAAAAGCGCTCACAGGTGTGGGGGCGACCATGGCGCGGGGGAGCCACGCATGAAACGGCATCATTGCCGCTTTTGAAGTCCCGGCTATAAAGAGGCCAAAGACAACTATCAAAAATATATCACTCAGCCCTTTCCCCCTTGCATCATTGAATATGCCCTGATTCGAAAAATCCAGCGTACCTGTTGCATAATATGTCAGGAAGATAGCGCTCAGGAGAAAGGCCACAGAGGTACCAAATAGAAAAACAAAATATACTTTTGCACCTGAACGCGCCTCCGGCGTCTCCTTGTGTGCGACGAGGGCGTAAGTGGAGAAGGTAATCATTTCGTAAAAAAGATAGGTTGTGAACATGTTTGCAGAAAACGCAACACCCATAGTTGCGGATATTGCGACTGCAAAACAGATAAAATATCTTGTTTGCGCATGCTCATTCAGGGTTCGCACATAACCGATAGAGTAGAATGAAGTGAGAATCCAGAGAAAGGATGCAGTGAGGGCAAAGAATATTCCCAGGGCATCAATTTTGAATTTAATATCAAGCCCCGGAAGGACTGTTACGATAGCACACTCTATGACCTTGCCGTCAAGTATCGTTGGAAGCATGGATACAATCAAACCAAATTTAGTAAGAGAGGCCAAAATCGTCCACGATTCCCGCAGGTTTGGTCTATTGCTGAATATAAGTATAAGAGCAACGGCACAGAGTGGTACGAATATTACGAAAAAAGGTATGGATGAATAAACTGTTTCCAATGCTAATTGTCCCTTAAAATTGAATGATGAATATAGAACATCGAATAATGGAAACAATTCGATATTCGATATTCGATATTCGTTATTCGGTATTCGATATTCAATCATTAATATTTCTATTGCAATAGCATAACAGCCGCCTTCTCAGCTATATACAGAGGCGCTGTTGCGCTGATTCCAAAATATATACAAAGCACGGCAAGGGCTATTGTAGGCCCCAGCATACTCCAGGGTGCTTCAGAATATTGGGATTTGTGGTCCGTAATTTCGGCCCCACCGTCTGTATATTGTAATTCGTGTTTCGGTAATTCTTCAGGGAAGTATATATTTACGATAATTCTCCAGACATATACTGCTGCAAGCAGAGAACCTGTAATTATTACTGGAATAAGATACCCCATACCGGCATTCAGCGCACCGATAGCAATATACCATTTACTGACAAAGCCAACTGTAAGAGGAACGCCCATCATAGAGAGTCCCGCAACTGTAAAGACGGCCATTGTGAACGGCATCTTTTTACCCATCCCCCTTAATCCTGAGATATCTTCTATACCCGTCTTGTAAATAATACAGCCTACAACCATGAACAATGCTCCCTTCATCAACGCATGATTCAGTATGTGGATAATGCTACCGGTCATTGCTATCTGGTTGGCAAGGACTGCACCCAGGACGATATATCCAATCTGTCCAATACTTGAATACGCAAGCATCCTTTTAAGATTTGTCTGTGCAATGGCAAGCGCAGAACCTGCAATTATGGCCATTGAAGAAACAACAATCAGTATATTTGCAATAGGGATAAAATGTATATCAAACTCTATCCTAAAAACACCAAATATGATCCTTAACATTGCATAAACGCCAACCTTTGTTGCTGTTGCAGCCATTATGCAACTCACAACTGAGGGGGCATGTGTATAGGCACCGGGCAGCCAGGCATGTAATGGGAATAAGGCAAGTTTCAGACTAAGGCCTACCGTGAAAAATGCGAGGGCAACTAATACCATCTTTGAGTGAAATAACGCCGGTAATCTTTCCTGTAGATCTGCAATGTTAAGGGTGCCTGTTGCCATATAAATGTAACCTATACCGATTAGTATAAATGTGGCAGCAATAGTACCTAAGATAAGATAATTATAGCTTGCTACAAGGGCCTCCCTTTTCCTTCCGATGGCAATCAGGCCATATCCTGCAAGAGATGAAATCTCTAAAAATACATATATATTGAAGATATCACCCGTTATGACTATCCCCATGAGACCTGTGATAAAAAGCATATATATGCAGTAAAACGCTGATATCTTGTTTTTATTAATCTCTAACTCTACGCTCCTCCTTGAATAAAGAGAAACAATAAAGGCAATAAATGAAACGACTACCAGCACAAATGCATTCAGGTAATCGATCGCATACTCTATCCCCCAGGGTGGTTCCCAACCGCCTAACCAGTAACTTATCCTCCCTGTATCTAAGACAGTAATAAGAAGGGAAATGGAGATTAGAAAGCAAAAGAATGTTATGGTCGATGCAATAATCCATGGGAGCAGTCTGTTTAATCTGCCTACCAGAGGGATTATAACTGCAAAGATAAGAGGAATGACAATTATGAGGACTGGCAACTCTTGAATGAATTTCATGCTATGCCATGTTGCTCCTGTCGATATCTAGTTTTTGCTTTGCCAGGATACTTTCTTCTTCATCCAGTTCTTGCTTTGCCAGGATACTGTCTTCTTCAATCGTTTCATATTCTTTATAAATATTTATTATCAGGGCAAGAGCAACTGCAGTTGTGCTTACAGAAACAACTATAGCGGTAAGGATAAGCACATGAGGGAGAGGATTATCGTAAATAACAGCCTTATCCCATAATATGGGGGCGGTCCCGTGTTTAACCTTGGCCATTGCAATATAAAATAGAAAGACCGAGATCTGAAAGATATTTATGCCTATAACCTTTTTTATAAGATTCCTCGAAGCTATCGTTGTATAAAGCCCTATCATCATGAGGAATATAACTACTAGATAATAAAATTTTGTCTGAATAAAATGAATTACATCAATCATAATTGACTATTTTTTTCTTTCTTTCTTCGCTGTCTCAAAGAATATTGTTATCATCACAAAAGCAACTGTGATCCCTACGCCTATTTCAATGCCATAGATACCCAAATGGCTTGCAAGATGATGCGAACCCAGAGGAAGTTCTGCATATTCCAGATATGCTCCTCCTGCTAATATACAAAGCAGCCCAATCCCCGCATATATCAAAACACCTGTTGATACAAAGATATCGCTGATTTTCTGCGATACCCTCTTTCTACCTTCATCCATGCCAAATGCAATTACATAAAGAATCATGCTTGCTCCTAAAATTACACCCCCCTGGAAACCACCGCCAGGGCCGAGGTCTCCATGAGCAATAACATAAAATGCATACAATTGGATAAATGGGGTAAAAAATTTTGAAACAGTTCGTACTATAATTTGTTCTTTAATGAACTCTTGCATGGGTTCTTCTTAAAAGTTTACCACAAAGTAAGTGAGCTAAAGTTTAAAGTGAACTAAAGTGACTAAAGTGACTAAAGTTAAAGGTTTACTTTACCCCAATTAATGTAAGAATCGCAAGTTCCTTAGGAAATTCTTTTGTTCTCTTCTTTAGCTCTTTAGCATCCATACTTTCTCCACAATAACCAATCAACAATCATCAATATTCAATCCTTTTTCCTCCTCCTCAATAGCAAATTCCGGCATAACGATCATCATCATCCTTTTTAAATTTCCTCAATAGCAATATAACACATATGCCGGCAGTGAAAATCACCGTTGTTTCTCCGAGTGTATCGTATCCCCTGTAACTTGCAAGGACAGCGGTAACAAAGTTATTAACTCCGGTCTCATGGTGGGATTCCTCTATATATCTTGGCGACACATGTTTATTTGCAGGTGCGTCAGGATCTCCAAACTCGGGCATGTCAAGCGTTCCATACACAAGGACTGCACCTGTAATTATTACAATAAAGAGAGACAGCACCTTTAAAAACAAGGCTGAAGGTTTTCTTCTTTCGGATTTTGTATAAAGGTACTCATACCTTTTTGTCCTGCTTAATGCTGCGATCATTAATACAGATGTAATCCCTGCTCCAACAGATGCCTCGGTAAAGGCAACATCAACCGCATTCAGCCGGGTAAATATAGTCGCCATTATAAAGCTGTATACACCAAGTATCATAATTGCACTTAGCAAGTCTTTTATAGAAACTGCAGCAATAGCGCAGGCTACTATAATGAGGAGTAATAAAATATCTATCATTTTTGTAGTATTATGGGTATCTCAAAGAAATATTTTTGGCTCTGTACAACTCCGATACACCGTCACTTCTTCTCCTTTTTCTTCCATGGTCTAACCTCTCTCAAATATGCAGCCTGCGCAACAGCATGTGTTGCTGTTGGGCTTGCAATAAAGATAAATATTACTATAATTAAGAGCTTAATACTTATCATAGAGAATCCCTCATATATCATCAGACCAATCAGGACAAGTGCCTGTCCGACGGTATCAGTTTTCCCTGCAGGATGTAACCTGGAGTAAAAGTCAGGGAACCTCACAATACCAATGGAGGTTACAATAATAAAGAAGCATCCCATACCTAAAAAAACTGCGGTTATTATTGTTCTAATATCCATGATTAAATAATGATAACTAATTTAGGCTTCTAATATTTAATGTCTTATATTAACCAGAGCAAGTCGGAACAAAAGTATTTTAGATTTACGATTTACGATTTGGGATTCTAAGTTTATTATTTGTTTTTGAAGTCTTTAAAGCAGCAGTAAAAATAGATACCAACTCATTTGCTTCTTTAATCAAATCCTTCAATAGTTTCTTATGAATAAGTTCTAAATCTGAGATAAATTCCAACCAAAATAAAGACTCATCTGATTCCTCTTCTACTATTTTTAATTTATTTATAAAATCTGCTTTAGATTTAGCCCTGCAAACCGCTCTATAGTTAGCAGCTACAGAACTCGATGCTTTTAAAAGTTGATAAGTAATTATTTCCGCTCCTCTTGACTTAGGCAACTTTTCTACCATCTTAAAAACCCTAATTGCAAAAATTTTTGTTCTATTTTGTAGTTGAACTTTATCCATAATCTTTTATTGATTAATTAAAAGTTACAAATCTCAAATCTGAATTCGTAAATCGTAATTTTTTGCCAAACACTTGTCCTGTCTGCTTACAACAGGAATTGGTCAATAAATTTTTATTATGAAACTAAAGCCTTAATCTAATCTCCCCTTTTCTCTATATTTAAGAAAAGCTATTGTTGCAATAAAGTTTATCAATGTATAAACCACGGCTAAATCAAGAAAATGGGGGCGGCTATATTCAAATCCGATAAGCACTAAAAGGACTACAGCCATAGTACCTATCGCATTTGCTGCAAGGACCCTGTCGTATATCATGGGCCCCTTTATTACCCTATAGAGCGTTATCATAATTGCAAATATTACTGCAATAGTTGCAATATCAAACACTTTTTTCTCCTTCTATTTCCTTTACCTTTCGTTGCATTTCTCCATCGATAATACCTTCGACTGATTTTTGCCAGATTGCATGGATGACAAATTCTTCCTTGTTTGCCTCAACTGTTATCGTACCGGGTGTAAGTGTTATCGAGTTGGCAAGGGTTACAATCCCCAGGTCTGTCTTTAGGTCGGTTTCAAAACGGATAATCTGCGGGTCTATGAGCATCTTTGGGTGAAGGACAAGATATGCAATTTCAAAATTTGCTAAGATAACTTTCCACACCAACCAGGGCAGATACTTAATAAACTTGAATACCCTTCTAGTTTCAATTTTTATATCAGGTTTCCCTATAAAAATATCATGTGAAAGGTATGCGACAATAAGACTTGCTACGATCCCTGAAGTTATAAGGATAAAGGTAAACTCACCAGAAAGAAGTATCCAAAATGAGAACATTGCTATGGCAGTAATTAGGAAGCTCATATCTTAACCTCTCTTAAAAATATAAAAAACCAACATCATCTCCCGCTTTCAGTAATAAGAGCAAGAAGATATTGATGTTAACTCGCTTTTTTGACTAAAGTAAGGCGGTATTAAAACAAAAATCTGTAAAATTTCAAATGGTGAATTTGCCATTGTATATTATCCAGTGCTAATCCTCATAAATCTGCTTTAGTATATCGACTGTCATCTACCTCTTTTATCAAGTCTTTAGTTCACCCAACACATCCAAAAACATATCCTTAGATGATGATTTTATAATGCTTCCTGATGAAAAAACAAAGGTGTGTTTTATTTCTACATAGTCTCCAAATTCCTCTAAAATATTTCTGAAATATGTGTCATATTCTTTAATATTCCTAAATGCATAAATTATTATGTGGGTTATGTCTGTTTCTGGTATTGCATAAGACCTTATCGCATTTGTCGGCTTTAATACTTTATCTAGTTTGTTATTTTTAAATTTTTTAAATACGCTAGGCAATATTTTTATCAAAGCAATTGCATGTATGTTTATGTCTAATTTTTCATAATCCAAACTTAATTCCTGGTTTTTTATAATGCCTTTGTCATTTATTTGTTTTCTTATTCTACCAACACCCTGCGAGGTTATCTTAAGCTTCTTTGCAATATCCTTATTTGTAATTAGCGGGTCCTCAACCAATAACCTAAGAGCAAATTGTTCATTTTCAGTTAGTTTCATAATGAAATATATTTCCTGTTATATGTATGCGTTACTTTCACATAGAAAAATATTTAATTAGTGGGTTTATAATAGTAATAAATATTGCAAATGTCAATTTCTTCTTGATTTTTATGGGTTTTACAGTTATTATTCTCCAACTTGGTAGCTGAAGGTTTTAAGAAAAGAGGGAAAATAAGTTGAAGATAAAGAAATGCATGGCAATAAAGAACGTCATTACTGCCAAAGAAACAATGGGTGTTAAAGAAGCTGCATCGTTACTAACCAAAAATAGGATTTCCTCCATACCGGTTGTTGACGATCAGGGTACCTTAATCGGGATTGTCTCAATAAGTGATATAGTAAAGTCTTTTCTACCAGATTTTGTTTCTCTTGTGGATATAGATTTCATAAAAGATTACGGAACATTAGACTTTTCTACGGAAGATGTAAGAAAGATTGCTACTATGACTGTGAGTGAAATCATGACAAGAAGGGTGTACACAGTTGATGAAGAATGTTCCCTGGTAAGGGCGCTTTCAATGATAAAAAAGCATAATATTAAGGCCCTGCCTGTTGTAAGAAATAACAAATTAATTGGAATTGTTTCTAATGTTGATATATGCAGGCGATTCCTTGAAGTGTGGGAAACCAAGAATCAAGAGGAAGATTGAAAAAACATACCCGATTAGTTCATAAGCTATTATATAGAAAGGAGACTGGAAGGTAAAAGATGGAAGAGCATAATATCTATGCAATGTGGATTGCTGGAGGTATTTTTATCATAACCTTTATTATAATTCTATCTGAAAAGATACACAGGACTATTATAGCCCTGGCAGGCGCATCTATAATGGTTATGGTGGGTATGTATATGAATTTTTATTCTCAGGAAGAGGCATTAGAATCCATAGATTTTAATACACTGGGTTTACTTATGGGTATGATGATAATAGTGAGCATGCTTCAAAAGACAGGGTTCTTTGAATATCTTGCAATTATAACGGCAAAAAAGACAAAAGGGAATCCGTGGCTTCTTGTTGTTTTTCTTGGCACAATCACCACTGTTTTATCAATGATAATTGACAATGTAACAACCATAGTCTTGATTGCCCCTGTAACAGTAATCATTGCGGAGATGCTGGGCATAAATCCAATACCCCTATTAATGGCAGAGGCTCTTTTATCAGATACAGGGGGAGTTGCTACCCTTGTGGGAGATCCGCCAAATATTTTGATAGGTTCTGCTGCCCATTTAAGTTTTAATGACTTCCTCATTCACCTTGCGCCTGTGGTATTTGTTATATGGCTGGTAACGCTTTTCTTACTAAAATTTATCTTTCGCAAAGAAATGGCCGAAAAACCAAAGCACATAGACGCATTGCAAAAGATGGATGAAAAAGCGGCATTAAAAGACCCAAAGGCGCTGAAAAAAATCCTTTTCGCGCTGGGTGTAGTAATCATACTCTTCTTTGTTCACCACCACCTAAATCTTTTACCCTCATTTGTTGCCATGATTGGGGCAGGCTTGGCGCTTATGCTGGTTCAACCGAACCCTGATGATATCCTGCACGATGTCCACTGGACTGTGCTTCTTTTCTTTGCATCTCTGTTTGTTGTGGTTGGCGGGATAGAAAGAGCCGGTCTTCTGGATATTGTTGCCACACGAATATTAAGTCTAGCCACAGGGAATCTGCTTGTTACATGTTTGGTAGTAATATGGGTAGCGGCGATCCTTTCAGCAATCGTGGACAATATTCCGTTCACCATGGCAATGATACCGGTGATTCAGTATCTTGAAACCAAAGGCGTTAATGTAAGCCCCTTATGGTGGGCGTTGGCCATGGGTGTTGGTTTTGGTGGTAATGGTACACCTATAGGTTCCACGGCAAATGTTGTAACAGTATCAATAAGCGAGAGGACAAATTTCCCTATTACGTTCAAGATTTGGTTTAAGTCTGGTTCTCAAGTAATGCTCGCCACATGTACCATGGCTACCATAATAATGCTGGTGTTTTTTAAATGGTTTACGTAGACGTATATTTCCTCGCTTTATGAAAATATGTGCCTCTGGCACCCTGGCAAGGCCTTCCACTATAGTCTGCTGGTTTAAGATGAATTCTAATCTTTTTTCCATCTCCTCAGTAGCAAGATAACATGAAAATTACCGTTGTTTCAACCGCTCATAGTGAAGAGGATATAGATTCAACAATAGAGGCCAGTCGCGAGGTTATGAAGTCTTTAAAGAATTAAGTTTACGTTTTGAATCAGAAGGATTCAAGAAGTACTTTTCGTACCCTGGGAATTATAGGTGGGAGAGGTTGAATAGTGTTATTATTACGTCAGTTTTTTTAATGGCGTAGATGTATTGCGTTAATTACTTGAGGCTGCACTTTTCTCCTTAAGAAGACCCGTAATCGTTGCTTACACGCTTCTATAAACCTTAGTCGAACTTCCTTAAAAGTTGTATTTTTCACTGTTAATATTGTTACGGTTAAGCCTATTGAAACCGCTACAAGTTTTACAGTCATAATTAATATAGCAAATGCTATAAATGAAGAAGAAATCCACTTCGAAAATTGCAAGGTTATTGGTGTAAAGCAATTTAAATGTGTGAAGAAAAATACCGTCATTACTATGAACGCAATCATCACTGCCACAAACTTGATTATAGCGAGTTTCCACATTGCTTTGATAAAGGCTTCTAGTGCGGTCTTCTTTTTTTCTCTTATTATCTCTATGAACCTTTCCCTTTTATCCATTAAGCTTGTTTTTAATTGAGATAAATCCATAAATTTCCCTTTATCCATATATATCTTTCAGCCCTTATTACTTTATATGTCTGAACAATTTTAATTACAGGTATAAAACTACTAAAGACTAAGACAGATAGTAAGTTAAAAACGTATATTTGTCAAATGGATTTTACATAAAAGTTTGATGTAAAATAGGGCATTATCCCATAGTTTTAATAACATCCTCTATAGATTCTTCTGCAAGTCGTGTAGAATCGGCAGCTGTCAATGTCTTTCTGGTCAATTTCTCTGTTGCTGCTATTGTTAAAGAAACAACGTGGGTCCGTATCTCAATTAGCGCCTTTTCTTTCTCAAACTCTATAGTTTTTCTTGCGTCAGAAAGAATCTTTTCCTTCTCAGCTTGAGTTTCCTCTATTTTCTTTTGGTGTATCTCTTCTGCCTTCTTTACAGCATCGTTAACGACTTCCTCGTACTTTTGGAAGGCATAACGTAATTTTTCCTGATATTCAGCCAGTATTTTATCGGCATCTTCCCTTAACTTCTCCGCTTGATCAATATCACCTTTTATCTTCTCTTGTCTGGCATCCAGTATTCCAGTTATTGCTGGAAGGGCATATTTGTAAAGAATTACCATCAATATAGTAAAAGAGACCATTGACCAGAAGGTTAAAGGGGTTAAAAAGTGTAGATCAAATTGAGGCATTTTTTTCTCCTTTTAATTATATGGATATTGGAGAAAGGAGTTTAACAATCTTAAATCACACAAAGATTTTCAAAGCGTGAAATAAGCGTCACTCTCCTCCTCCCCTCATACCCATAATTATAAAGGCTATAACGAGGCCATAGAGTGCAATTGCCTCAACAAGAGCAAAACCTATCCACATGTACTTACCTACCCTTGCCTCTGCCTCGGGCTGGCGAGCTACAGATTCTATCATTTTCCCAAAGATGTATCCTATACCTATACCTGAGCCTGCAAAACCCACAGCAGCCATACCCATTCCAATTAATGCAGCCGCTGAACTGTCCATAAGCTACCTCCTTTCTAATAAAGTATTAATCGATTCATATGCAAACTTCAATGCATCTCAATAGCTTCACCTATATATACACATGTTAGTATGGTAAATATATAGGCCTGAATAAAGGCTATAAATATCTCCAGGCCGGTTAATGCCACGGTGAAAAAAAATGGTAAAAAACCTATATACTTGAGTCCAATGGCCAGCGAAAAAAGTACAATAAGTATCGTATGACCTGCTGTCATATTAGCAAACAACCTGACGGATAAGGAGAGCGGTCTTGCCATCATACTTACTATTTCGATGGGTACTATTATGGGTATAATAAATTTTGGCACTCCTGAAGGTACAAATATCCTGAGATATCCGATCCCGTGTATTGCAAAACCTACAATTTGACTAATTATAAAAACAATTATTGCAAAAAATGCAGTAACAATAATCTGGCTGGTGACTGTATATGAACCAGGAATAATCCCAAGAAGATTGCAAAATAGGATGAAGAAAAATAGCGTAGCAATAAAAGGAAAAAACTTAAGACCTTTTTTGCCCATATTATCCACTGCCATATTCCTTAAAAATTCAATGCTTATTTCTGTCAGGCTCTGAAGTCTGGTAGGTATCATCCTTCTCCCCCTGGCTGCTAACATAAAGATGCAGGGAATCAGGATACATACGATCCACATCATTATTACAGCCTTATTTACAGAGATATCTATACCAAGGAGCTTGATTTCTATAAGAGGATGAAGTTCAAAGTGTTCTAAAGGGTTGTGTTGTTTCAAGAATTGCTTCCTATAAAAAGACTAAATGATGGCTAACTATAAGGAGAAGAACTTTAAATTTGAATACCGGGGTATTTTCAACTCTTTTTATTTTTTTTCCTCTTCTTTAAAATACCTGTAAACATTTAACAGTCCGACTGTAAAGCCAATAAAAAGCCCCAGTAAAATCAACCAGGGCTTTGTATGAAAATATTTGTCTAGTAAATAGCCAGTAAATGTTCCTAGAAATATGGCAATGATCAATCCAGTGCTTATTTTTACAGCAAATTGAATCCCACTTTTAAAGTTATCTGAACTCCCTGCCATCTATTGAGTATCTAGGGAAGATATTTCCCAACTACTTTTAGTAAAAGAACTACATTTTAATTAAATTAAGATAAAAAGCAAGATGAAAATAGGTAAAAAAGAAAGATAATGCCCGTATACGTGAAACCCGAGAATATAAAACAAATCGGATGAGATGATGAAGAAGATTTTCACAGATTGAAGAGATAAGCAAATTCTACTCAGATAACGTGTACTAGGTGTTTGGATCTTGTCTTGTGATGTGTACCTGACAAAATTCGTTTGGAATTCGCATATTAGTTTTTATTGTTGTTACTAAGTCAAAATGTTAATTTTTTACTATTTTGAAATGTTAAGTTTTTTAGCTTTAATAAAGTACTTAA
>VSDH01000046.1 GCA_008636105.1 Candidatus Scalindua sediminis | reverse complement strand
GTAAGTGGCAGATGTGGTAGTAATTGCTTTTTCAACAATTTCATCGCCTTTCTGTACTGCAACGGGGTTCAAAGATTTTGCAATCGTATCAAGAACCTCTGTATGGAAGTGTTCAAATCCGAGATTATGATCGTCACCATCATAACCATAAATTATGGTTTCAGGTGGGAGATTACCCCAAACATTCCGAGCCATGATTGTGGCTTGGGTTTCGTCCATATTGAAATCCTTAAAGATTATGTCTAAACCTTTGTGAGCCCTTTTAACATATTGTTTTGCTTGTGGAAGTGATAATTCACCGAGAGTTGTACTCATTGTTTTAATTCACCATTATTATTGGTTTTATTTTGCTGTTAAATTGCTAACAATTGCTTGTCTTAAGAGACCCTTATCTGCTGATTTCTCAACAGCCTCTTCCCCTTCAGGAAGTTGGTTTGGAGTAGAAACAGCCTTTCGAACGGCTTCTTCCGTTTTCAAATCTCTATCTGCTTCGCCGGAAGCAGGTTTATCATCAGTAACTTCTTCTACAACTTCAGTTTTACCTTCAATTGTAGCTATTCTCTGATCGAGGGATTTAATAGATAATTCCTCTTCTTTTTCATAACGTCCAGCTAGGTCGTCTAACCGTTTTGCAATTGCTTCTAAATTTGAAGATTCAACAGACTTTTCTTCGAATTCTTCTTCTTCGAATTCTTCATCTTCATCTTCAAATTCTTCCTCTTCTCCGAATTCATCTGTTCCTTTCGCAACAGTTTGATCGATTTGAGCAAGTTTTTCAACAATTGCGGTATTTGATTCAGCTAGTGTAACAAGAACCTCAAGTGTCTTCTGTTGAAAAGTACTAATTTGAGTAAGCATTTTCTCTACAGTTGAATCAGTGGAAATAGCTTCATTTCCAACTTCTTTGTCCTGTTTTTCATCTACCGGCGTTAGGTTTGTTGATTCAGTAGTCATTTGTTTTTCTGTTTTAGTCATGTTATCAACCGACTTTGATACGATTTTAAACAAACTATCCGGGTCTGCGGGTACATCAACAATTGCGATTTCTTGTAAATCAAATTTGGTGACGTGTTGAACAGCCTTACCATCTAACATGTGTTTGGCTGATTTTTCTTTAATAACTCCATAAACTGAAAATGCTCTTAACCCACCTTGTAAGACGAGTTTCCAAACGTCATCAGCTTTTGCAATATCTTTAAAGATCTTAGCTTTAATCCATAAACCCTTTTCTGTGGGTCTAATTTTCAAAATTCGACCAATTACTTCGCCAACCTTATGATTGTAACGTAGAACTGGATTTAATCGATATTTTTCTAATGAATCGTTAAATGCATTAGGAGATACGAGATCATTAACTCTATCTACAGAAGTTGTATTCGCAAAACCTTCAATAATTCTATCGTAATGTTGATCAATCTCCTTCAAATCTTTAGGATCAAATGAAAAATTGTCTTCTAATTTTGTAGAAAATTCATCATCCAATCGTAGAGTCTTCTCTGTTATAGCACCTGAAAAAGTGAGAATTGGAGATGAGAGCTGCGACATTACGAGCTTATCCTGCCGTTCTTTAAGTTAATGAACGGTCATCATCAAATTATAATAGAGTTCATTTATATAAAAAGGATTTGATCTAAATGTTCAAAGCATATTAATAAAGTATTAATAAAACCTTAATATAAACTACGATTCTTTAGTGTCCGGGTGATAATCTTTTATCCCTTTGGTTTTATCATTTACATCATTTGAAGAAATTAATTCTTCCTCTTGGAGTTGTTTGATCATCTCATCCACAACTTCTTTCTCAATTGTGGGCAGGTTTTCAAGCGTTGGCTGTTCCTCTATCAATTCTGCACTGGCTATATATTTAACCACAAATTCTTTATGAGGCATATCTATCGCAGATATCTTTTCCGCTCCCAATTTCATTGATTCATCAATAATTTTCATTTGCATTTCAATAACCTTTGGGTCAGGTGTTTCTGATACTTTCAAATAATCAATAAGACTTGCTATATTATTTCTAGAGTTTTCCCAACTCAATGATGCCATCTCAACTGCAATTTGTACTTGTTTGGCAGTTTCGACTTTTTGTTTTTCTAGTAGCCCATTAATTTGTGCTTCTTTTAAAGCCTGATTCCGTTCCATGTACTCAAAAAAGTACTTCCAACCCGTAATACCTATCATCGCAAAGGCAATTATCTTTAATGCTTCCAATGATAAATCATCAGGTACAAAATACCACTTACCAAACACTAAGCTAAAAGCTATTAACAAAGTTCCTAATAAGTTATCCTGTTGAAAAAAATACCAAGATCTTTTTCCTAATTCAATAATATTAAATAGACTACTCTTTTTCTTATCACTCATGTACTCACAACTGGTTTGGCTTCAGTTTGATACGGACATTTATCAGCTCTGCATAGCTTTCCAAGATCTCTTTTCATGGAATCCAAATCAAGTGTCTGATAGGTATGATTAACTTCCATCGACATTTGAATAATACCATTTATCAGTTCTTTGATCTCACTCATGGTTTCATTTGATTATTTTATAAATTGAGTAGATTCAACAATATTTAAACTCATTACCTGAACAATCCCCATAATTCCTTTATGTACGACCAACATAGATTCATGGACTTCAAGTTGTCTATCTACGTTCTTATTGAAACTGCTCATGCTTTTGTTATATGCTGTTTTAAGACCTTTGATCTCAAATTGCAGGGCTTTCATAAATGTCCGATATTCTTCAGCCACAAGTAATATTAGAAAGCATATAATTTATAGTTTTGTGTTTGAAGTTACCTAAGAAATTCCATGTCGATCCATATATTCAACTACGGCTTTATGGACGGCACCCGCAAATGTTACTTCTTCCTGTTCTTTATTAGTCATAAAGGGTATAAGTTTTTTAATAACCAACTTTTGTGTATATCCCCGAATATATTTTGCGGTTGGCATTTTCTCGCTTTTGGTAGTTTTCTTTGGTTGTTGAGCCATTTTCTCATCTGCTTTTGTAATTATAATACACCCCTTTAAGATTTTGTTAACATATTAACCTTTTCCAAGTAAATTAACACGTCCTTCCATCTTGTAATCAATCCAATTGTAGGAGCCGAGAACCCATTTCGATTGAGATCCAGTCTACAATTATGCCAAACATTACTTATTTGAAACCACACCTCTTTCTTTAATTCGTTTCGATTTAATACTTGACGACAAGAAAAACACAAATAAATAGTCCCACTGGTTTTAAAAAGTTTGTTTTTAAGATTATCAAACATTTTTTGTACGTCAAAACCGGGAGTTTCGTGTGAATCTACAATTACATCAGCAATAATATTTACAAACTGATCGATCTTTTCAGTTTCTTCCTTTGTTTTCTGTATCATCATTTTTGATCACCACCAAACCAATGTACTAAAGTTTGATCGTCAGTAGAATTATAGTTATAAGTATAAGTTACTGGTGGTGGAATTGGTTGTGCAGGATCAATAGCCATCAAAGGAAATACAATGCCCCGTTTATCATATTCCTTTTGAATTCGTTTATTATTACAATCTAAACAAGAATTACCTTTGTAACACCCTCTAGATGACCGTTTGAGAATAGAAAGCGGATCATCCTTTTGAGTATCTGTATCATATTCAGGATCAAATTGTTTTAATGCAATAGGATCATACCCTATAAAATTATAAGTCCATACACCACTACTAGTTCCTACTGTTATAGTAGTTCTTGCTGCTATTGTAGTAGTTGGTAAGGTTACATCAGACCAAGTAGGAGATCCAGCAGTTGAACTGTCATAATCTATATTATACGTTGATATTGTCATTCGAGTTTTTGACCTCTGCGATCAAGAAAGAATTTAATTAGCCTATTTGTGTTGTCTTTGGCTTTACGAAGGTCTTTGTTTAATTGTTCAACTTCCTTCATAATCAAATCTTTTTCGGTGGTTGTCACCTTTTTATCAGATAAAGATTTTCCAATCTCTTTTGTAAGTCTGTCGATATCAAGAAGAATGTCTATAACGTTTGAAATTAAAACCCAAATCAGACCGCCCGAGCCCAACAAAACAGGAAGAAGAACAATCCATAGTTGCCAATCTGAGAAATCCATCAAATCCCTTATAAGATTAAAGATATTTAAATTGTTTCAACAGGAAGTTAAACTAATGAGAAGAAACAAAGATATTTTCAATCTCTTTATGAGTTAGTATGTGATTTAGTGTTGGAGAAACAAGACCACAAACAGTTTCAGTAAAAATTGCTTTGGAGAGTACAGTTAGTTTATTACATAATTCACAGGCAAGATTGGTTTGACAT
The DNA here is from genome assembly GCA_008636105.1 of Candidatus Scalindua sediminis. GTDB lineage: Bacteria > Planctomycetota > Brocadiia > Brocadiales > Scalinduaceae > Scalindua_A > Scalindua_A sediminis. Next base: position 10,964 of record VSDH01000046.1, on the reverse strand, counting down.
CCTCTTGAAATTATACGAAGATCATCAATTGGTGATTTTATTTTGTCCTCTTGTATTTTATTAAAATTGCTAAGACCTAATATCCACGAATTCAACGTGTGAAAATCTAAACGAAATATATAATGAGACTCCCATTGTCCATTATTTTTGTTTTTATGTTTAAATATTATTTTAGAATATTCATCATATTCTTTCATTGTTGGATATACCAAACCATTTCTTTCATAAAACATCTTTGATTTTATAGGAGAAGTAATAGCTAGGCTAGGTCGGGAATTATACATCATTTGGCTTCCATATGTAAATACCCTATCTATTAACATCTCTCCATAAATTTCAGGAGTAGTCACAAATTGAAAAGAAGCCTGTGCATCTCCCCGTTTTGCCCTGATTAATTGTAAAAAGAATATAATTATCACTCCCGGTTTTTAGTCCAATTATCAATTGCATTACTAGCATTCATTTCTTTCATTTCATCATCAGAAGCAATCCAATAAAGTTTTGGTGGGGCTCCCCTTTTGCCAACTGGTTGACGGGTAGCAAATGTCCATAATATCTGATTTGAATCCAATAATGATTCAAGAACCTCTCGAAGTTTGTTTTTGCTAAGTATAGTATCTATAATTAGTTCCGGCATAGAAATAACACCACCCGGAGAACTTGCAATTGCATTTAATATGTGGTTTCGATGATCTTTCTCTGTTTTAACTGGATCAGAACTTGCAATTGACCGCACTTTTCTTGTCAAAGTTCTAAATTCTTGTTCAAACAGTCGAACCATTTTTACTGCCAAATCAAGTGCCTCATCGGTTAAACCAATGCTTCCATCCTCATCGGGTGACCATCCCAAAAAAGAGTGTCTTGCAATCTCCAAAATTCCGGCGACCTTTAAGACAAATTCAGGAATTCTCCCATAATAAGGATAGAGGGTTGATAATTCGTCTTTGTGAGACTGAAGCTGAATTTTTTTACAATAATTCTGATAAACCTTCCATGAGTTTGTTACCGTTGATGGTCTAATTGTTGTGATATCAGTTCCCTGAATTGCTTGTAATAATACTGTTGCATTTTTTAATGATGTTTTGTGCATTTGAGGATCAAACGAAAGGTCATACCAAGTATATTTTTCTTGCTCCAAACAGTAGAGAAATCGCTGTAAAAATCCCTGAGAAAATAGTTTTTCCTCAAACAAAATATAATTAATTGGTTGAGTTGATGTCCAAAGGGTAATATAGGGATTTTCTATGGATTCTTCTCGATTGCCTTTTGTCCATTTCTTAATTTCAGGTTCACAATCATAAACTTCACAGAGAACTTCGGGAAGATCATTATAATGGTCTCTAACAAAATCTTTCAGCATACCACTGAATTCCCCGCGAATTAACACTCCCTGTGACTCATGTGCCATAACAAGAAATAAACCTGCTGTTGTAAATTTTGAGGGAAGCATTTCAATTTGAGCCAATTCAAGAACTCGTTTGATTTTATGTTCAACAGTAGTTTTTCTTGTGGTTGAAGACTGACCAATAGTTCCAAACCATATATTAAGATGAGTATCGCCTTGACGTATTACTACAACCTGATCTAATCGGGTTGCTGAACTTAATAAGAATAAAATACAGGTAGTTGCAAATTTTGGTGATATGTCTGTTGTATCCATAAAATAAGCATATAGGTCTTGTATAGGTTGCATTAATACCCCATTACTATCAGGAATTTCAATGAATTTTTCCAGTTCTAATTTGAGTTTTTCCCAATCTTTCATAGTAAATTTACCACATTCGGGTAAACTTTCTACAAATTCCAAATCAGTAGCAAAAGTCGATTGCTTTTTCATTCAAACAATCTACCTATAATCGTTATATAAACATTATTTCGTTTTTTCAACAAAATCTCGCCAAAGACAAACCCTTTAATATTGTCTATCCGTATATTTAATTGTGAAAAAGAAGTTCATTCATATCAAGGGACAAAACGATCTGTATCTTCATAATCGTTGTCAATTATATCATATGACTGATGATCCTTCATTTTGCACAATTGAATATGTTGAATCAATCTTCAAGAATTTTGATAATATCAATAATGTTTGGTCAGAAACGATTCTTGGTTCACTTTGTAAAAGATGTTATAATAAAGCATTAGTTATCTTAGCCAAAAAAGACAAATTGCCTCTAGTTGAGATATAATGGTGATACGAGTGGGATTTGAACCCACATTGCACTAAGCCCTGCTTCTAAGACAGGTCGATAACCTAATTCTCGCATCGTATCAAAATAAATGGTGGCAACAATCGAATTCGAATCGATAACGTGGGACTAACCCAAATTGGGCTTAAACCAATCGCATTCAACCATTCTGCCATGTTGCCAATAATGGCGAGTAGGTGATTTGAACACCTGTAGTTTTCACTTCATTGATTAGCAATCAAGACAATTACCATGCTCTTGCAACTCGCCTCTAAATGGTGGCAATGGAAAGATTTGAACTCTCATAGTTTTTACACCGTATCGATTTTCAAGACCGATTGCTAACCAAATTCGCTTCATTGCCAATATAAAGGGTTGTAGTTGAATTTTTGATAGTATTAACTGGACGATGATAAACTTAGACGACTCAAACGGAGTATCATAATTAATTCTCTATTAACTCTGATATATTTAAACAGTGTTAAAAAATTACAATATTTTTAATAAATCTCAAAGAACTTATAAACCTCAAAATGAATTTGAAAGTAATGAAGCCGTTAGTTTCATTTAAAATCGACAAAAACGCATTGAAACAGATTGCCAACATTTGTTTTGAAGAAATTATTTTCAAATGTCAAAACAATGATGTGAGATTTGTTGAGTATCGAACTGATAAGATCAGTCAAGGAATTCTTAATGCAGAAGAGTATAGTATTCACGATGATTTGGCTATCACCGATGAAAATGCAATTACTCGATATTTTGGAATTAGGAACGAACCCATCAAGAATTTTGCAGATCGGTGTTTTGGAGATACTATTTTAGTAGAATTTAGCGAACGTAAAATAAAACTGACTGATTCTGCAAATCCCAAAAGGATAGGTGATTATCGATTGAAAGAGATTGAAGAGGACAAACTATCAAAAGCAGAAATGTCAACCTATGAAAATGTCTCTCTGCTTCTATATAAGAAAGAAATACTCTACAATCAATTCATGCTTGAGGAACAGGATTATATCAGTTTAGAAGCACTCGATCGTCCTTATTCTAAAGCAAAAGGAACTGCTGATCATATACGATGGAAATTCCTAATTGATAATCCTGATGTAGAACTCTTGGAAACCCGATATACCGAAGAGGGAGATATTGATCAAGATATTTGGACTTATCAGACCATTGAACAGAAAAAGAGTGGAAAGGTTGAACACCCGGTTGAGTTTGAGATAAATTTTAATGATAATATTATCAATAATTATGTACTCAAATCAGGAACCCAAAAGATTAATCTTCTTGTTGGTTCGACTGATCAGGTTATTACTACGTTTTCAACCACAAACGATCATTTCCAATCAATTACTCTTGTTAAACCAGTCGATTTCCCTGAAATTAACACCTGAAGGTGTAAAAATTGCTATTAGTTATTTGTAATGGATGTAAAGTAAAAATAGATCCCGAAAAAAAGGGGATCGATAATATAGCCGATTTACTGAAGTTGGGATGGTTAAGCGATAGTAACTTTAGACACGTTTGTCCGACATGTGTTGGTAGTTATGAAGCTACTAAAGATATAATGCAGGCAATTCATGAACATAAACAACAAAAACTGGAAACCAAAATTTCTGAACCCGTTTTCGAACCTGTTGAAACGCCTACAAAGAAAAAGGGAAAAACCAAACCGTCTTTTCCAGTGTATATTTGTAGATATTCAAGTGAGAATAACCCAAAAAAGAGGGGAAGAAAATGCAAAACCTATACTTTTAATACAAAAGGATTGGATGATGTAAAAAATCACGAACTGGTTTCACATCCCAATCTCTATATTGAATTATGGGGAAAGGAGCGTCAACCAACCAGTTTTCGATGCAAAAAAAAAGAGGTTGGATAATGGAAGTTGCAATTAGGATTGTATCATGGAATATTGACCACGATATAGATAATATGATACTTGGTTTAAGAAATGCGGGTCTAAGTAATATATTTGATAAAAATTCAAAAGAAAGACGATCAGCAAAATTTGCAATGGAATTTTATTGTGAAGATATTAATCCCATGATACAGTTTGATGAAGTTCTTTATCTAACCGATCAACCCATTGTAAAAATGTTTGAAGAAGTGCCTCCAAAGGAAATGAATAGAGTTATCGAAACCCTATCAAAAGATAGCAAATTACGAAAAGTATTGGAACAATTTGTACTTGATACCTCAAAGAAAATTCTCAGGAGTTAAAAACATGAAAATAAGAGGAAATGTAACCATTCACCGATTAAAACGGGTTATTAGATTTAAGCCGGACATCTATGACAAGTACAAGGTTTTTGCCTCTAAAGAAGTCAAAGGTCGATATGATATCATGTACGAGGAAACCCCTAACAAATACTTACTTGTGTTCAGGGGAAGCTCAAGGGAATGTTACGCATATCTCGAAGGGATGGATGAATACAATAAACTTGAAGAAAGACTTAAACAACAAGTAAAGATGATTTGGAGTCCCAAATGAAACTTCGATGTTCAAGAGGATGTACTTTTAAGGTTGTAAATGGACAAGTTTTTGGTTATGGACATATGGAGGCAGGAGATAGATGTCGAATGCCATTAGGATATGATATAATGACTAAACAAACCTATTGTCGCAGAATATTAAGGAAAATTGATTAGTATATGGCATCCTTAAGGGAGTTGGAAAGCAAGGAAGTCACACTAGATATTACACCAAAATCTAAAGTAGGGGTCAAATTTGGAGCGATTGGAATTACAATCAGCTATTATTATGGAGATATGAGTAAGCCAATAAAATCCATAACAAGATTCTATAATGAAATAAAATAAAAAAATCACAATATTTTTAAATATCATAGAAAAAATACAAACATACTATGAAAACACCAAAGATAATTCAAAGATTCATTATTTGGTTCCCGATGCCGTGGCTCATTAAGAAACGAGTTTGGTCTAAATTCGATTCGTGGGAATGTTGGTATTAATGAAAGAACATGTTATTAGATACAAAATAAGAATGATGGAAATCATCGAAAGTGAACCAAAAATAACAAGAGAAGAGTTGGTTTGGAAAATGATGAGATCTGATTGGGATAATGGAATTCTAGTCAAAGAGGCATTAGATAAATTGATAGAAGAAGGGATAATTAAATAATGGGATTATATAATGTGCTACATGGAACAAACCCCGACTCTGCACTTCTATTAGCATTTTTAGAGATACCCGATAAGTATCCAATGCCACCACGTTTCAGAGACATATCATATCGAAATAAGAAGATAATTCTCTATTGTCGTCAAGGCGGGGGAAACAGGGAATGTGTACAAGAATGGTCACATAGTATTAAAGAATATAAAGCTGAAGGGTATGAAATCAAGGATCACCCGGAGCATAGATACTACAGTACATATTGCTATTGCACCGATTGTAACTACAACCCCGATATTAAATCTAAAGATGATTGTAAACAGTTTTGCAACGGAGATAGTGATTATCAGAGATATAACAAACAGGTTGCAGAACATCCCTATCATATATCTGATACAGATGATGATTTTGATTCTACTTATAATACGCACACATTTGATCTTCTCGCCCATCCTGATCGCATGGCTCTTGAAAAATTGATTGACCTCCAAAACCAACCCGATTTCAAGGAGAACATGAATGAAGAAACCATGAAACGAATGGCAGATGAAATTGCAACTGATTACGCAGCGGGTCGGGAGATTGATTCATCAATAAAGGGAGTTATAGACCACCTAACAGGAGATATTAAAAAAGAATGACAAAAACATTTGAAGATTTAACAAAATATGGAAGAAAAGAATTCAAGCAGTTTGAGTTTATTGGAGAAGATCTAATAATTAGCCACAAGTTGATCATATCAAAACAGTGTAAACACGTTAGGGTTGAGTCACATCCCAACTGTACGGCTGACGACATTTGTTTAGATTGTGGCAAAACCCTATTAAGGGTAAGTGCCTATGTTTGGTGATAAATATGCCAGTTAAAAGACGACATTATACTGATGAAGATATTGATGAAGCAGAAAAAGAGGCAGATGAAAGGATACAAATGGATTTTCCGAATGGTATTAATCATCTATTTGATCCCGATTTTGATGGAGTTTTGCCTGTTGGATGGGAAAGAATGAATATTAAGAAGGTCAATTTTGTGTATGTGTATAGTAAAGAAGAGGTTGTGGATCTAATAATAGAATTGGGTAGTACTAATTTGTTAAAACAAGATCTTCTGAATATACTTAGCGAACGAGAAGAGAAGACGGTGAAAAAAGATGAGTGAATGGGGTCTTATTTTACAGGGAATGGCTATTCTTTTCTTGGCTACTGGAGCCATATTACAAACGCGACACACTAGTAAATTAGAAGAAAGAATAGAAATGCTTGAAATAAGAAGATTTTACGATGATGGGAGGTCTCACTAGATGCAAGAAATAAAAGGATATGAAGGATTATATTCAATTACTAGAGATGGTAGAGTTTGGAGCCACAAAAGAAAAGTAAAAAATGGCAATGGATTTCGTACAGTAAATGGAAAATGGTTAACTCCTTCTATTAAAGAGAATGGATATTTAATTATAGGTTTGTGGGAAAATAATAAAGGAAAAAGTTATTATCTTCATAGATTAATAGCAATGGCATTTATTTCTAATCCTAAAAATAAACTGTTTATTAATCATATTGATGGTAATAAATTAAATAATGATATTTCTAATCTAGAATGGTGTACTTTCCAAGAAAATATGATACATGCTGTAAAGAATGGATTAACAATAAAAGGCGAAAATGCTTGGAATTCTAAATTGACCGAAAAAGAGGTAATAATAATAAGGAAAATGGCTTCTAAAGGAATTACACAAAGAAAAATTGCAAAAGAATTTAATATTGCTTTCCAAACCATTAGTAAAGTAGTCAGAAAGGAGATTTGGATACATATATGAGTCAAGATGTATTTATTTGGACATTTATTATACTTTCTTTGGCACATCCCATCGCGGACTTTTGGTTCGGTGGTAATAGGAGATTACATTATTTTGTATCATTAAATATTTTACATTTCTTATACGATAAATCACCATTTAGATTTCATCATAAATACATGAAAGAGGTTATAGAATCAGATCATATTTGTGCATTTGATGATTTAGAATCTAAAATACCTGATGGTGCATTTAATTATTATTCTCATGTATTAATTCCTGTAATACCACAAAAGAGATTTCCAATGACACACCTACTAATAGAACATAAATTTTGGAGAGCATTATCAATTGATCAATTTGCACACGTACTGCTAAACGTGGTGTTTGCATTGTTTTTGGAGTGGGTATTTTGAGAGAAGCGACTTGGTACTTTTTGTTGACTTTAATCATATATTTTATTCTGTTTGTTCTTTTATTCAATGAAAGACCTATAATAAGTGTAATTTCGTTTGTTTTACTTTGCTCTCTTTTCATAAATAAAATGCTACTGGCAAAACATGTGGAGATATATCACGAATGACACACTGTGTAGAATGTGGTCACAAGAGTACTAAAACCACGATTAGAAAGAAATTGCAGAGAAGCAAATTATGGAGGGGTCATTCAATGGATCATAATAACGAAGCATTTTGGGTTGTCTTTATTGTGTCTTTGATTATTATAGTATTTTCTATTTTGGTTGGAGTTGATTTATACCAGCCCAATTATGGAGAGGGTGATGATTTAACACAAAACAAACGTCTTGCCATTGCCTGTTTTCTTTTGTCTGCAATATTAATGTTACTTAATTTGGGAATGCTTGTGTATGATAGGGGATTAAATTGGACACTTATGGTTTTTACAGTTATATTTGCAATAGCAACTGTTTTAACAGTAATTGCTATTTTCTTGTGGATTGCCTCCGGCTTTATAGAGAGATGGATTGATGAACGACCTAGTTAAACACGTTCAGGAATGTGAGGACTGCAAAAAACAGATACTTTGTAAGGAATTTGCCAAAGTTTTGCACAAATTGACCAAAGAGTGTTATTCCTGTCATCTTAATGGGGATGATGGAATAAAAGCGACTAAAACTATGTATTTCGGATCTCCCAACAAAGAGATTAAGGGCTTTCCTATTGATTTGTGTGACGACTGTTTTGAGTGGAGAATGAAAAATGACTAAAGACGAAGTAGAATTTACTGTAACACTTAAACTCGATCCCGATGGGCTTAGTTATAAATATACAGTAACTTACAAATCGGATGAAATATCAAAATATTTCAAAGCTTTGATTTGGGATGAATTTGGGCTGGATTTGGATAAAGAATGACTAATTACGGATTATACCAACCCTATTTCACTGACCACAGAGCAGATTTGTCATTTCGCTGTTTGGAGTGTGGCAATGATGAATTCAAATTTGATATAAGGCTTGATTACGAGGGAAGCACAGTAATGATGATACTAATATGCAACCAGTGTTTCGAAACATTTGATGGGGATTTTATTAATGATGTAAAAGACAACCTTCTACTCGACAAACACGAACATGCTCAATTTCTCAGACTTGTAACAGAACTCGCTGAAAAACAAGAAATCAAATGGTATGATCTGAAAAAAGAGATTAAAAATGCAGTAAAAGTGTCCAATGAGATGAGTGGACAACAGAGTTTGAAGGAGTTTTTTTGAATGACTGACTGGTTGACCAAGACCATACTCCGCTATGACGCAGATTTTCAAAGATTGACAATCAATCAGGCGGATAGTATAGGGCTTCCTATTAATGAGATATTAACGACACCATTTTATAAGGTGGTTTCTAGAAGTACCTCAAAATATAATTGGCTTAGCCACACATGGAAGTGTAATCTGTGTGGGTTCAAAGCAGAAATCCCCTCTATATCACCCAAAACAGTGGTTGACATCTATATAACTTTGCTTGAGAGCTTCATAAAAACACATTGGGGATGTAATCAAGATAGACAATGTAGATTGTTTGAGGAAGATAAAGATGAGAAAAAGAGTTGAAGGATAAAATGCCAATAATACCACCTCCCATTGATTATACAACGGACAAATTTCACTATTCATTTGAAATTGGTATTCACTACTTCTGTATTTGTGATAGATGCAGCAGTATGTTCCGACATTATATGTATGGCAATTGCAAGGCATTAACATGGAAAGATAAGAAATGGTTTTGTATTAATTGTATGGAGAAGCATTAGAATGAAAGACAGAAAAATAATGGATGAATATTATAAAGGAATACCCAAATTATTCCGAGTAATTAGACAAAAAGACGAAACTGGATTATCAGGAACAGGTCACGTTTTGACTGGAATAGTATTTGAAAATGGTAAAACAATCATACAATGGGTGAGCAACGCTGATAAACAGAGTATTGCAATTTACCCATCATTTGAGATATTCCAGCATTACCACATTGATTCTCACCCGGAGAACAAAACGATACTACAATGGATAGATATGACCCCAAACATATGGACAAAAAATTCATTGATCAATAATGATTTTTATGAGGAACAAACCTGCAAAGATCCCGAAACTCATGATTGTGGACTACCAAGAAAAGAGGTGAAAAAATGAAATTTAGAAAAGAAAAACAAAAACGAAACGAACTTAACTATCAAATAGTTTTAGAAGATTGGAAAAAACGTATGACCGGGAAGGTTCCGAATAAACCAAAACGAGGTTGCCCCCTACGAACAACATCAATAAGTAAGATAATATCGAAATTAGAAGAAGAAGTGAATTATATTACAGAACATCCTTTTGATATTCATTGGCACTATCCTGAACTAATCAGAAAAGAAGACTTTCTCGTATTTTACGAAGAAAATAAAAACGTTCAAATCGGCGAGAAAATACGCTATTTTTATGAAGGCAAAAGAGAATGATAAAAAAAGGATATGAAGAATGAGTTATTATTACACCATTCTTAGTATCCTCATAATTATGGTAATTTTTAGTATATTTTTTGTCTATATTTTTGGTAAAATGCAACGATATGATAGATTGTTACAGAGTATTGAATACCGGGAAATAAAAACCATTCTTCGCAATGGAAAAACACTAAAAAGCAATTGGATTAGAATGCATGAGAGAGGAACAGATACAGTATGTTGGTGTGGTAAATTTCATTGATAACTGAAGCGACAAACTTTATACCCGCAAATAAAGGACTAAAAAGAGGACAAGCACATATTCATAGAAGATGTGTATATTGTGGTAAATTTACTACTATACTTTGGTGTGATCATAATCATGTTAGGTCTCCTATAAAATCTCTTTGTATTCCCTGTTGGAAAAAGAAATGGAGAATCATCAATAAGTAAGATGAAAACTAAAGCAACCGATCTAAAACCCGTAAAACTAACAGATGTAACCTCTGAACATGGTTATGGATTAGCGTGTTCGTGTACATTTCATTGTCATGATAGTCATTGGGGTGTTGCTGATCTTTATTGCAAAGAATGTGGCGGATACCCCAAATATGGCTATTTACAAAAGGAAATAGATAAGATATTACAACAAAAAAATGACAAAGCAGTTAAATAGTGTTTCTAGAATAAAATATGTGTGGAAAGACCAAATAGAAAACCTGATTTTGAAGATAACCAATTGAGAGCATGGAAAATGCCTTTGGATGAATATAAAGGCGATCTTGATGATGAAAATGCAATGAAATTTGAACTTGATAAAAATATTGACTTTCAATTCTTTCCTGAGACAATGATGAGAAATGGTAAGACCAAAGAAGCCTAT
>VSDH01000045.1:544-16935 GCA_008636105.1 Candidatus Scalindua sediminis | reverse complement strand
CTAATGGGTATATGATAATCTCACGTAAGTTACGCCCCCATAGCTTCCTTGCGTAAGCTAGGAATGGGGGCGGCTACACAAATCGCTCAATTTAGGTTTAAGTAACTGGATTGTTGATTTCAAGGGATCTCTCCAACCTATTTAGGCATTATTAGATTTAAGAAAGTCAATTTAATCTACCTTAAAGGGATGTTTATATGACCAGTTGGAAATGTGATAATTGTGGTTATCAATACGATGCGAAGGAACCTTATGAAAAATGTCCTTCATGTGGTAAAGAATGTGAATTTGTAGATGTCACAAATTACGTTCCTAAAATGGATAGAACCGGAAGGGAATGTAAGTGTGAGATATGTGGTACGGAAGTTAAAGTTACTAATGATGGTGGAGGTTTCCTTAAATGTTGTGAAAAGCTTATGGTGTTAAAGTAAATTTAAAATGTATGGAGAAAACTATGCAAAACGAAACAATAGAATCTATTTTAAAAAAAGCTGCTGACAAAGAAAATGGCTCATATTTGCTCTATAAAAATGCTGCAGGTCATGCGAAACACGTTGATATAAAGACTGTCCTGAGTGAGCTTGCGGAGGAAGAACTAAAGCATAAACAGGCAATAGAAGACTTCAACATAGAGAACCTAAAGGAACAAAAAATAGAGATAGAAGAGGAGCATCGACATGGGATATCAGATTATCTTATTAGTACGGATGAAGGTCTTAGTGAAGACTCAGATTTTAAAGATGTTCTTATTTACGCTGCTAAAAGAGAGAAAAAGGCTTTTAAATTTTACAGTAGTATGTCGAAGCAGGTGGGTGATTCTGAATTGAGAAAACTATTTGTCTGGTTGGCACAAGAAGAATCGAAACACAAAGAGGATATTGAGGCTTTATTCTGGGAGGTAATGTATAGCTAAAGGATTTATGATAGACTATCACGTACATACAAAACTGTGTGGTCATGCAACTGGAGAGATGGTAGACTATGTTAAAGAGGCAATAAGAGGTGAACTTGATGAAATAGGTTTCAGTGATCATTTGCCTATGAAAGGTGGCAAAGAAGATAACCTTACAATGACACTCGATGAACTACCAAATTATGTAGATGAGGTTATGTCTTTGCGTAAATCATTCCCAGAAATTCAAATCAAATTAGGGATAGAAGCCGACTATGTTCCGGGCAATGAATCTTATATAAAAGAAATCCTGGCAGGATACTCCTTTGATTATGTGATTGGTTCTGTGCACTACATTGGTACATGGGCATTTGACCATCCAAGAAAACTTGAAGAATGGGATAAAAGGGAGGTCGATCTGGTTTACAAGGAATATTTTGAATTACTGCGCAAATCTGCACGTACATCACTTTTTGATATAATTGGACATTGTGACCTTGTAAAGAAGTTTGGACATCGTCCAAGTACTGGGCTCTCAAAGGAATTAAATGATACAGCACAAGTCTTTAAAGAGCACAAAGTTGCTTTAGAAATAAATACATCCGGTTTAAGGAAACCTGTGAATGAAATATATCCATCTTTTGAAATTCTTCGCTTATACCAGAAGTACGGTATACCTATAGTCTTTGGTTCAGATGCTCATGCTCCCGGTGATGTGGGTAGAGATTTTGATAAGGCTATTTCGCTCGCAAAACAAGCTGGTTATAAGGAATTTGTTACGTTTGAAAGTAGAAAGAAGGTGGCTTATAAACTTGATAGTAAAAGTCCTGAAGGGTTAAATGTTCCGATTACGTGAATTCAGGATCAATACGTTACCAACTGGCGGTAAATTGCTGTGTACACTTTTCCTTGTTTGTATGGGAATAGGATATGTCTTCTGCCAGCTAAACGTATTTTTTTCTTATAACAGGGCAGATGGACGGATGGGGTTGTCATTACAGGATATAGTCATAACGTTTCATGGGCAGCCTGATATGTTACTTATCGAGTCAAAACTCAAGGGTACTATGAGGGAACGTCTTGATGATGAGAGTGATAGAAATAGTTTAGTTAATTGGGCAAAAAGGGGTGCCAGAAAAGAGGAATTTAACAAAATTAAAGGTATCATTATAAAGAATTGTTTGCGATGTCATACTGCTGGTGGAAAGTCTGCTTTTGCACCATTTGATAAATTATCAACTATAGCAGATACCTTTACAAGGATTAATAAAGGGGTGCCAGTATCCAGGCTTATAACATTAAGCCATATTCATATGATCAGCATAGGTATGATATTCGCTCTTACTGGAGCTATCTTCTTGTTTACCCCGATTAATGAGAAGCTCAAAATAGCCTTATTAATTTCCCCTTTTGGTTCTTTAATGATGGATATTTTTTCCTGGTGGCTAACAAAATTGGTACCAATCTTTGCAATTACGGTACTTGTTGGGGGCATCTTTACAGTAATAGCTTTTTTAATACAATTTGTAATTTCCATGCTAACAATGTGGTCTAGGGAGTATAGGAATACTGATTAGATATTCGTTTCTTTCAATTGAAAGGAGTTTTATTTATGCCTAAAGACGACATGCTCGGGCCATACAGTGAAAAGGTGATGGATCATTTTATGAATCCCAGAAACATGGGAGAAATAAAGGATGCTGATGCTGTGGGAACAGTAGGTAATCCCGCCTGTGGCGATGTGATGAGACTATATTTAAAGGTAAGTGATGATAAAATATTAGACGCGAAGTTCAAGACTTTTGGTTGTGGGGCTGCAATTGCAACCAGCAGCATGGCTACTGAGATGATTAAGGGTAAAACAGTGGATGAATCGCTGAAAATTACAAACGAAGCAGTGGCAGAAGCACTGGATGGTTTACCCGCAAATAAGATGCACTGTTCAGTCCTTGCTCAAGAAGCTATAGAAGCTGCAATAAATAACTATAAAGAGAAAAGTGCTAAAAAACAAACTTCGGATGAGAAATAGTAAGGCATTTGCGAACACGAAGTGAACACAATCCCTGCAGCTTGCTGCAAGGAGTTTCAATATAAACTATTAAATGGTTGTTTAAGTGATATAGTGGAAAGTGTCAGATCGAAGGAGGTGATGAATATGACTTCCCATAAGGGCGAGTTATACTATTGTGAGATATGCGGAGCTGAAGTTAAGGTAGAAAAAGGAGGAGATGGCTCATTAACCTGTTGTGGTCAAGCTATGGTAATTAAAGAAACTTAAAAAAGAAAGGTGAGGATATTTATGGGCAAAGAAAAAATAATTGAGATTTTGAATAAGGTCAGGGTTGAAGAACTTACGGCAATAATGCAGTATCTGCAACATCACTATTTGGCTAAGGGTATTAATAGCCCGACTGTTGCAGGACTTTTTAAAGAACAGAGCATTACCGAGATGAAACACGCATATGCCCTTGCAGAGAGAATAACTGCACTCGGTGGTGTGCCAACCACCAAGATTGACAAGATAAACGTTCCGGAAAAGCTTGAGGACATGATTAGGGTGAACTATGAGGTAGAAAAAACGGCAATTGAAGATTTTAAGGGATATATAAAAGAGGTTTCGGAAGATATTACAACCACGAGAATGCTTGAAGACATATTGGCAGATGAAGAAGATCATGCTGATGAATTACGGAAGTTACTGGAGAAATAACCTGGTTAGTTTTGCTTATGCTACACCAGTACGATCTTTGCCTGGCCGCGTTAAAATGTTGGAATACCGGAATGATGAAAAATATGTGAATTTCTGATTTTGGATTTCCTTTTTACAGGTGTGTGCGGCAGGTTGGACCTTAAATTCTATTTACGACTATTTAGTTTTTTATATAAAGATACTTCTCTCCTTGCTTGAAGGAGCATCCCCCTTTCACGATAGACCATTCCTAAATTATAGTGTACATCTGGCAAACCAGGATTGGTCTCTATCACTTTTTTATATTCAAGAATTGCGTCATCATACATTTTCTTTTTACTATAGATTATGCCCAGATTGTAATGTGCCGATTCGTCATCTAGATTCAATTCTATAGTCTTTCTAAACGAATCAATAGCATTGTTATACATCTTCTTTTTACTGTAGGCGATACCAATGTTAAAATAGCATTCCGCATATTCAGAATTTATCTTAATCGCCTTCTTGTATTGTTCAATTGCCTGAGTGAGCATTATCTTCTTTCCGTAAGTAATTCCAAGATTATTATATGCCTCTGCATATCTTGAGTTATTTTCAATTGCCATTTTGTATTGTTCAATTGCCTCATTAAACATTTTTTTGCTATCGTAAGCTACTCCCAAATTGCTATGTGCCTCCGCATAATCAGGATTTAAATCCAGAGCGGCCTTATAAAATGATATTGCCTTGTTTATCTTACCTTGCTTAGAGTAGGTCACACCAAGATTATTGTATGCCTCCGCATAATCAGACTTGATTTTCAGGGCTTTTTTATAATTAGTAATAGCGTCTTCTAATTTTCCCCTGTCATCGTATATAATCCCGAGATTATTATATGCTTCTGCATAAGAGGGATTTATTTTTAAAGCCTTTTTATGTGCATTGACAGCTTCATCAAGCTTACCTCTTCCTCTACACACAGTTCCAAGATCATTCCATGCCTCAACGTAGCTTGAGTTGATTTCAAGTGCCTTTTTATAAGCTTCGTACGATTCATTTAGTTTATTCATTGCCCTGTAAGCAATACCCAGATTATGGTAGCATGATGCATTATCAGGATTAAGCGTTAAGACCTTTTTTAATAAAGAAATAGCCTTTTCATGATTTGATACATTATTATATGTTATAGCCAATTCAAAAAGAGCGGCAATATGTTTCCTATTAATTTTTAATGCACTTTTATAGGATGAAATAGCCTCATCAAACATCTTTTTTTTGAAGTAAGAAAGACCAAGATTATAATGAATATCAGCATTGTCATTATTAATATCTAATGCCTTTCTATATTCGGAGATAGCTTCGTCGTATTTTCCTTCTTTATAATATATGAGACCCAGATTGTAATGCGTACCTTGGTGTTCGGAATCAATGTTCAGGATTGTTTTAAATTTGGAAATTGCCTTGTTATTGTTTTCGTCTGTTTTGTAAATAATTCCAAGATTATAGAGTGAGTTAACGTGCTCCGGATTGACTTTTAAGGTATTATCAAATTCTTTCTTTGCATTTGGAATCATTCCTTTTTCCTTGTAACAGAGTCCCAGGTAATAGTGTGCATTTACATTGGAATTATCCGTTTTCAATACTTTACTAAGCTCAGGAATCGCCTTGTCAATCAACCCTTTTTTTCTATAAGCAACACCAAGATTAAGAGTAGCGTTAATGTGCTTCGGATTGAGTTCTATTACTTTGTTGTAGGCGTTAATTGCTTCATCGATTTCATCTTTTTCGCTATAAGACAATCCAAGGTTATAATATATAGATTCATCTGCAGAATTATAGGTTAAGGCTTTTTTAAATTCGGGAATAGCAGCATCGAAATTCCGTTTCCCTTTATAAGCGAGTCCAAGACAATAATGTGATGATGAATCTTTTGGATTAACCTTTGTAACCTTACTTAATACAGAAATAGCCTCATCAAACATTTCGATTTCATAATAAACAATTCCCAAATTGTGGCTTGCATCCAGGTTGTTCTTATCTAGCTCGATTACGGTCTCCCATTGCTTAATTGCTACATCGACCCTGTCGTCGTAATAGGCTATTAAACCTAATTCAAAATATCCTTCCGGAATAGTGGGGATTCCAGCCTTTGTTAACCTTTCTATCTTTGCCTTCAGCTTATTTATCTTTACCTTAGACCTTTGGGAAATCTTAACCTTTTTCCTTCCTGGCTGTATCAAAGAAGGAATATTTGCGCCTTTACGTTCCATCTTTAACATTTCTTCTAAATCCCTTTTTTGTTCCTTCAAAAGGTTTCTTCCTTCTTCATACATATGATTCACAATGTTTAATTGTGCTTTCAAGTCATCTATTTGTGTTTCTTTTTGTTTTAATTTATCCTCAAGAGTTTCTCTTTGATGAAAATACCACGAAAAAAGCCCCTTTGTAAATCTTATGATTTTTAAGATAAAATTTTCTTTTTTCAATTGCGGGATGTATTTATTTTCTTTTGTATATAAACTTTCCATCATCTTCTTCAGGAATTGTTCAGCTCATTATAAAAAACCTGAAATATTATTTAATCATTTAATTGTCTTTTCTTTGTTTTCTGTGGTAAAGGGTTGCCTTCTTTTATTACAGCTTGAGCAGCTGCCAGACGTGCAATTGGCACTCTGAAAGGAGAGCAACTTACGTAATCCATACCTTTCCTATGGCAGAATTCGATTGATGATGGGTCTCCCCCATGCTCACCACAAATACCTATCTTTAAATCAGGTCTTGTTTGTCGTCCTTTTTTAATACCAGTTTCAACCAACTGTCCGATTCCTTCCTGATCAAGTACCTGGAAAGGGTCCTTTTCCAGTATACCAAGTTTTGTAAATTCTGGTACAAATGAGCCAACATCATCACGGCTATATCCAAATGCCATTTGAGTTAAGTCATTAGTACCAAAAGAGAAAAATTCTGCATGTTTTGCTATTTGATCTGCAGTTAATGCCGCCCTTGGTATCTCTATCATTGTACCAATCTTATAATTTATCTTTCCGCCTTTTTCTGCCAAAACATTAGTTACCACAGTTTTAATAATTTTTTTCAGGGTACTCATCTCTCCCTCAGTTCCTACAAGAGGAACCATTATTTCTGGAATTACTTTGATACCATTCTTTTTTACATTACATGCCGCTTCCATTATTGCTCGTGCCTGCATTTTATAAACATCAGGATAAATAAGACCCAAACGACATCCCCTGAGTCCCAACATCGGATTAATTTCCTGTAGACTGTGTACCTTGTCCCTCACCTCTTTAAAACTCATCCCCATCTTTTTGGCTATTTCTTTTTGTAGATATTCCTCTTTGGGTAAAAACTCATGTATGGGTGGGTCAAGAAGTCTTATGGTTACGGGGAGACCATTCATAATCTTAAAGATCTTTTCAAAATCACCCCTTTGCATGGGCATCAACTTTTTCAATGCACCCTTGTAGAGTTTGGTTACTTTATCAAGTTTCTTCTTTAACTTCCTTATTTCTTCCTTAAATGAGGAGATTTTCTCTTTTGGTATTTTGTCAAGCCCATTGTTCATCTCTTCAACAACCGCTTCAAGGTTCCTTACGTCACCTGCTACGAGCATCATCTGTCGAACATAGTCAATGCGGGTTTCATCAAAAAACATGTGTTCAGTTCTGCATAACCCTATTCCCTCAGCGCCAAAGTCTCTAGCTCTTTTTGCATCTTCAGGGGTATCGGCATTTGTCCTGACCTTGAGTCTACGAACCTCATCTGCCCATTTCATAAGTTTACTGAAATCTCCACTGAGTTTAGTTTCTACAGTAGGCAATTTCCCCAGTATTACTTCACCCAGAGTACCATCCAGAGAGATATAGTCGCCTTTCTTAACAACCCTCCCATCAACGGTAAATTCCTCTTTTTCATAACTTATTTGTATGTTACCACATCCTGCCACACAGCATGTTCCCATTCCTCTGGCTACGACTGCAGCATGTGAAGTCATGCCCCCCCTTGTTGTAAGGATTCCTTGTGCTACATGCATGCCTCCAATATCTTCAGGTGAAGTTTCTATTCTAACAAGTATGACCTTTTCCTTCCTTGCGGCTAGCTTTTCTGCCTCATCAGCGTGAAATGTTACCTTACCTGAAGCTGCTCCTGGTGAAGCGGGCAACCCGTATGCAATCACATTTCTTTTAGCCTTCGGGTCAAATGTAGGATGAAGGAGCTGATCCAATTGATTTGGATCAATCCTGCTAACGGCAGTCTTTTTATCGATAAGTTTTTCCTTCACCATATCTACTGCTATCTTTATGGCTGAGTGTGCTGTGCGCTTCCCATTTCGTGTTTGAAGCATAAACAGCTTGCCTTCCTGTATAGTAAATTCCATATCCTGGAGGTCTTTGTAATGTTTTTCTAATTTATTTCTTATTCCTACCAAGATCTTATATGCCTTGGGTATCTCTTTTCGCAAGTCGGTTATTGGTTCAGGAGTTCGTATTCCCGCTACTACATCCTCACCTTGTGCGTTAAGTAAAAACTCTCCATAAAACTTGTTTTCACCTGTAGACGGATTTCTTGTAAAACACACACCTGTTGCAGAATCGTTACCCATATTTCCAAAGACCATTGCCTGAACATTTACGGCTGTTCCTAATAATCCCTTAATGTCATATATATTTCTATATTTTATTGCCCTTGCATTATTCCAGGATTCAAATACCGCAAGAATCGCTTTGCGCAATTGTTCCTTGGGGTCGAAGGGGAACGAGGTGCCTGTCCTCTTTTTGTAAATGGCAATGAAGTCTTTACAAATATCCTTTAATTGCTTGGCGCTAAGGTCAGCGTCATTCTTCACATTTGATTTTTTTTTGTATCTTTCCATTATTTCTTCAAAGTCATGATGTTGAATGCCCATCACAACATTACCAAACATGGTTATAAATCGCCTATACGCATCCCATGGAAATCTCTCATTCTTCGTTTTCCTGATGAGACCCTGAACTGAGTTCGGATTAAGTCCTAGGTTCAATACCGTGTCCATCATTCCCGGCATAGAAGCGGCAGCGCCACTTCTAACAGACACCAATAAAGGGTTTTTGGAGTCCCCCAATTTTGCGCCCATTAGGTGTTCCAGGTGGGTGAGGTTTTTATCAATTTCGCTTTGAAGTCCAACAGGGTAGCTTTTGTTATTTTTATAATAGGATTGGCAGGTTTCTGTCGTAATTGTGAATCCGGGAGGAACGGAAATCCCAAGATTCGCCATTTCTGCAAGATTTGCGCCTTTACCGCCGAGTAAAACCTTCATTGAGGCATTACCATCAGCACGACCGTTACTAAAAAAGTATATATACTTCTTTTTCTTCATAATAATAATATCTCTTTTGCTATTTTAAAGTTTGGGAAATACAAATCTCGAAAGTTGGGAAAAGTTACTGATATTATCAAACACGCTTATGTCTGACAAGAAAATTATCTGTTTATATTTTGACAGAATGTCGGTGTTTTGGTAGCATTCCGTCACATCTTAATCTTTTTAAAAAAATTGTTTTATCTGGCAAAATCTATATGGCCAAAATAAAAACAGCCTTAATAAGCGTATCTGATAAGACAGGAATGGTGAATCTTGCCAAAGGTTTGGCAAACCTTGACATAAAAATACTTTCTACCGGGGGCACTGCCAAGTTATTGAGAGAAAGCGGTATTAATGTTACAGAAGTATCTGAATATACCGGCTTTCCAGAGATAATGGACGGCAGGGTAAAAACACTACATCCAAAGATCCATGGTGGGTTGCTTGCGGTAAGGGATAATAAGAATCACATGAAGCAAATAGGAGATTTGGGCATAGGAACTATAGACCTCGTGGTCGTCAATCTTTATCCATTTGAGAAGACGATAAAGAAGGATAACGTCTCCCAGGAAGAGGCAATAGAAAACATTGACATAGGTGGGCCATCCATGATTAGGTCAGCGGCTAAGAATTTTAAGCATGTAGCAATTGTGGTTAATCCCGGACGTTATGAAGCTGTTTTGAATGAACTAAATGAAAGGAAATGTGAACTTTCTATTGAAACCTGTTACAGATTGGCTACCGAGGCATTTAAGCTTACGAGTCACTACGATAGGGTGATTTCTACTTATTTTGAAAAGGGGCATGAAGAAGCATACCCTGAAATCATAAGCCTTGAACTACATAAAAAGCAAGACTTAAGATATGGAGAAAACCCACACCAATCTTCAGCATTTTATGTATATAAAAACTTTGATGTACCTTGTATCTCAAATGCTGAGCAGATGCACGGTAAGGCTCTATCTTTCAATAACATAATGGATCTCGACGTTGCTGTTGATATCGTTAAAGAGTTTGATAAGCCGTCTGCCGTCTTAATCAAGCATGCAAATCCCTGTGGTGTCGCATCTGCTGATGCACTCAATGTAGCATTCGGCAAGGCATACAATTCTGATCCAGTTTCAGCCTTTGGATGTATACTTGGGCTAAACAGAACAGTTGATGGGAAGACCGCAGACGTTATTACCCAACCAGGCCATTTTGTCGAGGCAATCGCTGCCCCGGGATTTGAAGATGAAGCTGTAGAAATGCTAACTAAGAAGCGCGGTTGGGGAAAAGACCTGCGACTATTGAAGTTACATTCCTTGAATGAAAAGTCGGCGGAAAAAACACTAAAGGTTTTCAGGGACGTAATGGGTGGTTTATTAGTTCAGGATAAAGATGTGCTTTCTGGGGACAAAAGTCAGTTAAAGTTTGTTACGAAAAAAGCCCCATCAGATAATGAAATAGAAGAGTTATTATTCGCCTGGAAGGTTTGCAAACACGTCAAGTCCAATGCCATAATTATCACGAAGGATAAGATGGTTGTTGGCGTGGGAGCTGGCCAGATGAGCCGAGTTGATTCTACTAATATCGCAATTCAAAAGGCGGGTGATCGGACTTCCGGGTCTGTTTTGGCCTCAGATGCCTTCTTTCCTTTTAGGGACAGCGTTGACCTCGCAGCCAGGTCAGGCGTTGTTGCCATAATCCAACCGGGGGGTTCCAAAAAAGACGAGGAAGTAATAAAGGCCGCGGACGAACATGGTATCTCAATGGTTTTCACAGGAGAACGCCACTTCAAGCACTAAAGTGTTTTGGATTTTCATCATACTTTTTTCATACCTCAATGATATAGAGGTAACGAGCTAAATAAGCTGGCGTTATTTAGGATTAAGTGTTTTTCCTCTGTGTTACTTTATTTACACAAAAAGTCTTGAATATGGCGGGTGTTTTTGATACTATGTGCACAATTCGTGGACGTTTTTACAAGTAGCTGGTAGGAAAATTTCAAGTGAGGGCTATATAAAACCAATTTTTTGTTTGCTAGTGGGTCATAGGTAACTTAAAACATGTTCAGGAAATAGACAACTACCTGTGATTTAAGGACTTATCACTAAACCATGTAAATGTTATAAGCATTTTGGTTTTGTGGTATGTAAAGGTGTTCTACGATAAGAGGAAAGGAGAAATGAAATATGAAGGATAGAATAAGGGTAGCTATTGTCGGTGTGGGAAATTGCGCTAGTTCATTGATTCAGGGGATTGAATATTATAGGTATAATAGTAATAGTATAGGCCTGATGAATTATGACCTGGAAGGTTATAAGCCTGGTGATATTGAGGTTGTCGCTGCATTTGATGTCGACAAAAGAAAAGTTGGCAAAGACATTAATGAAGCGATATTTGCAAAACCCAATAATACGAAGGTCTTCAAGAAAGATATCGAAAGTAATGGAACAGTCGTCAAGATGGGAAAGAGACTTGATGGTATATCTGAACATATGAAGGATTATCCTGAAGGTAGAACCTTTATACCTTCTAATGAAGGGCCTTGCGATATTGTCAGGGAATTACGTATTAGCAATGCCGATATTTTGTTGAATTATTTACCAGTTGGCGCAGAAGAGGCAACGAGATTCTATGCAGAGTGCTGTCTGAAAGCGGGCGTTGCCCTTATAAATAATATACCAGTATTTATAGCCTCCGACGAAAAATGGGCTAAGAGATTTAAGGATAGAGGATTGCCGATTATAGGCGATGATATCAAGGCACAACTTGGCGCCACAATAACCCATAGAACCCTAACCAGGCTTTTTAGAGACCGTGGTGTGAAGCTTGATAGGACTTATCAACTTAATACGGGTGGAAACACTGATTTTTTAAACATGCTTAATAGAAGCCGTCTTGGCTCCAAAAAAGTCTCAAAAACGGAAGCCGTCCAATCCCAATTAGACACGCCGCTTGAAGCAGAAAACATTCACATAGGTCCCAGCGATTATGTCCCCTGGCAAAATGACAATAAGGTTTGCTTTTTAAGGATGGAAGGTCGGATGTTTGGCAGCGTTCCTATGAATATTGAGCTTAGATTATCTGTCGAAGATTCTCCCAATAGCGCCGGTGTGGCCATTGATGCCATCAGGTGCTGTAAACTTGCACTGGATAGAAAGATTAGCGGGGCTTTAATTGCTATTTCAGCCTTTACTATGAAACATCCTCCCGTTCAATATCCTGATACTGTTGCAAAGGAAATGGTGAGGGAATTTATCGGCGGTGGAGAGAAATATCAGGAGTTTGATTATGGTTGGGATCCTAAAGAAAACGCCAAGGTCATTCCTAACCTGGATGAGTCAGGATCAAAAGGGTTTTAAAAGTAAAACCCTTTTGCGATAGTTATAATATTTATAAAGAGCTATTTTTTCATAATTTACCGAACACTTAAATTTTACTACATTAATTAATTTCTTTGGGGCTAGACTAGAATAGCACATTAAAATCTGCTATTCTAGTCTAGCCCCATTTCTTTACCATCAATAGGATTACCCATTTGATTCTTTTTTTTAATACTTCACAAAGAGATATAATCTATTCATACCTAAATAGAGCGATTTTATATTGAATGTCAATGTAGCCGCAGGCTTTAGCCTGCGTTTCTCATCACCTAATGGGTATATGGAAATTTTACGTAAGTTACGCAACCTGAAGGTTGCGGCTACGTAAATCGCTCTATTTAGGTCATAGATATAAAATTTGTTATAACCGATAGTTATTAAAAGATAATATACTTGCTTTGAAATAACCCCGTAAGCATCATAAATAATCTTACTTCTCTACAAAACTCCCATAACTGTTTTCTTTTGAACACTTACAATCATATATAAAGAGGATGTAAAAGATTTGAAAGATTATTTTGTGTCAATTTCATCAAAATATGATGAACTAAGAGGTAAAGAGATATTACCACCTCTTTGTGAGATACTAAGAAGACTAACAAAGAAAGATTCAAGAGTATTGGATGTGGCATGTGGGACGGGTTTGTTTTTAATTCCTATTGCAACAGAATTTGATCTTAGGCTCTTTGGATCTGATTTGTCTTCAGGCATGCTGGAGACCGCCCATAAAAAGGCAAGAAATAAGAATCTCAGAGTAAGTTTTTTGAGGGCAGATGTTCACAATTTGCCATTTCCAGACGAATACTTCGATGTTCTTATTAGTACAAATGCCATACATCATTTCGATTTGATAAAGAACCTTAAAGAGTGTGCTCGTGTCCTGAGGAAAGGCGGAAGCTATATAGTTTTTAGTAGATTCAGGGAACAGAATAATCGTTCTTTCTGGGGGAAAAACTTTCCAAAGTTTGCTGATAAGGAAGACAGGTTGTACAATAAGGAAGAGTTCGAAGGTGCCGCAGAAAAGGTAGAAGAGTTTAATTTGGACGACATAAATGAATTGAGTTTTGAAAAGAAAGCGACGGCAGAGGAAATTTTGGCAGAGGTGGCCAATAAAAAATACTCAACGTTTGATCTTTATAGTGATGAGGAATTTAAAGAAAGTTTGAAGTCATTTAAAAATTGGTTAAATGGCAAAAAGGATATATGCTATATTTCAGAAATAGGCGAAGTAATCTACAGAAAGGTCTAGGTAGAGAAGAATATTAGATGACTTATTTCAAATATATGCCTGGTCTACGTGTTGTTTAATATGTTGTGTAGGCAGGTAAGGTTGATGAATTTGACTTTCAAGCAGGTCAGTTTTTCTTCCTCACCCTGAAGGCAGATGGAGAAAAAAAGACGAAACAATTTACTATTAGCAGCCCCCAACACGAAAAGAATATATTGAATTTACAAAGAAAATCACTAACTCTGCATTTAGTCAATTGCTTGACAGGTTCAAAGGTGGTGAATGGGCAGCGATAAATGGGGCAAGAGGAAAGTTTGTTTGCAAGAATTGATGTAAAGAAAAGAGGAATAGAGCTCCACAAGCGGTCTGAAAACACTGGAATACCTATGCCATGCTGGAATCATTTCAAGGGATAATTATCTATTCTCATTCAACCAACGGCTTTCAAGATTGCGTCCTACAACAAAAACTTCATTTCGTTTTTTTATTTTTCCCTGATTAAATTCTCCACAATTTTCCAAAACTATTTTAGTGTGAATATCGAAGGATTTTAGCTTGCTACGATACATTCTCCCATTTTTTAAAATCACATTTACTGTCTTGCCAATCTTTACAAAATCCAAAGTTTTTGATTCTTCCATTATCATAAACTAAGATCAACTTATAATTAAAATCATGTCTTAAAGAGTTTTTTAACCTCAGTCTCAACTTCTGAGGCAATCTTGAGATAAGTTTCCCTATTTCTTTCTTTACAGATGTTATTCGAATTAATTGGTTTTCCAATCACAACTTTCACAACTTTCTTGAACTTTGGAATCAATTTAGGGCCCGGGCAGACATCATAAGTGCCTTGTAATGCTACAGGCAATATTGGTACAGAAGATTCCAAAGCCATTCTTCCCACCCCAATTTTAAAGCTCTTAATGCTGCCATCTTTTGTATATCTTCCTTCTGGAAATATTCCGACTATCTTATCATTCTTAAGAGCACTTTTTACATTAGCAAAAAACTCTTCTTCAGGCACATCTGTAGGTATGCAACCAGCATATTTCAGATATATGAATTTAGGCAATTTTCTTCCAAATCTTCCAGGATGAGATACATAATGTGTTTTCTGCTTGAATTTATCATACATTATTTTTAATATTATAAAGCCGTCAAGATAGTTTGCATGGTTTGACGCTATGATAAATGGGGGATTTTTAGGTATATTTTCCATACCTATAACTTCTTTTACAAATATTTTCTTAATAGGGCTTAATATACCAAAATTAGAAATTCTCCACACCATCTTACATGCTTTTCATGCTTATAATAAAAACCTTTGGTTCAAGAACAGATTAGTTTCTTTTCAAATATAAAACTTCATAAAGAATTTTAGCATAAACATTATAAATATCTAATAAATTATTACCATGCAAAATGGGGCAGCACGAAGTAATCACTTTTCTAAAAGAAAATAAAAAGAAATGGTTTATAGCCAGGCAAATAGCTGATAAGCTTAAAGCATCATTCTGCTCTATTACGATGAGCCTGAAAAAATTAAGGCAGAGCAAACAAATTAATTATAAAATAATTAAGCTGGATACCCGTATACAATCAGGGGATACCATACCTATTTATTTGACAAATGATTCAATCCATCAAGCCTGTTTATGCCTGATCTTCAATCAGGTTGCAGGGCCTATCTTTGATAAAGGTACACCCCCGCCACACTGCTCGCCCGCCTGAATGACGTAGTCGGGCAAGTCATAATATAAATCAATCCTTGCTTAAAAAGGAAGTATCAGTATCTATCTCACCTTTATTAAATCTTCCTATGCAGTCAACTAATTTCTCTAAACAATCCAGTGAGATTTGATGGAAATAAGGCTTTTCTTTGGGCTTGAGCCAGTTGGGGTTGGTTATTATGATTGATATTGATTTGGTCGTTAATCGGAATGGTTTTTTCACATGTAGGTATTCAAGACACCTTGACAAAGGGGCTTCAAATTGTTATTTTGCTTATATCATTTTTTTTTAGGTTCTCTTATGCTATCTTTCCAGTTGCTTATGAAAGCCTAAAAGGATATGAGGCCTTTTCCACAACCACTGAATTGGATATACCCCATGGTTAAAAAAATGTCCAGCAAAGAGAGAATTCAGCAGAAGGCGGAGGAAGCAGCTGCAGGTAAAAAAAAGAAAATGGAAAAGAAGGATAAGGAAACAACTACAGCTACAAATCGGCAAAAAATCGTTTGGAAAGTTTTCGATGACAGTTTTAAGGAAGTGGATTGCTTTCCCTATCCGGAAAAGGTCGAAGCTTATTCAAGAGTGGATGAACTTACCCGGAAAAAGAACAATAATTACTTTGTGAATGAGGTAAGTGTGCCCATGGAAGAGGAATAAGCACGGATAGACCCCTACAAAACTATCCCTTAGTTACTGAATACCTACCCTGCCAGTCTTCTTATCTTTCCTCAAATTCATTGACAATATTGACAAAAATCCTTCTTTCACCATTTGGTAAAACACATAGAAAATTCAAATAGAAATGCTATAATAAAAACACTGAAAGGAATTAAAATGATTTTTTCTAAAAAAAACGTTGAACTGGTAGGCGGCGACATGGATGGAACTATAACCACTGTACAAGAAACATTACCTGAATTAGAGTTTGATAACCCTGTATATCACTCTGAACATGACTTGGCAGGAAACTTAAACGAAACAAAAATTAAAGATATAAAAAATAAAATGATACCAATCAAAACTATAAAAATTATTTATAAAAAGTGGAAAACAAAAGGAAACAGGATTCTTTATAGATTTGATAGATATGAAAAAGGATAATAGATATCCCATGCCCCACTCATTATATTTATGATTTCTATTTG
>VSDH01000045.1:0-534 GCA_008636105.1 Candidatus Scalindua sediminis | reverse complement strand
GTTAAGAATAACTTTGCTAATATAAAACTTGAAGATTCACCTCGTGATAAATATAAGCCCGAACAGATAGGTTATATTCGTTTCAGAGTTTGGATTGGAGGTGTTGAATATCCTGTAATCTATCATATAAAATGCGAGTTTGGGAATCTTTCACTTACCAGATACCGGACCTGGGAAGATGAGGTAATGGGTTATGGGACAAAAGGCACTGTTCCTGATTCAGTTATGAAGGCTATCGATAGGCTGACAAAAAGATTAGCAATCGTTTTTTCCAAGGCACGAGGGAAATTATGAAAGTTTATTGCCGTAAAGATACCATTGCAGACTTAAGAGTTGACATTAAAAAGGAAAAGCAATTGGAAGGTTCTAAGAAGGAAGGAAAGAGGCCTTAGCAATGTCAGAGAAGTTTGATTTCCCTACTTTAAATCCGGAAGTGAATCAAGTCCTACAATCATAGTAAATATCTAAAGAGAACAACTATTATTCCTACAACGACAAGAACCACTACAAAGAAATATTCAATAATTGTGATAT
>VSDH01000044.1 GCA_008636105.1 Candidatus Scalindua sediminis | reverse complement strand
ACAGAAAACATGAGAAATCCTTGCCACGGCAATTAAAGTTGTTTTAAAAGCCCCGCCTTTTAAGGCGGGGATATTTATTTTATTAACTTTAAAGTATTCCGTCCCAAGTATGGCGACTTTGAGTATGTTCTTACCCTTCTTTTTATTTATATTGAGTCTATTCGGGCAGCAGTTTGGTTTGATGTCGATGGCAATGGGTGTGGCAAGCTGAGCTATCCATGCCTCTGTGTCTCCCAACGAGTTTGTTTCAAAGTTTTTTCCCCGTCCGACAATGGTCAAACCGTCGTCGGAAATGCCAGTTGCTTCTATAAGTGTCCAGTCTGCCAGAGATTCCTCTAGACCGAAGTCATTGACCAGCACGTCCTTTAGGTTTTTCATTCCGTTTTTGCTATCCCACCAAACAAAAGCCTCTTGGCCAGAGTCCGTCCTGCTCCCTCCAACAACCACCGAGCCATCGGCTGATACATCCCAAGCAGTGCTGCTGAATTCTCCTCCCGCCAGATCGCCAAGGCCAACCATGCCTCCGCCGGAAGTCCAACGGAACGCCTCATCGCCGGAGGCCGAAGAATTGCTTTGTCCTACAACCACCGAGCCATCGGCTGATACGCCGAGAGCCCGGCTGTTGAAGACTCCTTCCGGCAGGTCGCCAAGAGCCTCCATGACTCCTTCTTCTTCTTCTTCGCCGGAAGTCCAAAGGAACGCCTCAAGGTTTCCGCCCGAATTTTTGCCCCATCCCACAACCACCGAGCCATCGGCTGATACGCCCCAAGCCTGGCTGAAAGCGTTCCCGCCCGGCAGATCGCCAAGGCCCTGAAAGCTGGCTGCGTCTGGCCTAGAATTGTTAGCGAAGCTTACAAAAATAAACACGATTAATACCAAACAAATCTTAAAACCATATCTTAATCGCGTCATTCGTCATCTCCTTAAATTTAACCCTTCTGTTGTAGTAAAAGATTTTAAAGATGATAAAGAAAACTTAATCTCATTTGTCCATAACTGTCGATTAAGTTTACATGCTATTATTTTAATCAAGCTTATGCCTTTATAATCTCATCACCTCCTTTCCATAGTGACCAATGTATTATTAATTTTTAAAATAATTATCTCACAAATCTATAAGTTAAAATAAAAAAGCCTTACTACTAAAGATATTTAAATAAATTATCTTCGGCAGTAAGGCTGTCTTTTCTAAGATTACTTAATAGCAAGTAGGTTTAAAGACCCTTTACTTTGCGTCCCCCTGATCGCTCAGGGTTTGCCTTTGTCGTTATGATTATATTAGGAAAAATGTTTGTGGTTAAGTACCGTAAAAAACTTATGTTGTCAAGGGAAAAAACATTGGAAGTAAATTTTATAGACATAGGCAACTTATAAACACTGGTGGAGGGTTCACACTTAATTAAAAATCATAACTATTTTGATCATAAAACTGAGTACTATCCCCCACCACTTAAAGAAATGTTTTAAATCTTGTTTATAAAGGTTCCACTCTTGCCACCGGATTTTTTGACAAGGTATACTTCACTTATGAGCATTGATCTGTCAGCAGACTTACACATATCATAAATTGTAAGTGCGCAAATCGAGACTGCAGTGAGCGCCTCCATCTCAACACCGGTCTTTGCAGATACCTTTACTTCAGACGTGATTTCAATCGAGTCTTGATTATTATTTGTATAATCAATCTTAACAGAATTTATGTTTAAGGGATGACACATGGGAATGAGTTCGTTTGTTTTTTTGGCAGCCATTATTCCAGCCACACGAGCTACTCCAAGGACGTCACCTTTAGTTACCTTTTTGTCCATTATCAACTTGAACGTTTCCGACTTCATAGTAACCCTGGCATGTGCTACTGCTATGCGTTCAGTAACCTCTTTTTCACTGACATCCACCATCCTTGAGGTACCATTTTCGTCTATATGGGTTAGTTTTGTTTTGTTCATTTATAATTTCTATGTGGAAGACTAAAGTCTTCCGCTACATTTACTTATTTTCTTATTATTAGATAGGATTTACAGGATAAACAAAAATAGGCAATAAAAATCTTATTAATCCTGATATAAAATTTAACAAACTAGATTCCCGCCTGCGCGGGAATGACATAAAATTTAAAAACCTCGTTCTTGAAATGAATCTTACTTCACTAATAGTAAATTACAGAAAAACCTTTTTTAGATTCTCAGAATGACAATTATCATAGCTAAGAAATGAAATTCACCCTCCAATTTGATGCATTACGGCATTGCTTTTTCCTGAATGAATGGTTGGCTTCATAGTCGTTACCTTAACAAATGCATTTGTCAGCTTTTCAGCTAACTCTGCTTTACTTAAATTCGAACGCAAGATATCTTTAACGTCAACCTCACCACCACTCAGCAGGCATGAACGTAACCTCCCATCAGAAGTAAGTCTCAGACGATTACATGTATTACAAAAAGGTTTGGATACTGCTGAGATGAAACCTATAGAACCCAAGGCTCCCTTAATCTTGTAAATAGTTGCTGGCCCCCCACATATCCTTTGTTTTACTGGTATAAGCTCACCAATCTCTTCTACCTTTTGCATTATCTCAGATATAGGCATAAACCTATCTTCCTCAACCATGTTCTTCCATCCAGATGCCATTAGTTCTATGAATCTCAACTCGATGTCTCTCTCCAGAATGTATCGAAAAAAGTCGTGTATTTCATCATCGTTTTTCCCACGCATTACTACTACGTTTACCTTTGTGCCGGTAAAACCAACCTCTAATATCTTTTCTATTCCATCAAGGACATCTTTGAGTCTGCCTCCTCTTGTTATATCGCGAAACCTATCGTCTCTCAAGGTGTCCAGGCTTATATTCAACCTCGAGAGACCACTGGTTTTCAAAGCCATTGCAAATTCCCTCACAAATACTCCATTTGTTGTAACTGCTACATCATCAATCCCATCAATATCCGCAATGTGCTTGATCAATGATGTAATACCTTTTCTAACAAGTGGTTCACCTCCTGTAAGCCTAATCTTGTTTACGCGTAGACTTACTCCGTGTTTCACTATAGTAAGTATTTCTTCAAAACTAAGGATTTCTTCCCTATCAAGCAGTTTTGTCCCATGTGGCGGCATGCAATATACACACCTCAAGTTACAAAGGTCTGTAACTGAAATCCTCAGATAATTAATCCTTCTTGAATGTTTGTCAATCATGTTAAGTTTCGAATTATTTACTCAGTTAGAGTAGATCCTAATACCCAAAGTGCATATTCCCATGGTCTTATTAGTGTATTAATTTATATTTATTCTAAGGTATTCCCCTCACCCTTCCCTCTCCCCGCTGGGGAGAGGGAAGGGTGAGGGGTTTCTAGTCAGTGACACGAGCATGTCCGTGAGTATCTACCTGGATTTGTTTAATACGTTAGAATCTCCATTTAAAAACGCCTTCTTTGCTATTTCCTTAAACATCACAGAGTTGTTTGAGCCTTCATTTTTAGTAGTTACAAATGCCTTTCCTTCATCACATCTACTGGCAATCTCAGGGTCAAGGGGTATCCTTCCAAGAAATGGAACACTCATTTCCTCAGCCATCCTCTCCCCTCCACCGGATTTGAATACATCTATCTCCTTATTACAATGAGGACAGGTCAAAATACTCATATTCTCAATAACTCCTAAGACTCGTATATCACTATCCCTGGCAAACAAAATAGCCTTTCTTGCATCCAACAAGGCCACATCCTGAGGTGTTGTCACAATAACGGCACCATCAAGCTTTCCCAATAACTCAATTAAAGTAATTGGCTCGTTACCTGTCCCTGGTGGCAAATCCACCAGTAAATAATCAAGCTCTCCCCAGTTTATACTTCCCACAAGCTCACAAAGGTAATCATACTTTGCCGCATCCCTCCATGCAATAGGTTCATCAGGTCTTTCAATAAGAAATGACAGAGAGACAACCTTCAAATTGTCATTAATAGATAAAGGTTCAATACCTAATTTATTACTCTTAAGCCTGCTCCCCTCCACACCAAGCATCTTTGGGATATTGGGTCCGTGTATATCTGCATCTGCAATACCTACCTTATAACCCATCTCGGCTAAAGATACTCCAAGGTTTGTAGTTACCGTACTCTTCCCCACACCACCTTTGTTACTCATGATCACAACCTTCTGTCCAATCTTGGACATCCTGTTACTTATGGCCCATTTATTGTGTTTGTGGTGATCAATTTTACATTCAAAGTTCTGGTGACACAATTCACACGTAAAAGGTAACTTACATTCGCTCATAATATAATCAGGTCCTTTCAGTTGTTAATTCATCTTGTAGGGGGACAACCTTAATTGCAATGGGTTGGTTCACGGTATTACATACGTTCTCACAAATACCACATCCTACACATTTTTCTTTATCCACTATCGGTCTATTTTCGTCCTGATATATTGCACCTGGAATAGGACAATTCCTTACGCACTGTTCACAAAACTGAACACCCCATGCCATACAGTTGGATTCGTTTATGTATGCCTTACCCATCTTCACTTCTTCTTTATCTTTAACCTCTACCAGGGCACCTTCCTTACATGCCTTTATACAGGGATAGTCCTCACACAAAAAACATGGCGTCTCTTCGGGTATTATAATAGGTGTACCATCAGAGATATCAAAATCTTTATTCAACTTTCGTATACTATAATGTGGGCAAACCTTCAGGCACTCATCACACCTGGTACATAAGGAAAGGAACTCCTTCTCATGAACAGCACCAGGCGGTCTAATATAACACCTTGTACCAGGATTGGTATTAGGATTAGATTTTGAGATAGTATCTACCTTGCTCTTAACAATCTCACTAATCGTATTTCCTATAGCAGAAAACGTTTCTTTAAAAAATTCCCTTCTTCCACGATCTATAATCTCATCTTTCATTTATGCAACCTCACTATAGTTTACACCAGAATTCTTTTCTCAAGTACTGGTCATACAGCTTCATCATCAATTATTTTCTATGGAAGCCTGAAGGCTTCCGCTACAATTAGGATACGGCTCCTCACACCTGTGCAGTTGTCTTGCAATGCGCCAACGTAACTGTCTTTTGTCGCGCGTCATCTGAAACATGGTCTAAATATAATAACCCATCTGACATGGAAAAATTATACGGAAACATTGGTAATCTCTTATCTATTTCCTCTTTTACATATCTGTAAATATTACTCGCCTCATCAGGAGTCATTCCCTCGTTTGTCTCGTAAAAATAACCAAGGCTCATATCATCTTGTTTTGGATGTGCTATACTCGTTAACCCGTACTTACCCGGATCTCTCATTATTGGAGCATGTTTCTCCAGCTCGAAGAGACATGGTAGACATGAAGCCCCTCTTGACTTCATTAGCCTCTCATTAGATATTACAAAATCCAGTGTTTCAAGTGTCTCTTCTCTGGTTTCAGATGGGAACCCAACAATAACATACATGTGTATCGCAACATCTGAGTCCAGGCAATATTCTACTATATTTCTAACTATATCAGTTTCTATTCCCTTATCCATTAATGAAAGGATTCTTTTATTTGAAGATTCAAGCCCAAAGACCATCTTAAGGCATCCAGCATCCCTGGCTTTCTGTACTACGTCCTTCGTAAGCCCTTTATCAAATCTTACTCCTGCCATCCACTTTATATCATTACCCTCGGAGATTAATCTGGAACTCAAATTATCCAACTGCCTTACGGGCATACATTCGTCACTGAAAAACAAATATTTGGTCTTATACTCTTCTTTTAACTTTGCTATATCTTCAAGCACTAAATCCAGATCTCTTAACCTGAATCGCAAGTGATCAACATGGAGATTACAAAATGTACACTTTCTCCAGTAACACCCCCTTGAACCCTGCAAAGGCAGAACCCGCATTGGAGAAAGGTACAAATCTAGTGGAAAACCATCATATTCTGGAGTAGGAAGAGAGTTTATGTCCTCTATATGAAATGGCTCATTTACACGAGTCTGACCATCCTCTCTATATACAAGATTGGGTACCTTACTAAATTCCTTTTTACCTTCAATTTGCTCAATTAAGTTTAACAGTGCATGTTCTCCCTCAAATACAATAAAACTATCCACAAGCTCAAACAATCTATGTGGTCTTCTCAGATTATCTATAAGCTTTGTAAACACACTTCCTCCCATTGTTATATGAATATCCTTGCTTCTTTCTCTCAGTAATCTTGCTAATGTAAATGCAGGTATTATCTGTGATGTTGCTGTTACGGAGATTCCAATGAGAGATGGTTCGTCATTAACAATTGAGTCAAGTATATGTCCTCTAAAGAGATCACAATATGGGTTTTCATTTTCATCGTTTGCGGCCTTAATAATATCCGAGGAAGAATATACACTATACCTCATAGAGTTGTCAGTAATCGTTATCTCAGATGGATAATACAACATGCCATATGATTGTAGCCATCTGTCAATGATCTTCCAGCTTTCAACGTAATCTTCAATATCATAGAAGCCTTCAGACCTCAAAGTCGCTTTCGCCCACTCCACTTTCTGGAGGATATTTTCACCTTCTATTACGTCTTTCGCCCATCCAAGTCTTGAAAATACATCAGCCTCATTTTCTGTGGTTTCAAATGATTTTGTATCCTGACCTGTAGGGGCGAACCGCGGGAGCCGCGACTTTCGCGGTTCGCCCCTACTAAGTTTTGCATGAGTTTCCTTTACCTTTTCAGAAGAAAGCAAGACGTCCATTGTTTCAATATTTAAATCACGTATTGAAACATTGTCTACACCTTCCTTCTTGAGAAAACCTTGCAGTGAAGGCAGACTTAAGAAAGGCTGTGATGGAATCCATGATGGTGGGAAAATTAATGTAACTTGCAAAATTTACTCCTTATTATACTATAAAGTGGAAGGCTAAAGTCGTACCGCTAGGCAGATCTGCCTCTGGCATGACCTTCCGCTACAATTTCTTTTCAACATAGAATATATTTTAATACAAATATTATAGATAATTATTTTACAACATTAAAGATAAAATAACAACTGCTACAAAGTAAAAAAGCCCCTAACAGTTTGAGTTAGGGGCTTTCTCCTTTCACTTTAAAGCTTTTAAAGATGGTGCGTTTAGGACCTTCCCGCCTGCCAGCCC
The DNA here is from genome assembly GCA_008636105.1 of Candidatus Scalindua sediminis. GTDB lineage: Bacteria > Planctomycetota > Brocadiia > Brocadiales > Scalinduaceae > Scalindua_A > Scalindua_A sediminis. The sequence continues at coordinate 10,409 of VSDH01000044.1, read as the reverse complement.
GGCTAAGCCGTTCGCCTGCCCGTTCTGGTACAGGCGGGGACGGGAATGACTAGTCGGGCAGGCAGGCGGGAAGGCACACTACATCTTAGGTGTTATTCCACCGTTGTGGTATCACCAGCAAGATAAAGTTTCATAAACTTACTCTCGTTTGCAGGAGTAAATCCTGTTCTTGCCGGTTCCCATACTCCTTTTGCGCCTAATCCTCCATCCTCTGCCTTCGTAATCCTAACAAGGGTTTCCTTTGGAACTGTATTTACAACATGGTTATCCGCCTCACCACCGTACATATAGCCCATTGCAACCTTCTTCTTGTGGAAGAGTGTATCAGTCTGGTGCATCGGCATCAACCATGACCTTGTTATTGATTGTTGAGAACCATATCTGAAATTGGCCAGATAACCATCAGGTGACATGGCCATTCCATCTTTCCTCGTCTCATGAGCTTTAACGCTCTTCTCGGTTGCTACATATGTAGAATGTTTCATCATTGTTGTATGGTATGGATACGAAGGATTATATTTAGCCCTGACCATAAGTCGTGCAACTTTATAGAAAGGATCACTAGGCTTCCAACCCCTGTATGGTCTGTCGACTGGATTCGCATCGACGTAAACGTAATCACCGTCGTTAATACCTAAATCCTTGGCTGCAGCCGGATTTATATGCAACTGATGTTCACCTGCACCAGGGCTACGCTTGTCCATTCTATATGGATCGCCAAAGTTGTTATTCCATATAAGGTTCCAGTCCACCGTACTCCACTGCGAATGAACTCTGTGCCTCGTCTTGGGAGTCACGCAATAGAATCTATAGCCTCGCTCCCACAGAGGGTTCTTCGTCTTCTTTACCTCGCTCCACGGCATCTTAATATTTCTTACATGACGTTCGTCTGCGCCCATATGATCCTTTGGAATTCCATAGTCTTCAGGACGTATATAAGGATTTGTACTGACGATTACGTTTGGAAGATACGGTGTTGCCTCTATCGCTTCCCTGTAACAGACAAAATTTTCACCGTATTCGATCGCCTCCGGTATGTCACAGTAAGAGTGAAGCCTTCCGTCATCAGTAGCAAATGGTCGGTCATAGACAACCTGCTCATACATTGGAGTCCTTGGGTAAGTACCGAAATTCAAAAGTGCACCACCGGGAACACCATATTTACCGGCAATCATATCATAAACCTTGTAACCTCTTGTTGGAACACTGCCATCAAAGAGTCTCTGCATGTAAACCTCAGGTCTTTCTTCTAATACAAATTTCCAGTAGTCTGCAAACCTTCTATCACCAAGGATTTCTCCCATCCTTTTTGCAACAAGTGCCGGTATGACAACATCATCCTTTGTGTCATGAAGTGGCCTTATTCCGCCTTTCCATACTTGAAGGAATGGGTTAGAACATGAACACGTAACTTCATAGTGCCGAAACTCCATCCAGGAATTCACCGGGAAGCCAACGTCAGCATACTGGATGGATGATGTCATCATGATGTCACTGGACATAATAAGGTCAATCCTCGGATTAACATTCTTGAACATCTCATATACCCATTTAGCGTTATTAATCAGGTTGACGTTATTAAACCACATTACCTTAGTAGGAGTGTTATAGTGTGTCTTTCCGGTAAAACTCTTTCTGCCAAACTTCGGCGTATTAACTATAAGCGGTGTGTCACCATGGTTCCAATATGCAACCTCTTCGTCCATTGCATAACTATGAGCATGTATCTTCTTACCGTCAACATGAGGATCAAGATTCATGTCAAAAGGATCTTCAGCAATTATGCCCTTAAATCCCGGGCCTGACCATTTTGAAGCCTGGAAGTTTCCGGCCTTGTAATTGCCCGCCCAGGTATGTGAACCTGAACCATGATATCCTATATTACCTGTTAACATTAGAGGCAGATATGTGGCTCTGTTATGCAGTGTTGCATGGAAATAATGGTTGATACCTTCTCCATAATGTATGGAAACAGGTTTGATCGTTGCACAGTCCTTTGCCAGCCTTTCAATAAGATGAGGCGGTGAACCCGTAATGTCAGCAGTGGTCTTCACATCAAAGTCCCTGAGATGAATCTTATACAAATCAAAGAGAGTCATAACCTCGACTTCCTTCCATGCCACATCATCAGAGCCATAACCTCCCTTAAATTTTTCTTTATCTATAACCTTAACCTTGAACTTGCCTTCAAGAGCAGGATCTATTCCTTTTGCCACCATCTTCTTACCGACATCCTCTCTCGTTATAGCCTTAAAATCCTTTGTTTTTGTATCATATATAACGAAATCTCCAATAGCCTCACGTTGTTCCTTTTTCATACCCTGTACTGTATGGCTATAGTCAAGTTCAGGGGCCTTATAGTCAGCAAATACTTCATCCGCCCTCAATCTCTTAAGTGTATCGGTTCTGACTAGCAGTGGGAAGTCCGTAAACTTCTTAACGAAATCCGCGTCATACCATTTCTTATCAATTATTATCTTTGCCATACAAAGGAATATTGTTGTATCAGATATACCGGTCCTGCAAGGAATCCAGTAATCGGCCTTTGTCGCTGAAGGGCTGTATTCAGGTGTAATACATACCAGTTTTCCACCCCTCTCCATGATCTCTGTCAACCAGTGAGCCTCAGGCATCTTGTTTTCAATCAGATTTTTTCCCACCTGTATAATCAGTTTAGAATATCTGAGGTCTGCAAAGTCAACATCAGATGCCTGTAGACCATGAACGAATGGATGTCCCGGGGCCTGGTCACCATGCCATGTATAATTAGAGAATCTCCTGCCACCCATTGCTTTATCAGGGCCAACCCCCCTTACGTGGTAATCAAGAAGAGCAAGCATATTGGAAAATCGGTACATCCCCATATATTTCCCAATAACTCCCAGCAGACCCATACCTCCACGATTCTTAAAACACCTTGTGCCTGCACCATTCCAGTGTGTGAGCGTTTCAGGTGCATACTTATCTCTCTCGAGTAATTTTTTCTTTCCTTCTTCACCACTGTATTCTTTCGCAATATGAATCATCCCTCTGGCAACGTAATCAATTATGTCATCCCATGACATCCTTAATTGCTCATCAGTCCCTCTGGCCGTAAATTTATATTTTTCTCTGTTCTTCCAATCCAGTTCTGGAAAACCGTCATCCGCCCACTGTTTCCAACCCTTCCTGAGAACTGGATATCTCAACCTATGCGGTCCATATACCCTTCTAAAAAAGGTATAACCCTTCAAACACATTCTTGGATTCCATGTTCTTTGAGGTTTTCTTCCCTGTATATCACCATAATCCTGATGTTCATAATCCTGCTCTACTCTTATTACAACACTATTTCTTACGAATGCCCTTACTCTGCACTGATGGGTATCGTTAGGAGAGCAAACAAATGCAAAGGAACGGTCATATCTATATTGATTCCTGTAGATATCTTCCCAGTTTCTGTCAGGATAGGCATCGAGAGGGTTATTTACCTCTACCGCCGGTTGCAGAGACTTAAAGGCCAGCGCATTTCTTGTCGGTATCGAAACTGCCGCCGTTACCCCTCCGGCAATCTTCATAAAAGTCCTTCGTGTAAGCTTCATATACATTCTCCTTGTCTTTTATATATAATAATATACCCTTTTTTTCTTTCCACTACCATTTGCCTGCTTTTATTTTATAATATTCTGCACATCTGGAACACACACCATCGTGTGGCTCCCAGTCAGGAAAATCTTTCTTTAAGAACTTAACTACTTCTTCATCTTCTGCTACTTCCTCCACCCAATCAAACGACGGAAAACCGCAGAGTGGACATGTGGTACCGGGAAGAGGACCCAGTTTTTTTGTTTCCTCTACAAGCCCTTCACCAGAACTACTCCCTGCTGCTAACACCAGAACCTTGTTTACGTCTTTTGACAATTCCATCATCCTGTCATGAGTAAAAGTCTCTTCTGCATCCCATATTTTCTTAAATATCAGCTCCCTTGTCTCCTCAGGGATTTTACTGAAGAAAGAATCAAACTCTCTCTTTCTTTCCTCTCTTGTTGCGGTAGTTTCCAAACCTTTGTTTACTAATCTACCATCAACATAAATATCCCAGAAAAGTCTGTATCTATCCCTTATTATGCGCTCTTCCATAGGAGAACAGTTAAAAGTTTCCACCCTATAACCAAATCCTTCGTCCATCATGTCGGAAACGTGTTTTAGTTCATGCCTCATAACCTTACGTATTTCTTTACCATCTATGAAAAGTTCCGGGTAGAGCCTTATGATGATTTTCCTTCCTTCATCCACCACGTTTGATCCTTCATTTTGCCTTGTTGTCGCCCTCCTGACGTGTACTTCCTCAACGGTTTCTTTAATGTCAGGAAATTCATCAAACATCTCTGCTACATAGCCATCGTACCCTAATCTATTAAAGAATTCTTTGTCGTGTTCTTTGAATTTCTTTGATCTCTTTTCCTGTTCTATCTCGTAGATAGCGTCCCTCTTTTCATGATATTCATTATAGAGTTCAAGATCACCGACCCTTTCCTTTTCTGCCAATCCCTTATATACTATGTCGTCAACTAACTGTTGATCGTATAATATTTCAAGCGTTTTAGTTTCTTCTTCCTGTAGTTTAGCCATACTTCTCCTCATCCATACATGAATCACATCCCATAGCGCTTTTACCTTCAAGCCTCTGCATATAGTCAGGCTCATTACCCTGATGTTCGTCTATCTCTTCTACATCAACATCCAGTTTTGCCATCTCAATATGAACAAAACTATTTGCCAGCTTTGCTGCCTGCCTGTAAAACTTCTCAGGAGATTTTTTCCATACTGCACTTGAAAAGGCCTGTATCCACCTGCCAATATGAGCATTCAAAAACTTTTTCTTGCCAGTCAAACAAGATTCCTGTTCCTTATCTCCATGGTTTTCTATTGCGTAAGCCAATTTGTATGTTAAGAAATGCAAAAACTCCAGTTCGACAGCTATATGGTCCCACCTGCTAGAGGTCTCATCCTTTGAAACCTCTATTCCATAAGCCTTGTAGAACCCGGAAATATCGGCAAGATCCTGTGTTTGCTGCCATATGTGTGAGCCACTGAAATACATCTCATACGGAGGGCAATCCATAGCAACTGTTGCACCACCGAAAGTATCACGATAGCCTTTAGTTAATGTTTCAATGTCAGTGTTCTGAAGCCCTTCCTGCAGATGTCTAAATGTTTCAGACAATTCACCGTTTCCATTCTTTCTCAGACAACTTTCCACTTCGTCCATATAGTCCTTATTACATAATAGAGCTAAAGTCTCTTTTTTCGGTTCCAGAAGACACGTTGAAAGAAACTGATAGACCTGACTCGATGCGAGCAGGTCTTCTACATTTTCAATGTTTTTGTTTTCCATAAAAACCCTCTAATATTTGTGGATTAAACAGATTCCCCGTTCCCCCCCCCTGCTAGCTTGCGCCCACCACCTAAAGGTACTCCCGCAAGGCGGGATGTACTACTTTCGGTAAAGGGGCCTACTTCTGGTAGCAAGCTGGTAGAGGAGCATGGCACCGTGGCGGCACGCTGGAACGAGAAAGCGAATAAAAAACCCCATAAATAACGCAACCTACCTGTCTGCCGACAGGCAGGAAGGTTGCGCCTACATAATAAATCTATTACTTCACCTGACTAAAATAATCAAGCACGTGCTTTGATTTGTTATAACCGATAACATATTCATCGGTAGTAGATGCTAAATTACCATCATACCATTTACCGGACCTAACCGCATAGCACTCAAAGCAATTGCGACAAACACCGTCTTCTTTCTTCCATCCAGGAAAATCAGCTTTTATAAACTTAACAGTTTCGTTATCTATATATCCAGCGTCTAGCCAGAAGTAAGTAGGTTTTTCACACAAAGGGCATGGACTATGGTATTTTTCTTCTTCTACATTTGCAGGGCTCAAATATTTCAGTCTGGATTGGCCTTCAGCTTCCATTATTCTATCTAGCCATCCTTTTTCGCCCTGTATCCAGTAAATGTCCGTATAGTTCGGTTTGCCGGATTTGGTATCTTCATTTGGCTGCTCCTGGAACAAATCCCAATGAATTTCACCTGTATGTCTTTGGTGGAACTTTGGGTCATCTGTTGGTTTAAAAGCTTCAAAACTAGCAGTCCATTCTTCCTCGGCACCGACATTTATGGGATAAAGTCCTGTAACGCCCATACCCATAAATGTGAATATACTAAAAAAACACAGCATTCTCGGGTATTTCATATTTCTTATTACCTCCATTATCAACAATCATGTGAACAGCGTATATTTTAATATGTGATCATCCTCTTTTCATCACTTTCCCATGTAGGCTCTTCAACCTTGATCCTGACCATTTCAGTTCCATCCGAAGCATAGCCAATCACGGTATCGTTATACACTTCTACCTTCTTTCCCATTACCTCAGACTCATAAATCTTCTCTCCGTCCTCAATCTCAAACCTTGAAAGCATGGTTTGAGTTGTCCTGAAGAGCTGTAATACTGCCATTAATTCCCTTGAAGGAGCAGCATACTTATCCAGCGCTTCATCCACGCCAGGTCCAAACATCTGCCTTAAATAACCCCTTGGCGCCCATCTTGGCGGTATATAGTAAACGTTTGGCTCTGTTCCAAACTGAGGATAAAGAGGTAATGCCACTTTATGAATGTGTATCAACCAATCCATAGGGTTCTTTGGATCAGGATTCTTATAATCTCCTGTCAACAATCCATTTAGCCTTATCTTACCCACACATGCGGCCATGCATCGAGCTTCCATTCTTCTACCTTTTGTAATAGGATCTTTACCTTCTATCCTGGGGTAACAGGCGATGCATTTTTCCGAGATCCTGGTCTCACCTCTATACATCGGCTTCTTATATGGACACTGCTCTACGCATTTTCTGTACCCTCTGCAGCGCTTCTGGTCTATCAGGACTATGCCGTCTTCTTTACGTTTATATATAGCTTTCCTTGGGCATGCAGCCAGACAAGCCGGATAAGTACAGTGGTTACATATCCTCTGGAGATAGAAAAACCACCTCTTGTGCTCCGGAAGCTCTGAAGATTCTTTTGCTGCCTCTGTCTCATAGTTTATTTTCTCACTCGCTGCGGTATCCTCGTAAATATTTGGAAATCTCCATTCCTTGTCATCCGGAATATAACCAACGGCCATTTGATTGAGGCCTTTTGTTTTGGCCAATTCAAAGATGGTATCACCATTGTAAAGTCCGTAAGGTGCCTTTTTCTCATCCATGTCTTCGGCAGACGTATACCATTCCATTGGATTGTTGCCGTTATCCCATAATAATTGTAAAATCTTATGATCCCAAAATTGAGGATAACCTCCATAAGGCTTTGTTTCAACATTGTTCCACCACATATATTCCTGCCCCTTACTGTAAGTCCAGGTACTTTTGTGAGCCATTGTACAGGTCTGACAGGCAATACACCTGTTTATATTAAAGACAGCTGCAAATTGTTGTTTTGGCCTTGACTCAAAGTATGGGTATTCCATCGTTCTCCCAAGATGCCAATTGTGAACAAGTGTCATTATCGTTCTCCTTAATATCTAATTATTAGAATCTCTTCTTAAATTACCTATTCTTTATATTTTACTATTTCAATCTTTAATGGACGCCACCTTATACTGATATTCTTTTGTCCATTTCTATCCCCTTCGACACCATTCCATACAGCAACGTTAAAGAATGTTTCCATACCGGGTACGAATTGTGCATCATTTTCATCCGGGGTTATTAAGGGTCTATAGACTACTACATCCCATTTACCATTTTTCCATGCACCTTTACCTTTAACGTCCTGATGTGCTTGTGATGTAAGTGTACCAAATCCAATAGCATTCAGGTCTTCCACTGATCGGCCCCTGGCCTTTGAAAGTAAGGTCCCCGTCGCTATCCCACCTGCCATGAGGGGAATGCTTTCGTGTACCCTTTTGTTAAAATAATCAGGATGAGGATCAAAATCAAAATCATGCCACATGTCAGGATACTCATCTTCCATATGCTCAAATCCACCGGCTACATGTAATTCTTTTTCCCAGTCTGCCTTCCAATGCCAGATATTTACAGGTTTACCTCTATCACCCATTCTTGGGCTGAATGGTGTTTCTGGTGATATCGTTACAATCTCCAGAGGAAACATCATCCCAACAGCATCTCTGAATTGTTCATGTGTGATGGCCCTTTCATCTTTTGTTACATCATTCCATCTAAGGTTAAAGAAAATTGTCTCTCCATTGTGAAAACCTCTAACTTCTAATTCTTTTACGGAACCTCCACCATTAGGGAATGCCAGGTCCTGCATCTGCAATTCAATCTTTAATGGGTCTACTTGTTCGAATGCCTTATCTGCAGAATTTAAGTCTGAATCAATGTATTTTACTACCAATGGTTCTTTAGTAGGAATATTTTCCTCTACGCTTGCTTCCTTTTCTAAACCCTGTGACAGGATTATGCCACTATAATTGAGTAATAACGGGACGCTTACACTTACAATGATAACAGATTTCCATAATAATTTTTTTAACATATTATTTACCTCCAACACCTTTAAGTTGATTTAGTTTTTTTGCAGTATTATACTATATTAAATATATTCAAACACACATCTTTAAACCACCAACTAACTTGAAACCACAAGTGGATGACAATCCAATGAATTGTTTGACAATTAAACTCTTATAATAAGATTAAAATATTTAGGTTACTCAATTGAATATTACAAAGACAAATCAAAGGCAAAACTTATCTCATTTTTTACCTTCAAGGTACCCAACATGGCCCTGAAAGGTTTTATTCCGTAATCCTTTTGAAGTATAGAAAACCTTCCTTTTAAATTGTCCCCATTGGTATCTATATCGAAATCAATAGTTTTCGTAACGCCGTGTAAACTTAATTCTCCATTTACATGATATACAGCTTCTTTCTCTTTAATTTCTTTAGAACAAAAATTGACGGTAGGATATTTGTCTGGATGTAATACTTTCTTAGCCATATCCTTTTCAATATCTGCTATATCTTTTTCTTTTAAGGTATCGGGTTTACGTTCTCCTTCTTTCATAGCACAATCTACTTTTAAAGAATCTGCCTGTAACTCTACTTCTAGACTTCCTGAAGTAAGGCCAGCCTCCGGTACGTTTAAGTTTACTTTGAAATTTTTTACGTCGATTAGCAGATCATGTGCTAATGTACTAAGTAATCCTTCTTTATAAGTATAAATAGACATCTTTCCTGAATTCCCATTTAAACTATACGTACCAGCTTTTAAAGACATTTTTTACCTCCTTTTACCTTTAAACGTAAATATGTGTAATTGCTTTTTAGGTTGCGTTAATAGAATTTAAAAAAATTCTTCTTTAGGAATCCTAAAATATAGTACTTTATTTAATAAATCGCAATAAATGTGCCATATGAAAATCTAATTTTGAATTAGCTTCTTAACATACACATTTATAAAGATATATGATAAATAGCAAAAATAGCAAAAATTCCTGTTTTGCTTCTTGAGTAGCTCCAATATTGACACAATGTCATAACCTAACAAATTCGCAAAACAGCCTTGACATTGTGTCATAACCACTTAAAGTCAAGATAAAGGAAGGGAAATTCTGGAGGAATTACGAAAAGAGAAAAACCCGTTTATAATCAATCGTCAGATGACTACAAAGGTAATTTTCGTGAGTACTTTCAGGTTGTTTTGATGGGATGTTTTCAAAAACAGCTTTAATCTTAATTTATATTTGGATGGTAGGTGGTAATTTAATTTATTAAGAATACTTTATATTTTTTCTTTTATTTCTTCTTCCTTTTTCTCTTCTTCCAAAGAATCCATTTTTCTATATATTGTCCTGGGTGTAATACCAAGTAAATTTGCCGTAATTTCCTTGTCACCCTTTGTCCTCCTTAGCGTTTCAATGATAATCTTTTTCTCAATTTCGCGTAACGGCATGCCAAACGGTATAGTCAACTTTCTGTCTTCAACCCTGCTCTTAAAAATATTTTCCGGAAGGTCCTTTTGTGAAATAATTCTTCCCTGTGTTAGTACCACAGCCCTTTCTATTACGTTTTTTAATTCTCGCACATTGCCGGGCCATGAATAATCAGTCAGTGTATCGATTACATCCTCAGAAATCCCATCTATAGTCTTATCATTTTTCTCCTGATAGATCTTCATGAAATGACTAACTAAAAGAGGGATGTCCTCTTTTCTCTCTCTTAATGGCGGGATATTTATCGTAATCACATTTAAACGATAATACAAATCTTCTCTAAATCTCTTCTGTTTTATAGCATTTGTAAGATTAATATTCGATGCTGAAATTATACGTACATTACTTTTTAATATTCTAGTACCTCCTAATCGTTCAAATTCGCCTTCTTGTAAGACTC
>VSDH01000043.1 GCA_008636105.1 Candidatus Scalindua sediminis | reverse complement strand
AAGGACTCCTTAGGTACAGTGGGAGTGGACGATTCCAATGAAAAGGTGCTATCAAACATCGTGCCGAACAGTATTGGGACAGCGCCCGTTTATTGACAAATTTACCATATCAAGATCCCCCGACTCTACCAGATGAGTCGGCATACTCTCCCACAACTGCTTCCCCGCCCGAACGTACCGTTCGGTACGGGCGGGCGCGCCTTCTCGTTTTCCTTATTCTGCTTTTTCTTAATTGTTTAACTCACCCACTACCGCAATTTAGTAATGCTCCGGCTATTACACATCAACTGCAGTACCTTTTGTGGCTAATTTCATTACCAATGACGACTTTTGGTCTTGATGTCTCTTTTCAATTATATTCTTCAATGAAAACAGTGCAGGAATGAAATCCTTAAACTCATTCGATTCATAAAACATAGTTGATAAACCTTTTATTTTGGCTAGTTCGGAAATTAACAAGTATGGAAATTCTTGATGCTTAAGCGCGGCAATGATAGTTCCTAATTCATTTAATTCAATATGACGACAGCTAAATTGAATTAATTCTTTTTTATATTCTAGACGAATAAAATATATTATATTAGAAAAAATAATTCTAGGCTCATTGTCTGGTCTAACTGAAATACTATAATTCATATTATCTTTTCCACTAATTGTTTTAACTATAATTTGTTCACAATATAGATTAAGAAATTTATAGAAACACATCTTTGTTAATTTTCCAGAATAACATATTTCTCTCTTCAGTTTTTCAAGAAATGGTATGATAAGTAATTTTTCTATTAATTTCTGGTTCATCCTAAATGCCAATTGTAGGGTCATATCTCTATCAAGTCTTTTTATAAAGTTATCTACAATTAACCTCTGTTCATCCTCAACGGCATTTACCAGATAGTATGCTGAAAAGTATTCTTGAAAAGATCGGTGGGTAAATGCATATCGTGTTCCGTCTTGAATTAGCATGCAATAAGCGCTGAGCAAATCATTCAAGAGATCGTTGATCTTATAATCTGTACCTATTAAATTTTGTGCTTGTTTTAAATAAGAAGTTATTTCTGTTTTGCTAAATACAAATTTCTCATCTAAATATGTAACCAAAGACAATCCTGACATAACTTTTCGACCAATATCTATATCCATTTCAGTTTTCGTTGGTCTTCGGAAACCCGCCTTCGACGCATCATGCCTGAAAAACAATGCGTCAAATGCGAATGAATAAAAATTATGAAGCTGTGCAGGTATTGAAGCGCTATCTTGATAAGTAATTAACATTATTGAAAGCAATAATGGATTTTCAAAAAAACTCTGATGAGCCTCAAATATTTTACTTTTTAAATCTTTTATGAACCTCTTTTTGAGTTCTTTCTCTATGTGAAGCTTTTTAACTAAACTACATGCCTTATTGAGTGTTAATGGAGTTGTCTTAAGTTCAATAAAATTTGTCCATGAAGTAAAGTCTATACCGGGTCGAGATGTTACTATAAAAGAGTTTCCCACTTGGTTATCTACTAGTTCATGAATCTCTGTTGAAATTTTCTGAGATTGATTGCTTGACAACTCATCAAGACCATCAAGAAAAATCACAAAACCGCCACGACTTAAAACAGAACTAATAAAGTCTCTGGGTAATTTCAGTGTATGAATCTTTAAGTTTTCAGCTATATGATCTAACAGCGTGGATTGCTTGTTTTCTAAATAACGCAACTCAATGAAAATAGGCATTATGTTTGCATCCTCAAGTGCATTAAGAAGAAAATATTTTAAAAGTGTAGATTTCCCTGAACCACCTGATCCTGTAATTAAAACCGGACTATCTAAGTTTAGAATATCTGGCAATTTGGGTGATTTTAGTTTTATATCTCTGTTGTGAAGATCAAGTGGCTCGTAGAAGCTTAGAATCGGTTGGGGCGTTTCACGATAAATTAATGTTTTAGTTTCTGAGTATTTCCTCTTTAAGTTATCCAAATAAGAAGTGTACGTTCTTTTCAGGCGAGATCGCATCGTGTTTGTTAAACCCGAGACCTTATCTTTCGCAGATTCATAAATTTTATCGATAGTCTTTGAGAAAGTTTCTACTATAATTTTGTTATAGTCAATTTCACCAGACATTCTCACCCCTTTCTACACAAAATACAATTTCCAGGAAATAAGTGGACAACCCTTATATTTATTCTAACGACCGCCCAAAAACCTCCACCACGTTCTCCCACACTAGCGTTGGCTGGAGTAAATTTTTAGGTTTGTGGAGGTGGATTCTTTAAGATGAAATAAGTAAGGCCTTTGATAGGTATATCGTCCTTTTTATACCGCCCAAAAGACCAGACATCCTCATGGTTTAGAAAGACTTCCCATACAAGCAACCCAAAAAATTTTGCTGCGGTTGCATCATCCTTTGAACACGCTTTTTCCCAAATTGGTTGAAATACTGTGTCAGTCCAATCTGAACCGGGTATCCAACTTGACGTAGCTATTTCTTCACCAAAAATTCGATTCTGAAGTTCAGTAATAATTGTATTATATTCTGCATCTGACAAACGCGAACGCCAGAAATCATAATCTTGCTTATGAGGTATATATTTAAGGTATTCCTGTGTTTCTATAGAATAAATCATTGATTCTTCTCCATATAGATTAATGTAAAGGCTATTTACCAGAAAAGACAAATAATCTAAACTCAGAGAGGTGTTATGGAAATTAGAAATTAGGGACAGCGCCCGCGAAAATAAGTATATGTAAAAGCTCACTTGTATAAACGAGCAAGTTATATTTGATTTGATGTTGTTAAAATGTGATGAAAGAGGTTTGATCTTCCCTTCCGTCTGATATTATAAAAGAGTGGGTTTGTTTTGCAACACAGAAATATTGGGCCCCCGCTGCTTTCTTGCACCCCGCCTGCTAGCTTGCGCAAGCAAACTGGCAGGGCACGCTGCGAAAGCAAGAAGCGGGGATAAACCCGCCAAACAATACGTCGGGTAAACAAGATGTGGTTTGGGGTAGGGTAAAATGGATATCTATCTCTATCAATCAAACGGACGACCGAATTGGGTCAGCACCCGTTTATTGCTAGCCGATAAAGGCATAATCGTTAGAAAGGGTTGAGACAGTCTTGATAGAGCATCTTCCTATAATAAACTTCAGCAGTTAAGCCATTAGCTGACTTGACCCCTTTTACTAGGATCTAAATTTGTATTGTAGCATTTTGTTTTTGAAGCATAACGACTAAATCAGCCGCGCAGGTCACTGCGTCGGCTAGATTTTATTGTTAGAGCCTCTCCGTTCTTTCCCTTTCTTATCAATTCATTGTATTGCTCAACAACATCAGTATCATAAGCTTGATCCATCATGATACCAAATGCCACATTGTGTGAAAGTTGTTCAAGAAAATATGCCTCAAGCCGGAATTCATGCTGCTTATCGGGGTGCCAGTTTGTTTTTCTTTTGGATGAGTAGTGATGCAAAAAGCCTCGCATCATAACTAGTTCCTTTATTATTACGTCGGCTTCCTTTTTTAAGTACTGGCTCTCATATTTCATTCTTAATTCTGATGGAAGATGGGTTCTAAATTCTTGATCGGCAAGGACACCACTGATATTTTCATTAAACTCAGCAGAGTTCTTTAATGCTTTTTCAACAGCATGATTTTTGTTCTTGCCACCTGCATAGTAAGATTCGATTACAAAATAAAAGTTATATATTGCTTCTATGTAATCTTCGTTTTTATTATCTACCCTTCCTCGCTTATTAAACGATAGCAATACATTGTGCTGCTTGGTTTTTACCGATGCGATTATTGATCTAGCGATAAGATCAAATGAAACTGGCCTTATTTCATGATCTTTCAGCTCTTCTAATCTCACAGAGAAGTTAAATAACTCTAGTTTTTTCTTCTCTTCTTCATTTTCGGCAATCCATTCATGCTTTGGTTTGCGTATCCCGATAGCTTCAACGCCCCAGAATGACAACATCCCTTCAATTTGCCGCATTATTTCTTCTACTTCGTGAATACGGGGGCTCGTTACGTTAACGTGAAGAGCAATACCAGGCTCAGGATTATTGATTACACGTGGCAATTCATGATCCGCTATTTCAAATGAGACACGTATATTTCTAATGAATCCTCGTTCGACATAAAACTCGAATAAGAACCCATCAACCTCGAACGAAACGGTCTGTTGAGGCTTAATTCTTCCTTTCACATCAAATGTGTATCTGCATCTCATGGCTTATTTGATGCTCTAACAAGTAATTATATAGTTTCTGTATAGTAACGAATTTTATAGTATATATGAATTGTTTCAAGTGTATTCTTAATAGCCCCCTTCCACCTTTCCTTATTTTCATTGACTCGAAAATCTAATTTGTTAATATTTTCCTTAATGAGTGGAAATAAATAAACGTCCCTGCCGATTCTGCATAAAGCGGTAATCTAGCTTCTCTGAATATCATTACAATAGTTATGATATTCAGAACTTTATAATAACTTGTTGGACTCCTCAAAAGATAATGGCAATGTCATGAAATTAATTGGCATTCTTCTAGTTTTAAACAGTATTGGTTTGGCTGCCTGGTGGATATCAACAAACGGCAGCCATAAGACAACAATTATTGCCCTCTGCTCTATAGCTTTTTTTCTGGGCTTGCGTTGATACTTCAGGACAGAATCACTGAACTTACAGTCCAAGGTGTTGGAACCATCAAAGCAGCTACCCAGCAGGTAGAATCAGACGCCCAAGCGGTCTCAGATTTAAAAGAAAGAGTTGAGAACCAAAGCGCCACGGTTGATTTAGTTGCCAAAGAAGCATCCAAAGCAAAAGCTCTCTCTGAGGAAGTAGCGGACAAAAACCAGCGAGCGGAAGAGAAACTCGCAATTCTTGATGACTCAATAAAAAAAGCCAACAAAACTTTAACTAACCTGAACCTTACATCAGAATTTACATTAACTGTATCAGCTGCCCAAAATGATGACCGAAAAGCTTTTGATAAACTCAAAGAATGGTCTCAAGACACAACCAATCCATTTTCTTCAAAGGCGGCACAAGCGTGGCATACTATTTATGAAAGTCATAATGAGCCAATGTATAATAGCAATTTCACGGTTCCTTGGAATGAAGGTATTGATCCCTCGAAACTTCTCCTACCGGAATTGATACAACAATATAAAGGGGCGTCCGTTCAACTAAGACCTGCATTGCTTGAGTATATATGGAAACGAGATGACATTCCTAAGGTTGACCGCCTCGATTTTATGATTGAAACAATGAAACACGACTCAAGCCTAGCAGCTGTTGAATACTCAGGGAGACACTTCACATCTGGAACTGAACTAAAAATTAAACCTTCCGCCGTAGAGTATCTAGTAGGGTGGTGGAGTGAACATAGAGACGGATTTATAGACAAATAGTACCAATCGCTCAACCAGACCAGAAGAGACGCTGTCGTTCCTACAACAGTCTGGTGGCTGGCTGGTTAGCTCAAATCGTTAGCTGCCTTATCGGACATTGCTTTTAGCCCGCACCTCATGCGTAACCTTTGGTCAACCCCCGGTATCTGTTTTCACCTGGTAATTCCTATCGCCTCATTATTAATAGCTTTTACTTTCCCAGTTAGGTCAACATGCCATCTATATTCCAGGGACATTTTTTGGTTGAGTAGTAGTAAGCGTTCCACCTCAAAACCGTTTTTCCTCGGGTACACATGCCATCCCAAATCTTCTACTGCAGGTACTTCGGCTTTTTTAGTCAGATATTGATCTACAGTGCCCCCTTTTGAGCATGGCAGGTTTTTAACGGTCTCCTCCGCCTGTTCCCAACCCTCCCATTCGGCAGGGTCGACTGCTAGCCCGGCAATATCACTCGGACGGGACAGGCGGGCAGGGACGCCTATCTGTAAGATGAATATTATGATCAGGGGGATAAGATATCTTGAGGGCTTCATACTTGTTTATTATTTTGTGCAGGGCTTTCTGGTTTCTGTGTCTTGTAGTAATGTTCTTTTTACCTGTACTACATTTACCCAGCCGATTGATTTGTCATAAGGGCTTTTGACTTTATAATCTTCACTATCTTTTTCAATTATTAATGCTCTTGAACCGGGCAGTAATTTGCCAACAACTTTGCCTTTTTCTTGTGGTGTAGTCTTTTCCCAGAGATTAATTTTTACGTTCTGGAGAACCCACATTTCACTCCTACCATACTCATTGGCTAAAAATGCAGCAGAGTACAGCTCTATGTGTTCTTTACAATCACCTGCGTGGGAGGCTGGTGTGAATATAAAAAGTGTGAGTGTTAATGTCCCCTCCGGGGTCAGGTCTCAACTTTAAACAAATCACCTTAAAAGATTAATCGAAAAAACAGCGCCCGTTTATTGCTAGCCGATAAACGGCATAATCGTTAGAAAGGGTTGAGACAGTTTTGATAGCATTTCCTCCTAGAAGCCGATTTTTAATTTAATGGCATCAAAGGTTATGATATACGGATCATAACACAGCCCTTGCGGGCAGCTTGAGCACTTTGTTAGAAAACTATTTTTTTTGTTTGGGCAATTGAATTTCGTATTTTAAAAATTCGTTAGAGTTTAGGATTTCCCAAACATATGAGATAGGAACAACTAAAGAAATTTTACCTCCAGTAGCATCAGATAATCCACCGCTCAGGATACCCGTTAAAGTTATTTTTTCTCCAGCTGGTATTGGATGCTTACCTGCAAAAATTCCTGAAGATAATTCTTCAGCACAAAAGACTGGTGAACCGCTATACCCTTGTGCGAGAGCTTGGTCTAATAAATAGAACTTTAATTCTGGGCTTATATTTGGATGCTCAATAGTAGTAATGTTACTTGCGATTTGAGTTTTTTTTGCGATTGGGCTTATTGATTCATGAACGCCAAGACCTAAAGGAAAACCTAAAATATAAACATTAGATAATAATTTAATTTTTATTTCATCCTTAGGTATATCGATTGTCCTTATAGCTAATTGATCCACTTTCATAGGATAAGCAATAGGATGTAATGCTATATCTGCAATAGGATGATAAAACCATTTTGCACCGTTTATAATTGGTGATTTCTTAAGAATATCAAATGAAATACTTATACTATTATCTTTTAATACATTTAGAAGTATTTCAGAAGTATTATCTAAAAACTTAGCTACATGTTTGGCAGTTACGACATAATCCCTACCATTATGCTTTATTAAAAAACCAGTACCAGTTTTCTTTATTTTTTTGGGTTCAAGGTTTTTAGTTAAAGGATCTTTATACCATACTTCAATCTTTTTCCCAGACTTCATTTCAAAAGCTTGTGATTCATTCTGTAAAAATACTACTGTTTTACTTAAGTCATCAATAGTCTGGCCATAAATATTGTTTATGAAAATATAAATTATTAGAATAGATAAAACACATAAAACTCTTTTTAACATGTTAATATCCTCATAGTTTTCTAACGACCAGGCTCAGCGGCACGAGTTTACGAGTGTCCCTCTCCAGCGCCTTGTTTGGCCGAAAAGACTCATGCTAAGTATCAAAAGCCTCTCTTTTCCTTAAGTTCATCACTAAAGAGGACCTCGTGAAGCTTGTATGCGGGTACAACAGCAGCAATACCCATATTCGAAAGTGAAATAGGTGTTTTCTTTGTCTCAATCATTTTAACTTCCTGCACATCAAGGAAGGTGCCTTGCATAACACCAGCTAATTTTAGAATGGGTGTACCCACCACTAAACTTCCTGGTTCACGATCGCTTCCTAAGTAAAAGAAAACTGGTGCTCCGCTATTGCCTCCATAGGAGCCAGCCTCAATAAGATAGAGATCCATTAGCTTGCCCTGCCACTCAATTTTCTCTTCAGTAATCAAGGCAACACGGCCAAATCTAACAACAGGGAAATTTTTCTCTGCACCGAGATATGGTGTAAATAGGCCTGTGAAGAAAACGTCAGAACCTTCGCGAATCTTAAGGTCTTTGTATGCATCTTTGGTTGTAATTAGGTCGTCTGGAAGGACCTTGAAATTGAATCTTTCCTGATCTGGTAAAAACGGAATGACGGCAATGTCAACTGAGGTATCGATATGAAGAAAAACTGTTTTCTTATCACCTTCAGTTTTTATGGGGATTACACCAACTTCTGAACCACCACCTTTTTTATTTAAGCGGATATATACCTTGTCGAGAAATTCTGTTGTATTTGGCTTGTATAAAACGTGTTTTGCCGTAACAAGGCATACGTTGAGGATGTTAGGATCAGAAGGATTTTTTACTCCAACAAAGAAAGCAGTACCATTCGGGATTAACTTGCTCTCTTTTTCTATGAATATAAAAGCAACAACCGATTTGACTTCAGGTGGTATAGGGGCTGCTATTGTTTTCCCTCCAGAAACAAATAGATATAAGGCTGAAACAGTAATTATTATTAACAACCTACTTATTTGCATTTAATTTCTCTGGCCAACGATTAAATTAATAGAGACAAGCCCCGCTTATTACCATCTTTACCATATCAAGATTCCTTACTCTCCCGCAATTGCTTCCCCGCCCGAACGTACCGTTCGGTACGGGCGCGCGCGCCCTCTCATTTTCCTTATTCTTCTTTTTCATGGTTATTTCATCTCACTAACGGTTTAGCTAAGTTGAGAGGCGGGCTTTATCGCCGAATTAACTTGAGCAATTTGTTAGGCAAAATTGCCTTCTAATTTTCGAACTCGTCTTCTACAATCTTCTATTATTTCTGGTTCATTAAGGTCAAAAATGCTACAAATAGAAGAAATTGCATGCATAAGACATTCTGACAATGTTATATAAAGATCATCAAAACCTTCAGATTCAGGTTCATACTTAAGAGCAATAATTTCCTCTCTTGTAGGGTCTAGGTGGAGTGCTTCCTCAAGTGACCTAACCGAAGAATGGAGTGTACTACTTGTAAATGCATAAAGAGTGTAATACCAATCTTCCAACCCAGATTTTTTTGCACAATCAAATACACTGATTTTTTTTAGATTGTTTTTCTTATTGTTCTTTGTAACTATTATTTTTTTTGCTTTTAATTGAGCAAGCTCGGCTACATCGATATTATTTCTTTCTTTATATCGAATAAGTTTATTGAGTTCATTTAAGCGTTCAACCTCTTCAGCCTTAACTAATTCATGCGAAAAAGTGTGATCTTTTGATATTGCTACCAATGGAAACAACGGTTCGAGAATACAACGAATAAGAATAATTACTTGCTGCCTCATTCCTTTGAAACTAACAAGTAGTGCAGCTTGATAAGTTGATAATACTCGCGAAAATAAAATTGAAGAAAGTAATTCGGGTAAATGTTTATTATGTACAACTAGTTCGTATTGTAGCTTTTGAGAATATGTATTTAATTCTTTGCATATTTCTATGTATTTACCGTATCTAGCTTCTAAAGCAGGCATAAAATCTAGATTATCCTCAGCGAGAAATCCAATTTCGTCAAATTTACTCAAATCCTTCTCCGTGATACCTAACAAGTTATTATAAAGTTCTGAATAACACCATTATTGTATTGATTAGTGCAATTTTATACTTAGTTAGTCTTTTGTCAATTGGTTAATAGGGACCCGCCAAAAAACTAGTCGGGTAAACCCGCCAAGCAAGACTGCGGACAAGCAAGGTGTGTTTTGGGATGGGATGGAATGTTTTCCCCCCTGAATTATTTATTAATTAATCTAAACAGTTTATTTGCTAGTTGAGTATCAAGATTTTCTAGTATTTCATACTGCTCTAAGGCAGAGTCTTTATCGTTTGATAAATTATAAATAAGACCGAGATTGTAATAAGACATTGCATAGTCAGGGTATCTCCTTATTGCAACCTTTAACACCTCAATCGCCTCTTTATACATGCCTAGTTCACCATAGGCATTACCAAGATTATTATAAGCATTTGTATAATCAGGGTTAATAAATATTGCACGCTTGTATACCTCAATCGCCTCTTTATACATGCCTGATCTGCCATAGACAAAACCAATATTATAATGAGCTGTTGCATCAGGGTTAATCCTTATTACCTGCTTTAACGACTCAATCGCCTCTTTATACATGTGTAAATTAAAATAGACATAACCGAGAGTTTTATGAGCCTTTGCATCATCAGGGTCGATCCTTATTGCCTGCTTGAATGCCTCAATCGCCTCTTTATACATGCCTGATTTGAGATAGGCAACGCCGAGATTAAAATGAGCTGTTTCATCATCAGGATTCTTCTTTGCTGCCTGTCTGCATGCCTCTATCGTCTCTGCGTCAGAGTCCTCTGCAAGAGCCAGAGACATACTGCCTGTCAATACCAGACACAGAATTACCGTGATTATTAATAGATATGGTTTCTTCATATTTGAATAGTAATTATTCCTAATAATTTTTGAAGATAATTAGAATGTGGTAAAAGTGATTTGTAATTGCTGCTTGCCACGTGAAATGATTCGTATATTTCACTGTGGTTTATTGATCGTTATTATAAAAGAGTGGGGTTGTTTTGCAACACAAAAGACATTATTCACGCAAAGCCGCAAAGGAAATTCAGAAGAAATAAATGAAATTTAGATTTCCCAGTTAAGTTTAGAAGTTATATCCTATACTAAACAAGACTACATAATCTACCTCCTGATGATCCCTCCCAAGATTCTGGAGAATCGGAAACATAACGGAAACCGAGGAACTAACATTATCAGTCAGCTGACTGGACAACCCGGGCGCAAAGAATACAGTTGTACCACCAGAATCACTTATCCTCTTAGCGTTTTCATGATCCTTATCCGCAAACTGTGCATTAACACCTGCCAGCAACTCTACTCCCGGGTATTCTCCACGCTCCTTGATAGCGTATGCACTCTCTATATTGGCCCGCACTATATCTCCAAATTCGTAATCCTGAGTACCGGATCCCTTAAGCTGATAGGTTATAGCTCCATCAACCGTAAGACGGCCAAAGGTCTTATTTATTGCCATTCCAAACATGAAATCTGTTGATCCTGTCCCCGGTTGTTCTTCCGGATCAAATCTTGTACCCTGTTTGTCAGTTTCACTAGTCCTCCCTGTCGGGGCCTTTATGCCAAGTATGGCAGCGGCCCCAAAGAGTTTGTTGTAAAAGCGATATTTTCCATACGTAATTACGTCTCCTTTACCTGAGGATGTTTCCCTCTGGCCAACAAAATCTTCGTCCTTGATTTGTCTTGCCCGCCGTTCAACAAAAGGAAGCTGAAGCGTAAGTGACAAATTATCAGTGATACCATATCCCAAAACTACATTATACACCATATCATTTCTTCTTGAGTGTACATCACGACCTTCTCCTTCGTGCTGCCTGTGGACTTTCAGTGGATCATTGTGCTTCCAGTCCTGATACTCAAAAAGAAAGCCGAGAGAAAATTTATTCTTCTTCAGCGTTTCAGGTGAAGCAATTGATTGACCCTTTAAACCACCCTTACTTCCTCCAAAGCCTCCTACTCCACCTTGATGATGCCCCATCATAAGGGCTTGGTTAAAGAAAATGATGCAACTAAAAAATAAAAATGGTAATACCAATTTTATATATTTGGATACCACGACTGACTCCTTTAAGTATGAAAAGATTGATTGTAATCACTGTTGAAACGTAACGGCCCTTTTCAGGACAGACCGTTTCCTGCTGTTCACAGTTAACCCTCACACGCCCCCAATGCTTCCTTGCACCCCGCCTGCTAGCTTGCGCAAGCAAACTGGCGGGGCACGCTGCCGAAAGTAGGCTCTGTAACCAGAAGTAGGCCCCTTTAGGGGGAGCGGAAGCAAGGAATGGGGGCAGGCTAATTACTAATAAGCCGTGCCTTGAATTAAGGCTTTTTCCTCCTTATGTGTAAGAAACCGCCAGCGGGATGAGGGAATATCGAGTTTGATAGTACCTATTTGAATCCTCTTCAGGTCAAGAACTTTTAAAGGGGTATGAAATTGTGGGTCTTGAAGTGACCCGAAAATGCGTCGAATGTGCCGGTTTTTCCCTTCTAATAATGTTACCAGCAACCTGGTTTTAGGGCCGGCACAGCCTAAAACCTCCACTCTTTTCAGCTTCAATATACCTATTGCCGTCTTCACGCCCTTTAGTGTCTGTCGCAGTTGTTCCTCGGAGATTCGTCCCCGGATCCACACCTCATAAATCTTTGAGTATTGACCCGGCTGTGTCAGGCGATTGATCAACTCACCTTCTTGAGTAAAAAGAAGCAACCCTCTCGAATCCCGGTCCAGCCGGCCAACAGGCCTCCACTTGTCTTCAAGCACAAACCTGGGAAGAATATCGTAAACTGTTTTACGACTGCTTTCATCGGAGAGAGTAACAATCACTCCCTTCGGTTTGTGGAACATTATGAATTGCCGGGGCTTTGATGCGGCACGGAGATTCATGATATGATAATCAGGAGAAAGTCACACAGAATCTTTTTGGGAGCACACATAATCTGAAATCTCATTTGACAGCTCAATCAACTCTTCCAAATCCAATTCTTCTCCCCTGCTTCCGGGGTTTATGCCGACTTTCCTTAGAATAGGCTGCAGGTCTTCACGCAACCCTTGAGCATCTTTTTCGATACCACCTTTCAGGCAAAGCGATAACAGACTGTTCAAAAGAGTCTTACGTCTTGAAATATATATTGCCTTGATGACATCCTGAAAACTTTGATAATTGCGTATCCTGTCAGAATACTTGTTTTGGTTGACCGTCATCTTAACGATTGCAGAATCCACGAGTGGTGCAGGCCAGAATACGTCGGGTGGTAATTTCTTCAGTACCTTAACATCGGAGAATAGTTTTGTCATAATAGATAATTGACCATAATCTTTTGTACCCGGATGTGCCACCATCCTGTTTGTAATATCCAGCTGAAGTGTCAATATCATAAGCTTAATGGGTAATGCTTCCTGTAATAAATCTATAATAACAGGTGTGCTGATATAATATGGCAGATTAGATATTACTTTGATGCATAAGTCTCCTTCTGTAGTAGTAGCGGTGTTAACGTAATTGGATACACATTCAACTATTTCCGGATGGATATGGTGTTTTGACTTCAGGATATCCTTATTAAGCGAAGTTACATTATTGCAATCCTTTAAAGTTTCTCCCAGGATTTCAAACAGCTTGCGGTCCATCTCTACAGCAAAGACATGGCCTGCCTTCTCGGCAATCAACCTTGTTAAAGAACCAGTCCCTGCCCCTATTTCGAGTATTATGTCATTGCGACTCAGCTCTGCAGACCTGACGATGAATTGTAATATATTCTGGTCTATTAAAAAGTTTTGTCCCCAATGCTTTTTGAGACGAACGCCTCGCTCAAGAAACAGCATCTTCAGCATTGATTTTGTGTGAGGACCATCTAACGAAACTATGCCTTCGAATAACATACTTTAAACACCTCACATTATAATAAACGAAATGGTGGGCATTGCCCACCCGACAGAAACTAACGTAATCATATCTTCAAGGTACATACTTTAAAAAGAAGTAGCCGCAACCTTCAGGCTGCGTAATTTCAAAGAATTTTTAAATCCATAAATCAGGTGGTAGTAAACGCAGGCTAAAGCCTGCGGCTACAATAAAATACCTTATGACGGAAAAAACTCATTTGTTAGCCAGTGGTTTATAGAAGCTGACTAATTTTTATTCTAGATCCCTACCCCCCCCATAGCTTCCTTGCCGTTAAGTCCCGTTTTGCGGGAGTAAGCTAGGAATGGGGGTTGACATTTAGCCCCGCTGGGGCTAAATGTCAATCAATCTTTATAAACATCGACTTTGATACACCACAGATGGGACATCTATCCGGTGCTTCATTTTCTACTGTGTTCCCACAGACCTGACAGACATAATAATCCACAGGCTCATTATTGCCCAGGTTGTCAAACGCCTTTTGATAAAGGTTTGCATGGATACTCTCTACCTTGTTGGCAAATTCAAAGCTCTGCAGGGCCTGTTTGTTCCCTTCTTTCCTGGCCTTTTCAATCATACCGGGGTACATTTCTGAGAACTCGTGCGTCTCTCCTTCTATAGCCTCCCGGAGATTTTCTTTTGTACTGTGTATGCCGCCCATTGTCTTGAGATGTTTGTGGGCATGTACAGTTTCAGCTGCGGCTGCGGCACGAAAAAGCTTTGCTATTTGCTTAAGACCTTCCTCATCAGCCGTTTTGGCAAATGCAAGATATTTTCTGTTTGCCTGTGATTCACCGGCAAAGGCGTCCTTTAAATTATCCATTGTTGACATATATATTTCTCCTTTCTCTTTATTGAATTTTGTAAAATCGTTCACACAAGCGAACGTCTTCTTGTCATGCCAGAGGTAGCCGCCAAAGTCGCCCCTGAGGGTAACCTCTAGGTCCGCCTCAGGCGGGATTCGCTGTGTGAACAGACTCGCCGTGGCGAGCTTGTGCCATCATGACCGCCATTTTTATTGCAGCTATCATTGAATCCGGATTTGCAATACCCTTGCCGGTAATATCAAAGGCAGTGCCATGTGTAGGTGAAGTCCTGATAATAGGTATACCAAGTGTGATATTTACTCCGGAATCGAAGGCGTGTAGTTTTATTGGAATGGTTCCCTGATCATGATAATGTGCTATCACAACATCAAAGTCTCCGTTGATTGTCTTATTAAACACAACATCGGATGAAATAGGTCCGTAACAATCAATCCCGGTTTCTTGCGCATGCTTTATTGCCGGTATGATAATATCTCTTTCTTCCGAACCAAAACGATTGCCGTCACTACAGTGTGGATTGAGACCACAAACGGCAATTCCTGGCTTATCAATGTTAAAATATTGTTTAAGTCCTGCGGCGGTTGTTTTTATGGTAGAAAATACATTTTCTTGATTTATAAAATGTGGAACGTCTTTTATCGCAAGATGTGTAGTAACGAATGAGACCCTGAGTTTTCTTCCGACCATCAGCATTACGACATCCTCTGAGTTAGTTTTTTCCTTCAACAACTCTGTATGACCTGCAAATTCAAAACCCGCCAGTTTAACGGCTTCTTTGCTTATGGGCGCTGTTACGAGGGCATCAATCTTTTCTTCTGTCGCAAGCCTGATTCCCTCCAGTATATATTCAACCGATGCCCTGCCACATTCCGGTGAGGGTTTATGACATGATGTATTTTGAATTGATATATTATCAAGGTCTAAGAAATTTACGCCATTTGGTGATTTTAACCCGAGCTTTTCAGCAACATTACGAAAAACCTTTTCACAGCCGATTACGACAAAATCGGCCATAGCCAACGTATCTTGTGATAATGCCTTGAGGATTACCTCTGGTCCTATCCCGCATGGATCACCCATAGTTATCCCGATTATGTTTCTTTTTCTGTTCATGTTATTCATACTTACAGCCTTATAGTAGGGTGGGCAATGCCCACCAATTTTTATTCCCCTCCAATACCTTCTGGTAACTCTATTGGCTCCATACTTCCCCAATCCTCCGAATACGTCCCATTCTTTACATACCTATGAAACGTCGAGAAAGCCCAGTCTTTTGGGGAATTAACTAATCCGTGTTTGACTGGATTATAATGGATATAATTACAATGAATCTCATAATCCCTCTCATTACGAATCTTGTGCTCCCAAAAACGCCTTTGCCAAACAACTCCTTCCCTCTTTCTCATCCGTGATCTTGTGGAATAGCTATTGCCCACCAATCCCTTACTCACCATTTTTGTAAATCTTGACTTAATCAAGCCCCATCTCTTGGAGTAATCAACATCATTTTCAGGTAAAGACCATATACAATGAATATGGTCTGGTATTAAAACCCATGCATTAATTTCAAAAGGTTTTGATAAACGTATTTCTTCTATAGCATTCCTAAGAGCAATTCTACTTTCCTTTAAACATAAGAATCTTTGTCTTTTGAACGTAACCACTGTAAAGAAATAAGTTCTACCCTCTCTTACCCTTCGATATTCTGGCATAATAACTTTCTACATTTATGAATTAGGAATCTAAATATTAGACAGGATTTATAGAAATTATATAAATCATAAATTTACAACTAAAGGGAGCTAATTCACAAAAAACCTTTTTCCCTTAACATTTCTTCCGTTATTCCTGACGTGGTCTTATCATCCGTAGACAATATCCTTTTTACCCATTTGCCCAGCATATCCGTTTCGATGTTAACCTTATGACCTATATCCTTGAAGCCTAATGTAGTTACTTCAAGGGTATACGGAATGAGGGCAACGGAAAATAATTTTTCTTCAAGGTCCACAATAGTTAAGCTGATTCCGTCTACTGATACAGAACCCTTTTTAATCATCATATTGGCAAGCTCCTTACTTACTGAAAACCACATGGTGCATTGTCCTGTTTCGCTTTCTTTTCTATTAATTACACCGACACCATCCACATGCCCTGTAACAAAATGTCCTCCCAGTTTGTCACCTATTCTTAATGAACTTTCCACGTTTACTCTATCGGATGCCCTTAGCTCGCCAATAGTTGTTTTGCTTAGTGTCTCTGCTGAGACGTCGAAACTTACTTCAGAACCTTTTATGTGTGTTACCGTAAGACAGGCCCCGTTGATTGCGATGCTGTCACCGGAATTTACATCTTTTGACATTTGCGCTATATCCACAACAATGACTGCTGAATTAGCCTGTCTTTTTATCTGCTTTACTTTACCTAAATGTTCAATTATACCGGTAAACATCTTAATCTTTTCCCTTCAGCACACCCAGCACCGTAGTTCCTGCATAAACCTTTTCACCTTCTTTTACGGCTAATTTGAAATCAGCTGTTTCAGGAATGAACACTTCTAACCTGGAACCAAACTTGATCATCCCAAACCTCTGTCCACGTTTAACATTATCTCCAACTGTGCAAGCACATACAATCCTTCTTGCTATTTTTCCGGCGATTTGTTTTATCAAAATCTTTGTTTGTCCATCATTCGTCAAAATCCCTACCATGTTATGCTCATTTCGACTAGAAGATTTTGGAGAGCGTGCATCAAAGAATCTTCCAGCTACGTGTTTTACAAATTCAACCTTCCCACCGCATGATACCCTGTTCACGTGGACACTGAACAGGGACATGAATATTCCAATCTTAATAGCCTTACACGTTAGAAAGTTTTCCTCCTGCTCATGTGAAATTTCAATTATTTTACCATCGGCCGGGGCAAGTACTTTTTCTTCTCCTTCAGGGGGGAATCTGTTCGGATCCCTGAAGAAGTATAGAATAAAAAATAGACAAAGAACGACCGGTATGCTTACCCATGGATAAAAAAAGAGGCTTAATATTAGGATCACGAACAGGAACATTCCAAAAAAGGAGATCTCTTTGGAACCATATTCGGTAAAAGGAAAACGCATAGAAGCTATACCCCTAAGACACCCGTTAGTATATGGAATAAGTACTTCGTTCTACGAATAGACAAATTGGCAAAGCTGAACTTGGTTATTCGTTATTGGCCATTCGTCATTTTTCATTTGGAAGGCTGCCCGCCAAAAGGCACGCCCGCCCGGCATCGTCGTTCGCCAGCCCGACAAGCATCAGACTGTGTCATAATTAATAGATAAGAGGAACATAGAAAACGTAGTATAGCGTAGAAGAGTTTAGTATAATATACC
>VSDH01000042.1 GCA_008636105.1 Candidatus Scalindua sediminis | reverse complement strand
AAAGTTAGAAGAAAAACGATTAAACCAGGAATATACCCGACTAAAAAATAAACAGATTGCTATTGAAACTACACAAAAATCACAGAATAACGCACATAATCGTTTGGAAGAAGGATTATCAGAAACTAGAATCTTGCTTCAAGAAATCAAACAAAATCTGGCTTCAGTTGAAGAGGACAAAAACAAAATGAAAACTCAATTGAAAGAATTAGAAGCTCTTTCTAAATCAACTGGTGTAGAAACAAGTCTTACTGAAGATTTGTTAGATAAAGCAATCAAATTATACAGACAAGATAAATTTGAGGAAGCAATTACAAAATGGGGGGAAGTTTTAGCGCATGATCCTAGCAAACTTGAAGCCAAATTTAATATAGAAATTGCAAAAGATAAGATCAAAGAAAAAGAAATACATGAAGAACTAAAAGCATTACTTATCCAAAGAAAATAAAGGAAATTTGTAGCGTGGTAAATCAGGCCGGAATTAATAGTAAGTTATAGAATGATTTTTATGCATAAGGGCCAAAAAAGAAGGAAATAAAAAAGAATAGAGAAGCCATACATGGCAAGAGTTTGAAGCGTTGATCAGAGATACGATCGGATCAGACTTTCACCGGCGTGTTCGACCACAGGATACTAACTCAAACCAGGATATGATAGTAAGCCTCATCCCGGAAGATATTAAGCGGAACAATGGAGTATTCCCCGAGAGGAATACGTTTATAGAGAAAGAATAAATTCTATTTGAGAAACGAATGCATTTCCCGTACGTTCGTGTTGAGTCTATGCCTATTCTATGCTGACGTTTCGAATTGCTTATGTATATAAGAAGGATTAAACACTGAGTGTTTATCTTTCGAAAGGTCTTAAACGAAGAAGACGTAATTGATGGTTGATATTTCCTTCGAGATTGGTGGGGTAATTGTTGAATTCAACAATGCCAAAAATGCCCTTGAAAAGGCTTTGTTTCAAGGAGTTAGAGGATACGTTAAACAAACTGTTGGTTCTGTTCGTTGTCCTGAGCATGGAGAAGCGCCAAAAATCGTCAGCAAGGGGCCCAGTTTGAGCGATTCGCACTTTGAAGTATCAGGATGTTGTCAAAAGTTTACAGATACTATACAGAAGAAGCTTATCACCTAAATTGAGCGATTTACGTAGCCGCAACCTTCAGGTTGCGTAACTTACGTAAAATTTCCATATACCCATTAGGTGATGAGAAACGCAGGCTAAAGCCTGCGGCTACATTGACATTCAATATAAAATCGCTCAATTTAGGTATCAGTTAATACTTCCTAAGAAGAGGTAATTAGCCTGCACTTAAAATTACAGAATAAATAAAATCTCTTTGAAGATTTCCAACCTTTGTTAATGTATGGTTGTCCTTGTGTAACTAACCATGGAAAATATCATAGTTGAGACTCAGCGTTCACAATCCTCGGCAGGCTCTGTGAGTTCTGGCATGTATCTTTTCACCTGCTCAAGCAACTCCTTATCAGAGACGCTCGTAATACGGCCATTTGCAAACTCCGACTCAACCCACTTTGCAATCCTGTTAACTCCCGTATGGTTTTTGTGCATCTTTTTATTATCATCCAACTCGAAGTAGGAATTTATCCAGTACACTATCCCTGCACGTCCGGATTTGTCGGTTATACCAATCTTGACAGGTCTATTTAACAGCTTTTTTGTATTGAAGACATTATAAATCTCTTCATCTTTCATAATTCCATCTGCATGAATACCTGCACGGGTTACGTTGAAATCTGAACCTACAAACGGATAATTTGGTGGGATCTTTATCCCTATCTCCTTCTCGAAGTACCTCGCGATTTCTGTAATTACGGTTGTATCTACATCGTCATCATTACCGGTTAGACTTATATAATCAATTATAAGGGCCTCCAGAGGTGGGTTGCCTGTTCTCTCTCCAAAACCGAAAAGTGTTCCGTTTGCGGCACTGCAACCGTATAACCAGGCAAAGGTTGAGTTAATCAGTACTTTATGGAAATCATTATGGCCATGCCATTCTAGTTGTTCTGAAGGCACCTTGGCATAATGATTAAGTCCATAAATAATCCCCGGGACACTTCTAGGAAGAGAGGCACCAGGAATAGGAACACCATACCCCATGGTATCACATGCCCTGATCTTAATAGGTATCCCACTTTCATCACTAAGCTTCATTAGCTCAACGGCAAACGGTACGATAAAACCGTAAAAATCAGCCCTTGTTATATCCTCAAAGTGGCATCTGGGAATAACTCCGATTTCCAGAGCTGACTTTACTACTGCAAGATAGCCTTCCATTGCCTGCCGTCTGGTTTTCTTAAGCTTATTAAAGATGTGATAATCGGATGCTGAAGTTAATATACCGGTTTCCTTTAGTCCCATATCCTTTACCAGCTTAAAATCCTCTTTTACGGCCCTTATCCAACCTGTGACTTCTGGATATCTATAGCCTCTGGCCAGGCATTCTCTTACTGCCTCTTTGTCTTTATCACTATAGAGGAAGAACTCGCACTGTCTTATTATGCCTTTTGGCCCCCCAAGCTTATGTAACATATCATAAATATCCACTATTTGTTTTACAGTATAAGGGGGCATTGATTGCTGGCCATCCCTGAATGTGGTATCCGTAATCCATATTTGATCCGGTGGCTGCATAGGAACTCTTCTATGGTTGAATGGTATCTTTGGTATTTTATTATAGTCAAAAATTTCCCTATACAACTTAGGTTCTTTAACGTCATGAAGATCGTAAACATAATTAAGTTGTTCCAGGGTATTAGTGTGTTTGTTAAATTTTAACATACCTTTAGCCTCCTAGGTCAAAAAACAAATGTAATGTTTATATATCAACATTCCTATCTTTATCATATAAAATAATATTATTTTTCTCTATTAATATTACCGTTTGCTAACGCCCTTTGAAGTATTTGTATTGAGTGGGTAGTTTTTATTTTAGAATTCTTACCTGCAAATCCATCGGCTATCTGCATTACACAACCCGGGCAGTTAGTTGCAACTGTATCTGCCCCGCTTCTTTCAATCGAGGCCACCTTCCTCTCAAGCATCTTTAAGGTAAGGTCATAATGGATTATGGTAAAAATACCTCCACCGCCACAACAGGAACCTGCCATATCCATCTCAACAAAATTAGAGGACTTCTTCAAGACATTTCTGGGCTCATCAGATATACCGCGTACCCACAAGAGATGGCATGGGTCATGATAGGTTACCTTTTCTTCGATAGGCTTCGTTTCGTATTCTTCACCACAATATTTATAAATAAATTCAGAGATATCATAGATTTTGTCTGAGATTGGTTTCCATGAAGGGCCTAACGTTCGCAGATAGTCCATTTTAATTGTCTTGGTACAAGTGGCACAGGCGCTTACTATTGCATCGAGACCCTGTGATTCGAACACCTTTCTATTTACTTCAGCCAGTTTTCTACTAGACTTGACATCACCCATAGATGATGATGGAGTCCCACAACACAATTGGCCTTGTGGCACAACCACCTCTATGTTCATCTTGTTAAGAACATCAACCACCGCCTCTGCAATATCAACATAAATGTAATTTATAAGGCATCCCGTAAACAGTCCTACGCGCATTCGGGGATTTTTCAATTTTTTTGTGTTGCGGAACTTTTGTAATGCCGTCTTTTTAGCTAAAGTAGGTATCCACCTCTTACCCATAAATAAGAGTGGGAGATGACGCATCTGCCCTCTTTTTTTCATAGGTATGAACCTCTGAATTTTAGAGCTTACTTTCAACATCGTATCAAAAAGTATCCTTCTGGGTAATATATACCTGAAGATTATCTTTGGTAACAGAGGAATGCCCATATTCTCGGCTACTCCACGAAGCAAGGCTGAAATGATTATCTCATAATCTACTCCTGATGGACAGTCCTTTCGACACCTCATGCACTTTTTGCAGGAATATACATAATCACGCAACTTGTTGGTGTAAACTATCTGTTGATCCCGAAGGGCTTCAGCGAGGCTAATGCGTCCACGAGAGACCATTGCCTCGTCACCGGTTTCTAGAAAAACGGGGCAAACGGTATGGCACTTACCACATTTTGAACATTTACTTACTTCTGTTTTCCAATCTTCACCCATTATCGTATACCCTAATTCTCTATACTATTACTTTGTAAAACCTTCTTTTTTTAGGAAGTTTTTTGAGTCTCATAAAAAGTTAAAAGTGCCTACCCGCCTGCCAATCAGTTCGCCAGCCCGACGTGCATTCTGGCGGGGGCAGGAAGTTTAAAGTGAGCTAAAGTTGCGGAAAAAAGCTTCATTTTTTAACTTTAGATACTCTAGATCACTTTAGGCATCTCAGGCACTTTTGTTGCAGCTATGCCGTCCTATGTCACAAACATCTTCCCGGGATTCATAATCCCCTTAGGATCAAAAAAATTCTTAAATCTCTTCATAATCGCAAATACCTGGGGTGATATCTCCAATTCAAGAAATTGAGATTTTTTATTTCCTATTCCATGTTCACCCGAGATTGTCCCCCCAGATGCTATTACTTCTTCCATAATTTTATTTACAATGCTTTCTGCAAGTTCTTCCTGTCCGGGGTCGTCTTTATACATTATGTTTACGTGTATATTACCATCACCGATGTGTCCAAAATTTGCGATATAAACGGTATGGTGTTCGTTTATCTGATCAACCTTCTGTAACATTTCCTTTATCTTACTTCTGGGTACACAAATATCTTCATTTATTTTATGGGTAGCGACATTATATAATGCTGGAGAAATTATACGCCTGACAGCCCAGAGGGCGTCTCTCTCCTTTGATGTTTCCGCCACTTTAGTTCTCAACGCCTTTTTTTCCTTACATGCGTTCTCAACTACAGACAATTCATGTCTAATACTTTCCTCGGTCCCATCAATATCAATTAATAATAATGCTTTTACGTCCTCATCAATGGTTACTTCACCATATCCACGTACTGCATTTATACTCATCTGATCCATAAACTCTAATGTACGCGGTAAGATATTATTATCTATAATCAAATCGGCTGCATCAATAGCATCATCTCTATCACTGAAAAAAGCGGCCAGGGTATCAATCCTCTCCGGGTCGGGAATAAGTTTTACGGTTATCTTGGTAAAGATTCCTAATGTTCCTTCAGAACCAATAAAAAGCCTTGTCAGGTCATAGCCCGTAACACTCCTTAATGTTTTTCTCCCTGTGTTAATTACAGATCCATCAGGAAGGACTATCTCCAGAGCAAGTACGTAATCTCGTGTCACTCCATATTTTAACCCAGTTATCCCACCGGCACATTCAGCAACGTTACCTCCAATAGTTGAAAAGGCAGCACTTGAAGGATCCGGCGGATATAAAAGGCCGTGTTTTGCAACTTCATCCTGCAAATCTTTTGTAACTACACCCGGCTCAACCGTCGCTACAAAATCCTCGGGACAGATTTCAATTATTTTGTTCATGCTCTTTAAATCAAAAACAATCCCACCCATAAGTGGTACGGCACCACCGGAAAGCCCGGTGCCGGCCCCCCTTGCATATACAGGTATTTCATATTTATTTGCAATTTTTAATGTATTAGAAATATCAGATGTATCGTCTGGTCTTATTACTATATCCGGGAGTGCCTTTTGCTTTGTACTATCATAAGAATAGCATATCCTATCCTCAATAGCTGATAATACTTTTTCTTTTCCCAAAACCCTGATCAGCTCATTAAGTGCCTTTGTTCCTTTTGTTTCTTCTTTTTTGGTTTTTTTAAAAAGTTTCATTATTAACTTATTTTACAAAATAAAAAGGCAAAATGATAGTACACTCATTTTTTTACACAAAAATCTTTCCCGGGTTCATAATACCTTTTGGGTCGAACATCTTCTTTAACTCTTTCATTATTTCAATTTCATGAGGCGAAAGCTCTAATCCTATAAATTCAGATTTAGTATCACCCACACCATGCTCTGACGTGATAGTACCACCAATAGAAACCACTTCCTTCAATATCTGAGATATCAGTTTGTGAACGGACAAATCAGCAGCTTTCCCTTCATCATAAATTAAATTAAGGTGTATATGTCCTTCGCCGATATGTCCGAATGCAGCTACCTGTATTGAATATGTCTTGCTGAGTTCATAAACTCTTTTTAATACTTCTCTAACCTTACTTCTCGGCACACAAATATCATCGTTGAATTTCATTGAAGCAATCCTAAAGAGGGACGGGGAAATAGACCTTCTAGTATCCCATAATATCTTTCTTTCATCATCCGTTTTTGCAACTAAGGTCTTCAATGCCTTATTTTCTTTACAAAGAACTTCTATCTTCGAAATGTCATTTACTACACTTTTCTCATTCCCATCTACATCAATAAGTAAAAGTGCCTCTACCCCTTCCGGAATCTCTTCTTTTGTAAATCCTCTAACTGCGTCAATACCTGTTTTGTCCACAAATTCTAATGAACGAGGTAAAAAATGACTCTTAATTAGAATTGAGTCTGTGGTATTCAGTGCATCATCTATGTTTTTAAAATAAGACGTAATTGTACCTATCTTCTCCGGTAACGGTAATAATTTTAATGTTATCCTGGTAAACACACCCAACGTTCCCTCAGAGCCAACAAAAAATCTGGTTAAATCATACCCGGCAACGCTCCTGAGTGTTTTACGTCCCGTATTTATGATTGAACCATCAGGGAGGACAATTTCCAGGGCGAGGACGTAGTTCCTTGTTACACCATATTTCATCCCCGTCATCCCTCCTGTACATTCTGCTACATTTCCTCCAATAGTTGAAAATTCGGCACTCCCCGGTTCAGGCGGGTAAAAAAGCCTAAGCCTTGCCACTTCATCCTGCAAATCTTTTGTAACAACACCAGGCTCTACTGTCACTGTCAAGTCCTTTGCATTTATCTCTATTATCTTGTCCATGTTTTTCAGATCTAAGACAATACCACCTTTTACGGGAACTGCCCCGCCGGACAAACCAGTGCCTGCCCCTCGAGGGCAAATCGGAATATTATATTTATTCGCAATTGATATAGTAGTTGATACATGTTCCTTTGTGTGAGGTCTTATAACCAAATCCGGCAGATGCTTTTCCTTTGTTGCATCAAAGGAATAACATACTCTTTCTTCGATGTTATCGAATACGTTCTCCCTGCCGACGTTATCACACAGTTCCTCAAAAACCCTTGCTTGTATCATGCTATTATTTGTCCCTCTAGTTTTTTATTATGTATACTTTTCACCGTACTTTTCACTGTAAGCTATCTTGTCTATGCTTAATCTCGGCCTTTGTCCGGGATCCTCATCAGGCACACCAACAGGCATAAGCGCTATCACCTCAACAAGGTCCGGAATATTCAGAATCTCTTTTACTTTATTGTCATCATACCATCTAACCCAACATGTTCCAAGTCCCAGTTCGACAGCTTGAAGGACCATGTGTTCTACAGCTATAGATACATTTGCCACCGCTGCCGTAATAAGATCCTGTTTTTTAACAGTATCCATTCCTTTCTCAAGGTAGGGGATAAATACATCCCTTGTCCTCTCGGGAAGTGCGCCTGAATTTATCAGCTCATCCACCCTTTTTGAAAATTCTTTAAATGCAGTCAAATCTGCACAACAAGCAATTATCACCGGCGCCCGTCTAACGTGTCTTTGATTGTGTGCTGCTTCCTGCAATTTCTTTTTAGTATTGTCATCTTTTATTACGATAAATCTCCATGGTTGTGTATTTGTCCCTGATGGTGCCAGCCTGGCACTTTCAAGTAAAAGCCTGATTTTTTCTTCTGGTATTGGATCTGGCTTGAATCTTCTAATACTCCTACGCTTCCTTATCGCTTCACAAACGTCCATAACAATCCTCCTGTTAGAATCCATAATATTTTCATTTCTAAATATCCAACATAAGATTGACTATTTTAAAGAGTACAATATAATAATCAAATAATTCTTATTACAAACATTAAACTTGAGGACTGCATCCCAATTGGAGTATATTCTCGATATTCGATAAATTAAAGAGTCATAAAAATTCCAGGACATATTACATCATGATTTGTGTTCCAATTACGGCCAGGAGTATTGAAGATACTATTTCTGAATTATCATTAGCGTCTAAACATGCTGATATAGACATAATCGAACTGCGCCTTGATTACATTTCAGAAATGGAAGATGCAGAAATATGTCTGGAAAAAACATTAAAAAGTAAGACCAAACCAATCATAGTTACAAATAGACCCAAAAGAGAAGGTGGCAATTTCGAAGGTAGCGAAAAGGATAGATTATGTTTGTTGCAAAAGGCCATCGAACTGGGAGCTGATTATGTTGATGTCGAACTTGATTCAGTCAGGCACATCACCAGACGAGATAGCAGTAAGATAATTATCTCTTATCATAATTTCAAGGAAACGCCTCATAATATAAACAAAATATATGAAGACATTTCTCAATGCAAACCTGACATAGTAAAGGTTGTCACGTACGCAAATGATATTACTGATAACGTCAGAATATTTGAACTTCTAAAGATTGCGAACGTACCTACTATATCTTTTTGTATGGGAGAATATGGACACATAAGCAGGATCCTCACAAGAAAATTCGGAGGATTATTAACGTTTGCTTCACTCAAGAAAGGTAAGGAATCTGCACCCGGACAGTTAACGATTGATGAGCTTTCCAACATATACCACTTCAAAAAAACAAACAAGGAGACAAAGCTTTATGGTGTGGTTGGAAATCCAGTTTCTCACAGCATAAGTCCGGTCATCCATAACTCCTCCTTCGTAGAAAAAGGACTCAATAGTGTTTATGTCCCCATGAAGGTCTTGGATATTGAAACCTTTATTAAGGATTTCAGGAAAATGGATTTTCAGGGTTTTAGCGTTACAATTCCACATAAGGAAAGTATTTTACCCTTCCTTGATGATATCGATTATACTGCCAGCAAGATTGGAGCTATTAATACTGTTGTAAATCAAGACGGAAGATTAACAGGCCATAATACTGACTGCATGGCAGCCATAAAGGGTTTAGAGGATGGCATGGAGGGGAATAAGGGTGCCTTAAAAGGCAAAAAAGTTGCCATCATAGGAGCAGGTGGTGCGGCACGCGCAATTGTATTTGGATTAAAAGAAAAGGGTTGTGATATAATCATCTACAACCGCACCATCGAACGTGCGAAGAGGCTGTCTGATGATGTCGGGTGTAAGTACAGAAGATTTGAAGAAATCTCTGAGCTCAACACCGATATCCTCATAAACAGTACGTCTATCGGTATGTTCCCAAATGTAGAGGAATCGCCTGTTCCCAAAAACGCACTAAAAAAAGCTATGATAGTTTTTGACGCTGTTTACAATCCAATCGAAACAAGGCTACTCCGGGATGCCGAGGAAAGAGGATGCCATACAGTTAACGGGTTAACCATGTTCATTAATCAAGCGGCAGAACAATTCAGGCTCTGGACAGGTATTGAACCCCCAGTAGAACTAATGAAAAATGTTGCAAAAAATGTGCTGTAAAACAGCCGTGTATTTTGGGAGAATATCTTAATCATGATATCAAATATTATAAACTTTCTCAAAACCGACATCTGGAGAATTCGTCTAAAAGACCTTCCCCGTAAAAAATCATTTTTTATTAAACAACTAAGGATTGTTCTTTTGGCATTACGTGGATTTAATGAACATAAATGCCGATTAAGGGCATCAGCTCTTACCTTCTATTCTTTACTTTCCATTGTTCCTATAGTTGCTTTGGCTTTTGGAATAGCAAAGGGCTTTGGTTCTGACAAACTTCTTGAAAAAGAACTCTTAGAGAAATTCCCAGGTCAGGAAGAAGTACTCGTGCAGGTTGTCAACTTTGCACATTCACTCCTTGAAGAAACCAAAGGAGGCATAATAGCCGGTATAGGTGTGGCAGTTCTTTTCTGGATAGTAATAAAACTATTAAGCAACATCGAACGTTCATTTAATGATATCTGGGGGATAAAGAAGCCAAGAAGTATTGGTAGAAAACTGAGTGACTACGTTTCTATAATGCTTATTTGCCCTTTCCTTGTAATTATGTCTGGCAGTATTACGGTGTTTATAACTACTCAGATTACTCATATAACCGAAAGGTTTGCATTTTTGGGAGTTTTTAGTCCTCTCATATTTTTCATGCTTAAATTATTACCTTATTGCATGATCTGGGGAGTTTTTGCATTTATTTACATCTTCATGCCTAACACCAGGGTTAAGTTTAAATCCGGCCTTCTAGCTGGTATGATTGCTGGAACAGGTTACCAGGTTACCCAATTGGCATATATCCATTTTCAGGTTGGGGTAACGCAGTATAATGCTATTTATGGAAGTTTTGCCGCCCTGCCTTTGTTTTTGATATGGTTACAGATTAGTTGGCTAATAGTTCTTTTTGGTGCTGAAATTTCATTTACTATTCAGAATGTAGATACGTATGAATATGAACCGGATTGTTTGCGGGTAAGTACCTCATTTAAAAAACTACTTTCACTACAAACTTCCCATTTATTAATAAAGAATTTTTCTGCCGGACATATACCATTAACTGCTATCCAGATTTCACATACCTTAGAAACACCTATTCGTCTGGTGAGCCAGATACTCTATGAATTGGTTGAGAGTGGAATCGCTTCCGAAATTGAGACTGAAGATCATAAAGAGTTTGCATATCAACCTGCCCGTACTATAAATGTACTTACCATAAAATATATCATTGATGCCTTGGAGCAAAGAGGAGTTGATAACATACCCGTTGCGCAGACTAAGGAACTAAAGACATTGTCAGAAACACTACAAACGTTTAGCTATACAATTGAAAAATCCCCGGCAAACAGGCTTTTAAAAGATATATAAAGTTTAATATGAATATAGTCCTAATTGGTTTTAGAGGTACCGGGAAAAGCACTGTTGGTAAACTTTTGGCAAAGCGCTTGAAAAGGGACTTTATTGATACCGACGAGTATATTGAAAGCACTACCGGAAAAACTATTAAGGATATTTTTGAAAAAGAGGGAGAGGAAGGTTTTCGCAAGACTGAGGTCGAAACTATTGCGAAACTAGGCAAAATGAAAAACAAGATAATAGCAGCAGGAGGAGGGGTTGTTCTTAAAGACGAAAATGTAAAAAACTTAAAGAGTAATGGATTTCTGATCCTCCTGGAAGCGACTCCGGAAATTATCTATAACCGATTAACACAAGATGAAAAAACAACACAGCAAAGGCCTTCTTTGACGAATAAAAATCTTTTTGATGAGATCAAACACCTGATAGACAAACGCCAGCAGTTTTACGAAAATGCAGCCAATTACACAATAAACACATCCTATGTATCCTGTGAAGATATTGTCGAAGAAATAATCACAACTATAGAGGATTTACCTTAGCTTTAGTTCCCCCATTGATTTCCTCTCTTTACAGAGCCTACTTTC
This sequence comes from Candidatus Scalindua sediminis, assembly GCA_008636105.1. GTDB lineage: Bacteria > Planctomycetota > Brocadiia > Brocadiales > Scalinduaceae > Scalindua_A > Scalindua_A sediminis. The sequence continues at coordinate 7,315 of VSDH01000042.1, read as the reverse complement.
GGCAGCGTGCCGCCACGGTGCCGTAAATCAAGCCATGGGGGCACCCATGCTTAGGTTTTAACCGAGTAGGCCCCGCTTTGCCGCGGCAGCCGCGACTTTCGCGGGGGAAAACCTATGGGTGTCCTTTAGGTTGTGATTTATTATACCAAAAGAGTTACCTTAATAGTCGCTGTTTACCCCCCGTCCGAACGGCGATGCCGGGCGGGCGACGGTTTATGTGGCGGGACCCTAGTTTCTGTCCACTTTTTTCAAGATGTACCGGGTTTATTCATATTCATACTCATCATATAGAGCTTCTTCTTCGTGCCTTATCCTTGAATTAATAGCTGCGAAAAGTTTTTCAAACTCTCTCGCAAACTCCTCACCTAAAGCCCCCTCAGAATATTTATCATAAAATTCCAGTGCAACTTTTGAGACATTCTCCATGTCCATTGCGAATAAATCTAATGTATTTTTTAGATCCTTATTATGTTCTGCTCTTTTTTTAAGAGCCGGATAAAGTTGCTCATCCTCCTTTCTGAAATGTGCAAGCAAACTCTCTTTTACAGACAGGAGTTTGGCTTGTCCCTCTTTCGAAAGAATACCAAGTTTTTTGACTTCGTTGAGTGTGGCAACGATTTTCGAATGTTCCTTCTTAAGTTCTTCAATCAGTGCTGACATTTTCCCTTCCTCTCCTTATTGGTTTCTTGTGATTATGCCTAACTTATAATTCGGTTTCCCAATTAACTTATTATTTTAGTCCTTAAGCAAGGATTGATTTGTATTACAAAATGTTTTCTATCAAGAATAGACATGCCCCCCATAGCTTCCTTGCCATTAAGTCCCGCTTTGCGGGAGGAAGCTAGGAATGGGGGCGGGTGATAGTGGATTGAATCATTTGTCCCTATTTATTGCAAAAAGTAGCCTGTCCCCTTTTTACTCCATGCAGTCCTCCGGTACATCGCTACTCATAGTGTTCCTCCTACTAAAGATTGATTAACCCTTACACTTTTTACCTTATAGCCTTTTGTTTGCATTTATATTTACTCCTTCTTCTCTCTTAAAGCAAGGATTGATTTGTATTAAAACCTGCCCGCCGTGTTGATAAGTCTTGTTTAGTTATTCTTTTGCCCAGGCAACGGCACTTTGAAAATCTGAGGTATCATAAGTAGCTACTTGACCATCCATAAAATGAGAGCTAATTTTTGTAGTCCATTTCACCCACTTTGAACCACCAACAACGGCCATTTTTTCAAAATCATTTCTATGCTGTATGCCAAACTTGGCATCGTCCCACGCCGCACCAATTTCCCATCCAGAAAAATTCTCAGCTAAAAACACTACAACTCTCACCTTTCGATACTCTTGTATTAGTTGATTAATCTTTGGAATAAAGACTTCTTCATAATCTTTGGCCGTGAGTTTTTCCGTTGCCTTAACGACAAGGATGTTGCCTTCGGTTTCCGACATAATTTCAATCATAATTCATTGCCTCCATATTTACGTCGTCTTATCTTTTAAAGCAAGGATTGATTTATACCTAAATTGAGCGATTTTATACCTCATATTATGGTAGCCGCAGGTCGTGCCTGAGGCAGATTCGCCTTGGCGAACTTTTATCTGCGTTTCTCATCATCTAATGGGTATATGATAATCTCACGTAAGTTACGCCCCCATAGCTTCCTTGCCATTAAGTCCCGCTTTGCGGGAGGAAGCTAGGAATGGGGGCGGGTGATAGTGGATTGAATCATTTGTCCCTATTTGCGCTTACGAAGTAAGGATTGGCTTCGGAGTAGCCAACCAGTGATGAAACCTATTGAGAACAACAAGAATATCACTAAGTAACGTGAGCTCGTAAATGTCCAAAACAGAAAATGTATCTTAACCGGGGCAACGTTCTGAAATACGACAATTACCATGATAACAGCGAGAACCGAAATTATGATTATTTTGATTAACTTCTTATCCTTTATCATATTATTCATCTCCCTTTCATAATATAACGATTTGGCACAATGTTTTATTTAATCAAATGCTTACTTGTGGATTGAATCATTTGTCCCTATTATTTACATTTTATTTCTTAGCTAATACATTAATCCTTCTAAATGTTTCAAAACACCGCCCGTTTTCTTGTAAAGTTTCTTTGATCATTTGTTCTATCACAATCTCTCTAAATAATTCTTTTTTGTCCTCTGGAATATATTCCAAAAAAGGAACAATACCTGGTTGATTGACCCACCCAATCACAGCTTCTTTATCAGGAAAAAACCTATCTGCATTTTCACTCCAAACATTTAATTCAGAAAATGCAAAATCCTTCAGGATGTTTTTATATTCATCAACTGATGGCATATACCATGGCCATTGAAATTCAGAGAAATATTTTCTATATTCTTCAGATACAATGGTTTCTTTTATTACTTTAATAAAACGTGAGCTACTACCATCTGCAGCAAAATTAAACCGGACAAACCCATTGGTATTTAGAAGTTTATATATATTCGCCCATAACTGGTTGTGATTTTTAATCCAGTGCAATGTTGCGTTAGAAAAAATGAAGTCAAATTGATGATGATTTAAATCAATTTTATTTATATCCATCAGTAAGAATTTAAGATTATTTCTTTCTTTTTCTTTTGCAACTTCTATCATACCTTCAGACGCATCAACACCAATAACATTACCATTTGGCACAAGTTTGGCAAGATTTGCAGTCAATAAACCATCTCCACATCCGAGATCAAGAATATTCTCGTTTCCTTCCAGGTTTAATTCTGATATTAATTTATTTCCCCATTCTTTTTGAAAGGCTGAAGCTTTTTCATATTTCTTTCCGTCAAATTCGTAAACCATAATTTATTCCCTTATTTTTTTCTGCATAACATTCGCCTTAAAATAATTAGGGACCCGCCAACCTGCCCGCCAAGCGTTCGCCAGCCCGACTGCATTCTGGCGGGGGCGGGAAAGCCCGTCGCCCGCCCGTGCCGGTACGGACGGGGGCAGGCTAGATGTCCCCGGAATATCCATAGGCAACATAAGGAGATTCAGGCCTTGGAATTCCCTGTTTTCCCGCTTTCATACGACGTGCAGCATTGCAAAGTTCGAGCAAGGAGTTTTTTCCGTCGTTTAAAACCCTTCCTTTATATTCAAAAATGTCTATTGGCTTATAGAATGTAGTGTTATGCCGTATGTATGACGTAAGTGTCTTAATCGAGTGGATTGAATTTATCCTGGCTCCGAATTGGTTGTAACAAAGTCCCGTTATTAATAAATCCGTAAGCTCAAAGTTGCTGCGACGTATGTATCTCATTCGTTCTGTAAGTACCTGGTATCTATAAATTATTTTTTCATAATCCAATATATTCAACCCTGCGATGATGGCACAGTCGCTTCCTCTTAGAGACTTACGCAGTTTTTCCAAACAATCTTCAGGATCCTTAATCGTACATTTTGTTGTTTTTTCAGAACCTCCGGGAGGAACAGGGCATGTAGTACAACCCAAACATCGGTAAATGGTGGAATCTATTAACTCATGAAATACAAACTCAACCCAGGGGATAGTCTTTGCTACTCTGCTTGTTAAATCCTTCAAATATTTTATGAGAAAACGTTCACTGGTATCCATTGTTACAAGGATAACAACCCGTATCCGGATTTGGCTGGTTGGATGTTTTTCCTTACTATACATTTCAGATACATGTGCCACCTTCATGCCAACACCAAAAGCGGTATCAAGCCCTAATTCATCTTCCAGAACATCGCCCTGATTTCCACCGACGGCTGTGCCGCCATATTGAGAAGTTGGTGGCCCGTTGCCTACCACTAAAGCACCCTGATTCAATGTTTCTATCATACTATATATATTACAGGTTTCCTGACCGCCGTTGCGTTTTGCTCCAACTGAAGCCACCCCAAATATCTTGTCTTGAAGTAGATTCTTTCTGGCAGTAACCTGCAAGAATTTATTTGCAACGGAAGAGCGGTCCCCAAAATAAACCGGCGTTGATAATATCACACCATCGGCTTTTGCAATCTTCGTATACAGTTCATCCAATTTTTCCTTCACAATAGTCAAGGTATCTATATAAGCTAATTCATCAACTCCACTTTCTTTTCTCAACCTGAATCGAAGATCCAACACACTTTCCTCTTTATGATGGAAAAGAACCACAAGAGGGATATAATCGATATCTGCACCTCTTGAGTATACTCCCTTCATAGTTGCAGCAGCTAATATCTCCGAATTTGATAATGTTAATCCTGCACGAATCAACGATTTGCCTTTCCGGATAAATTCACTTATATGTCCTTTAGTATGGGCTAATTCCATGACAGCATCATGTTGTGACGTGTGAGCCCTGATACTTCCACAAAGTGTCAATATTCTCAATTTAATCACCTTGCTTATAGGATTTTTTTGGCCCACCCCCAGACATTGAGAGGAAGATAGTAGAGAGTGAGAGGTTAAAGAGTGTATTTTCCGAGTCATTGACTCTAGCACAACGTATATTGAGTCAAAGGCGTCAAGACAAGGATAAGGTTTACAGTATTCATGCACCGGAGGTAGAGTGTATCTCCAAGGGTAAGGCACATAAGAAGTCTAAGTTTGTGATGAAATATTCAAATCTTTTAATATTCCATCCTCAATGCTGTATATCCAGCCATGAACTGCCAATTCCTGCCCAGATTTCCATGCACTCTGAACAATTGTTGTGTGGCATATATTTGCTACCTGTTCAACGACATTGAGTTCACACAATAAATTGATTTTTTCTTTTTGATTTTGAAGTAAGTCAACTTGGGCTTGGTGATAGCGAAAAAGATCTTTGATGTTTCGAAGCCAGTTATCAATTAATCCATGCTCTTTGTTTTCCATCGCTGCTTGAATGCCACCGCAACCGTAATGACCGCAAACAATAATATGTTTTACTTTTAATACTTCTACGGCGTATTGAATTACTGACAGGCAGTTCAGGTCCGTATGGATTACGAGGTTGGCAATATTTCGGTGAACAAATATTTCACCTGGCAGCATGTCAACAATTTCATTTGCTGACACGCGGCTGTCCGAACAACCAATCCATAAATACTCAGGTTTTTGTTGCTTCGAAAGATTTAAGAAGAAATCAGGGTCTGACTTTTTTACCTTTTCTGCCCATTTCCTATTATTTTCAAAAAGATTTTTTAAGACTCGCATATGGATGAATTATTGTGTTTTTTTAGGTTTTTTTCTCATATAACTATTTTTAACAAAGTAATGTAATTAACTAATGGCATCTTGAGGTTACACATTTCTGTGCCGAACAATATTGCCTTAGTCCTCCTTGATCAGAGAACGGACTAAGGGGAATTTGTAATTCATTTCTTTAGACCTATGTCCACATTTTGGCCTGTAGGTTTTAAAGGTAAGCCTGGCATTGTTCTCATTCTCTCCAAAGGTGTGAAGAAATCTTGATTACATTCACGACGAACACAGGTTGTTGAATGATTGTCAAGAATGTAACCGTTGACCTGTTTAACCTTTTACAAAAAACACCAACCTTTTGGTAACCATAGAATATAGCTCTTCTCGTTTTTGACAGTTTTCTAATGTCGCTTTGCCATAATCATGTAAGGAGCTAGAAAAGCCCCTTTACCTTGCCAGTTTCTGCATCCACATCCACACGTCTGTAAGCAGGATCGGAGCATGTTCCCGGCATGAGTTTGATAGCTCCTGCAATTGGTACCACAAACCCTGCTCCTTTGAAAGTCAATATATCTCGAATACTCAATCTCCAATTCTTTGGAGCACCCTTTATCATTGGATCATCTGTAAGAGAAAGGTGGGTTTTCACCATGCAAGTTCCTAGTTTGGATATCTCCGGGTCAGCTTCCATCGCTTTGGCCTTTGCTAAAGCCTCTGGAGTATAATCGACTCCGTCTGCACCGTAAACTTGCTCTGCAATCAGCTCGATACGCGTCCTTAAGGGAATGCTTAAGTCATAAAGAAATTTAAAGTTATTGGGTTCATCGCAGGCATCGACTACGGCATCGGCTAACTCTAAGGCTCCATCACCACCCTTTTCCCAATGCTTGGAAAGGGCAACACGAGCCCCAGCTTCTTCAGCCAGCCGTCGAACCACCTTAACTTCATCCTCTGTATCCGTATAGAAATTGTTTATACAAACCACAGGGTTGATCCCGGCCTTTTTGACCACATTAATAAGGTGGATGAGATTTTCAGTTCCTTCTTCCGTCCAACCCACATTTTCTTCCTTGTAGCATGGATCTAAAGGACGTCCAGGTATTGGAACAGGGGCACCACCATGGCATTTGAGAGCTCTGATAGTAGCTACAAGAACTGCAGCATTGGGATGATTCCCTGAAAAACGGCATTTTAAGTTCCAGAACTTTTCGAACCCGATATCCGCTCCGAATCCCGATTCGGTTACGTGATAATCCCCCAGCTTCAAACCCACCCTGTCGGCAACAATAGAAGATTGACCTATAGCGATATTAGCGAAAGGTCCGGTATGAACGAATACCGGTTGTCCTTCGATGGTTTGCAGTAAGTTCGGATTAAGGGCTTCCACCATCCATGCTATCATAGCTCCATCCACTTCCAGATCAGCGGTGGTTATAGGTTTGCCAGATTTGTCGCAGGCTAACACAATTCGCCCCATACGTTCACGCATATCTTTCAAATCCGTTGCAACCGCCAGAATTGCCATAATTTCTGAGGATACGGCAATGGCAAATCCTGATTCCATCATGAATCCATCCATCTTACCACCAATACCGATAACGATGTTCCGAAGTGTCTGGGCACAAAAATCGAGAATCCACTTAAATTCAACTCTATTGGGATCAATATCAAGGCGTTTCAGATTCCTTTTAGCAAGCTGTTCATCATTGTAGTTAAATTCATGTTGCATTCTGGATGTGAGAGCCACCATAGCTAGGTTATGAGCATTCATAATGGCGTTAATATCTCCTGTCAGCCCAAGAGAAAAAGGAGTTAAGGGAATACATTGGGAAAGCCCTCCACCTGCGGCAGACCCCTTGATATTCATAGTTGGTCCTCCAGACGGTTGACGAATGGCTCCTATAACATTTTTGCCTCTCTTTCCCAAACCTTGTACTAGACCCATAGTTGTAGTAGATTTCCCCTCACCTAGAGGTGTTGGGGTGATAGCAGTTACATCAATGTATTTTCCGTCCGGCCTATCCTCAAACCGTTTCAGAACCTTATTAAAATCAACCTTTGCTACGTAATGGGTACAAACTGGTAACATAGGTAACAAAACAAACTGGAGACATAGGCTACATAGTATAATCTACGGCAAGGAGGTGT
>VSDH01000041.1:308-19358 GCA_008636105.1 Candidatus Scalindua sediminis | reverse complement strand
ACCCATTAGATGATGAGAAACGCAGGCTAAAGCCTGCGGCTACTATAATATAAGGTATAAAATCGCTCAATTTAGGTTAAATTTATCCCCGCCTGAGACTAAATCTACGGGGCTTCTCACGGTTTTTTTATCCTCCCCATTACTATTACCAATTAACATTCAAAAGCATCCAGCTACCCATCCGAACGGGTGCAACCTCGCCTCGGAGAGTCTGTTAGTCATAGCGAATCCCGCTTGGGGCGGACCTAGAGGTTACCCTCAGGGGCGACTTTGGCGGCTACTTCGGACACGACCTTCAATTATTAAGCCAATGAAGACTCTATCTGGTTGTCAAAACAACAATCTCCACGCGTCGGTTTTGCTTCTTGCCCTCTTTAGTATTATTGCTGGCAATTGGACGATATTCTCCAAAACCGGCAATATGTAATCTCTTAGAGTCTAGACCGCATGTACCCACTAGAAAATGAAGTACGTTGGCAGCACGCATAGCTGAAAGTTCCCAGTTGGATGCATATATACTTCTCGTTCTCTTAATAGGGTCGCTATCTGTATGCCCTTCAATCCTAATAGTCCCACTTGGAAAATCATTCTTAATCGCATTGCACACCTTAGTCAAACTATTCTTTACCCCTTTCTTAAGTGTGGCCTGACCAGAGTTGAAGAAAACCGATGAGGGCAGCATAACTGCAATTTTACCATCCTTAATCCTGACAGAAGCACCAGTCCCTTGTAGACTCTCCTCCAGACTGCGTTTTGTATTTTCTAACTTATCTCGCTCTTCAGCTAATAAAGCATTTTTACTTTCCAACTCCTGTAGTCTTTGGGACATCGATAAGTTTTCCTCACGAAGCCTATTCATTCCCGCGCACCCAACAGAAAGGATTATCACACATAAAAATAAATAACGCACAAAACTAAATTTCAACCTCATAATAACCTCCCCCTTTAAAAAAATGTTATTACGACGAACGTTAACGATGAAGCAATTCACCTTCCCGCCAAAACCCTACCCGAAAACCGATGCCCGCCTGTCAGACGGACAGGGCAGGCGGGGTTGTCGGGCTGACAGTCATATAAATTCCGAGACACTTAAGCACGATTTATAGCGGACGATAAAAGATCTACAGGGTTACCAAAGTGCTAAATAAATAGGCAAAAGTGTCTGTATAAGTATCAATAATGCTAATAAAAAAGTCCTTTGATAATATGCAAATAAAGGCGGCCAGTGACAAAAATGGACCGTAAGGAATTACATGCTCTTTCTTTAAAAGAAGTTTGGGTATGCCAAATAATAATCCAAGAAAAGGGGCTAAAAAGAACGTTGCAACACCAAGTTTCCACCCTAAAAAACCACCTATTACACCCATAAGTTTTACATCGCCAAAGCCCATCGCATCCTTCCTAAAGACAATCTTACCAATAACGCCGCATAAAAAGATCAACCCTGCCGCAATGAAAATCCCCATCAAGGATGCTAAAAAGGAATTTATCCACTGATTGCCGCTACCCTCAAAGTACTTTAACGAACCATTCGGATTATGAAGCCCAAGACATAACAAACTAGCTACAGGTGCCAAGATTAAGCCTGTATATGTAATTTCGTTCGGGATGATGTGGAGTTTTAAATCTATAAACGAACAAATAATAAGAAGGCAACAAAAGATTGTGTATAAGCTATAAGTGTATAATGATTCGCCGTTTACAATAAATATATTATGAAACAGAAGCCAGAAAATAAAACCTGTAATGATCTCTACAATTGGATATCTAATTGAGATATTATGTCCACAGTGTCTGCATCTACCTTTCAAAAACAAATAACTAAAAACTGGAATATTATCATACCAGGCAATAGTTGTGTTACAATGGATGCACGAGGAACCTGGCCATAACAATGAAATTTTCTTGGGTATTCTATAAATACAAACATTAAGGAAACTTCCTACTATCATTCCTAAGATAAAAATCCACGGTTGTATTATAGCTCCCGATAGGCTTAATTGTTCCACTTTTTAGATCACAATTGTTATGTTAATAAAACGTTATCCCGTTTTCAAGTAGAAATATCCTTTACCTCAAGTTCTAAATTTTCTCTATACATCTCCCTGTCATAGCTAGATATTTGAAACTTATTTATCCCTGCCTGGTACGGATCTCTAAGAACAAATGCGATAGAATAATTTCCATTACTTTTCTTAAGCATCTCAATTTTATCTCCCATACCAAATGCAACTGCTCTAAAAGATATATCACCTTGACGGACATAGAAACTCAAATGCTTACCACTGACACCGAAACGTCGTATCTGACCGACAATCTTTACATCCCTGACAGTAAAAACAGGAATCTGGTTGCCCTCTCCATGTGGCGATAAGTGGCTTAATTCCTCTAATAAAGGCCTTGAAACTGATGACAACTTAATTTCAGAATCTATATTAAGTGTTGGGTTTAAATCTTCCTTTTTCATCTGTTCTAATGTAATACTATTAAATATCTTCTTAAACTCAGAAATATCCTTTTTTAAGATCCTTAATCCAGCAGCCTGCGCATGGCCTCCGAATGAAACTAACAACTTCTTGTTAGGGAAAAATTGCTGACATTTTGTGAGAGCATCATATATATGGAAATTAGGTATTGAGCGCGCGGAACCATGTCCCATTTCATCATCAATTGCAATCACAATGACTGGTCTATAAAATTCCCCTGCCAGCCTTGAAGCCACAATCCCAATCACACCAGGATGCCAGTTATCATCAGAGATTATAATTGTCAACTCTGAGTCAATATCTATATTATTTAATATTTTCTCTTTTGCTGACTTTATTATATCCTTTTGGATCTTTTGTCGTTTTTTATTCTCATTATCTAAATAAACGGCTATTTCTTTCGCTCGCTTTTCACTTCTTGTGGTCAACATTTCAACACCTATTCGTGCATTACCAACTCTACCAGCTGCATTAATCCTTGGCCCCAGGTAAAATCCTACATGATACGAATCAACTTTTTTATCCTTAAGACCGACAACTTCCTTTAATGCCTTAATACCAGGATGTTCTGAATGTTGTAATGAACTAAGACCGTATTTTGCCAATATTCTGTTTTCCTGTTGTAAAGGAACCACGTCAGCAATGGTACCTAAAGCGGCTAACCCCATTGCATTCATAAGGAAATCTTTAAATTCATTTGCAACCTTCTTATTACCTGTCCGACCAGTTCGTTCAGGCGGGTTAGAAGCGTTCTGCCCTAATGCCCAGGCAAGCATGAAAGCAACTCCTACACCTGAAAGCTCCCTAAATGGATAAGCTGATGTTGCCAGTTTAGGACTAATCACCCCAAAAGCATCCTCACAAGGTCGTATACAGACGCTTGTCTGCCCAGGCAAGCAGGGTTCATGATGATCAGTTATTATAAGGTCAACTCCATTTTTTTTAGCAATTTTAGCTTCCTCAAAAGAATTAATACCACAATCAACCGTAATAATAACCTTTGTACCCATCCTGCTTAACTTCTCTATCGCCTTTACATTCAAACCATAACCTTCCTCTAAACGATCTGGTATATAATAACTTATTTCGGATTTCGAATTTCCGTATAATCGGGAAAGAATCTCAAGGCACTGTACCATCAATGCAGTAGCAGAAATGCCGTCAACATCATAATCACCATAAACAGTAATTTTTTCACCCTTACTTATTGCTTCAAGAATCCTCTTACTCGATTTTTCGATATCAGGCAATAGCATTGGATCGTTGAGAGAAGAGAGCTTTGATTGCAGAAATGTTCTAGCAGACTCTACACTTGTAACACCTCTATTAATTAAGAGTCGTGATAATATTGGAGAAATACGGAGTGAATCGGCAATCTTTGTTTGAAGATTTATATTTGAAGGCGGAAAAATCCATTTCTTTTGGGACAGCTCTTGAATCGTCATTCAGCTTTTAATTAACCCTGCTGCTTTCTTGCTGAAAGCAAAATGCGGGGTCAATTTTTGATTAAAGAAGTTCCGAGATGTTCCTGAATTCTGTCAATAAAAGTTTGATTAGAGTAACCGTCTTCTACAAAAGGATTGATTACGAAATGTGGCGCCTTGCAGCCCATGCCTACGGCAGACTCGCTGTGGCGAGCAATAACACGCAATTGTTCCCTACACTCTTCAATCTGCTCAGATGTGTGATTTGTACGTACATTAATGGCAATAAGGTCTATTTTATCAAGTATAAGCTTTGTTGATCTTTTTACTTTCTTTACAGAAGGCGATGCAACCAAGATAGATACATCTGCATCTTGAACACGAAGAAAACTATTACCTTCAACTATTATTGTGTCATCTTTATTAAAACAGGCAAGTGCTGCTTCAATGCCTGCTTTCTCTGCATCTGAATCAGTTTGTAACCATACAACCTTATCTGCACCCGCCCTCGAAAATCGATCAGTATCTTTCCCATTCTCCTTTATAATAGCATCATCTGTCAAAATCTTGAAAGGTTCGTAATCAGAATCGCACGTATCACATCCCGTATGCCTGGGACAAGAACCTTCGTGCCTGACTGTGATTTTTAAGGCACACCAAGTTTTATCATAAAGTAATAAGTCAAACTTACTTTCCGCACTTTTATAAGAAGTCTTACCTGTATGTTGGAGTACATGTCCATTTCTCTCACTAACTACCTGTTCCCTTTGTCTATCAAATTTGGATGCACTGTCCGATAAACTCTTTAAGAGATAAGATGCTACCGTAGTTTTACCTGCATTACTTGCAGTTCCATTTACAGAGATTACTTTCATTTAATAAGCTCTTCATATTCATTCATAAAATACCTGATTGTAGATAATACTGGATTAGGCGCAGTTTGACCAAGCCCGCATAGAGAAGCAGTCTGAGTAACATAAGCCATTTCCTTCAAATCCTCTATATCGTCTTTAAGACCATTCCCCCCATTTATCTTTGTTAATGTTTCTAACATCCTTTTAGTACCAATCCTGCATGGAACGCATTTCCCACAAGACTCATCATGACAAAATCCCATAAAATATTTGGCAATCTCAACCATTGACGTATCGCTATCCATAACAATGAGTCCTCCAGACCCCATAATGGCACCAACTTCCTTTACCGTTTCATAGTCAATTGGCAGATCCAGGTGTTCTGCAGGCACACATCCACCAGAAGGTCCTCCCATCTGAGCGGCTTTAAATTGCCGACGGCCAGGTATGCCACCTCCTATGTCAAAGATAATCTCTCGAAGAGTCGTACCCATTGGAACTTCTACCAATCCGGTGTTCTTTACCTTCCCAGCCAGCGCAAATATCTTTGTGCCCGTACCGTTTTTTGTACCATATTGTTTATACGATTCTGAACCATTAAGAATTATTATGGGTATATTAGCTAATGTTTCTACATTATTTATGTTAGTAGGTTTGCCCCATAACCCTGAATTTGCAGGAAAAGGAGGACGTGGACGCGGCATTCCTCTCTTGCCTTCAATGGAAGCAATTAAAGCGGTTTCTTCTCCACAAACAAAAGCCCCTGCTCCCTTTTTAATTTCCAGATCAAAGTTAAACCCCGAACCAAGGATATTATCTCCAAGTAAATTCAACTGTCTTGCCTGAGCAATAGCTCTCTCAAGATGATTTATGGCAATTGGATATTCAGCACGAACGTATATAAAGCCCTTCCCCGAGCCAATTGCGAATGCAGCTACAAGCATCCCCTCAATTACTGCATGGGGATCACCTTCCAACACCGCCCTGTCCATAAAAGCTCCAGGGTCGCCTTCATCTGCATTACATATTATATATTTAGTATCACCTTTTGCTTTTCTACAGAATTCCCACTTAGTTCCTGTTGGGAAACCAGCACCTCCGCGCCCCCTTAAACCAGAATCTTTAACCTCGTTAATAATATCTTCTGGTGTAAAACTAAAAAGTGCTTTTGCTATACTTTCATATCCTTTTCTTGCTATATATTGTTCAATATTATTTGGATCAATTATTCCACAATTCCTGAGAACAACCTTTTTTTGTTTACTATAAAAAGGGATGTCTTTTAAATAAGGTATTCTCTTCCCTGCTTCAACATAACAAAGTTTATTTATAACCTGATCATTCACAACCGTACTGGATATGATTTCAGGAACAATATCCACCGTAACTCTACCATAAAAGACTCCTGGCGGATCAATAGTTATAACTGGCGCCCTTGCGCACAATCCCTGGCAACCGGTCTCTATAATCTCAACCTTATCCTTCAAATTTTGCTCATCAAGCTGTCTTTTAAATTCACCATATACTTCTTCAGCACCCAAAGCACGACAACCAGTCATACATATATATACTTTGACCTTATCCAGCTTAAGCTTTTCTTCACATAATGTTCTCATAGCAACAAGGTCATCGTATGACTTCAAACTTTTTAGCATTTTCTACTCCTGCGTTTTTTCTGAATATTTTTGTACAATATCTGATGCTTTATCAGCCGTTAACTTACCAAAATATCTCTCATCTATCATCATCACAGGGGCGAGGAAGCATGTCCCGATACATGCCACGGTTTCCAATGTAAACTGATAATCTGGCGTTGTTTCTCCCTCACCTACATTTAATATATCTTTCATTTTTTGCTTCACATCATCTGCACCCTTTACGTGACAAGCTGTACCGCTACAAACCTTTATCGCATGCTTACCACGAGGTATCAAAGCAAATTGGGAATAAAACGTAACGACACCAAAGATCCTGGTCAACGGGATATCCGTTAGTCTTGATATCTCCTTTAATGCGGTCTTTGGCAAATACCCATATGCATCTTGTGATTGCTGCAATATTGCTATAAGATTAGAATCCTGGCCATCACCAAATTTTGAAATAATATCTCTTACAGGTTTTATATCTACGTTAAGCTTACTCATAATTTTTTCTTCCACATTTTCTCTTTAATATAATCAACAGCTTTTCGGAAAATTATAATTCCTTCTCCTTCGGCTTTTAATCCTTCCCTTGTCCAGCGCGGGTGTTGAGTCGGTTCAACATGGCGCTCAGGATGTGGCATCATACCAAGAATTCGTCCTGTAGGGTCGCAGACTCCTGCTACGTTACCCATAGAACCACTCGGATCCCATGGATAACCTGATATATTACCCTCTTCATCAACATACTTAAACACTATTTGCTCTGATTCACTAAGCATTCTTAGCTTTTCTTCATTCTTTGCCATAAACTTTCCTTCTGCATTTGCCACAGGAATATATAATATCGTATCTTTATCAATAAAAACAGACTTATTTGAAAACGCCCTTAAATACACCCATCGGTCTTCAAATTTATTTGAATCATTATAAGCCAGGGTAAACTCCTGCTTATGTCCATTTAAAGAATATTGAATGTCATTAATTCGCGGCAATAGTCCCATCTTTACCAAGACCTGAAAACCATTGCAAATCCCAATAATCAATTTACCATCATCAACAAATTGTATAAGCTCATCTAATAAATGATGCCTGAGTTGATTTGCTAAAACCTTCCCCGCTGCAATATCATCCCCATAAGTAAATCCACCCGGCAAAACAAGTATTTGATATAGGCCTAAAAGACTTTTCTCATTGAGCACTTGATTGATATGTATTAAATCAACAAAGGCACCAGCTTTTTCAAGTGCATATTTCGTCTCGTTATCACAATTCGTCCCCGCTGTGCGAAGGATTATAGCCTTGGGCTTATTATTAAGTGTTTCCGCTTTTATAGTCATATTTTCACATTACAGTCTCAGAGTTAACTTTTATTCAGGTTCAGGCTGGATTCCCTGCGAAAGCAGGGGTATTTCCTCCCTTTCGGGAGGAATCCAGTTTGCTTTCAAATTACAACCTTAGAGTTGCCTGCCATGCCTCCTTAAGATCAGAAATCTTTTCAGAAATACTCTTTTTTCCGCTCTGTGATAGAACCGTAAAAACGTCATTTCCCACAACCCTTCCTATACGCCCATACGGAATGTCATTAATTACGTCCTCAAGTTCTTTCTGATTCTGGGGTTGTACTTCAACGATAAATCGTGTATTAGATTCTGAAAAGAGAATTATATCGTCCCTGTCAACACCTTTATCAATCGGTACCAGAGACAAATCCAGTTCCATTCCATATCCACCTGCAAAACTCATCTCTGCTGTTGCAACAGCGAGTCCACCTTCTGAACAATCATGACATGATCTAACTAAACCTTTTTCTGTAGCACTTGAGAGTAATTCCATTATCCTTTTACCCATTTTTGTGTCTACCACAGGAACTGAATTACCTTTAAAATCATGTATATAATAATAATGAGAGCCGCCAAGCTCATTTTTTGTTAAGCCCAAAATGTATATAAGATTGCCATGTTCCTTTACGTCCATTGATATCGCCTTAGTAACATCTGACATCACACACACAGTAGATATTAGTAAAGATGGTGGTATGGAAACAGTTTTATCTCCAAGCTTAAATTCATTATTTAAACTATCTTTGCCTGATATAAATGGAGTTTCATAACCTAAAGCTGTATCATAACACCCCTTTGCCGCCCTAACAAGGCCACCCAGACATTCAGGTTTATTCGTATTGCCCCAGCTAAAGTTGTCAAGAAGCGCAACCCTCTCTAAATTACCACCCACAGATATTATCTGTCTTAAGGCCTCGTCAATGGCTGAAGCCGCCATATGATAAGGATCTATGTCCCCGTATCTGGGATTCATGCCATTCGAAACGGCTATACCCTTATTAGAGCCTAAGAGTGGTCTGATTACGCATGCATCTCCAGGACCATCATTATTTATCCCCTGCAGTGGTTTTAAGACACTTCCGCCCTGTACCTCGTGATCGTACTGACGAATTACCCACTCTTTACTACAAACATTCCATGAAGATAGAACCTTTTTCAAATCTTCACCATAATCCTTCTTTTCCGCTATTTTAGGCTCTTCATGAGACGGTGAATGCCATATAGCCTTGCGTTTGATTCGAGGTAATCCATTATGCAAGAAATCCATTTCTATATCTGCGACTATTTCGCCTTTATATCTCAAGTGCAATCTCTTATCTCCCGTAAACTCTCCAATAAATGTTGCCTCAACGTCCTCCTGCTGAAACACGGCTTTGATCTCTTCCTTATTTTCTGGTGGTACAGAAAGTACCATCCTTTCCTGGGCTTCAGAAATCCAGATTTCTGAATAAGAGAGACCTTCGTATTTAAGAGGTACCTTTTCAAGGTCGACAACAGCTCCTAGGTCTTTTCCCATTTCACCTACGGCAGAGGAAAGGCCCCCTGCGCCACAATCAGTAATATTATTATACAGTCCTTTGTCGCGCGCCATTAAGAGTACGTCAGTAACCTTCTTTTCCATTATTGGATTACCAATTTGTACTGCACCTCCAGATACTACTTCAGATTGTTGTGTTAATTCGACTGACGAAAATGTTGCCCCGTGGATACCATCTCTTCCAGTCCTACCACCCACAAGTAATATCAGATCACCCTCGTATGATTCCTTCCCACATTTATCCTTTGGTATCAATCCAACATTTCCGCAATAAACAAGCGGATTACTTGTATATCTTTCATCGAAGAATATAGCACCATTTGCTGTAGGTATGCCCATACGATTACCGTAATCCCTAACACCCGCCACTACCCCCTTAAATATCCTTTTTGGATGAAGGGCACCCTCTGGTACTTTTTCCTCAGGCAAATCCAAAGGGCCAAAACAAAAAACATCTGTATTCAAAATTGGTTTTGCTCCAAGGCCCGTACCCAGGGTATCTCTAATGACACCGCCTATTCCTGTATTTGCTCCACCATAAGGCTCGATTGCTGATGGGTGGTTGTGTGTCTCAACCTTAAAACAAATATCGTAGTCCTCATCAAACTCGATTATGCCCGCATTATCCTTAAAGACAGAAACACACCACGGTTTGTTTAATTCTGAAGTTACCTTCATAATCGTATTGGCTAAAAGATTATCAATACATTCTCCATTGTATTCTATTACGCCTTTAAATGTTTTGTGCATGCAGTGCTCAGACCATGTCTGAGCAATAGTTTCAAGTTCTACATCAGTAGGATTTCTACTCAGGGTAGTAAAATACTCCTGTACAGCTTTCATTTCCTGAATATTTAAATAGAGCTGTCCTTTCTCGCTAATTGACTGAAGCTGTTCGTCTTCTGCGTTTAATATCTCAAGTATATTTTTCCTGAATACATAATCTATTGCTTCCTTCTTTTCATAAAACAAATTATGCTTGTTTATAAAAACATCTTCTATAATCTTATTAGCAAGCACCTTATTAGCTATAGTCTCAGCCTGATCAAGCGTAAGCACACCAGTTATCAAAAATTTTCTTGTGGTCTTAACAGATTTTGCATCAAGGCCTAAATCCCTAATCCCCTTAATTACAGTAGACTCTACCGGATCCATTACACCTTGCTTACGAGCTACCTCAATTGTATAAACAACATTGTCCTTATGCCGTTTCTTGCCTGCCCGTTCGGCCCGTCCGAACGGCGTTGCCGGGCGGGCAGACGGGCCTGCCCAAACATTAGTAGATGAATCTGATAATCCATTATAATAAACGCAATCCTGGGTTAACCCATCTGTTAATAATTCATTGCAAATGCATTTAACATCCTCTGTGGATAAATCTCCATCTATTAAGTACACCTGTGCTATGCGTATCTCATCTACAGATGTAATTCCGATATTCTCAATCTCTGATTTTATTTCATTTCCAAGAGTATCTGGAAAATCTTTTTTAGTAAATACTTCTATTCTTCTTTCCATTTCTTTTTATCACGTAAAGCCTTTGCCTTTTTCAACCTGTTTAATATCTCATTGTCATTTTCTTCTTCCATATCTCTTAACATAGATTTTGTTTCTTCAGAAAAACATTGAAGCGCTTCAATTATCTTTACCCTATTCTGTTTCCAAATACTTAACCATAGTTTTGGGTCACCCGAGGCAATCCTCGTAGTATCTCTTAATCCATTAGCTCCAAATTTCCAATGTTTCTCATCAACCACGTTTGTAAGCTCAGAGGCAATAAAATGAGGCAAGTGACTGGTAAATGCTACGATCTCATCATGCACATGCGGCTTTAAAATACTTATCTTAGCGCCTAACGC
This sequence comes from Candidatus Scalindua sediminis, assembly GCA_008636105.1. GTDB lineage: Bacteria > Planctomycetota > Brocadiia > Brocadiales > Scalinduaceae > Scalindua_A > Scalindua_A sediminis. The sequence goes on along the minus strand of VSDH01000041.1, from coordinate 8,215 downwards.
CTTCCACATATTTGATATCTTTTCTACGCACCTTTTTGAACTAAGATTTGTGGGTGTTAAAATACAAACACTGTCTTCAAAAAGGTCTGGTCTTGCCGATTCTATACCCCTTTGCTCTGAACCTGCTAGCGGATGTGCTCCTATAAAATTTAGATCATTTCTCCCACACTTATCTTTTATCTCTTTATTTATCTGCGAAACAATATAACCCTTTGTACTCCCTACATCAGTAAGGATTGCAGACCTTTTCATCAATGGGATTGCCTTTCTTGCAAGGTCTGGTATAAGATCAACAGAAGTTGCCAATATTACAATATCCGCTCGTTTTACCGCTTTCTCGATATCGATTGTACCTTCATCTATCGCTTTGATCTGGAGTGCCTTATTTATCGAAACCTTACGGTGTCCAGCGCCTATAACTAACTTCGCTAATCTTCTTTCCTTCAAGCCAAGCCCTATCGAACCACCTATCAAACCGGTTCCAATTACTGCAACAATTCCAAAATTCATTTGTTATGTATTTACCTAGAATAAAACATTTAACTTCTTTTTTTTAGAATTAGACTAAATATTGATGTTAACGTTGTTGAAGAAATTTGTCAAATTTAATTAACCTATATTCCCTTGATTTGGATAAAAAAACTGCTAGAATCATGACTGCGATTTAAATTATCTGACCGTTTCCATATATCCGACTATATTAAATAAAAAAACTGTTTCATAAACATGTTTTGCTTCTGAAAAAGGAACTAAGGTATGAGCAAAGATACACATAATCTTGAAAATACGATTCTCGAGCTAGAAAAATGTATTCAGGAACTAAAGAATAATTCTGAGCAAGATTCGTCCATTGAAATAAAAAAACTAGAAGAAAAGAAAAAAACCCTCCAAAAAGAAATGTATTCTAATCTCCCTCCCTATGAAATCGTAAAAATAAGTCGGCACCACCTTCGGCCACCCGTATCCGATTACATAAATTTAATGGTTGATGATTTTGTGGAACTACATGGAGATCGCAGTTATGGAGATGACAAGTGCATAATCACAGGTCTTGGCAAAATTGGCAACAAAAAGGTTTTGATAATTGGCCACCAAAAAGGTAAAACAACAAAGGAAAGAATTAAACTCAACTTCGGCATGCCCAATCCGGAAGGATATCGAAAGGCATTACATAAAATGAAGCTAGCTGAGAAGTTTCATTTGCCAATAGTCACATTAATTGACACGCCTGGGGCAAATCCTGATATAGGGGCGGAAGAGCGTGGCCAAGCACATGCTATAGCCACAAATATTGCAGAAATGACTAAACTCAAAACTCCCATAATTTGTATTGTCATTGGAGAAGGAGGAAGCGGTGGTGCACTGGGAATCGGTGTAGGTGATAAATTTTCGATTCTGGAATTTGCATACTGCTCCGTTATCTCACCAGAAGGGTGTGCCGCAATCCTATGGAAAAGTAAAGATAATGCAGAACAAGCTGCAACTGCACTAAAGTTTACGGCAAAGGATTTATATGAACTGGGGATAGTAGACGAAATAATACCAGAACCAACAGGGGCAGCACACAATAATCCAGAAGAAATGGCCAGGACATTAAAAGAAACAATAGTGCGGTATATTGAAGAACTCCAGGCAATTCCCATAGACAAGTTAATTGAAAACCGACATAATAAATACAGGAAAATCGGCTGCTTTCTGGATGGAGAATAGGCAACGAGACTAATGAGCGATGTGTATATTATCAGTGCAGTCAGAACACCAATCGGAAGCTTCAATGGCTCTTTAAGTATAATACCTACCACTAAACTTGGCAGCATTGTAATTGCTGAGGCAATTAAAAAGGCATCGATTGAACTGAATACCCCAGACCATGTCATTATGGGAAACGCCCTACCATCAGGCCTCGGACAGGCGCCTGCCAGACAATGTGCACTGGGAGCTGGACTACCGAAATCAACAAACTGTTTAACAATAAATAAGGTATGCGGTTCAGGCCTAAAGGCCGTAATGCTCGCCGCTCAAGCAATTTCTCTAGGTGATGCAGAGGTCGTCGTAGCTGGAGGTATGGAGGGCATGAGCAGGGCGCCATACATTCTCGAAAAAGCAAGAACTGGATATCGCTTAGGTGACGGCAAGATTATTGATAGCATGATTAAGGATGGTCTCTGGGACGTATATAATAATTTCCATATGGGAAGTGCTGCAGAAATAATCGCTGATAGATTTAACTTTTCGAGGCAACAGTTAGATAAATATGCGCTCGGAAGTTATGATCGCACATTAAACGCACAAAAAAACGGATACTTTAACGAAGAAATCATACAAATTGACATAAGCACGAAAAAAGAAGCCTCAAAATTTCTTAAAGAAGATGAAGAACCTAAAAAATTAAACCGTGAAAAGCTGACTCATCTCCAGCCTGCTTTTAAAGAAGATGGAAAGCTGACAGCTGGAAATTCTTCATCAATTAGTGATGGTGCAGCTGCCGTAGTATTAACGTCAGAAGCTAAGGCAAAAAAATTAGGTATCAGGCCTTTTGCAAAAATCTTGGGATACAGCGAAAGTGGCTTGAGCCCAGAGTTGTTTTCTTTGGCCCCAATAAACTCAATTGAAGATGTTTTAAAAAAAACAAAACTAACCATAAGTGATATTGATCTGTTTGAAATAAACGAGGCCTTTGCTTCTTCCTCACTTGCAGTTAATAAGGAACTAAATCTCGATCCCAAAAAGGTTAATATCAGTGGCGGAGCTATCGCCATGGGACACCCTATTGGGGCTAGTGGTGCAAGGATATTAACCACATTGCTCTACAACCTTGAACGTACTAATGGAAAACATGGAATAGCAAGCCTGTGTATAGGTGGTGGAGAAGCAGTTGCAATGGCAGTTGAATCGTTATAAAAATCCCATAAAAGTTTTCAGTAAGATGACCCAATCACATTACAAACATAAACAATTGCAAAAATATTCTATCCCGAAGAGCTTATCCAAAGAAGGCGATTATTACATCAGCAGTAAAGACCTTTCAAAAATGGTTTTGATACCCGAAGGTAATTTTATAATGGGAGTAGAAAATGAAGACATCTTCGCCAAGGCACATGAAAGACCACAAAGGACTGTCCATTTATCATCTTATCTAATAGATATTTTTCCGATAACAAATGAACAATACATGAGATTTATAAATGAAGGTGGTTATAAAGAAAGACGTTATTGGTCACTGGAGGGTTGGCAGTGGAAAATAAAGTCTAAATCTAAAAAACCTTTAACCTGGGATAGAAAGGAATGGAACGAACTCACACAACCCGTTGCTGGTGTGAGTTGGTATGAAGCCGAAGCATATGCAAAATGGGCAGACAAACAATTACCTACTGAAGCACAGTGGGAAAAGGCAGCTGGAGGAACAGATAATAGAAGATATCCATGGGGGAATGATTTCCCCACGTCTAAAGTAACAAACTTTAATAATAATATAGGTAGTACGACAATAGTAGGAAGTTATCCAGAAGGAATAAGCCCTTTCGGATGTTATGACATGTCGGGTAATGTTAACAACTGGTGTAGAGACTGGTACTGGGAAAACTTTTACTCATACTGCATTGAAAATAATATAAATGAAGATCCTATTTTAGATGATAAATTAAGGAATAAAATTACTGCCGAGTTACAACTGAAAGCTGATCGTGGAGGTGGTTTTGCCACACCACAGGAACATTGGGAGGTCTTGAGCTGTACGGATAAAGTTGCATGGCAACCACAGGAAAGGTATCCATGGAACGGTTTCCGCACGGTCAAAGAGTTGAAGGAAAAAAACAATTAATGAGAAAAAACGTAACATTAATCTTAATTCTTCTAATTATTATTCCAGTTTTTGGCTTTTGGAAAGAAACTCCCGAAGTCGTACTGATAAAATTCTTAAAATCTTTTTATTCAAATAATTTAAAAAAAACATTGTTTAAGGTGAATAACTATGAGGCAAACACTTATAGAACTAATGAAAACATTTAGAAATAATTTCAGACAACTCCAGAAAAATATTGAGGAGGGGTTTAAAAGCAAATACGAAAAATTAACGACACTCAAAGATTCATTGCATGAAAAAAGTTCATATACATACGAACACCAATTCACAGATTTTGGTAAAGAAAGAGAATACATAATAGACTTACATAAAAGAATTTTCGAAAAAGGAGAGCATGAGACAGAAAACTTAAGAATCTTAATCAAAAATATATTTAATGACTATGATGAACTTATCCGCAAATATCGTGGAATTATACCCCTGGACTACTCAACGCACACCATTCCAGATAAAGCCCACGCTGAAGAAGGAAGAGAAATAGAAGCAGAAATCCTTCAGTTCTTCCCATCAAATTGCCAGAGAGAAAATATTACACAACACGTAGCAGAAATGATCAAACACTTACAAGAAACCTCCTTTCCTGATACTCCAATTTGGGTCAAGGTAACACAACATAAAGAAAAATAATACAGTGGATTTTAGCCTGACAGACGAACAGAAAATGGTTAGAGAAACGGTAAGAAACTTTGCCATCTCCGAGATAAAACCAATGGTGGCAAAGATGGAGAAAACAGGTGAATTCCCCCATGAAATTATCAAAAAAGCATCGCAGCTAGGATTATGTGGAATCAAAATACCAGTTGAGTTCGGCGGCGGTGGTATGGACACGATATCCTATATAATAGCCATTGAAGAGATTTGTAAGATATCAGCTTCAGTGGGCGTTATCCTTTCTGTCAATAACTCCCTCGTATGTGATAACATTTACCATTATGGCAATGACGAACAAAGGGAAAAATACTTAATACCATTAGCAAAAGGCGAACTACTGGGCTGCTTTGCGCTCACAGAAGCAGATGCAGGCTCTGACGCAGGAAACATTAGAACTTCAGCAAGAAAAGAAGGTGGCTGCTACATACTTGATGGTACAAAAGTCTTTACAACAAACGGTGTAAACGCACACGTAGCTATTGTTTTTGCTGTGACAGATAAAGAAAAAGGTAAAAAAGGAATTTCTGCATTTATAGTTGAAAAAGGGACAAGTGGGTTCTCTGTTGGAAGAGAAGAAGAAAAAATGGGCCTAAAAGGTTCTGAAACAGTAGAGTTGATATTTGACAACTGCAAGATACCAAAAGAAAATATCCTGGGAAAAGAAGGTGACGGTTTTAAAATTGCTCTTTCCACTTTAGATTCAGGCAGAATAGGCATTGCAGCACAATCAATCGGGATAGCAAGTGCCTGCTTCGAAGAGGCATTAAAGTACTCCAAAGAAAGGGTTCAATTTGGCAAACCTATCTCCGAGTTTCAGGCTATCAAGTGGATGATTGCAGATATGTCAACTGAAATAGAGGCAGCAAGGGTCTTGGCATTTAGGGCTGCATATCTTAAAGACAGCAAAGAACGTTTTACCAAAGAGGCCGCACAGGCAAAACTTTACGCCTCTGAGATGGTAAACAGAGTGGCATACAAAGCTGGACAAATTTTCGGAGGATACGGTTACTGTAAGGAATACTCTGTAGAAAGATTTTACCGGGATGCCAGGGTAACGACACTTTATGAAGGGACATCAGAAATACAAAGACTTGTAATTGCAAGAGAACTTTTGAGATAACGGCAGGAATAAGCTACCGCCACCTTGAGAGGTATGATAGCAAAAAGACTTATAGAATGGAAGCAGAAAACTGTTGAAAGGGCACGCAATTTGGCGGTCAGCTTGATCGAAATGTTAGGCTAATGGATCTTCCTCATTCTTTACCTATTACAAAATAAAGGCGAATCTTTTCAAGTTTTTTGGGCCCAATTCCTTTAACTTTGAGCAAATCATCTACGGTTTTATAGGGACGTCCAGCGATAATTCTTGCAGCAAGAACAGGACCGATCCCTTTGATAGTTTGAAGTTCTTTTTCAGTGGCTGTATTTAGGTCAAGAAAGCCTTGCGGAGCCTCGGCTTTTTCCACCCGCTTTTGCAACTCCTGTAATTCGCGATCTTCTCTACGTTGTTCAGCGCGAAGTTCAGCAATTCGATCTGGGTCGCTCTCCGACCAAATACCAACACGTTTCAACATAGCCGATGTCTCAAGATCACGGAGACTTTCGAGCATTTCATCACGTGGAATACCATTGGGCGTTTTCCTTCTAAAACCGTGATTACGCGCAAGACCATTTTCAATAAGCAAAATCGCTAAATCTTTCCCATCAACTGTTGTGATGAATGCATATACGCGGCCTTTGGCTGATCTTCCTAGTGCACTTGCAAAAGCTGTATGAACAGTAAAAGTAGTTTCAGAAAAGAGACGTTCAACAAAATTCGCTGCTTCATTACCAAAATGAATAGTGCGTTCAGCGTGGGATAATCCAAAATATCGTGTTTGTTCCCGTACTCTTCGTGCATCGCTCTTAGAGTTGACAGAAGTTTCGGGACAATCAACAAAATAAAGCCTCACATGAAGTGGTTTCCCATCAACCTCCACAAAGAAGCTATCTCCATCATTTGATGGATTATTCATTAATCTTGCATTAGAGAGCCTCTGCAACTCAGCAGCATAGGATTGGAAAATTCCTCCGAAAATTAATACTTCTGTTAAGAGCAGAAATGTGATGAGAAATTTAATTAATCTACGCATGTTGATTCGATATTGCAAAAATGGGTCTAACGTCACGGGTGAGCTGCGGCGCTCTTTTGCGTCGGCTGAATTTGCTTTGTTATGCTGCCTTTTCATTTTTTACCACTAAATAGCTTCTTTAGATCAACGGAAATACCGAGCAACCCGAGTTTAAATCCAATCGAGGACCAAATGCGGGATAAGAATCCCTCATTTAATTTGTTATTAAGTAATGTGAAACGTTCTTTATCAAAGACAAAAATGTAAAGCATTGAGTTTTTGTTAAATGACGATTTGAAACCTTTGGCAAGTGCTACGCCAGCATCTTCCGTCATTAGCCCTCCCGCACCCGTTCCAAGTAGTGGCGATTCAATGATTCGTATTTCCGGGTTATCAATTGTAATGGTACCAATTTCTCTACCAATCTTTTCAATGGCCTCAACTGACGAATAGTCGTTAAACACGGACGCTGCAAATATGATAAATTTCGTAATGTGCTTCGATCCAGGAAATGGGATTAAATCACTAACGCCTCCTAGGTTTAGTTGTACTTGCAAGCCTTGAGGTGATGGTATTTCATACGTTTCTATCCATCTGGCTGTTGCTGAACTTACAGTGCCCTTCGCTGAACATGGAAGAACAGTTAAATCCGCAGATCCTTCAAATATGTCACCCATTCTTGCAAGAACTGCTCCCATGGCTAAACTCCTATTTAGCGGCATAACGCCCAGGGTGAGAGGCGCTGTGCGCTCTTTGCGCCGCGTCCGTAGAGAAATAGAGAAATAGGGTCAGACCTTGAAAGCAGAATACGCAATCTTCTCTATTCTCTCTCCAAGACCTTTTTGTTTTCTTCTTTGTATACTTACACGCAAAGCCGCTTTATTCACTGCACTTAAACTTACTCCAAATATCTCTCCAATCGCTTTATTCTTCAACCCTGTATACATTTTTAATATATACATACCAACATCTCTGGCTTCAAACGATATATGCCTCTTTCTTTGTAATAACGTTGACCTTTCCATTTTATAATTACGTATTACCTCATCTATTACCCTGTCAATCATATTCTGCTTTCAAGGTCTGACCCCATGTACGCATGTTATCCAATCTTGGAATGTACTACTTAACTATAAGTAAATTAATAAACACCGAATCTAAAATGTCAATATGCAATAACCCTATCCTTCCACTTTCCCTTTTTTGTACTTCTTCCAATTTATACTCTTAGAATTTTCTTTTATGAATTCTTTAAATATATTCTTAACGTATTTTTCAATTCT
>VSDH01000041.1:0-298 GCA_008636105.1 Candidatus Scalindua sediminis | reverse complement strand
TAGATTTTTTAACACTTCATCTAAATCGTTTGATGTGCCTAATTCCTGACTTGGCCTAAGGACGTCAGAGATTTCCCAATCCTCATCTTTAAAATGAGCTAATCTATTCCTAAGATCAAATATCCTTTTTGTTAAACTTATATTTTCCCTTTTATTACCTGTATTCTTTGATGAAGCTGAAGTGGCAATGCTTATTTTATCTAAAATCCCAATTCTTTTGGTCGTTTCCCAAATTGATTTCGCAAGGGATTCTTTTTTAATCTGATTTGTTAGCATTTCTTTGTAAAAAGAATTGCAA
>VSDH01000040.1 GCA_008636105.1 Candidatus Scalindua sediminis | reverse complement strand
AAGAACAAAGTTATTAAATAATAAAAAGTGTAACCTATGTCTTCGGTCTAAAATGTAACCTATGTTTCGGTTGCACAGGGCAGGGATTCCAATTTTCATGATTCATGCCTGCCTGTCGGCAGACAGGGTGTCCTGAAAGGGAAAAGGGCACGAGAGTTTGTTAAGGAAGAATTAGTATGATAAAACCATTAATACAGGGTTTAGCGCTCACATTAAAGTATTTTCTAAGACCATCTAAGGTGATTACAATGCAGTATCCTGATGAAAGATGGACACCTTATCCGCGTTTCAGGGGTCTACATGAATTGCAGAGGGATGAAAATGGTAAAGAGAAATGTGATGCTTGTGGACTCTGTGCAAAAGTTTGCCCTGCTGAATGTATTAGTGTTAAAAGTGGTAAAAATGAGCAAGGAGACAAATACGCAAGTGTTTATGAAATAAATATGTTTCGTTGCATCTTTTGTGGGTACTGTGAAGAGGCATGTCCTAATGAGGCTTTGTACTTAAGGCAAAATTATGAGCTGGCTACTGAAGATGTAAAGGATCAGGTTTATACTAAAGAAAGATTGTTACCTCCATTGAGGGAAAGTAGATAATCCAATTTAAGGGTTCTTCCAATGTTAGAAGGTTTAGTATTCATAGTGATGGGTTTGATAGCGATTGTATGTGCGATTTGCGTAGTATTTCAAAAAAATCCCATTTATAGTGCAGTATTTCTTATTCAAACAATGGTTTCCCTGGCAGTATTGTACGTTTTATTACATGCTGAGTTTATTGCTGCAATTCAAGTAATGGTCTATGCTGGCGCAATAATGGTACTTTTTGTTTTCGTAATAATGTTGCTTAATCTAAGCAGTGGAGATGTGGAGGGTGGAAAGGATAAACTAATACTTCAAAAAACCTCCGCAATAATTTTAGGTTTAATCTTGTTTGCCGTGATTGGTGTTGTAACGGTAAAAACTGTTCTTCACGGTACTCAGGGTGAATACACGCCGGAGTATATAAGTCGAATTGGGAATACACAACTTGTAGGTAAATTGCTGTTTACGGACTATGTTTTTCCTTTTGAAATTGCTTCTATATTATTATTTGCTGCCGTTCTCGGAGCAATTATTTTAGCAAAAAAAGAAATCAAGGAATAAGTAAATGATTCCATTATCCTGGTATTTAATTTTGTCGGGCATTCTTTTTACAATTGGAGTAATAGGTGTTTTAACCAGGAGGAATGCCATTGTTATTTTTATGTGCATTGAATTAATGTTAAACGCAGTAAATCTTGCTTTTGTTACATTTTCTCGCCAGCTGAATTCAATGGATGGTCAAATCTTTGTCTTTTTCATAATGACTGTTGCGGCGGCCGAGGCTGCAGTAGGCCTTGCCATAATAGTAGCCTTATTTAGAAACAAAGGGTCGGTTAATGTTGATGATATGAATTTAATGAAGTGGTAATAGGATAAAAAACCATGGTTTTTCTGGAGAATAATTTTTGGATTTAATCGGATATGTGCTTTTGTTCCCGATCATAGGGACAATAATAAATGGCCTTTTTGGTAAGAAGCTCAATACGTCATTAGTAGGCATCATAGCGTGTACTGCAATTGGTTTATCATTTCTTGTATCAATTCTTGTATTTATAGATCTTCTGAAACTTCCTCCCGAGAGCCGACTGTTTGAGAAGGAATACTTTTTATGGATTGGTTCTGGCTCCTTTAAGTCTATTGCCGGTTTACAAGTAGACCCGCTTTCAACGGTGATGATATTGGTAGTTTCAGGCGTTGGGTTTCTTATCCATGTATATTCGATAGGATATATGCATGGTGATGATGGATTTTATCGCTACTTTACCTATTTAAACTTGTTTACCTTCGCAATGCTATTACTTGTATTGGCTAATAATTTTCTTCTTATGTTTATTGGATGGGAGGGGGTTGGTTTATGTTCATACTTGTTAATTGGCTATTGGTTTGAAAAGAAGTCCGCTTCTGATGCAGGAATGAAGGCCTTTGTCGTAAACCGTATCGGGGACTTTGGTTTTCTCCTTGCCATAATGTTGATTTTTGTCACATTCAATACTATAGACTTTACTGAAGTCTTTCTTGCAGCACCTGAACATTTAGAAGTGGGCAGCATTGTTGCAACGATGATTGCACTCCTATTGTTTTTGGGAGCTGTTGGAAAATCTGCACAGATTCCGCTTTATACCTGGCTACCCGATGCAATGGAGGGTCCTACTCCTGTCAGCGCACTCATCCACGCGGCAACAATGGTAACGGCTGGTGTGTACATGGTTGTAAGATGTAATGTTTTGTATATGCTGTCACCTTTTTCGATGACAGTTGTTGCCGTAATAGGAGGGGCAACAGCATTGTTTGCCGCAACTATTGGTCTTGCGCAGAATGATATCAAAAGGGTACTTGCATATTCCACAGTAAGTCAAATAGGGTATATGTTCCTTGCTTGTGGTGTGGGAGCCTTTGTCACCGGAATATTTCATCTGGTCACGCACGCATTCTTCAAGGCATTATTATTCTTAGGTTCGGGTAGTGTAATCCATGCATTAGGTGGTGAACAGGATATGAGAAAGATGGGTGGTTTGAAGCCACACTTGCCAACAACATATAAAACGTTTCTTATCGGTACACTTGCGATTTCAGGAATACCGCCATTTGCAGGATTCTTCAGTAAGGACGAGATATTGCTTGAGGCATTTACCAGAGGAAGTCTGCTTTTCTGGGGCCTGGGAGGTTTTGCGGCGTTCATAACGGCCTTTTATATGTTCAGACTGCTTTTTATGACATTTCACGGGAAATCAAATATGGATAAGCATGTAGAAGAGCACGTCCATGAATCCCCAATGAGTATAGTTTTTCCATTGATAGTTCTAGCCTTTCTTTCCGTTGTTGGAGGTTTTCTTGGTTTTCCAGCGGCAAGTGCCATAAACGATTTCCTTGCACCTGTCATAGGGGGTGGAGGGCACCTTGCAATGGCTGATGGTGGTGAAGCTCATCACGTTTCTGGCAGGCTTATGTATTCAATGATGGGGTTATCAACTGGTATCGCATTAGTAGGTATATTTTTGGCATATGTGATGTACATAAGGAATCCGGATTTACCGGCGAAGATAGTGGATAAGTTTAAGTTAGTTTATAAGATAATATACAATAAATATTACGTTGATGAGATATATGATGCAACGGTCGTTAATCCTACCGTAAAAAGTTCGTTTTTCTTATGGAGGGTGATTGATGTGAGGGTTATAGATGGTTTTGTAAACGGAGTTGGCAGGCTTGTAGAGTTGAAAAGTGAAGTATTGAGACTCTTTCAGACAGGATATGTGCGTAACTATGCATTATCAATGCTATTCGGTGGAGTAATTATAATAATTTGTTCCTTAATATTACTATAACCTAAATTGAGCGATTTTATAACTTATATTATAGTAGCCGCAGGCTTTAGCCTGCGTTTCTCATCATCTAATGGGTATATGATAATCTCACGTAAGTTACGCAACCTGAAGGTTGCGGCTACAAAAATGCTCAATTTAGGTATAAATTAGTTCTCTTTGTTCACTAATTTATTACATTTTAATCTGAAAATAGATTCCTGGATTCCTTGCGAAAGCAAGGTTGCCTCCCTTTCGGGAGGAATCCAATTTTAATTATTCATGGTGGCATGAAGGTCTAATAAATGAACTTTCCAATACTTACAATAGCAACATTTTTACCCCTGATGGGGGCGATATGGCTTCTCTTTATAAATAAAGGAAAAGAAGAAAAGATTAGGCGTATTGCTCTTGTTACTGCTATCGGCAGTTTCATAATATCGCTGCCCTTGTTCTTCAATTTCAACTTGAATACGCATGAATTTCAATTTGTGGAAAAGGTTCCATGGATAAAAGAATTCGGAATAAGCTATTATGTGGGTATTGATGGTATAAGCCTTTTTCTGTTCCTCCTTACAAGCTTCCTTACACTCATTTCAATCCTGGCATCGTGGACCATAAAAGATAGAATCAAGGAATATATGATTTCCATGCTTGTATTGGAGACAGGGATGCTGGGAGTATTCATATCTCTGGACTTGTTCCTGTTCTTCGTATTCTGGGAGGTAATGCTGATCCCGATGTACTTGTTGATAGGCGTCTGGGGAGGGCCCAGGAGGGTTTATGCTGCAATAAAGTTTTTCATATATACTATGGCCGGGAGCGTATTGATGCTGGTTGCCATAATATCATTATATTTTATGAATTACAAGGCCACAGGTGAATATACATTCGATTTGGTGAAGATTTATGAACTTGACATACCTATGGGAGCCCAGTTCTGGCTCTTTTTAGCATTCTTTTTTGCCTTTGCTATTAAGGTACCAATGTTTCCATTCCATACATGGTTGCCGGATGCCCACGTAGAGGCGCCTACAGCGGCGAGTGTTATATTGGCAGGTGTGTTATTGAAAATGGGTACATATGGTTTTGTGCGCTTCAGCTTACCACTGTTTCCTTATGCAAGTCATCAGTTTGTACCTATTATTGCATGGTTGGCTATTGTCGGAATTATCTATGGTGCACTTGTGGCAATGGTACAGGAAGACCTGAAGAAGTTGGTTGCGTATTCCAGTGTAAGCCATTTGGGGTTCGTAATGCTTGGTATCTTTGTGTTTAATATCCAGGGAATGGAAGGAGGCATCCTTATGATGGTTAATCATGGCTTGAGTACCGGTGCATTATTCTTGCTTGTGGGGATGCTATATGAAAGAAGGCATACCAGGATGATCGCTGATTTCGGGGGACTGACAAAAGTGATGCCGATATTTGCAGTCTTTTTTATGATTATCACACTATCTTCTGTAGGATTACCGGGTATGAATGGTTTTGTCGGTGAGTTTTTGGTACTGGTCGGGACGTTTAAGTCTAACATACTGTACGCTACTTTAGCAACTACCGGTGTTATCCTTGCGGTCTGTTACATGCTCTGGATGTTTAAAAGAGTTATGTTTAACAAACTGACAAATCCGGAAAATCAAAAACTAAAAGATTTAAATAAGCGTGAATGGGCAATTTTATTGCCAATTGCAATCCTGGTTTTCTGGATTGGCATTTATCCAAAGCCCTTAATATCCAGGATGGACGCATCTGTAAATCACTTACTAACACAGGTGGATGAGAAATACAAATTGACTTTAAATAGACTCGAAAAGGACAAGATTAAGTACGCAATGAAAGACGAACTACCAGAACTTGCTCAATATCAAGAGGATTGAAAACAAATGTAGCGGAAGGTCATGCCTAACGGCACGACTTCTGGCCTTCCATATAGAATATTATGGAAATAACAATACCACCATTTGACATTAAAAGTATAGCGCCTATCATTATTATGACTATCGCCGGCATAGTCGTACTCATGGCAGATGTATTTTTCAAGAGAGCCTTAAAGGATAAGCTGGCATACTTAAGCTTAATCGGCATTATTATAGCGGGTGTTGTTACATTCACGCAAATTGGGCCAACCGTATATTCCTTCAGTGACACCTTTGTAGTAGATAATTACTCGGTATTTTTTAACTTCATATTCCTTGTCAGTACGGCGATCGTTATCCTTATGTCGGTGAGTTATATAAAACAGGAAGGGATTAACTATGGTGAATACTATACGCTGATACTGTTTGCCACAATGGGCATGATGTTGATGGCAGGTGGTTCTGACTTAATCACGATCTTTCTTGGGCTTGAGATAATGTCCATTTCGCTTTATGTGTTGGCAGGTTTCAGGCGCAATCGCTTGGATTCAAATGAGGCATCTTTGAAATACTTCTTACTCGGAGCCTTTGCAACGGGTTTTCTCCTTTACGGTATTGCTATGTTGTATGGTGCAACCGGTACTACGAACATAAAGGAGATTGCAGCGTTTCTTGCGAACAATCCTGCACTATCAAACCCTATGATTATTATGGGTAGTTCCCTGCTTATTATAGGCTTTGGGTTCAAGATTGCTTGCGTACCATTTCATAAATGGACCCCTGACGTTTACGAGGGTGCACCTACTGCAATTACGGCATTTTTGTCTGCAGGGCCAAAGGCCGCTGCATTTGCAGTCTTCTTTAGGGTATTTTTAGTATCACTGCCTGCTTTGGAGCCAAAGTGGTCCATGATCTTGTGGGTTCTGGCTGTACTAACGATGACAGTTGGAAACGTTGTGGCTATTGCTCAAACTAATATAAAAAGAATGCTGGCATATTCCAGTATAGCGCATGCGGGTTATGCGCTTATTGCCATTGTTGCTGCAAACAGTTTGGGAACTGCAAGTATGCTCTTTTATATGTTAGCCTATATATTTATGAATCTGGGAGCGTTTGCAGTCGTAATCGTGCTCGGGAGAAAAGGGGAAGAAAACCTTATGATTGAGGACTACAACGGTCTCGGTTATAAGCATCCTCTTTTGGCAATAACGATGAGTATCTTTATGTTTTCTCTGGCTGGTATACCACCATTGGCAGGATTCGTAGGGAAATTTTACATCTTTAGCGCTGCTATTAAATCAGGATATGTGGTTCTGGCCGTAATAGGAGTACTTAATAGTGTCGTAGCAGTTTATTATTATTTAAGAGTAACGGTCGCAATGTACATGAAGCCGCCTGAGCGTGAGTTCGCTCCACTTTCACTCTCCCCATACATGATAGTTGCCCTTATAATATCAATTTGGGGCACAATCCATCTGGGTATCTTCCCTGCAAGGATAATAGAATTTGCCCAAAAATCCACACTTCTGTATTAAACATCCTATATCCCTGTTATCCTGATATTTATCCTTCCAGAAGTGACATCGAAAACAATTCATTAATTCCTCCCTGCCTGTCGGCAGACAGGAATCCCTCAATCATAATCCTTACTTCTTGTTTACCCGCCGTCTTTGTGGCGGGCCTACTGCCTATTGTTCACCCCCAATGCCTCCTTGTGCCAGCCCGGATGACTTGGTCGGACGGGCAAGCAAGGAATGGGGGCCTCCCTTTAGTCTGCTTCTTAATTCCTCAATCCCTTAATCCCTCAATTCCCTCAATTCCTCAATCTTGCATCTCGCCTCTATCTTCTTAATCCCTCAATCCCTTAATCCCTCCCTGCCTGTCGGCAGACAGGAATTCCTCAATCTTGCATCTCGCCTCTATCTTCTTAATTCCTAAATCCCTAAATCCCTCAATTCCTCAATCTTGCATCTCGCCTCTATCTTCTTAATCCCTTAATCCCTTAATCCCTCCCTGCCTGTCGGCAGACAGGAATTCCTCAATCTTGCATCAAGGATCTAGTCATGCCGTAGGCAGATCCGCCTCTGGCGGACATCTAGAATGATTTCTATTGCAAAACAAACCCACTCTTTTATAATATTTAAGTCAATAAAGCCGTTACAAATCACTTTTACCACATTCTAATTATCTTCAAAAAGATAGTCTTCTTTATTTATATAAGCAAGATATTTCACATAATTAAAAAAAGTATGAAAATAAAGTTGGTATTTTTTATGGTCTTGAGTTTATTAAATATTCAATCAGTATTGGTTGCTCAACCGCCGAATGTGCATTGCAAGCGTGTAGACCAGGAGAGTCTCAAGTGTGCAATGGAAACGGTTTTGAAGAATGATACCGGTCCAGAACCGGCCTACGATCCAAAGGCCACAACAAACGGTATAAGATACCAGACAGATGTTATTATTTATCTATTAGAAAATGGGGCAAGGCAAGTTCACAAACAGCCGGAAGAAGCATGCCTTCTTTTTATCGGTTATAAAGATTGGTATGAGGCTTTTAAGAGTGTGCATTGCCAGAATAAGGAACCCCCAAAATATGTAATAAAAGCTTACGAAGCTAAACAAAATATAGTAATCGACTATGATCGGAGGAAAGTAATTAAAGAAATAGATAGTGGTGATATTCCAGATATAGCTGCTAATGTTGCTCTCTATTGGGAGTCCAAAGATAAGAGCTTCTTTTATATCGACGATCTATCAAAACCAAAACTAAGAGTTATAAATGAGAAGAACATTACTTATCGATTGCTTAAATACAAAGATGACAACCTTATTGTATGTGACCAGATACATGGACTCAAAGGAAGAGCCAAGGAAGGATTTCTCAGGATTTTGGGGAAGGCCCGTATGACACAATATCGAATCGTACCTGCGGAAGATAGAGCTCAGTATGTGCTAATGGAAACAAAAAAATGGTTTTTTACTTGGAAGAATGATTTGAAAATAGGATTTGATGGGGTGACTACAGACGGTGTATCTAATGAGAAGGCAAAACAAACACTGCACCGCAAGATCAAAATTCAGTATGAGCACTCGAGTAAGGATCTCGATTATCTTCTTATACCTTCTGCTCAGGTGGCAGAATGTGACTGTAATTAAGGTAACTCTTAAACGAACCTGGAGAAGACTTGGACACTTTATACCCGTTTTATGATAAATTGGCAGATCGACTTCGCATTTCTTTTATAGGGAAGCTGGTATTATCAATACTGTTAGGGCTTAGCTTTCTTGGACTGCGGTATATAAGTGTAATGAAATCCGGGGATGTAACAAAGTACATCCTCGAAGACTGGAGTTGGTTTCTTGCACTATTGATCACAACGGTCATGTTATGTCTATATTATGCCACTCATGTTTTTAGAAATATGATACCTGAAGTGCTCAGGCGAATTCCAAAAGATGTTGTGGAAGAAGACATTTTAGTACCAATATCAAATATCCTGACTAATCGGGGGTTTATAATATGTGGAGTGTTAATTGGCATAATTAATTGTTGCATTGGGCTTGCCTTTGGCTTACCAGATAATAAATGGTTTGCTGACTTAACTCTTTTATTTGGTTTCTTTTTAGCAGGTTTTGTTAATGGACTGGCTGTCTTTGGAATTTATGGGGTTTTGGCTTCGATCAAGAGTTTTTCAGATAAAATTGATTCCTCTATTGATTCTACATCTCCAGATCGGTGTGGTAATACCGCATTTTTAGGCACAGCCCTTATGGTATTCAGTTCAGTTACCCTTATTGCCGGGGTTATGATTTCTATATATATCCTTAAAGCACCATGGGGATCACCGGATGATAATCTGGTTATCGTGCTGAAAACGTTCTGGATAGCCTTTCCATATATGATGTCCCTTGTGGTATTGGTGCTTCCTGCACTAAAAATTAATAAGATACTTAGAGATTACAAGATCAGGAGTGAAGGAGGGCTCCAGAAAAAGTTGGTAACGCTTCAAAACGAGATTGAAAACCCTGAGACAGATTCAAAAATACGAAAAGAAAAGCAGGATAACTATAATTATTTTTCAGAAAGGCGAAAAGAATTATATAATATGCGTACCTGGCCATTTAGTGCAAGTGCCAATGTTAAGTTTTTATCGGTTATTTCAATTAATCTTTGCACATCCGTTGCTGGTAGTTACGAATGGGTAAGTGGTAATTACCCGGAAATTTTGAAACTTTTTTTTGGAAGTTGGAAATAGATAATCAATATTTACACGGAATATCGTAAATATTGACAGGGCTGGGATTGAATGTTGTAGATGTTATGATTTACGAATGACGAATAACCATCCGCTTTCGTTACACATCCGATATAGAGTTCCTCATCAAGTTTAAAATTTTAGCTATGTAATTTGTCATCCTTCCTGCGCTTTCCACGTGGATCGTAAGGTCCTAAAAAGCGTATAAACTTTTTAAACAGTTCCTCGTCAAAGCAATTAGGCATATTATTCTTCATCTCCACAAGAGCAGCGAATGGTCTCTTTGCTTCTGCATACGACCTGTTTGCAGTTAATGCATCATATACATCTATTATGCGGGCAATCTTACCACAAGTTAGAATTTCCTCTTTTTTAATCCCATGTGGATACCCGCTACCATCATAGTTCTCATGATGTTGTAACGTTATTATATACTCATCTTTAAAATCAATTCCTGCTTCTTTTAAGATTTCCACTCCTAATTCAGGATGCTCTCTTATCTTTGCAAATTCTTCTTTTGTCAATTTCCCTTTTTTATTAAGAATATCAGTGCTAATTTTAGTTTTGCCAATATCATGTAAAAGTATCCCTGTACAAAAACGCTTTAAATCATTCCCTTTTAAGCCAAGGTCCTTAGCAAATAAAGTCCCTATGGCTGCAACACTCACAGAATGAGTATAAGTATGATATTCATGTATTGCTATTTTAAGCAGGCTATGCACAGCGTTACCTTCTTTAAGAATGAAATCAACCATGTTGTAAGCAAACGTCTTAGTCCTATTGATATTTTCACTTCTTGGGTCAATAAAGAGATCTTTAACCAGGTTTGTAGCGGCACCATGCACGATTTGTGTCCTCTCATCTATAGGAATTCTTGTATCAGATACGATATATTGAAAATTAGATTCCAGATACTCATAATATTTCCGTTGATCTTCTTTTTTAATAAAAAGCCTGCTGATATTCTCTTCTATCAGCTTTTCTCTTTTATCGTTCTCAAAGACTGTTTCTCCCTTACAATATAATACGTATCGACTATCAGTAGTAATTTTCATAAGTAAGTAAACATCACAACCAATTTTCGTATCCGTTCTTAAACTGCTCGAGTTAATGGGTAAATAATCACTCATTTCGTTATATTTTCGATATAAAGTTGTTCGTTGTAGGTTAGATATAATACTGAATTTATTTCCTTAGACAACTCTAAAATTTCCTTTTTACCCCCAATGCTTGCCCCAGCATCTTGTTCACCCCCAATGCCTCCTTGTGCCCGCCCGGATGACTTGGTCGGACGGGCAAGCAAGGAATGGGGGCCTGTTTACCCGTCCGATAAATATTTTTTTTAGCTTGACTATTGTATATATACTCTATACACTATTCTTATGATACAGAGCTTTCGACATAAAGGGCTGCAACGCCTTTTTGAGAAGGCTGACCGCAGTAAGGTCTCAGCTCAGGATGTAAAGAAGCTCGAACATATACTTGCCGTTCTTAACCATGCCACAAAGCCGGAGGATATGGGTTTACCAGGATTTCACCTGCACCCCCTCAAAGGCCGTATGAAAGGTTTTTGGTCAGTCACTCTACGGGCAAACTGGCGTGTGATCTTCAGGATCAAGAACGGCGACATATATGATGTTGATTTAATTGATTACCATTAGGAGGATAATATGAAGATGAAGAACCCGCCACACCCAGGAAGACTCATCAAGCACGAATGTCTGGAACCGTTAGATTTGAACATAACCAAGGCCGCTGACATTCTTGGTGTAACCCGCCTTACCCTCAGCAATCTTGTGAACAGCAAAAACGGCGTTTCACCGGAAATGGCTATCAGGCTGTCTAAAGCCTTCGGCAGTAGCCCAGAGGTATGGCTAGGTTTGCAGATGGACTATGACCTTGCACAAGCTGAAAAGAAGGCATCGCGGATCAAGGTGAAGAAGGTGAAAAAGGCGAAAAAGGTCATACATGCATAAGGAGAAGCGGCGAGGAGGACTTGCCAAAGTTGGCTAAGTTTGTCATTAGTTACTTGTCGTTAGTTAATCTTTAATTCCATGGCCCAGACCGCCCCGACAGCTTGCTAGCGCAAGCTAGCAGTCGGGGCACCAGGGCGGGCCTCAATACTTAAATTCCTCCCTGCTTGTCGGCAGACAGGAATTCCTCAATCTTGCATCAAGGATCTAGTATCGAGAATCTTGCATCTAACCTCTTGATTCCAGCCCATGATTTCTATTGCAAAACAAACCCACTCTTTTATAATGTCTAATCAGAACAAATAGATTTTATAAATTTCAAGTCCCAAATGGCAAATCCCAAATAAATCACAATACCAAATGACCAAATAAAGAAATAAAACAATATGATTTGATTATAGGTTTGGATATTGTAATCTTGTAATTGTATATTGATTGTAATTTGTGTATTGTATATTGTAATTTAGCTTGTTAGATTCTTGTTAAAAGCGTAATTCAAAGCCTCTTTCATCGCAGTTTAATACCATCAAATCAAATATAGCTTGCTTGTATAATCAAGTAAGCGTTTCACATACATTTATATTCGCGAGCGTTGCCTGCACACTTTGCAATCCTATCAAAATATTTGATTGACGATGAATTGTATTACCATTGTGATGCTTCATAAGAATCAATAAACGCTCGCGGTAAATATTAGTACCTTATTAAATTTATGTTATATGAAAAAAAAGAAATTTTATCCAAAAGCTATTTGTAACTGGCCGGAAGATGACAGGCCCAGGGAAAAGTTGCTAAAATACGGTGAACATACCTTGAGTAATGCCGAATTACTGGGTATTCTTATCAGAACAGGAACTTCAGGCAAAAGTGCTGTTGATATTGCAAGGGAATTGTTTCAAAAGTTCAAAACACTGCGTGCTATGAGTGGAATTGATATTATTGAATTCAGAAAGATATCAGGTCTTAAAGATGCTAAAATCGCCCATATCAAGGCAGCAATTGAATTGGGAAGAAGAATGATGAGCGAGAAAAAAGCATTTGAAGGTACAGTGAAATCATCATCAAACGTTGCAAACTATTTAATGCCGTTAATGAGGGATTTGAAGAAAGAAGCTTTTAAGGTCTTATTAATAGACAAAAGAAATAGCATTACCAATGTCATTGATATGGAAATAGGCTCAATAGATAGAGTAAGTCCGTCCATAAGAGATATTTTACAGATTACCTTGAAATATCAAACGCCAGCAATTATTGTGGCTCATAATCATCCTTCAGGAGATACTGAACCCAGTGACGCTGACAAAAATTTAACTCGTGATCTGATAGTTGCTTCTTCGGCAATGGAATTAAGGGTATTCGATCACGTTATTATTGGGGAAAACCAATATTTCAGTTTTGCTGATGAGGGGTTGATAGAGGAATATGAAATGCAGGTTGTAAAAAAGATGTAATCATTGGAGGTATGAAAGTGGCTAAACTACCAAAAAAGGATCTAAAAAGGATTATAGAAATATTAAACTCTGGAGAAGAACTGCCAGTCGATTATAAACATATTCTTTTTCCTCCTGAAAAGAAAGAATATGAATTAGTTTACGCAAAAAAGGAACGTGAAGAAGATATCATAGCTAATGCTATGGCTGTACCCCTTCAGCCAATTAAGACTTTTGGCAAAAACGGAAATGACTGGACTAATAAACTTGTCTTTGGTGATAACCTTCAGGTAATGAAGTCTTTACTTGATGATCCAGATGTAAAAGGTCAGGTCAAACTGGTATATATTGACCCTCCATTTGCTACAAAACAGGAATTCCGTGGAAGTCAGGATCAGAAGGCATATCAGGATAAAATTGCAGGGGCAAGGTTTATTGAGTACTTAAGAAAAAGGCTTCTGCTTTTTCGAGAATTATTATCAAAAGGTGGATCTTTATTTGTTCATTTAGATTTGAAACGTTCCCACTATATGAAAGTAATGATGGATGAAATATTTGGCGAACGAATAGAAAATGAGATTATTTGGCATTATCCTGATAACTTTCAAGGAAATGTTAATAGATTCCCAAATAATCATAATGTTATATATTTCTATTCTATGTCTGATGCTACTAGAATAAAAAGAGTTGAGATACCCCTTAATAAGAAAACTAAAAGAGATGTTCGCATATGGGATAAAGAGAGCCAAAGTTTAGTTGCTGCAAGAGATGAAGATGGAAAGATAATTTATAAAGAGTTTACACATAAATTTGCAGATGATGTTTGGGTTATTGGGCAAAGTAGTGTAACGAAGAAAAAAAGTAGTGAGTTCATAGATTATCCAACTCAAAAACCAGAAGAATTACTTAGACGAGTTATTGAATGTTCTACAGAAAAAGGTGATTTGGTACTTGATTTTTTTCTTGGAAGCGGAACGACAGCATCTGTATGTTTGAAGTTGAATAGGAAATGTATTGGTATTGAACAATTAGAGGGTGGAATGAACACAGCACTTCCAAGGTTGTGTGACGTGGTCAAAGGGAAAGACAACAAAGGTATCTCCAAAGTCGTCAAATGGCAAGGTGGTGGAGAATTTATCTACTGCGAACTAAAAAAATACAACGAAGCCTTTATGGATAAGATTCAGGCTGCCAAAACATCTAATAACCTAGTTAAAGTCTGGAAAGATATTGCCAAAAATTCATTCCTCAACTGGTATGTGAATCCGGAAATGCCAGAAGAAGCGATAAACGACATCATCGAAATTGGCAAAACTGAGAACGGACTGGAAAAACAGAAAAAACTACTGGCTGAACTACTGAACAAGAACCAGTTGTATGTCAATCTTTCAGAGATTGATGATAAGGATTTTAACGTCAGTGAAGAGGACAAGAAATTGAACAAGTCATTTTATGGCGAGGCGTACAATGGCTGATAAGTTCCTGTATGAAGAACTGGACTCTTTTTTTAAATTTGGCGGCAAGAGAAAAGAAATTCCAGACTTTCTAAAAGAAAACCTTAATCATAACTTTGAACTACGCCCCTATCAAGTTGAAGCTTTTTCCCGGTTTTTTCATTGTTTGGACAATAACTATCCGGGCAAAGACTGGCCATTGCATTTCCTCATCAATATGGCCACCGGAAGCGGTAAAACGCTGATTATGGCGGGGCTGATACTGTATCTATACGATAAGGGGTATAGAAATTTCCTCTTTTTTGTCAATTCCACAAACATTATAGAAAAGACAAAAGATAACTTTCTCAACCCAATGTGTTCCAAGTTTCTGTTTGCTGAAAACCTCCGCTTCAAAACACGGAGGGTCAATGTAACCCTCGTTACCAATTTTGAAGGTGGGAATGAGAACGATATCAATATCTGTTTTACCACAATACAAAAGCTGCATTCAGACCTTACTACAGAAAAGGAAAACGCTATAACTTATGAGGATTTTAAAGACAAAAAAATTGTTCTTCTTGCTGATGAAGCGCACCATATTAATACAAGTACAAAGCAGTTAAAAGTGAAGCAGTTAGAGTTTTTTCAAAGCTGGGAAAAAACAGTAGAGCGGATATTCAAACAAAACGAAGATAATCTGCTTTTAGAGTTTACCGCCACACTGGACTATACTCATAAAAACATTGTTGAAAAATACCGGAACAAAGTTATTTATCGCTATGATCTGCGCCAGTTCCGTAATGACGGCTATTCAAAGGACATTTATATCGTCCAAGCGGATTTTGAAGAAAAAGACCGTATTATTCAGGCACTCATTTTAAGTCAGTACAAACAGGAAGTCGCAGCAATAAACAGGATTAACTTGAAGCCTGTTATTTTGTTCAAGGCGCAGAAAACCATTGCGCAATCACAGGAAAATAAAGCCAACTTTCATAAACTGATAGATTCCTTATCCGGTGGTGACATTAAAAATATTCGTAAAAAATCGGATATTCATTTAGTAAAACGGGCATTTGCTTTTTTTGATAATAATAAAATCACTGACAAACAACTGGCGGAGCGGTTGCGTAGCGAGTTTGATGAAAGCCGCTGTATTTCAGTCAACGAGGAAAAAGAAAAGGAAAATCAACAAATACTGCTTAACTCTCTTGAGGATAAGGATAACAGAATACGAGCTATTTTTGCCGTACAGAAATTGAATGAAGGATGGGATGTTCTGAACCTGTTTGATATTGTACGTTGTTATACTACTCGAGACTCGAAAAGCGGAAAGCCAGGTAAAACCACCCTTGCAGAAGCGCAGCTTATTGGCCGTGGTGCACGATATTTCCCTTTTACTATCGGTGACTATAATGATCGTTTTATCAGAAAATACGATAATGACCTGAATGACGAGATGCGGGTAATGGAAGAACTGCATTATCACAGCATCAATGACTCCCGCTATATCTCTGAACTTCGCACTGCTCTAATTGAAGAAGGTATGCTAGATGAAAAGGAAGTTGAACGGCACCTCAAGCTGAAGGACTCCTTTAAAAAGACAGAGTTTTACAGAAAAGGTCTTATCTACTTTAACGAGCGAATAAAGAATAATTATGAATATGTAAAATCATTTTCTGACCTCGGCGTAAAAAGACGAAACTATATTTACAGCATACCCACAGGGCGTGGTACTTCTGGTGCGTTGCTTACTGGAAACGGCAAAATAGATGCTGTTGTGGAGGCTGGACGCAAAGACGTACCTGTTAAAGATATTGAACGGCATATTATCCAAAATGCACTTGCCCAGAATCCATTTTATATGTTCAGAACAATAAAGCGTTTTTTTCCTAATGTTAAATCAGTACGAGATTTTATGAATTCCGAGGATTACCTTTGTAGTATTGAAATCACTTTTCAGGGAGATTCATCCGAAACTTACAATCTATCAAACAGAACAAAGCTTGAGGGTTTAACTGGTTTACTTGCTCAGATTGAATCTGAAATTCGTCAAAATATAAGCGAGTATAGGGGAACTCAGAAATTTAAACCAGATAAAGTAAATCAAGTGTTTTATGATAAAGTTCTCAAGCTGACTGAAAACAGTGAACGGACAAATGGTGACGAGCAATATGTTTCCGACAGGAGTTGGTATGTCTTCAATGCGAATTATGGCACAAGTGAGGAAAAAGCATTCGTCCGGATGCTTGACCGTCAAATCGGGAAGTTACAAGAAAAATATAACAGTATCTATTTGATTCGTAATGAAAGACATTTTAAGATCTACAGTTTTAAAGACGGGCAAGCCTTTGAACCTGATTTTGTTCTTTTCTTGAAAGAGAAAAACGCCGATCTACTGACATATCAGTTGTTCATTGAGCCTAAAGGAAAGCACCTTAAAGAGCATGATAAGTGGAAACAACAGTTTCTCAAGGAAATAACAGATCATTTTGGTGACAAGGTATTACAATTTACTACAAAACGAAAATACAGGCTTGTAGGCGTTCCATTTTATAATAACCAAAATGAAAACCAGTTTAAAGAAAGTCTTTATGCGGTAATACACGACTAGAATTAACTAAAAAGAGGTTTTATATATACTTATACTAGGAACAGCGACCCCCCATTCCTTGCTCCTCCCGCAAAGAAGCATTGGGGGCAGGCAGCGTTAAAAAAGATTATGCCCGATCTACGGTTTATATAAATAGTGTTTACCCGATGAGTTTTTTGGTGGGTCTGTCCCAAATTTAATTAAGGATAAAAGAATAATGATTGGAGGTCGATATGAGTAAAAGGACTGTGCCAGATCTTAAAGAGCTTTTTAAGCAAGCGTCCGAAATTGCACAACAAGTTCCTGAAAGTATGCAGCAGGCCGCTTTTAATAGAGCGATTGATCTTCTTACCGGTGGTGTGCAATCAGATCGGGGCAGCCTAAGCCCCCCTCCAAAGCGAGAAAAGAACAAGAAAAAACCCCCGATAATCAAGACCGACGTTGAGAATTCCCCAGCTGACGATTTGCTTTCCGCAATAGATTCCACTCAACACCCAGGGGTTTTATCTGCAAGCAAGGTTCTAGATCGTTCACTCATGGTGTTGCAAATAGCACTTACTGATCATGAAGTTGATGGGCTTACTCCAAGTGTAATCGCAAGAATCCTCACTGATAAATTTCGTATAAATACTACCAAGTACGCAGTTAGTATGACATTAGGCAAAGCAACAACTTTAGTTAATCGTATACCTGACGGGCAGGGTTTTTTATACAAAATAATGGCGCCTGGTGAAGAATATCTTGCACACCTTGGTGAAAAAGTAAGTTCACCAACAGCTTCTCCTCAGCGGAAAAGAGTAAGAAAAAAGCGTACTGCTGACAATAATGACAACACCGCCAAGAAAAAAGCTAAAACAAAACAAAAGAAGGGCACTCCTAAAAAGGCTAAGACCACTAGCACGGGACAAAAAGCAGTCATTGTTAGTCTAATAGAGTCCGGTTTCTTTGATAAAGGCAAAACTGGCCCTAACGTTCAAGCCCACCTGAAGACTAAGCGCGGTTTAAATTTTTTAACAAACCAGTTACGAGTGGTACTGCTTAGACTTGTGCGTGAAGAAAAACTTGAAAGAGACAAAAATGCAGAAGGGCAATATGAGTATACAAAGTCCAAAGCTTAGTCTGGAACATGCGTTGTCGTCTATACCTAGTTCTTTGCGTAAACGACTCGTCAAAAATTATTCCACGCTAAAGAATCAGGCACTAGAAGACAGGCACGACACTATCGGCCATCAGGCAGGTAAGTTAGCAGAGGTGCTTCTTAGAATTTTGCAAAATATCCTCACAGGTGCGAACACTCCGTTAAGTAAAGGGCTAACCAATTTTAAGGGCGAATGTGAAAGACTAGAACAGACACCAAAGACGGCAGGCCCTGAAGGCCTGCGTGTGCTTATGCCGCGCGCCTTATTATTTTTGTACACCCTGCGCAATAAAAGAGATTTTGGCCACGCAGGTGGCGAAGTGGTCGCGAACGAAATTGATGCGCTAACTGCTATGCGTGTTGCGGATTGGTGTATGTGTGAGTTGATCAGAGTGTGTCATAGCCTACCTCTTGAAGATGCCCAGTTGCTTTGCAATGCAATAGCGGAGCGGAAGTTGGCTGCCCTCTGGAATGTGCTTGGTCGCAAACGCGTACTTTATACATCCTTGAGTTATCGTGATCAAACACTGCTCCTACTTTACTCGGATATTGAAACGGGAATTCCTACCGAGGATTTATTTGAGTGGACGGAGCATTCCAACCGAAGCAATTACCGAAGAGACATTCTTGCCAAGCTTCATAGTGGTAGGCTTATCGAGTGGGATAAAAAAACTGAAATGGCTATTATTTCGCCATCGGGTATCGATGAAGTTGAAAATAATATTCTTCCGAAGGAAAGAAAGAAGAAAAAGAAAGGGGCCAAGTCTGCTTATGGCTTAACTGGGCAAGCTTAGGGTCACATCTCGGCACTTGAAAAATGATTCAATCCATCATTCTAACATTATCAATATTACTATTCTCCTACCCGTCCGCCCGCCTGAATGACGCCCGCCCGGCCAAGCCGTTCGGACGGGTAGTCGGGCAGGTACCGGCACGGGCGGGCACTCTCAATGCAACAGAAAACCCGCCACGCACAAACCTGCGTTCATCTTATAGTGATTTGTCTGTATCTCAGGTACAGTCAATGCCGAATATTTCAATACGTGAAAAGAATGATTGGGGATTTTATGGGCACGGCACAATCACCCATCGCTATGAGGCGAAGTCCATAGACGGAGACAGTGTGGTAATAGACCATGCCACAGGTCTGATGTGGCACCAGTCTAGCTCTGACGAAAAGATGGAGTGGGAGAATGCAAAGAAGTGGGTAAGGGAGTTGAACAACCGGGGGTATTCTGGATACAGCGACTGGCGGTTGCCTACTGTGGAAGAGGCTGCATCACTGCTTGAGTCTAGTAAGAGTAATGGCTTATATATAGACCCTATTTTTAGCAATAAGCAGGAATGGATTTGGACAGGTGATGAATATGGTTCGGAGGGTGCGTGGGGCATATACTTCGGCAGTGATCTTGTGTTCTGGGTCAACTTCGCCAGCGAATTCTATGTCCGTCCAGTTCGCTCCGGCAAATGATACCTACCAAACTACATGCCCGCCCCCGCTTCTTGCACCGTGGCGGCGAAAGTCGCGGCTCCCGCGGCACGCTGCTTTCTCCCGTAAAGCGGGACTTAACGGCAAGAAAGCAGCGGGCGCCCGCCCGAACGCCCGCCTGCCATTTGTCGGGCAGGGATTCATCCGGGCGGGCGCCGTCTTGCTGGGGGGCCCCATGATTTCCATTGCAATCCAACCCCACTCTTTTATAATAACTGACAGTAAAACATTGTTAAAAACAATGCTTACCATTCCTATAACGAATTGAACTTACTTGTATGAACAAGTAAGATTTTCATACACATTTATATTGGCCGGCTAAAGTAGACCCAAAAAGGGATGTATCCCTTTTAAAACAAGAGAAACTATCATGAAGAA
>VSDH01000039.1 GCA_008636105.1 Candidatus Scalindua sediminis | reverse complement strand
GTGATAAGCGAAATAATGTTCAATACTCTCCGGTGTCTTCCTTTCCGTAATAAGAGAGATATGCCGGGGATCACGCAGGCAATCATGGGCGAGTGTTTTTATATCATCAGCCATCGTCGCGGCGAAAAGGAGTGTCTGATGTTCATGCAGAACACACGACATGATAAATTCAATATCTTCAAGGAACCCTACCTTTAAAAGTTCATCTGCCTCATCAAGGATGGCACATTTCACATGCTTAAAAGAAACTATCCCGCTGTACAAATAATCCAGAAGCCGTCCCGGGGTTGCGACCAGAATATGTACTTTATGCTTAAGCTGGGCGATCTCTATTGCTTTATCAAAACCACCATACACCGCAAAAGGAACCACGCTGGTATTCGTCGCGAGCTTCTGGATCTCTGTTACATACTGTATACACAATTCACGCGTGGGAACTACTACAAGCCCCTGAATAGCGTTAAGTGCAGGATCAACTTTCTGAATAAGTGGGATCGCGCAGGCAGCCGTCTTTCCAGACCCGGTCTCAGCAATGACACAAAGATCCTGCCCTTCTGAAATAATCGGATAAGTTGCCTCCTGAACAGGCGTCATTTCATCATACCCCATCTTCTCAAGCGCTTCGAGAATGTTTGAAGGGATGTCAAGTTCACTGAATTTCATAAATTTTCTATCTTTCTTTTCAAAATTGCAAAAAAACTTAAGACTGTAATTGGTAATATTTCCCCGATATGTGTATAAAAATGTTAAGTATTCCTGGTTATTCTATCTTTTTTCATTACAAAGGCAGACACTTAATAGCTTGGGGATGTTGGTAATGAGTGAAAACAAGATATGCATTTACGCTTTACTTATGTTTTATGGTTAAGACAGTATCTAAACAATAAGATATTACAGTACAGTAAAATGGGTAATAATACCACTTAAATATTTTGAATGATGTTACAATTTTGAAAAGTTGACCACGGAAAGGCACTGAACTATACGGAATGTAAGAACAAAAGATGAATTATGATTGAGGGATTCCCGCCTAACAGCAGACTGTGTCACAATAACAAAAACACATGATTTGTCATTCTGAATTTATTTCAGAATCTAATGATTCCAATGACTTAGCAACATTAGAGATCCCGAAACAAGTTCGGGATGACAATTGCGACACAGTCTCCAGTCTGGCGGGCAGGGAGGAATTGTTTATACAAGCAAATTTAAAATAATCTTAATCATCATTTCTTTCTCCCGTGGCTTGCTTACTGCAATCATCAACGTCAGTGCAACCAGGGCATTGTTATCAATACGTTGTGATCTATCCTTCCTGTATAATATGCCGTTTCTATCTAGAAAACATATAAACAAGACCGCGGCGATTCGTTTATTACCATCCACAAAACTGTGATTCTTTGTAACAAAATACAACAAATGCGCTGCTTTTTCTTCAACCGTGGAATAAACATCCCGACCGTCAAACGTTTGATAGATTGCTCCCAGTGAACCTTGAAAACTCTTATCCTTTTCTCTTCCAACAAGCGCGGAACCCTTGAACTGTTTCCTCAACGCATCAATTATTTTACGAGCCTTTTCATATGTTAACTTGAATTTTAAACGTTTTATGCCTTTTGGTACGGAAAGCCGTTCATGATCATAATCATCCAGGACATCAAGTGCATGGCTGTACTGCGTGATAACTTCAATCAGCCCTTTCGCTTCGTCTGATACATCCTCAATGTGTACCACATTACTGAGAAGTTTTAAAGACTGCTTAAGCTGTTGATACTTGTGTTCAGATGCTCTTAAACGCTTTTCATTAATCGTGTAACCGTCCACGAGGTGTTTTTTGAGCACATTCGTCGCCCAAATACGAAATCGTGTTCCTCTTTGCGATTTTACACGGTATCCGACTGAAATAATTATATCCAAATTGTAATGATCAAGCTCACGTTCCACTTGTCTTCGACCTTCTTGCCGAACTGTCCGGAATTTCCGGACGGTTCCTTTCCGTTTTAATTCTCCCTCTTTAAAGATATTGTTAATGTGCTCAGATATAGTTCTCTTATTCTTGTCGAACAAGGCCTGCATTTGAGCCTGAGTGAGCCAAACAGTATCTTCAGCGAGATTCACCTCAACGGCTGCTTTGCCATCCGATTCTTGGTAAATGATTATTTTTTGTTGTTCTTTACTCATACCAATAGTTGCTGCAACAATCAAATAGGGACAGTGCCCGCGAAAATAAATGTATGTGAAACGCTTACTTGTTTATACAAGCAAGTTATATTTGATTTGATGGTATTAAAATGCGATGAAAGAGGCTTGATGTTCCTTTCCGCCTAGTATTATAAATATGTGCTTAAGTTTTGCAATATAAATCATTCTTGAGGCCAAAACACGGCGGGTAAACTGGATATGGTTTGGGGTGGATAAGAATTAATCTATAAAAAAAAGGAGCAGATTATATTCCGCTCCTTAATAGTATGTGATTTATTTTATTTGTGGATTAAATTATGAAGCTATTCCTTTTCCTCTGCCTTAGCTTCTTTTTCACCTGATTTCAATTCAGGTTTTGCACCGTATTCAATTTCCACTTCTGATTCAGCCTTGGATTCTTCTGACTTAGGATGCTCTTCTTTAGAATCATCAGCCTTAGACGCTTCAGCCTTCGGTTGTTCAGCTTTCGGATGCTCTTCTGCAGCCATACCTACTGTAGTAAAACCAATAATAGCAAGTCCTGCAATTAACATACAAAGAATTTTGCTTATTTTCATTCTTCTTACCTCCTAAAGGTTCAAATCACACACTATGCTTGCTTTATACGTGAAGAGGTTATCTATGTCAATAGGAAATAGCTTAAAAACTACTGGAAGAACAAACATCAGGATATGTAGGGATATAACAAGCCCCCATTCCTTGCTCCTCCCGCAAAGCGGGACTTAACCGCAAGGAGGCATTGGGGGTGAACAAGATGTGGTTTTGGGTGGGGTTGTTTTGCAAGGCAAAAGGCATTGGACGTGGACGCCTGTCAAGAAATAGTCTTTCCCTGTTTTAAGGTGATCGAGTCGCTAACAGCGTGAGAAATCGCTTATCGTCACTGGCGTATTGCGCCACCGGCTGCATCCCGGCCGTTGTTAGCAAACTGACCATGGTCTCCCGATCATATTTATAGGACCAGTTCATCTCGATACGGGCACCTGCGACCAGCCGGACGGTTTCTCCGGCCAGCATAATAGTCAAATCTCGAGCCGCCTGAAAGTGCTTGCGGATCCGGTATAAGCCTGGCTGACGATCATCACGGTCAGTAGCAAAGTGTAACGTGCCATCGCGGGGCTCGGAAAGACCGACACTGCGCAGAGGACCAAAGGCAAACTGACGATTAATGGGATTGTCGTAACCGGCTAGAGTCTCTGTCGGACTAAACAGTTCTCCATCCAATAGTAGAAAGTCCTGAGGACGCAGCATAGCCGCGAGCTGACGGGGCAATGTCAAGGGATCGAAGGCCCCCAATGTATTACCCAACATCATTATCAGACGGGGTGGGTCGTCCTGGTTTGCTTGCAGGGCGGTCAGGTGAGCGCTATTACTCAAATCCGCCTTCAGCCCTCGGCAATCAAACTGTTGCTCCTGGGCGGTCTGACATGCTAATTCCAGTAGTCCCTGGCTAGCATCCACCGGTCGATATCTGGGAGCCCGTCCCTGTTGCCGCAACTGCTCCAGAAGCAAAAGATCTTTAGTGCCTTGTCCGGCTCCTAAGCTGATTACCTCGATAGGTCCCGTTGGCATCATTGATACCAGGTCCGAAGCATGGGTTTGAAGCACCGAGTGAGAGCGGACAAAATTTCGATAAGCCCCATCATTGCAGAGATTGAGCCAGGCCCGTACCGATAGAGGAAACCAGTAGAAGAACTTTTCAGGTAACTCGTGGCGTGCCAAGGCAGCCATAAACTCTTGTGCAATCTGATATTCACTCAGCAATACATCGATCTGTATCATATCTCTTGTAGTCTCTTTCGAAAGCGAGTTGACTTATAAGGGACCCGCCACCCCCATTCCTTGCTTCCGCAAGGAAGCATTGGGGGCGGGCAGGCAGCGGCTGTTTTTGAATAGATATTTAGAATGTGATAAAAGTGAATTGTAACTGCTTTACTTACTTAAATATTATAAAAGAGTGGGTTTGGATTGCAATGGAAATAACTATCCGCCTTCGCCTTTTGGCGGATAGTTATTCGTTATTAGTTATTCGTTATTTGCCTGCCCCGCGCAAAGCGGCGCTGCCGCGGGAGCCGCGACTTTCGCCGCCGCGCGGCTCTACGCCGTGCGAGCAAAGCAAGTTTACGGGGTTATTCGTAAAGGTTAGAAGTGAGAGGCAAGAAGATTGACGATTTGGGCCCGCCCTGGTGCCCCGTCAGCTTGCTACCAGAAGTAGGCCCCTTTAGGGGGCGCAAGCTAGCAGACGGGGCGGTCTGGGCCAGGGATTTACCTTGTCTGCCCCCGCCTGTCGGACGGACAGGGAGTTCTGATTTCATACTTATTGACCCAATCTCTTTTTGAGGGATGATAACTTCAACAAACTCTTCGCTAACTTCAACTATCTTCGCATCGATTTCTTCATCAAAATTTGTCAGTCTTAAAGTGTCTCCATATACGCTTGAACTAAATACCAAATATAATAATAAAGACAAGTAAGAGAATCTGTAGAACATTTTTTTACCTTCCTTCGCACAAATGAATATTGTTAAAACCAGCCACCACTTCATTAACAATGCTTATACAAAGTGAACCCATAAACACTCACCACACAGGCAATCAGATTCGAAACAAAATCCTTTAATACAAATTATAGAATTCCTGGCAATTATAATAATGCTAAATGCTAACAATAGTAAATTTGTGTTTCAAGAAAAAACCTGAATATAGACGAACTTAGTTCAATTTGCTTATAAGTTGGAATGATCGTTTAATGTAGTAGTTGTTACACTAGAATAATAGGCATGATCAATGTATAAACTAAATAGTTAGTTCCTTCAGACATAATTATTAAACATAATCATCGACCGTGTCTTTCGGCCATGACTCATCTAATACCGAAAGGCTTACGCCAAATACCAAGTACTTGTACAAAAAATCCTGCATAATTACGATTAAGGCTAAATCCAACACTTTATACCTTACCCAAAAAAAACTTGACAATTAATAACGAATTCATAATATGAATAATTCTGCTATATTGTTGTCATAAGACGCAGATTTATATTTTGAAAATTAAAGGAGAACAGTAATGAAAGCGATAGTTAACCAAGATGAGTGTACAGGTTGTGAACTTTGTGTGCAAACATGCCCAGAGGTTTTCGAGATGCAAGACGACCTAGCAGTCGTAAAGGCTAATGAAGTTCCTGCTGATGCAGAAGAAACTTGTAGACAGGCGGTCGAAGAATGTCCTGTTGAATGTATAAGTATTGAAGAATAATTTTTTGTGAAATCCGCAGGAAAGATTCTACAACAGAAGACAAATAAGTATTTTAATATCTTTGATTAATGCTCGCTTGTAGCTACCATTTGACAGTTATAAGCGAGCATCTTAATGCCTGATATATCACAATGATTTATACCATTTCTCACCTGGCTTTACTCTTAAAGGCTTAAACCCTAAAAGTTAAAATTTTCAACCAGACATACAGAATAATGGTGTCTATTGGCGATGAAGAAAACTTATAAAAAAGGACTTATTAGCTTCTTTCTTATTACATTTATAAGCAGTGTATCATTTGTTTATGCCTCTGAAAAGGACATCAAGGAAGGAAACATTGAATGGCGCGATAGCATAGAACAGGCGAAAAAGGAGGTTAAAGAGACTGATAAACTTATCTTCTTTTTCTTCCACCATCCTTTGTGCAGCGGTTGTAAAAAGATTATAACAGATACTCTTCCTGATATACAGGTTAAGAAAACCCTGGAAGGTGAATTTGTACCGTTAACATATCTGGTGACAGAGGCAAAGGATTTGGTTCAACAATACAAAGTAAATTGGACTCCGACCTTCATTATTGCTGATGAAAATGCTCATGAACAATATAGGTGGGTTGGGTTTTTACCCCCGAATGATTTTCTGTCTCAGGTTGCACTTTCGGAAGGCCATGTTGCCTTTAAGAAAGAAGATTTTGATAAGGCCCAAACATATTTCAATAAAGTGCTAAAGGAATTTCCAAAAAGTGAATTCGCACCAGAGGCACGCTACTACTTGGGTGTTTCTCAATATAAGGCGACTCACGATTCATCTCACTTGAAGAAAACATGGGATGACATGAAGAAACTGTATCCGGAAGATAACTGGACAAAAAAGGCCTCAGCCTGGGCAGGGTAGTGTGGCTCGTTTTCTTAATTCCCTAATCCGCAATTGTGGAGATGGTTCTCCCCGTTGCTGATATGCAATAAACAATTTTATAATAATTTACGATATCAGTATATATTATTCTGAATTTGATATCCTATGGAAATCTATTCAGGGCAATATCTGAGTACCATGCCTCAACCCTTCCATGAGTGCGATCGGCATTTGTCTGAATCCCCACATAAAAAATCCCGGGTGGTTCCTGTCCAAACTCCTGAATATAGTCCTCGTAATGATTCACCTTGTAGCTCAGCCACTTACCTACATCTTTTTCACCACTCTGTACTGTTATCATCCTTGCCCTGTCCTCACATGGATTTTTAAATCGTTCTCCCACAGTCAGGTTATTCCCGTATACGTAGATTAAGATCTTGTACCTGCCAAATAGCAGAGAGAAAGACGACTTACTATAAACTATACATACAACAGCAGGGTAATCATCACCGCCAACTTCTTTCTCTCTACTGTCCGGCAAGATGTTGGATATCTTCCAGCACCAACTCAAAAAAGAATACTCTTTAGGATTAAGACGAACTGGCTTAAAGATAATCGTGCCGTTATCATTTGCATTCACATAGAGTACATCTTTGCCATCCGCTTCCACTATCCTGGGCACAATTCGATTCTTAATCTTCCTGCAAATACCCTTATGGGTCTTCCAGCCTATTGGCTCCCCCTTCGCCAGCTCTTCCTCAGTAAAGGCCGTTATAGGAAAAGAATCCTGAGGCGACATCCCGGAAGCAAAAGCACAGGAACAGAAAACAAACAAAATAAAGATTACGATCATCATGAAAAAACACACGCAACTATTCGGTGTTTCTACTGCCGAACAAAAAAATACTGGAATTAAATATATATTTGCAGGTAATAATATCTCAACCAGATATATAACATTGATATTACCAAAGTTAGCATCATCACAGGTATACCATAGATTAGAAATTTACCAAATGAAATAGAAACTCCTGCCTTTTCAGCCATACCTATTGCAACAACATTGGCAGATGCACCAACTAGTGAACCATTCCCGCCAAGACAAGCCCCCAGAGCCATTGCCCACCAAACAGGCATCATACCAGGTTGATTTATTGCTGACTCATAACCCATATCAGAAGAAAACACATTATTAGCCATTTCTGCCGTCATTGGAATCATAGTTGCAACATAAGGTATGTTGCCTATTATTGCCGAACAAAAAGCAGAAAGCCAGAGCATCACAGTGGTAGTGATAAACATATTATCAGGAGAAGGATTTGTTAAGACAACCATGGCATCTGACAACTTTGTTACCAGACCAACCTTTACAATCCCACCTACAATTATAAACAATCCGATAAAGAAAAATATGGTAGGCCATTCTACACCTCTGAAGATATCTTCTGTCTCTTCACCCGATATTAAGAGCAATAAACCTGCTCCTGCCATTGCAATTGTTGCCAGTTCGAGGTGAAGTAATCCATGCAAGACAAAGCCTGTTACCACCATGACGAATACTATAAGTGATTTAATAAGCAATCGAGAATCTTTTATCAGGTCATTCTCGTCCATATTCATTATTCTTTGTTTTAGTTCTTCTTTTACGTGTAATCCCTTCCCAAACATAAGTTTCATCATAAGGAAAAAGAAAGGCAGAATTATTAATATGGCCGGAGTTAGATGGTAGATGAAGTCCATAAACGTCAGGCTCAACTTACTTGCAATCATGATATTAGGTGGGTCGCCAATCAGGGT
Organism: Candidatus Scalindua sediminis; assembly: GCA_008636105.1. Lineage (GTDB taxonomy): Bacteria > Planctomycetota > Brocadiia > Brocadiales > Scalinduaceae > Scalindua_A > Scalindua_A sediminis. Next base: position 13,940 of record VSDH01000039.1, on the reverse strand, counting down.
TGCCGTACCGCCAATATTTGAGGCAAATATCACTGAAAATATAAAGGGTATTGGATCTATTTCCAGCTCTGCGGCTATTAATAATATGACCGGTACCAGTAACAAAACGGTTGTTACGTTATCTAATAATGCTGATGCAAATGCTGTTATCAATGCAAATATAATCATTATCCTGAAGGGTTCGCCTTTGGCCAGCTTCGCAGACTTTATTGCCAGATACTGGAATATTCCGGTCTTGCTAAAGATATTAACGATAATCATCATGCCAATTAAAAGAAATATAACATTATAATCTATTCCTAATGCCTCTTCATAAAATGCTTCATGCTGTGTTAAGACATTACAAACAAGCATAAGGCTGGCGCCGACAAGAACAACCTTGGTCTTATGAATCTTGTCAGAGATTATTGCTATATATGAGAGAGCGAATATGGTTGTGGCGTATATGAAATAAATATCCATATTGTGTCCTCCTGATACCTATAATTTTTTGTATCTACAGGAAACTATTTTTGGGAATAAGTTTGTCATATTTCTAAAATCTTTATTTATGTGAATAATGTGGATCAGGAAAGGCTATGGTATTCTCCTGGTTTGAGTGCTATTGGTCCTTATCATTGTTACTAAACATAACCTCTGCAAGGTGATTGAGAAGGTTTCCACGATATATAACTCCCAGGAGTTTCTTGTCTCTTACTACCGGTAAATCGAAGATCCTCTCATACAACATTTTTGCGGCAACTTCTATAATTGGAGCATCTTCATCAATGATTGTAAAATCCTTTCTCATTAAGTCTTTTGCCCTTTCGTCTTTTAATTCACGACCTTTCTTCTCAAAGAACCCTTCTGTTATCCTATGGGCTAACGACAAGTCTATACCGGCAAACTTCGGAACAATTCTTCCCAAGATATCGAATTCTGAGACCACACCCACAAGATCATCATTTTCATCTTTTACATAAATATTATGATGATCTGATTTGGTAAAAGACCATAACAAATAATGGAATGTGTCTTCCGGACGGGCAGTAAATGGTTGAATATTCATAATTTCTATTGCTTTCATCTTTCTCTCCTTATTTCAATAAGTGGAAATCTGGAGTTTCATCTCAAAATCAATTTAACTTAAGCTTAAAGGAAATTACTAATTTATAACAGCTTCTCCGCAATCTGTACTGCATTCAAGGCAGCACCTTTTAGTAAATTATCACTCACAATCCACAGGTTTAATCCGTTTTCAACAGAATCATCTTCCCTTATTCTGCCAACAAAGGTTTCGTCCTTGCCAGCCGCCTCAGTTGCCAGTGGGTACAATTGCCTTGATGTGTCGTCAAGTACGACTATGCCCTCTGCCTTACTTAGCAGATCCCTTGTCTCGTCGGCACTTATCTTCTCTTTAGTTTCTATATTAACTGACTCACTATGCCCCCTAAAAACCGGCACTCTTACGGTAGTTGTGGTTATACGTAGAGAGTCATCATCCATAATCTTTTTCGTTTCATTAATCATCTTCATTTCTTCGCTGGTATAACCATTTTGCAAGAAGGCATCGTCCTGTGGTATCTGTGGTAACACGTTAAATGCTATTTGATGAGGAAATATGCTTCGGTCGTATTCGTCTTCATTAGAAAGTACATATTCAGTTTCCTTTTTTAATTCGTCCATCGCTTTAAGCCCGGCCCCTGATACTGCCTGATAGGTTGATACCACTACCCTTTTTATCTTTGCAGCATCGTGTATCGGTTTTAAAACCAGTACAAGCTGGATAGTTGAACAGTTTGGGTTTGCAATTACACCATTATGCCCTGCTATCTTGTTTGCATTTACCTCGGGCACAACCAGTGGCACATCATCGTCCATTCTAAAGGCACTTGTGTTATCCACAACAACGCAGTTTTTCTCGATCGCATAAGGTACGAATTCCCTGCTTATGTCACCCCCTGCACTAAAGAAGGCAATGTTCATACCTTCAAAGGAATCCTGAGTTAGTTCTCGTATTCGTATCTCTTTCCCCCGGAAAACCACCTCTTTTCCTGCCGAACGACTTGAGGCCAGTGGCCTAAGTTCATCAACAGGAAAATCCCTTTTTTCAAGTACTCTTAGTATTTCTATCCCTACTGCCCCGGTAACCCCAACTACTGCAACATTAACTCCCATACTTTACACACTCCTTTTATTTTGCGTAATTGCTCAACATCTTGTGTGATGAAAACAAATGTAGCGGAAGGCTTTAGCCTTCCATTACTGCGAATCAACGGAAACAGCTAGTTACCACAAATTATTGAGAAATACTATTTAATCCTGATTAAGATATCATCACTGATTCCTAATTTGTTCTTTGTATCCTGAATCTGACATAAAAACCTTTTCGCATCCTCTGGATAACCTGCAGTTGGCTTTATGTCCTGTACCTTCTCTTGCCAGTATGCATTGAATAATCTTATAAATAACTCTCGAATGTATTTGCTGAACATCGATGCAAGTGCCGGTGGAAAATGTTTTGAGTCTGCACCTACGGCAAATGATACATTCATCTTTCTTCTTTCATTACTGATCTTATACGTTGATATCGGATTCCCTTCCGAAACTGCGGTTACTTCACATCCTTTAAAACTCTCTGCCAGCAATTTATGATAATAATTCCTTCCACCATGCTTATCGACCAAGACTTTTGGTTCACGTTCTCCAAAGCACTCAAATATCTCTTTGAGAAGCTTTGCGCTGTTATTAAAGAGGAGCAAGGATTTATTACCCTTAAGCTCTATTTGCCTGTTTATTTCATATGTACAAAGAAAAATGCTTTTGACATCAAGTATGTTTGCATCTTGTGAACTTATAGTGTGCTTAATAAGATCAGCATAATTCAGGATTGCAGATACATTTGACGCAACCGGTAAATTTATGTCTTTTTTATTATACCATGGATATTTATCAAATACTTCTTCATCATGGTTTGATAATATCCTCAACAAATCAGAGAACCTTGTTACTTGGCCTTTTATACTCCAGATAAAGGATAATACTGTTTCCTCCAGTAATCTTAATCCGTTTCTTTGCGAATATACCTTTTTACTATCATTTACGACTATACGATTCCCGCGTTTTTGAACCTTATCTGAAATAGCATCTTTTAATATATGCCAGATGTTAGTCTCATTGTCATGTTTTGCAGGTATATCCATTACGACAGAGCTTAGGACAAATGGACCAATTTTCGGACCGTAACCAGCCTCATCAATACCTGCGATTATGGGCATTTTTCTAAGATTGTTTACTTCTATTATTTATAATTTTTGAAAAATCATGAATGAACATTACGGATTACAAAGGGGTGCTCGGATTATAACACCTGGGTTATAACTGTCAAGAAACCAATTGTAATTAAAGATGTTAGCACAATTCCTCCTTGACAAAGAAAAGGTCTAAAATATAATTACATAAAGCAGATATCCCCTGTACGGCGTTTTAGCCTACAGGGTATCCTCCCCATAGCTTCCTTGCATCGTGGCGGCGAAAGTCGCGGCTCCCGCGGCACGCTGCCGAAAGTAGGCTCTGTAAGAGCATAAGCTAGGAATGGGGGTGGGCGTGGCATTTTTTAATACCCCCTCATCTTCCTGCCTGTCGGCAGACAGGAATCCTCTCCCCCGTGTGGGATGGGGACGTTCCATTTGGACAGGCTGATGGGTATTCAGATATTTTATTATTTTGTCCTCTTAAACGTAACTCATAGAAGAAGGATGATTACAATTATAACATTTATAACATTGAAATATTCAAAGGTATAAATATGACAAAAATAATTGAAGGCAAAGTTGCTAAAATACTTGATGAGTATAGTATGGTCATTAATGTCGGTAGAAATGATGGTGTGACAGAAGGCATGGTCTTTGTGATTTTTACGCAGAGTGGTAATGAGATAAAAGATCCGGATACCGGTGAAACCCTGGGTACACTTGAAAACGTTAAAGATTATGTCTCCGTAGCCCATATTCAAGATAAATTTGCTACCTGTGTTGCAAAGGAAGTAAAAAAAATACATAAAGAGGGTGAAATTTCTGGTGCTCAAACACTCAGTGGTGCTATGATGGCTGAAGCTATGTCTGCAAGACCAGAAGGTAGTAAAATCGGTACTGAAAAACTGAACGTTAACACTTCCCAGATTGCGGGTGTACCACAATTAGGTCCAATTTCAGTAGGTGATAGCGTTCGTTCTGTTGACATAAAAGGATAAAGTCTGAGAAATGTCGCTACATCTTTTTTAACCTCCAAGATATTGAATAGGTATATTTTCTTCTTATCTTTTACATCACCCCCAGCATTCCAAATGTTTCTGGATAATTTAGTATGATTGTGCATTAAATAACCGATTCAATGCGGAGCAGGTTTCCAAGACGTTTATTGAAAAGAGAACGTAAATATGAAGATCCTTAGATCACAAGATGGCAGTATTACGCAGGACATTGAGAAAATTAAACAGAGAATGAGCCTATTTGCTGATACTGTCACAGTAGAAATGGAAGAAAAGACGAAAGAAGTATTTGGTGAGTCTCTCTCTCCGATGGAGAGTGTCAAGCGTATAGTCAATGATGTGAGGGAAAAGGGTGATGATGCATTAAAGTTTTATTCAGATAAATTTGAAAAAATCGCCTTACCTATAGATGATTTTAGAGTGAAGGAAGATGAGATTGAGGAGGCTTACAAAAAGGTATCTCCCGACTTTATTAAGGCTATAAAAAATGCGAGGGAGAACATTAGAATATTTCAAGAATATATACGTGTACGTGAACCCAAACCATTTTATTCAAATGGGACCAGGATAATCGTAAATTATAAACCTATTGAAGATGTTGGAATTTATATTCCAGGAGGCACGGCATCATATCCTTCTACCGTATTGATGAATGCCATACCTGCAAAGGTTGCAGGAGTAAAAAAAATTGTAGTTGTTTCACCACCTTGTAAGGATGGTACTATATCACCTGAAAGACTGGTCGCATGTAAGGAATCATACGTAGATGAAATTTATAAGATTGGTGGTGTCCACGCAATAGCGGCCCTCACATTTGGTACTGAAACAATCCCGAAGGTGGACAAGATAGTTGGACCCGGTAATATCTTTGTAACGCTTGCAAAGAGAGAGGCCTTTGGATATGTAGGAATAGATATACTGGCTGGCCCTAGTGAGGTCTTAATAATAACCGATGATACTGCAAATTATGCTTATGTTGCATCTGACCTGTTGTCACAGGCAGAACATGCCCCGGGCGTATCAATCCTGGTTACGTGCTCTGAGGAACTTGCCAACAAGGTTATTGACGAGACATCCAACCAGCTCAGTAAATTACCACGAGGTAATTTAATTAAAGAATCTCTGGACAAATTCGGCGTTATCATTATTACGAGGGATTTGGACGAGGCCATTGATATCTCAAACACCCTGGCCCCGGAACACCTGCAAGTGGTCGTGAAAAACGAAGAAGAAGTCTTGCCTAAGATAAAGCATGCAGGTGCTATATTTACCGGATCATTTACGCCTGTAGCAGTTGGAGACTACGTTGCCGGACCGTCACACGTTTTGCCAACGGGTGGTACGGCAAGATTCTTCTCAGGGCTTTCGGTAAATGATTTCCTGAAAAGGACGAGCGTAATTACTTATTCAGAAGATGTCTTGAGATCAGCAGCAAAGGACATTATTACGATTGCAGAGGCAGAAGGTCTGGAGGCACATGCGCAATCTGTTCGTATAAGAGTAGATAAATGAACTGTATAAGATGTAGCGGAAGGCTTTAGCCTTCCACTACTGTCTGTTCCAATCGTGAAAATGTATAAATAATGAAAACTAAAAAACAATCAAGTTACTTCAGAAAAAACGTTGAGAAAATGGTCGGATACGTTCCCGGCGAGCAACCGCAGGACGGCGTATACATCAAGCTCAATACAAATGAGAATCCATACCCTCCTTCGCCCAGGGTCATTGCTGCCTTGAAGGATGCTGTGAATGAGAAGTTGAGACTTTATCCTGATCCAAACGCCACAAGTGTTAAGGAGAAGGTAGCGGAGGTTTTTAATACAAGCCCAGAAAGGGTAATGGTAGGTAACGGATCAGACGAACTCCTGGCGATAGTAGTTCGCTGTTTTGTAGGCGAAGGTGAGAAGATCATTTATCCATATCCATCGTATCTTTTATATAAGACTCTGTCTGAAGTTCAAGATGCCAGGGAATGCATTGTAAATTTCCTTGAAGATTATTCACTGCCTGAAGAGTTCCTGGTTGAAGATGCGGCAGTTACCTTTATATGTAACCCTAACTCACCTTCCGGGACGATGGTACCCGTAGACAAAGTCTCAAATATTGCAGGAAAAATAGATGGTGTGCTTGTGGTTGATGAAGCATATGTTGATTTTGCAGATGATAATTGTTTGAGGTTAGTAGATGAACACCCAAACCTGATAGTTCTACGTACTCTTTCAAAGTCCTATTCGTTAGCCGGAATGCGTCTGGGTTTTGCTGTAGCTCAGGAAGACCTGATTAAGGGTATGATTAAGGTTAAAGACTCGTATAATGTTGACAGGCTCAGCATGACAGCTGCGATTGCTGCACTGGAAGACCATGAAACGTTTAGAATAAATATTGACAGGATAAAGAAAACAAGAGAGCATCTGATAAATTCACTTAAGAAGCTGGGATTTTTTGTATACCCATCTCAGGCAAACTTTGTTATGATTAAATGCTCAGATGCATTAACTGCGAAAAGTATCTATCTAAGATTAAAAGAGCAAAAAATACTTATCAGATATATAGAACAACCAAGGCTGGATGATTGTCTGAGAATAACTGTTGGTACTGATGATGAAATCAACGCCTTGCTTGAAACCTTGGCTAAGATAAATAATTCTTTGAAAATATTGTAAATAAACATGGGAAAAAGAACCTCAAACATAAATAGAAAGACAACCGAAACAACCATCAAAATATCACTTAATCTGGATGGTGAGGGTAAGCGCACAATATCCACGGGTATTGGCTTCTTCGATCACATGCTGGATCTACTCGCAAAACATGCCCTGTTTGATTTAGAGATTAAGGCGTCTGGTGACACTAAGGTCGACTATCATCATACGGTTGAGGACGTTGGTATTTGTCTAGGCCAGGCCGTGAAAGAGGCTTTGGGTGATAAGGCAGGCATAACACGTTTTGCCAATGTCAGCGTACCGATGCAGGAAGCGCTGGCCAATATTGCACTGGATATCGGTGGTCGTTCTGCCCTTGTCTTCAATGCAAAATTAGATAAAGAAAAGGTTGGTGATTTTGATACTGAATTGATAAAAGAATTTTTAGAGGCATTTTCTGTAAACGCAGGCATTAACCTCCATGTGGACGTCCCGTATGGTGAAAATGCACATCACATATCAGAGGCAATCTTCAAAGGTGTAGCAAAGGCACTTGATAGAGCCACAAGACTAGATGAACGAACTGATGAAGTTCCATCGACAAAGGGTGTTCTATAAACAAAGGGTGTTCTATAAACACTCATATCTACATTATACATTAACCACTGATAGACATGGATAAACACTGATATGATAAATTTTCTTTTTGATCTTTATTCCCACCATCCTTTAAATCCTGTCTGATAAAATGTAGGGGCTGTTCCCCCTGCCCGCCAATTTTTTGCGGCGGTCGAACAGCCTTATAATAGTGGTTCGTTCGGGGAACGAACCCTACATATATATCTAATGAATTAATCGAAAGGAAATTACCGTGACAATGCACAACAAGATTTTTTTCAGATATAGATATTTGTTACTTTTTATGTTTCTGGCTCTTGGTGTTGTTTTTTTGTATGTTCACACCCAAACTGCATGGTCGGGTGAGAAGGTGGTGGAGGACATTTCCTCACAATCACAATCCACAGGAATAAGGGTTGCAGACACACCATGGCCAATGCACCGTCATGATCTGCACCATACCGGACGCAGCCCTTATGTAGGTTCTCAAACGAATGAACTTAAATGGGTATTTCAGGCTGGAGCTGCAATCTCTTCTTCTCCAGTCATAGGCATTGACGGCACTATATATTTCGGATCGCAGGACAAGCATCTGTATGCAATCAATCCGGATGGATCTCTAAAATGGAAATTTGAAACAAAGGGTGAAGTGGATTCAACTCCCACAATTGACAATGAAGGAACAATATATTTTGGTTCATGGGATGAATATCTCTATGCGCTTTATCCGGACGGCAAACTGAAATGGAAACACAAGACGCATGGAGGCATTATCTCGTCCCCTACTATAGGGCATGATGGTACTATTTACTTTGGCTGCTGGGATAACAGGATCCATGCCGTAGACTCGAATGGTAAGCACAGATGGGAATTTAAGACGGCAGATCATATATGGTCTTCGCCTGCCATAGGGAGTGATGGTATGGTATATTGCGGTTCGGAGGATTATTATATGTTTGCCCTCAGACCGGATGGCAAAGCCGTCTGGTCATTCGGGACTCGTTACCTGCTTGAATCATCTCCTTCAATAGGTGACGATGGAACTATTTATTTCGGTTCTGAAGATGCGAACCTCTTTGCGCTTACACCGGATGGCCGTCTAAAATGGCAGTATAAGACCGAGTATGACATTGATTCCTCCACTGCCCTCGCTCTGGACGGAACTATTTATATAGGCTCCGGAGATGGATATTTGTATGCAATCAATCCGGATGGCACACTGAAGTGGAGGTTTGAAACAAAATATTCCGTAATGTCCTCTCCAGCCATAGATGCCAATGGAACAGTATATGTGGGTTCCAGAGATAAGAAGTTTTATGCCGTAAACAGCGATGGCACCATGAAGTGGTTTTTAGAAACTGGCGGTGCCATTGAATCATCCGCAGCGATAGATGAAGACGGGACTATTTATATAGCCTCGACAGACGGCAAGCTCTATGCGATAGGGAAGAAAGATTGAGAAATATCTTTTTTTTGACTTAATTACTATACTAATTTATGATGTTAATAAGTCCCACCATGTTTGCTGACGTAATCGCAGTCATAATCGAAGACGTAATCGTACATGAAGTACGGTAACAAATGAAAGTTCGTGATATCATAAAACTTATTGAAGAAGATGGATGGTATTGGGTCAAAACAAAAGGCAGTCACAGACAATACAAACATCCTGTCAAAAAAGGGCGTGTCACTATTCCAGGTAAGTTGTCGGACGATCTCATGCCTGGAACTTTGAATAGTATTTCTAAACAAGCTAAGTTAAAGAAAGGATAATATATGCGTTACGCTATAGTTATTGAAAAAGGTCCGGAAAATTATTCGGCATATGTTCCGGATCTACCGGGTTGTGTTTCTACTGGTTCGACAGTTAGCGAAGTCGAAAAAAATATCAAAGAAGCAATTTCATTTCACATTGATGGCTTGAAAGAAGATGGCCTACCAGTACCTGAACCATCCACTATCTGCGAGTACATTGAAACAACCTGAAAAGTATATTATAAAGCGATCAGAAAAATAATAAAATGCATGTCATCCCTTCGCTTCGCTCAAGGGCAAGTTTGAGCCCTTCGTCTTCTATCATTTTTACCCGGCGGTTTGTTTGGTGGCGGGCCTTTAATAAATAACAAATAACCACATGAATTTCCATTGCAATCCAAACCCACTCTTTTATAATATTAAACTGAAAGGAAGATTAAACCACTTTCATCACATTCTAATTATCTATTCAAAAACAGGCGCTGCCCCCTATTTATTCACACTTCACCCCAAAAATGCAAAGTTATTTTTGAGTGCGCTCTAAGGTAATTCATGAAAAACAGTTTTAAGAGAGAAAAAGAGAAGTTCTTTGTTGAGCTTATTAAACCCTCCCACTACGATAACTACGGTTATGTCATCCAGTGGTGGAGGTCCTTCAGTATCTCCAACTCCCTCTCCTGCCTGTACAGCCTCACGCTCGACAGTGCTGAGAGGAAAATCCTGGGCGAAAATGTCGACATCATCGCCAACCTCCACGACGAGTACAGCACCGTACTCCCTATCCGGGAGATAACCCGGAGAATTCGGCAAAACGGAAACCGGGGAGTGATCGCCCTTGTAGGAGTTCAGACCAACCAGTTTCCCAGGTCCGTAGACATCGCCCGTCCCTTTCGGGAGGCTGGCATTCCCGTTGTCATCGGAGGCTTCCATGTGAGCGCTGCCATCTCCGTGCTGCCGGAAATTCCCCCGGAGGTCCAGGAGGCCCTGGACATGGGTATCACTCTCTTCTCAGGAGAAGCGGAGGGGCACTTTGATCAACTCCTCTCTGACTCCTACCATCAGAAACTCAAACCTATTTACAATGTAATCGAAGATCTTCCGGACCTTCGGGGTCAGCCGACACCGTTTTTGCCTCAGGCGATGATTAAAAAAAGCCTCAGCTCAGACATTCACATAGACGCCGGCAGAGGGTGTCCCTTCGATTGTAGTTTCTGCACCATCATCAACATCCAGGGACAGAAGTCACGATTCCGTACCACCGACGATGTCGAGAGGATGGTCCGCTCCTATCCCCGGAATGGGGGTAAGACTTCCCACTTCTTTTTTACAGATGATAACTTTGCCCGGAATAGAAACTGGGAGGCTATCTTTGACCGTCTGATAGAGTTGAGAGAGATGAAAAACTTCAAGGTGAAGTTCGGCCTCCAGGTCGATGCCAATGCGCACAAGATCCCCCGGTTTATTGACAAGGCGGCCCGGGCGGGTTGCAACTCCGTCTTTATCGGGATGGAGAGTATTAACAAGGAGAACCTCAAGGCGGCTAACAAGCCGCAGAACAATGTTGCGGAGTACCGTAAGATGTTGATGGCATGGCGGAACAACAGCATCGTAACAATAGCGGGCTATATCCTCGGCTTCCCGGCAGACACGCCCGACTCCATTGAAAATGATATCAGGACGATCCAGCGAGAGCTGCCCGTCGACATTCTCATGTTTTTTATGCTCACCGCCCTGCCCGGATCGATGGATCACAAGGGGATGCTCCTGAGAGGGGAGTGGATAGAGTCGGACTTGAATAAATTCGACTCGGAACACGCGACAATAAAACACCCCAAAATGACCCAGGAGGAGTGGGAGGGGATCTTCAGGAAAGCGTGGGATATTTACTACTCTCCGAAGCATGTTGAAAAATTGCTTCGCCGGGGCAGCCGTGACGGGATCAGTCCCTCGAGATTGATCTGGAGGATATTGATCAGCCAGTTCGCTATCAAATACGAAAACACCCACCCTTTTCAATGCGGGGCCTTCAGGAAAAAAGTACGCCGCCAGAGACGGTGGGGCATGCCTCTCGAGAATCCTCTCCTCTTCTACTCCCGCCGCGCCTGGGAGATTGGGAGAACTATTTTGCTCCTTTCGATCTACGCCTGGAAGTTGGAGAGATTGAAAAAGAGTATCAAAAAGAATATCAGGGAACGTTCACTAATATCATAAATATATCAATAAATACTTGTCTAATTCCCTCCTGAGTTTATAATCCTAACATATATCAACGTTTCCTCTTATTATTTAAATTTTCAGTCAAATGTTTATTATGAGAAAATACATACTACACATCTTAATCGTATCATTTGTGGTATTTTCAATGCCTTTTACTGAAGCAGCGGAAGAAGCACGCATAAACCTGCGTTCATCTTATAGGGATTTATCTCTTTCTCAGGTGCATTCAATGACTAACATTTCCATACGCAAAAAGGATGAATGGGGATTTTATGGGCACAGCATAATCAATCACAGCTATGAAAAGAAGTCTATAAATGGAAACAATGTGGTAAAAGACCATGCCACTGGTCTAATGTGGCATCAATCAGGTTCGCGTAATTATATGAGCTGGAATAATGCAAAGGTTTGGATAAGAAATTTGAACATAAGTGGATATGCAGGTTATCAAGACTGGCGATTGCCGACTTTAGAGGAAGCGGTATCACTGCTTGAATCGGGGACGAGGAATAATCTATACATCGACCCTGTCTTTAATAATGAACAATGGGGGATTTGGACCGGCGATAAACATGGTTCGGATGGAGAGTGGAGCGTCTACTTCAGCCTGGGTAACGTGCGCTGGCGCATCAAGAACCGCTACGTCCGTCCGATTCGCACAATGAAATGATCCGCGTCAATAGATAAAGATGGAACTATTTATATAGCCTCAACAGACGGTAAGCTTTATGCGATTGGAAAGAAACAATAAAACGTAATAATGTAAGACCTGATAATATGAGAAAATACATACTACATATCTTAATCATATCGTTTGTACTATTTTCAATGCCTTTTACTCAAGCAGCGGAAGATGCACGCATAAACCTGCGTTCATCTTTTGAAGATTTGTCGGCGTCTCAGGTACATGCAATACCAAATATATCGATCCGAAAATGGAAACCATGGGGATTTTATGGCTATAGTACCATTAGTCACGATTACAAAGTAGAGACGATTAAGGGGGAAAAGGTGGTAATTGATCATGTTACCGGACTGATGTGGCACCAGTCTGGCTCAAGACTTCACATGAACTGGACAAAGGCGAAACAATGGATTAAGGATTTAAACAGCAGTGAATATGCCGGATACAATGACTGGAGGTTGCCTACTGTAGAGGAGGCAGTATCTTTATTGGAAAAGGCCAAAAAAAGTGACAATCTATATATAGACAGTTTTTTTGATAAAAATCAACTATACATATGGACTGGCGATAGCTATGGTTCGCGCACTGCGTGGGTCGTTTCCTTCCGTAATGGTCAAGTGACCTGGATTCGAATCGACTTCCGCAACTACGTCCGTTCAGTCCGCACAATGAAATGATCCGCCGCAATAGATAAAGATGGGAGTATTTATATAGCATCAACAGACGGCAAGCTCTATGCAATTGGGGAAAAAAGATTAAACTCCTTCCAAAATAACGCTTCGCTATAAAACCAACCAATTGGCCGGATACGAAATATCAAGTATTATTTCATTTAATATCTTGTCTTTATTGACAAAACAACTTTCATTAGATACATTTACAACATAGTCTTTGTAAATCTCCATGCGTTTGCTATGCGTTTTCATAAAATAGTCGTTACGTTTTTTACAGCTTTCTTTTTGCTTGCCACATTAGGGTCTTTTTCTTTGTGTGCAGAGGAAGAACTCATAAAGGGAAAGCCGACTTTGCCTGGCAAATCTTGTCAGACAGAACCTCTACCCAATTGGACACCGCAGGAGAAATGGGTGTGGAAGCAGGTTTGCGAAGGGAAAATAGCGAACTTCAATAAGACCGAAGGTTATGGTGGTAACCTTGACCCAAAGAAACCTGAAGAATGGCCTGAAAGTCGGATACTTACCCCTGTATTTCTTGAGACGATCCTGCTTCATGAACCTTTTCGTGGGTCATTAACCCGCCACGGTGTACGAATAGTGGGTGCCTGGTTCAAAGACCCAATAGACCTATCAAACGCTACTCTTGATCATCAACTCGAGTTGGAAGATTCGCGTTTTGATAAAGACGTAGACTTAGGAAATTTGAAAACAACATATTTAATTTCTCTGAATCGCTCCAAATTCAACGGCACACTGATTATGGACTCGCTGGAGGTAGAGAGCCATCTCTTTATGAGTGGTGGAGCTGAGTTTCACGAGGTGGATCTTCGAAGTGCCAAGATAGGCGGACAAATAGATATGACTGGTTCCAAATTCACCGGCACACTGGTCATGGGCTCGCTGGAGGTAGAGAGTGGTCTCTTTATGAGAGGTGGAGCTGAGTTTCACGAGGTGGATCTTCGAAGTGCCAAGATAGGCGGACAAATAGATATGGCTGGTTCCAAATTCACCGGCACACTGGTCATGGACTCGCTGGAGGTAGAGAGCCATCTCTTTATGAGTGGTGGAGCTGAGTTTCACGAGGTGGATCTTCGAAGTGC
>VSDH01000038.1 GCA_008636105.1 Candidatus Scalindua sediminis | reverse complement strand
GCATTTTTGAGCATTTAAGCTTTCCGCAACAGATACTAATTAGAATTTGCTCATTAACAAGAAAGCTTCATGAAACAAATGAAAGATCGTTCAAGCCTAATCACCGAACAACGGAATCCCAATACCTCTGAAATCGACTGCAAGTCTACGTCAGAAATCGTGGATATTATCAACACAGAAGATTCAAATATAACCAATGCCGTACACAAGGAACGCCAAAACATCTCAAAAGCAGTTGACCTGATTGTTGCATCATTCAAGCAGGGAGGACGTTTATTCTACGTCGGTGCAGGTACAAGTGGAAGGCTGGGTGTGCTTGACGCCTCTGAATGTCCACCCACCTTTGGAACCGATCCAGATTTGGTTAGAGGAATCATAGCCGGAGGAACGGAAGCACTTACAAGATCAATAGAAGGAGCTGAGGATAGAAATGAGGATGGAGAGCAGGCAGTCAAAGACAATGGTATAACTGCTAAGGATACGGTTGTCGGCATAGCCACAGGCGGTACTACGCCATTCGTTCACGGCGCCCTGGTTCAGGCAAAGAGAATCGGTGCAACCACTATATTCCTATGTTGCAATCCAGATACTGACCCTGCCGAGGAAGTTGACGTCATTATTAGACCGATAACCGGTCCGGAAGTAATAACAGGTTCCACACGTATGAAGGCTGGCACGGCAACAAAGCTCGTCCTGAATACGCTGACTACTGCATCAATGATAAAGACGGGTAAGGTATACGAAAACCTCATGGTTGACCTTCAGGTAAAAAATGAAAAACTCAAAGACCGTGCGGAAAGGATTATAATGACTATCACAGAACTCGATAGAGACACTGCCTGCAAACTTCTAACTAAAGCAAAAGGGAACGTAAAGACAGCCATTGTCATGCACAAAATGCAAATCGACTACGAAGATGCCAAAAAGAAACTGGATAAATGTGAAGGTTTTGTGAGAAAGGTGCTAAGTGACTTGTAATAGAAGGTAAGTAAACACTGAAGGCTTAATATAAAATTATTATGTTGAAAACCAGTGATGAAATTAAATCACAACTTACTCCTACCCTAGGAAAAGAAAACTAAAAATGAGAATAGACAGATTGCCTATGACACCTTTTTTGGACCATTACATGACATAATGGCACATGCTATTTTTCATCCTTATTTAAAAAAACGGTATAAAATCGATTTATATAAGATAGGGAATAAAAGGCTAATTGATTTTATTAACAATCAGCTTCCCGGAATGAAAAATACATATCAAGAAGAAAAATTACTTTTAATATTAAATTATTAGGTATGTAGTAGAATCTGACGATCAACATTGGCGAGGCATATTGCATAAGACCTATTCTGAGAAAGCGCCTGATAACCTAAAGATTATAGAAGATAGTTTGCTGCCCATTATACATGAACTTGAAAATGAACCAAATCCACAAAATTTTAAGGAAAAATACCGTGCGGCATTGGAGGTTCTAGAAACTAATTTGGATATTCCACGAGAGTTTTGGCCTGAATTTGCAAAATAAAATATATTCCTATTTCCTTCAATGAGAAAGACCCTTGTAGTCGGTATTTTGCCTGAATCGAAAAACACATGGGAGCGAAGGGCTCCCTTAAGGCCCAGAGATGTTGCATGGCTGGTCAAAAAAAAGATTCCGGTAGAAGTTGCATCCAGTTCCCTGCGTATTTATAAGGACTCGCAATACCGGCGCGCTGGAGCTAAAATCGTTCCAACATTTCAAAAAGCCAATCTCCTTGTAGGTATAAAAGAACCTGCCCTTGATACATTAATACCCAATAGTATTTACATGGTATTCTCTCACACCACCAAGGGGCAGGAATATAACCAGAGACTTCTTGCTACATTTCTGAAAAAGAAAATCACCCTCATTGATTATGAGCATATAACAGGTTCTCTTGGCGAGAGACTGGTTTATTTTGGGCGATATGCAGGTATATGTGGAATGATTGATACATTGCATGTGTTTGGAGAGAAAGTAAAACTTCAGGGGATTCCTAATCCATTCTCAGATCTGAAAAACGCAGTCTATTACGGTAACTATGGTTCTGCAAAGACTGCGCTTGATCGTGTGGTAGAGAAAATACAAAGAAAAGGTTTAGACAAAAAACTTGTTCCTTTTGTGATTGGAATTTTGGGACATGGGAATGTCTCACTAGGCGCACAGGAGCTTCTTGAACACATGGGGGCAGTTGATATACATCCGAAGGATATAGAACTTTTGGCCCGAGACCGTATCTACCACAAAAAAAAAATTTACAAGCTGGTCTTTCAACGGGAAGAGAAGCTCAGGTCTAAAAAGGGAAAAAGCTTTTATTTTGAAGAATATCTTAATCATCCTGAACGATTTGAATCAAATTTGGATAAACTTCTGCCATTTCTCAATATACTTGTTAATGCCAGTTACTGGGATAGACGTTATCCACGACTGTTGCCGGAAGCAATGCTTCGAAAGCTCTACCGTACCAAGCCTGATTTTCGTTTATCAGTGATTGGTGATTTAACCTGTGATATTAGGGGAACAATAGAAATTACGAGAAGAGTGACAACTGCATCAGAACCAGCTTTCGTTTATGATCCTGTTTCAAGAAAGATCAACAATGATCTATCACATAGTGGGATTGCTGTGATGGCCATTGATAATTTGCCTTGTGAATTTCCCAAGGAATCTTCGATGGAATTTGCCGAACAAATCCGTGATTATGTGTATCAAATCGCAGCCCATGGAGTTATTGACGTTACTAATCATAACGCATTGCCTAATGTCATTCGTAATGCTGCAGTTACACAAAATGGCAGGTTAACACGTCGATTCAAGTATCTGAAGAAAATGTACTCGTAATCAATTTAACCAGGCTGTCCTCAACAAAAACAAATTATTTTACAATTCACACGAAGATATGGTAACTTATAAAGATAAGGAGTTATATTTTAAATAAGAAATCTTATGAAAATAATCTTAATTATTCTCCTATTCCTTATCACTTTAGGCTTTATGACTAAAGGAGTTGCCGATAATGAGAGCAAGGGTTCAGACATGAAAAGTAAAAATATAGAGAAGGCTACGTTTGCCGGTGGTTGTTTCTGGTGTATGCAACATCCATTTGACGAACTAACGGGAGTTTTATCAACCGCCGTAGGTTATACTGGTGGTCATAAGAAAAACCCTACCTACGAAGAAGTATGTTCAGGTAAGACCGAACACGCTGAAGCTATTGAGATATTATACGATCCATCCCAGGTTACTTACTCTGAATTACTTGATGTTTTCTGGAGAAATATCGACCCCACCACGCTCAACAGGCAATTTGCTGATGTTGGGACGCAATATAGAACGGCCATTTTTTACCATAACGAAGAACAAAAACGTTTAGCCGAAGCATCAAAAGGAGTATTGGAAAAATCAGACAAATATGATAAGTCAATCGTTACCATAATCACCCCGGCCTCAACATTTTACAAGGCTGAAGAATACCACCAAAAATACTACGAGAAATGCCCTGTCAGATATAAGTTGTATAAGTCTGGATCAGGTAGAAATCAGTATTTAGAAAAGATGCGGTAAACGGATTCAGGACAATAACTGCCTGCCAAATCGCTCCAGATGACAATTATTTCCCTTCGCCACATGTCTGCAGTTGAGCTTTGGTAGTGCCACAAATCAGGAGTATGCGTGAAAAAAATATTTCTTGGTTCAATATTTTTGTTTGCGTCATTTTTCATATTTGCAGCGGGTTGCAACTATGAACAAAAGCCACCCAAAGAAGAAGGGCCGTTTCTCAAGTCTGACCTTGTCGAACTTAAGGAACTCGACTCCACACTCCGTCTTGACATTCGTTATGCCACAACAAACAATTTCATCGGTCGTCCCGTGTACAAGGTGGCTTGCGCCTTCCTACAACGACCTGCCGCTGAAGCCCTTGTAAGAGCCAACAAGGCTCTCAGGAAAAAAGGCTATGGCCTTGTTATTTACGATAGCTACAGGCCATGGTCCGTTACGAAGTTCTTTTGGGACATTACGCCTGAAGATAAAAAACAGTTCATAGCAGATCCAAATAAAGGTTCGTTCCATAATCGAGGGTGCGCCGTAGATGTCTCATTATTCGATCTTAAAAGCGGAAAAGAGGTTACAATGCCTTGCGAGTTTGACGAATTCTCTGAGAGGTCTCATATAAACTATCAAGGTGGCACAGCGGAATCTCGTCACATGAGAGATTTATTGCAAGCCTCAATGGAAGCCGAAGGTTTTATAGTCTATAAGTCGGAATGGTGGCACTATAATTACAAAGACTGTTATAAATACCCCATTCTAAATATTCCTTTTGAAGAGGTCATGAAATCTCGCTGAATGATTAAGCCCAAATTATGCATGAATGAAAACCTCACCTTTTCCCCTCCTTGTAAAGGAGGGGATTGAGGGGAGGTAAATTCTTTTTTAGTGCCATCGATTGCTTAGCAATTCAGTGCAATTGGAGATTGTCTTAAACTGAATTGCCTTAAACACTCAACTATCAAGATTACAAATATCAAACACATAATTTGGGTTAAAATTTGAAAACAATAGTAATCTAATGACATGAAGGCTTGTGCTAGAAAGGATTGAATAGAATGAGAATTCTTGAAAGTTTCAACAAAAAAGTACCAAAATGGTTCATAAATGACTTTGATAATACAGACAACTAGTACAACGTTTCATAAAAAAGTAATCATTTTATTCTGTCATTGCGAGGAGCCCTTCGCCTGGCTCAGGATAAACTCAGAGACGAAGCAATCCGATGCTTAGCATCGTCCCGAGAGAATCGAGGGATCTCATAAATCATGCAGCGAGGTCCTTCGCTTTGCTCAGGATGACTTGTTATCGCAAGCCACTTCGCTATCGCTCGCAATGACAATCTTATGTATACTTTTTAGTGAATCGGTCTACCAGTACTTTGCCTCCCCGGATCAAACCTCATTCTCCTTTTCATACTCTTTCTGACTCTAACCCTTAAAAACTACCATAACCGTCCTCCCTCAAGCCTTTAAAGTTTTTCCCGCAGAAATGTCACCAAAAATCCTAATTAATTCATATGCACATTTTATTAGTGAAATATTTAACTCACTACAGGTCGCTTTAAAAAACCTATTCGATAGTACCCATTACCTTATTTTCCTGACATTTTCTGTTTCTCAAGAAGACCAGAAGTTCAGGAATAAGAAATGAATGATATCCACACCTGGCAAGGCCTGTTTAAGCAGATGGCCATATGGCAAAATGTCGCGTTATGGGAAAAATAGTAACAAATTATTACAAAAAATTTTTATTTTTCCTGTCTCTGGAAGAAAAAATAAATCCCGGAAAATATTGTAGGTCTTAAGCAGATATATCAGTAACATCCTAATACATATGATCTTACGTCATCATAGTGGTGGCCTGGCACACTATGACTCACGGCGTCTTTTTTGTATCATCTTCTTTTCGGCACTGTTTTTGAATTTTCCGCGCTCAATTTAATTAAACAAGCACCGATAAATAACTTAGTAAGACTCAGATCTCAGATGAGGAAATGAGGCTGAAAATGAAAAAATTAACCTTATAGGCACTTTCGTTACGATGCTATTTACGTCCCCTATTACGATCGCAGTTTTTGCCTTATTTGATTCATTATTCTACAGCTATAAAAAACTTTATTATCAACTAACGTTTATTTTGGCGGTCAGATAGTATTCCTTAGATTAATCAAGGAGGATAATATGAAAAAGGTAATTATAAAAAGTTTGTTGGTATTCACCATGATGGTATTCATGGCTAGCTCGGCAATGGCAGCAAAGCCTGAAGACGTAATAGACAAGTCGAACGTATTCCCGAGCGGTAAACATTATGCCATGAATATGACTGGTAAATCTGGCAAGGGCAAGGAAGCCTCAACCACTACTGAGCTGCAGACAGTAAATCCATCCAAATCATCACCTGATAGTGACGATGAATCTATAGAGCAGTTAAGAATGATTCTGCTTCTTATGTGTATGCCAGGATTCTGGGAAAGTATACCGACAAATACTCAATTACGATAATCTTCATACGGAAATAATTCTTTAGGACATAATAGGAATAAGCATTTATTAAGGATTATGCCTAACCCTTGGATAGGGGCAAACCAAATCTATAGACAAATGATTCAATCGATTATGTCTCTAAACATTCTTTTTTGCTTTATGAACTTATCCCCCTTAACTCTAATGTTTCATCATCTTATCTTATACCCTGTCTATAATTTTATCATATTATCCGTTAACATACGTTACTGAGATAACTCATCACTCATAAACCCTCTCCTCCATCAAGTTCAAAGCTGTTTTCAGTTTTCTTTCCTACCCTTGCATGTCCGCTTTTACACTTTATTGATATCAATCCCTTTAAGTACGCGTATCTCCTTCTTATAAAAGCACATACAGAATGTACATAGCCAATTTTCCCCCAGCAAAATAGAAAACATGGAAAATATTACCCAAACGATGAGGAAATATTAAACACGAATAATATACATAGAAATAAAGAAAGTATTACCCAACAATATTTTTGTGTATCTATTATGTGTAAGTCTATAAATTACAATATGTTACCAAAAGCATTTCTACGGCCATTCAAATCCTAAATAAAAAATCTCTTTGGCATGAGTTTAGCGATAAATAACAAAATTACGCTGATTCAAGATTATTTAGCCATAAGGTAAATTTTAATGAGTAACAACGGTAGAATCTTATATATCACTCATGATAGCCATGCGCCTTCAGGTGGCGTAAAAACAATTTATTCTCACGTCTCCCATTTAGTGAAGAATGGGTACCCCGCTTTTGTGGTACATAATCAAGCGGGCTTCAAACTCCCATGGTTTGAATGTAATGTGCCCATACTTTATGCAGACAAAGATTTTCAGATTTCCCCGAAAGATATAATTGTCATCCCGGAAGATTACGGAGCAGCTCTTGAGGCTTTAAGAAACATTAATGTAAAAAAATACATATTTTGTCAAAATCATTTTTATATTTTTAAAGGTTTACAAAGAGATAACACGTGGGCAGATCTTGGCATATCAGATGTTTTTTGTAGTTCAGAGATTATCAGCAAATTTTTACAATCAATATTTGATTATGATAGAGTGCCAGTTATTCATTATGCAATTCATCTGGAACTTTTTAAACCGCGCAAGAAAAAATTGCAAATTGCATACATGCCTAGAAAAAGGCCGGCTGAGCTGGACTTTATCAGGAATCTATTTAACAGACTTTACAAACAATACAAGGAAGTTTCATGGATATGCATAGATAAAGTAAATGAAGCAAAGGTGGCAGAAATCTTGAGTGAATCGGCCATCTTTCTTTCCACAAGCCTTTTTGAGGGGTTCGGGTTGCCTCCTATAGAGGCCATGGCATGTGGCTGTGTCGTGGTTGGATTTCATGGTAGCGGTGGATTGGAGTATGCTTCAAGTGATAATGGATATTGGTGCGAAGAAGGGAATATCATTGAATGCGCAAAGACATTAGGGCACGTGGTATCCATCATCCATAATAACGACGAAAAAGTAAATAATGTAAGGAACCAGGCATTGAAAAAGGCAGGCGAGTACACCTTTGATAGACAGGAAAAGGAACTCCTTGATTTCTGGAGTAAAGTATATAAATGAAACATCCTGGAAACACAACTTCACTGCTTATTGCGCAAGTTGAACCACCCCAAAAGACGGACGGAGGGGACTATTTTTACAGAACACATGCGCCTGGAATAGCAATGGCACAGGAAGAAGGGGTATATGTAGTAAATTTAATGAACCAACATCGGAGAAAAGCAGAAATAATGATCCAGGCCGATATACTGATTTTGAAAAATATATGTGACCCGGATCTTCTTCCATTAATAAGAGACAGAAAGAAAAATGGTAAATTGACCGTTTACGAAATTGCTGATAACCTTAGCGCTTTACAGCCATGGAATTCAGTTTATTTCTTTTACAAAAACAAGGAGAATCTGGTATTAGTAAATCGTCTGGCGAGCTGTTGCGATGCATTACAGACAACCTGCCGTGAACTTAAAAGGCTTTACGGACACTTGAATGACAACTGTGAGATCTTTCCTAATCAGATTTCGCACGTCCCGCACGAAAGGCCCGTGAAAAGAGGAACGGAAGTCATCATTGGGTGGGGTGGCTCCCACGGGCACCTGGAGGACATAGCTGAAATTGCAGATTCTTTGATTGAGTGGATAAATACACAGCCCAATGTCTCCTTACATCTCATGTGTTCAGAACCAATCTGGAAACTTTTTGATCCTTTGCCTGAACATAAGAAAAGACGGACCCTGCCAGGAACCATAGATGATTACTACAATTTTTTAAGAGGAATTGATATTGGTATAGCCCCGCTGAAGGACACCGCTTTTAACCGCTCCCGATCAGACGTGAAGTTTTTGGAGTATGCTGTTTCAGGGGTAGTTCCGGTTATGGCGTTTCTGGAACCATATACTAATTCAGTGGACGTTGGTAAGACAGGTTTTCTCTTTAAGGATACAACCCACCTAATTACCATTTTGAATCAATTGCTAGAAAATACTTCACTGCTACGAGAAATTACAAAAGCAGCTCGTCAATACGCAATACAGGAACGACTCCAGATTCAGCATGGACGAGACAGACTGGACTTCTATAGCAACAGGCTGAAACAGCTCAAGAGGCATGATTTTCAGGATAAGAATGTATCCAAATACTTTGAGGAATGGTCACAACTGGAAGGGGCAGTAAGGAACAGAAGACACCTTCAATTCCAATCCACCCGCTTTGAAAATCTTCTGCACGATGGACTGGTAGCCATGCAGATAGTAGACAACGAGAAGTTAGCACATCAATTTTTTGAAGAAGCTGCTGCGCTCGAGCCAGAAAATTACCTCCCCTTTCTATTTGGAGCATCTGTATCGCCAGATCCGATTATGTCCTTGAACAAAGCGCTGGAACTAAAACCGGATTCTATAAAGGCATGGACATTACTTGGCGAGGAGTTTGCAAAGAATGGAAAAATCAAGGAGGCATTTAAGAGCTTTGACTCTGCAGTCAAGGTATATCTTGACTACGAAATTCCATACTTAAGGGTAGCTGCTCTGCTTAAAAAACTGGGAGAAAGATCACAATCTGATCGGTTCTTCAAGAAGGCAAAAGAAGTATCGATTCCTTATGCATTTGCTTAGGAATATATACCTCTGTCTCACTTCTGCATTTATAGGCGCTTAGCGCCTAATCTGGACAAGTTCGCCCCGGCGAATCTGAAGGTACGACCAGAACCAAAAAAGTTTTTAAATCATTAAATTGAATGATGAATATAGAACATCGAATTATGAATATTTTACCCTGTTAAATAAACCCAGATACTATTTGATAATTATCTTTTGCCTTTTTCATGATTAGATTGTAAAAACACAAATGTATAATATTTAACAGGGCAGGTTTTAAACATTCATAATTCAATATTCAGTGTTCGATATTCGTTATTCGGTACTAATAAATATTAAACATGGTAAATATTAAAGACTTGTTTCAAAAAGGGTATAAGTATCATCAGGAGGGAAATCTTGATGCAGCAATAACTTTCTATCTCAAGATACTGAACGAGCAACCCGAGCACACTGACACAACCTTTCTTATCGGTACTTTGCATCTCCAACAAGGGAATCTCGATGCAGCCACAGTATTTCTTAAAAAGGCAATTGAACTTAAACCAAACTATGCTATGGCATACAATAATCTTGGCGCCGTCCAACAAGCACAGGGTAAATTTGATGAAGCTATAGGTAGCTACAGACTAGCAATAAAGCTCAAACCAGACGATGCAGAGGTACACAAGAATCTTGGTCATGCACTTAGAGAAAAAGGGAAACTTGACGAGGCAATCGCAAGTTACAGGCAGGCAACAGCGCTTAATCCAAATAATGCCGAGGCACACAATGATCTCGGCGCCGCTCTTCAAAAATCTGGTAAACTTGACGAGGCAATAGAAAGCCATAGACAGGCAATAAGACTCAAACCAGATTATGCCATGGCTTATGGCAATCTTGGCGCTGCACTTAAAGAACAGGGCAAACTCGACGAGGCAATCGCAAGTTACAGGCAGGCAACAGCGCTTAATCCAAATAATGCCGAGGCCCACAATGATCTCGGCGCCGCTCTTCAAAAATCTGGTAAACTTGACGAGGCAATAGAAAGCCATAGACAGGCGCTATCACTCAAACCAGACTATGCCGAGGCCCACAATAATCTCGGCACCGCACTTCAAGAACAGTACAAACTCGACGAGGCAATTGCAAGTTATAGACAGGCGCTATCACTCAAACCAGAATATGCAGAAGCATATTACAATCTTGGTAACGCACTTAAAACACATGGTAAAATTGATGAGGCAATCAAAAGCTATAAGCAGGCAATAAGACTCAAACCAGACTATGCCACTGCTTACGTCAATCTAGGCCTCGCTCTTCAAGAACAGGGAAAACTCGACGAAGCAGCGGCTAGCTACGGCCGGGCATTATCACTCAAACCAGACCATGCAGAGGCTTACAATAATCTCGGCGCCGCGCTTCATGAACAGGGAAAACTCGATGAAGCAGTAGCAAGTTATAACAGGGCAATAGGCCTCAAATCAGATTATGTTGATGCGCATACAAATAGATCTTTTGCGCTATTATTAACAGAAAACTTTGAACAGGGCTGGCAAGAATATGAATGGAGATTACGCGCAAAAAATCGCGTATCTCCCACATTCCAGCAACCCAGATGGGATGGTTCACTACTTAATGGCAGGTCTATCCTGGTGCATGCGGAACAAGGCCTTGGCGATACCATTCAATTCATACGATATCTTCCCCTGGTGCGCGCACGAGGTGGTTATGTAATATTTAAGTGTCAACCAAATCTTTTCCGCTTACTGCGAGGCTGCAAAGGATTTGATGAAATCATAAAACAGACGCCTACCCACCAATCAGCCGTAAGATTTGACATTCATATTCCCTTGCTAAGCTTACCGGGAATTTTTGGCACTACGCTGGATACAATACCATCAGACGCATCTTACATCACAGTTGATCCCACGCTTGTAACTCAATGGCAGATGCGGCTCGGTCATAACGAAGATTTCAAAATTGGCATTGTCTGGGCAGGCAGTCCAAAACACAATATGGACCGCAGACGTTCCTGTTCACTGGCTGATTTTGCTCCCTTAACTGACCCGTCCGACCCCAGCCCGACATCGTTCTGGCGGGGAGTCATCCGGGTGGGTACCCCGAGTCTGACCTTTTATAGTCTCCAGAAGGGACCGGCATCAGTAGAGGTCAACGACCCACCCAAAGGAATGAATATCATTAATCTGGCAGATGAGTTAGATGACTTTACAGACACGGCAGCCGTAATTGCTAATCTGGATCTGGTCATTTCTGTAGATACCGCAGTCGCTCATTTGGCTGGTGCTATAGGTAAGACAGTGTGGACACTCTTACCTTTTATGCCAGATTGGCGATGGCTGCAAAACCGTGATGACAGCCCCTGGTATCCTAGTATGCGTCTTTTTAGACAAATAAAACCTAATGATTGGTCTGGAGTATTCGAGCGGGTGAAAAAGGCATTGATTTCCAATTTCGGATTGCAGATTGCGGATTGCGGAAAAAACAATCCGAATTCTGCATTCCGACAGATATGTAGGGTGGATTAAGGCCGATAGGCCATATCCAAAAAATAACGAACGTCGAATAACGAATAATGAATACTAACAATCCGAAATCTGAAATCGTAAATCCAACTCTTTCACTCTGCATGATAGTAAAGAATGAAGAAAAGCTTCTCCCTAGGTGCCTGGAAAGCGTCAAGGATCACGTTGACGAAATAATCATCGTGGATACCGGGTCAACTGATAAAACAGTTGAAATTGCTAAAAGTTATAACGCAAAGATTTATCATCACGCATGGGAGAATAGTTTCAGTAAGGCAAGAAACTATTCTCTCAAATATGCAACCTGCGAATGGATTCTCATACTCGACGCTGACGAGGAAATAGATAAGGAAGATGCCCATAAATTAAAAGACGTCATCCCTGCCCGCCGCCCGGCAGGCGAGAAGGACCCTGCAGGGTGTGAAACTACCCACCCTGGCCTAGACCAGGCTTGGGCAGGCAGGGTAAACGTAATCTATTTACCCATAATTAGCAGGCCTGTTGGAGGCAAGAACATTTCAATTGCTAATTCAGAAAGGCTATTTAAAAACCACCTTGGTTTCCGCTATGAAGGAATAGTTCACAACGCACTGAAGCAGTCGGGCCTTGCTAAAAAAGTCAATATTAAAATATATCACTACGGATACAATCTTGATGAAGTACAAAAAGAAAAGAAATTTATACGGACATCAACCCTTTTAAGAGAACAAATCAAAAAAGATCCAAAAAACCCCATTTCTCATCATTATCTTGCTCTCGCCTACCTTGGCAGAAAAATGTACGACTGTTGTGCCCGGGAAGCCCTTGAGGCAATCAGGCTATTTGAACAGCAGAACAGCAACGCACAGATCAGGCTTCTTACTTACTACATGGCAGGCGCTGCTTTCTACCATAAGAAAGACTTAGCTAACGCTGAGGCTTATGCCTTAAAAGCGATTGATCTTTACCCCGATTACGTGGATGCCTATTGCATACTCTCTTCCATATACTTCCAACGTAGAGAATACAGTAGATGTACTGAAGCTACAAAAAAGTATTTAAGGTTATTAAGAACTATCGAATCAAATCCAACTAAGGCTTTAATTATACCATATAACACACTTCACCATGCCTGGTCGGCTCATTCACGGATGGCTATCGTCTATTATGAACAGGACAATGAACATGAGGGGATTCAGTCTTTAAATAATGCCATAAGTCGTGCGAATAATAAATGGGAACCTTACCTGGCAATCGGAGAATATTTCCTGGAACAAAAGAACCTTAAGTTAGCAGAAAGATTCCTTAAAGAAGGACTTAAAAATAGTCCACATAATAAGAAACTTCTATTAAACCTCGGACGTTTGTATTACTTAAAGAATGACCTTAAAATGACAGAAGCATCATATAAAAAAGCATTAGAAATCGATGCGGGTTACATAGACGCTCTCAAAGGAATGGGAACATTGTATCTTGATATGAAAAAGTTCGAAGAGGCAAGGATTTTTCTTTATAAAGTTCTCCAGAAAGTAAAGGATGTAGAAGTATACAATAATCTTGGTTGTCTTGAAGACAAGGAAGGATTATATGAAAGGGCAAAGTTCTTCTTTGGAAAAGCCCTTGAACTCGAACCTGAAAGTCAGGTTATTATGAATAATCTAAAAAATATCCAGAAGAAATTATCCAAGGAAGGGGAGAATCCCCCCTGTGGAGTAGTCTACGCCACTCCACAGGGCAGCATATCACTCTGTATGATCGTAAGAAATGAGGTGGAGAACCTTGCACGGTGTCTTAATAGCGTCAAGGATACTGTAGATGAGATAATAATCGTTGACACCGGTTCAACAGATAGAACGGTAGAGATTGCAAAGAGTTTTGGTGCTAAGATTTACTTTCATCCGTGGGAAAATAGTTTCAGCAAGGCAAGAAACTATTCACTGAAGTATGCAACTTGCGAATGGATTTTGATACTTGACGCCGATGAAGAGTTAAGCAAGGATGGCGCTCCCAGACTTAAGGAGATAATAAAGAACAATAATTATGAAACTATCTCTTTTGTTGTTAAGAACAAATATAAAGATTCTACACAAGAGTCTTATGCAAATATGATACGTCTTTTTAAAAACTTTAATGGAACGTATTATGAAGGAACTGTCCATAACATCATAAAGTGTCGTGGTAAACGTCTTGATTCCTCGCTGAGCATCACCCATCACGGGTATAACCTATCTGAGGAGGAGATGGAAGAGAAGTTTATGCGTACCACAACATTACTAAAGGAGCAGATAAAAACGGACCCACATAATCCCGTTCCGCACATGTACCTCGGCGTTTCATATCTAGGCAACAATATTTATGACGAGGCTATCGCAGAAAGCAAGAAGGCATTGGAGCTTGCAAAGAAGAAGAAATTTACTTTAAGAGATTTCCTGGTTTCCTACTACGTTGTCAGCGCGGCTTATCTTAAAAAAGGGAATTCAAAAGAATCAGAAAAATACGCCCTGAAATCCATAGAAATAGATGATCAGTTCATAGATGGCTTCTGCATACTCTCATTCATTTATTACGATTCAAAGGAATATGGCCGGTTTCTTCAGACCTCAGAAAATTACCTAAATTCATGGGATAGTATTACAACACACCCTGGAAAGAGTAATACCTTTACTTCACATACCATCGGCCATAAATGGAAGATACATCTACTACGCGGATTTTATTATCTATCAAGCGGTCAGGATGAAAGAGGCAACACGGAGGTCGATACAGCCCTGAAGGAGTCTACCGAGATTGAAGATTGCCTCAAGCTCCTGGGCAACTACTACATGGAAAATAACAACCTTGACAAGGCAGAAGAAACTTATAAGAAGCTGCTTCACACCAATGAGACAGCCGTAGATGTTTTGGTTAAAATGGGTCATGTCAAATTTCGAAAAAGAGATCTGCAAGAGACTGTCCTTTTTTGGAAAAAGGCGGTTGCTATAGAACCAACTTTATTTGACATCAGATTACTCATTTGCAAGGTCAATATTGTTCAGGGTAAATTTGAAGACGTCATTGCAGATTGTGATAGACTGCTGCATATCCTCAGCATACCGGGAAATATAACACTTGAAGATCTATCTGACCTGGCAAAGCTCTTCAACGTAATAGGTGAAAAACTTAAAGAAAAATACGATGCCCAGGCTGCCGAAACAGCCTTTAATATATGCAAAGATTTGAAGCATATTCAATCAATGGACATAGCAAATGTTTAACCGCAAATTGTCCCCATCGTTCCCACGCTCAGCGTGGGAACGAGAAGGGGGAAGTGGGATGTCCGCAATAAAAGGTGTGCAAAATATGAACAATACTAATCCAACTCTTTCACTCTGCATGATAGTAAAGGATGAGGAAAAGTCTCTCCCTGCGTGCCTGGAAAGCGTCAAGGATCACGTTGACGAAATAATCATCGTGGATACCGGGTCAACTGATAACACTGTCGAAATTGCTAAAAAATATAACGCAAAGATTTACCATCACGCATGGGAGAATAGTTTCAGCAAGGCAAGAAACT
Organism: Candidatus Scalindua sediminis; assembly: GCA_008636105.1. Lineage (GTDB taxonomy): Bacteria > Planctomycetota > Brocadiia > Brocadiales > Scalinduaceae > Scalindua_A > Scalindua_A sediminis. The sequence continues at coordinate 7,531 of VSDH01000038.1, read as the reverse complement.
ATTCACTGAAATATGCAACCTGCGAATGGATTCTGATACTCGACGCTGATGAAGAAGTAGACAAGGAAGATGCCCATAAATTAAAAGACGTCATCAAGGACCCTGTAGGGTGTGAAACTACCCACCCTGGCCTAGACCAGGCTTGGGCAGGCAGGGTAAACGTAATCTATTTACCCGTAATTAACAGGCCTGTTGGAGGCAAGAACGTTTCAATTTCTAACTCAGAAAGACTTTTCAAAAATCATCTTGGTTTCCGTTATGAAGGAATAGTTCACAACGCCCTGAAACATTCAGGCCTCGCTAAAAAAGTCAATATAAAAATATATCATTACGGATACCATCAGGGTGATGAGCAAATGGAGAAAAAATTTACACGAACCTCAACCCTTTTAAGAGAACAGATCAAAAATAATCCAAAAGACCCCATCCCTCGCCACTATCTGGCTATTTCTTACTTAGATAGGCAAAGGAATGACGAATGTATCCGGGAAGCCAATGAGGCAATCAGCCTATTCGAACAACAAACCAGCAATGTACAGCCCCAACTTCTTACTTATTACACGGTAAGCGTTGCCTTTTATCGTAAAAAAGACCTGACCAATGCCGAAGCTTATGCCCTAAAGGCGATTGATTTTTACGCTGATTACGTGGATGCATATTGTATACTCTCTTCCATATATTTGATGCGAAAAGAGCATGACAAATGTATTGAGGCTACAAAAAAGTTCTTAAAGTTATTAAGAACTATCGAATCAAATCCGACTAAGGCCCTGGTTATACCATACAATAACCTTCAACACGCCTGGCTAGCTCATTCACGGATGGCTATCGTCTATTATGAGCAGGACCAAGAACATGAGGGGATTCAGTCGCTAAACAGCGCCATAAATTGCACGGATAATAAATGGGAACCTTATCTCGTAATCGGAAAATACTTTCTGGAACAAGGGAATCTTAAATTGGCAGAAGGATTTTTCAAAAATGGGCTCAGAAACGATCCCAATAACAGGGGTATTCATTACTATATTGCTGAAACGTATGAAAAGTCCGGAGAACCAGACAAAGCTCTAACCCATTTCAAAAAGATTCTAGAGAGTTACCCTGATGAAACATTTGCACGATACCGCGCGGGACTTATTCTTTTGAAGAAAAACCAGTTTAGCGAAGCAATTAATATGTTTCAGTCAGTCATCAATAAAGACCAACAACATATTGGTGCTTCATTTAACCTGGGCATTGCACTTGAGGGAATAGGAGAAATTGCTCAGGCAAAAGATACATATAATAAAGTACTAAAAGCAAAACCAGAAAACGCCGAAGCGCTCGTAAGGCTGGGTTCTTTATATTTGAATGAGTCAAACTATATTAAGGCAAAGGAATGTTTTTTAAACACATTAAAGTTAGAAAAACACGTGTTGGAAGCCAATCTTGCGCTGAGTAAGATCTATATATCCCTGAATGACCCGGAAGGCTGTGTAACGAGTTGTGATGAACTATTGAAATGCCTTAATCTTCCCAGAAATATTACAATCGACAGTATATCCGATTTAAGCAGGCTCTACGCCAATATCGGAATAACCTTGATGAAACAACAAAAGGAGCTTCTGGCAGGTTTTTCCTTTGAAATTGCCACTCTATTGGATCCCGGCTCTCTGAATAAAGTTGAAACTGGAGCTATAAATCAATCGTAAACCCCTTAGAGAAAAGTAGATAGTAGCAAGTAGAGAGTAGAGAGATTTTTTTACGTTACTTTCTACTCTTTTCTCTCTACTTTTCTCTAAGGGCGTGAATGACAAAGCGATTGCCGGAGTTTATCACCGTGAAATATTGACATAAGTGACAAAACCACAGTATCTTACGATATTTTCCGCCAGATCTCCCGACCGCGTTCCTAGCCCCGCATCTTGCTTTCAGCAAGAAAGCAGCGGGGGCCGACCCCGTTTAAATCCGTAATTAGACACCCAACAGCATACAACTCTTCATTGCCAATTCCCAATTATTGTCCACTTCTTCTTGTTTTCCCCCTTTGTAAGGGTATAAGTCCTTTTATTGCATACACATATCACAATCCAGAAATTCCATTTTTTAGAAAATTCCGCTAAAGTCTTCTAATCTCCAGCCGATAATAACCTCAGTAAGCATTACCCATACGGCCAATTTGGGAAATTTTATTACAAAAGGAGGTGAGAATATTATTTGAGTAAGGAAACATTTTTTAAGTAACTCTTTTTTTACTGTATTTTATTTTTTGGTTTTAGTTTTTGCGCTAATCTGGCAAGGAAGTCAAATTAGTAAAAATTCTAAAATTGGTTACCGTCCTGTAGGCTACCAGAAGTAGGCCCCTTTAGGGGGAACGCCGTACAGGACAAAATCAAGGAGGATTTTAAAATGGGTTTAAGAATACAAAACAATATCGCTGCCTTAAACACACACAGGCAGTTGGTAATATCTGACGCGTCTCTTTCAAGATCTTTGGAAAGACTCTCGTCAGGTTTCAGGATAAACAGAGCTGCTGATGATGCTGCGGGTCTTTCTGTTTCAATGAAATTTAGAGCACAAATAAGAAGTTTACAACAGGGCTTTAGAAACGCAGGCCAGGCAACTTCTTTACTACAGGTTGCAGAAGGTGGTGCAGACCAGATATCAAACATCCTTTCGAGGATGAAGGAACTTGCGACACAGGCCGCATCTTCTAACACCACGGCCAGCGACCGTACAAATATTGCCACTGAAGTAGATACCCTTGAGTCAGAAATAGATCGAATCGCTAGGTCAACCAAATTCGGAGGCACGAAATTAATAGATGGTACTTTCGGCAGTACAGGTGTAAGTGCTTTTGGCGCATTAATTGTCGCCAATAACGTAAACTCTGTTGATGTATCAAATGCTTCTGCACTAACAACTTTTAACGTTGCTATAACAACTTCAACTGGTTTTACGACGGTGACGATTAATGATCAAAGTGGTACGACACAGGCTATATCAGTTACTATCAACACAATAGATGAAGGTTCAACGCAAACGTTGAACTTCTCAAATCTTGGTATTAGTGTCGTTGTTAATGCCGACTTTGATGAAACCACTACTAACAGTGCTTCCGGCGATTTGGTAACTGGGGCACTTGGAGCGTCCAAATTCCAGGTAGGTAATGAAAATAACGCAGACAACCAAATTTCTTTCAGTTTGGGGGATTTGACTGTAGCAGGACTTAGTGTAAACGTCGATGTAGGCAACTTATCTGGCGCCCAAACGGCTTTAACAACCATTGACAGTGCTATTACCACGTTGGCAAATAAACGTTCAGAAATTGGTGTTGCACAAAACAGGTTTGGATTTGCCAGCGCTAACCTTGCTACCAGTATTGAAAACATAACTGCTGCTGAGTCCGTAATACGTGATGCTGATCTGGCCTTCGAAACGATAAACTTCACCAAGAGCCAGATACTTACTCAGGCTGGTATTTCAATTCTTGCACAGGCAAACCTTGCGCCGCGGTCAGTATTAAGTCTGCTTGGTTAAGGCGTTGCAAGCTATTATCAAGGTTTTTGCATCTTAGACAAAAAGGGAGGGTGGATATATATTTACCCTCCCTTTTTTTTAATACCTGAATTGGCAATTCAATATTAGGGGGTTTTGTGAGTATACCTTGACAAATTCCGAAACCCGCCCGCCCGTACCGAACGGTACGTTCGGGCGGGTAGGGAAAAAAATTACACACCGAGTGTAAATATTACCTATTAAGAAACTTAATGTATCAGGACACTCCAACTACATCATCATATGTTGTTGTTGTACAAAGCCTTAGATGTGGCAGAAATTTACCATATTTGGTACAAATATGGTACAAATATTGCTTATTTCAATTGTTAATGCCTGCCCAAGCCTGGTCTAGGCCGGGGAACGCAGGCTAAAGCTCCCCCTTCCTCCCCATCGTTCCCACGCTCAGCGTGGGAACGAGATGGAGGAAGGGGCTAAAGCCAGCGACTACCCTGTGGAGTAATACCCTATGGAGTAGAACAATTGTATTACTCCACAGGGCGGGAGAATATTATGGTCATGATGGAAAAGGAAATGGAAAAAAGGAACTTTCTTAATTGGTACTGCTTATACGCCACAACAGAAGAAATTGAAAAAGCAAAAAGGATCAATAAAGAAGCCCTGGAAAGACTAATCAATGAATATTCAGACGAGATCGAGAAGATAAATAAGTCAAGACGTTTGTACTAATCTATATCACAATCCAGAGAAATAACACAAGAACCATATCCTGTCAGTTGTCCCTAAGTATGAATTCGGTTTGCACATGAAACACCGAGAAGCTTAAAATAAACAAAATAACCCTAATAGGAGAGGGCTTAAATGGCAGGCACGAGTAGCGTTGGCGGTTTAATTTCCGGACTTGACACTGCAACCATAATTAACCAGCTTATCTCCGTAAGCGCAAGGCGCATCGACGTAGTTGTTTTCAATCAGACTACACACAGTGACAAACTAACTGCCTTCCAATCCCTTAACACACAATTGCTTGACTTTAAATCAAAGGCAAAAACCCTTAAGGATAGCGACACATTCAATGTCTTTAAAACAGCAACAACAACCGATTCGACCAACTTCAAGGCCAGCGACCTTCTCACAGTCTCAACAACAACTGATGCAAGTCCGGGCACCCACACCATAGAATTTACACCGACATCACAATTAGCGCAGGCAAGACAACTATCATCACAGAGTTACACCAGCGCCTCAACGGCGCTGAACCTTTCTGGCGAGTTTGTCATAAACGGTAAGGCGATAAATATCACCACAACAGACACGTTGTCTGATATCGCTGTGAAGATAAATAATGCCAACTCTGGTTCTAATGCGACCGGGGTAACGGCTACCATACTATCCGCCTCAAGTACTGACAATCGCTTAATCCTTACGAGTGACAATACAGGTGAAGGCAAGTTCAGCATATTAGATGCATCGGCTACCGGTACAGATATACTCCAATCATTAGGCCTTACTAATAGCATCGCCACCATCAAAAACACCACAAGTGACGGCGCAAAATCTGATAAATTTTCCAGCAGCACAACAGCCGTAGGATCACTGCTTGGCTTGACAAGCGCCCAGAACAGTTCAACAGTACAAATTGCAGGGACAAACGTTACTATAAACCTTGCTACACAGGATCTAACTACTATTGCCAGCACAATCAATGGTGTTGCTGGTGTAACGGCATCCGTCGTGAGTACAACCACTGATGGCGTGACAACCTTCCAGATTGATATCAGCGGCACCACTTCCTTTGTAGATAGCAATAATATACTCGAGACGTTAGGTATCCTTGAAGGGCAGCAAGGTTCTATTTCGGAAGTACATACTGCATCCACAGTAAATAATGACTTAGGGGCAAGTCCAATTGTTGCAGGTACTTTTTTCGATCAAATTGACACAACAGGAGGACCAGGAAATGACGTTCAAAATAATGATACAATCACTATATCTGGAACAGACCATAATGGGAATGCTGTCTCTGGCACCTTTACGATAACCGACAAAACTACCCAGACTGTAGGAAATCTACTAACACAAATAGAAACAGTATTAGAGCAAAATGGTGGAGGCAACTCATTCACGGCGTCAATAGTTGGAGGCCAAATTGTAATAACAGATGACCAAGCTGGGGATAGTCAATTAAGTGTCAATATAGTAACAAACAACGAGGGCGGCGGCACGCTTGATTTTGGCGCTGTCACGGCAACCACTCAGGGTTACGCTATGCAAACTACAGCCGGACAGGATGTAAATGTAAAGATTGATGGGGTTGCCGTCTCACGAAGCAGCAATTCAATTGATGACGTTATAAGCGGGGTTACAATTGACTTAAAAAGGGCGGAAACAGACGGTACCATAGTAAACCTGACCATATCCAGGGATACCGACAGCATAAAATCCAGTATAAATGACTTTATAACCGAATACAACAGTATAATTGATTTTATAAACCAGCAATTCACGTTTGATGAAGATACAGAAAGCTCCGGTGTGCTTGCGGGCGAAAGCGCCCTGTTTACAATTAAGAGCATTATCCAATCAACCATTACGAGCGCCAATTCACTGCTCCCAGCTAACAATAATGCGCTTTCATTGATCGGGATAACGTCTGACATAAACGGCAAGTTGTCCTTAAAAGATAGCGACTTCCTGTCGGCAATCAATACCGACTTCAACGCCGTCAGGAGGTTATTCACTGCTGAAGGTACCACGACAAATAGTGAAATTACGCACATAAACCATACCAAAGAAACAGTACAGGGAGACTATGCAGTAGTAATTAACACAGTTGCCACTCAGGCAACTGTAACAGGAACCGGCGACCTAAGCAGTGGAATAGGGGGGGCTGGCGATGTGCTCGATTATACAATTACTGACACTTCTACTGGCAGGGTTGCGACTATAACCCTAGATGGAAGCTCAAATGGCAGCTCTCTAGACAATATCGTAAACACAATCAACTCAGAACTTGCTAGAGAATCTACAGAGACCCTTGTGGGAAGTGTACAAAACACAGAAAGTGCCAGCGCAATAACAAGTAGTACACTTCTTAAAAATTTTGATACAGGTGGTGGTTCCCTAGCAACTAATGATGTTATACAGATTAGTGGAACAACACGTTCAGGTACATCTGTAGGTAACTCTTTTACAATAACTGATCTTGATACAACTACAGTTCAAGATTTTCTTTCTTTTATAGAAAATTCATATAATAATGAAGTATCAGCCACAATTAATGGTAGTGGATCTTTAGTATTGACAGACAATACGGTTGGAGATAGTCAGCTCTCAATCGACATAACGGAACCCGGCACCCTAAACTTTGGCACTGTGTTAACAACGAATACGGGTGGTGTGGCCGGTAGATTTGCGATGGAGATTACGGCATCTAAAAGTGGAAACAACCTCGTAATCACACACGATAGTTATGGAGGCTCAAATGGATTTTCAACATCTGAAACTATTGTAAGCGGAGCCCCCACTCTACCAGTAACAACGACTGGATCACCTTTTAAGGGCACTGATGTTGCCGGAACAATAAATGGAGAAGCTGCTACAGGCGCGGGGCAGATCTTAACCGGTGATGCTCCACCAAGTGGGGGGTCAACGAGTATTGAAGGGCTTTCTATAAAGGTCACTTCTACAACCACAGGCTCAAAAGGCAACGTAAAGCTGACAATAGGAGTGGCGGAGGAAATGTACCGCGAACTCGATTTCTTTACCGACCAGTTTGACGGGCTGCTCACCGTTAGAATGGATGGCCTTCAGGATACAATCGATAGTTTACAGGATACTATAGACGGTATGGAAGAGCGGTTAGTGATGGAACGGATTCGGTTAGAGAATCAATTTGTTCAGCTAGAACTATCGCTGGCGAGATTGCAAACAATAAGTTCCTTTTTGACGAAGCAACTTGGTTTGCTATCCACTTTATCAAGTTAAAACCTAATTAGTTTCTGTTGCGGAAAGCTTAAATACCCAAAAATGT
>VSDH01000003.1 GCA_008636105.1 Candidatus Scalindua sediminis | reverse complement strand
CTCACCTCCTTTCCGGAGATGAGTATACCTGACATTTTCTATTTGTCTTATACTGACATTATCAATTTGCTATGACATAAATTCCTTGTATTATGAGAACTTTACCAAACTTTTGATTCTAAATTGACGCATCAAAAAATATTTGTTGAAATGGCAGTGAAAATCAGGTAAAAATAACTCTTTAAATTATGGCAACTTTTAGTCATACAAATGGTTATTGAAAATGGTGAAGATAAAATTACCCGGTGGTATTGAAAGAAAATATAAAGATAAAGTAACTGTTAGGAATGTGGCTAATGATATTTCTACCAAGAATCGTGGGTCGGCAATTGCAGGTAAGCTCAATAGTACGCTTGTAGACCTTGATTATGCGATTGAGACAGATACAAAATTAGATCTCGTAATGGATAATTCTGAAGAAGGCCTTGAAATACTCAGACATAGTACTGCTCATGTTATGGCTCAGGCCGTTACTCGCTTGTATCCGGATGTTAAACTCGGTATAGGTCCTTCCATCAAGGACGGATTCTATTATGATTTTGATTTGGGAAGAACGCTGACCCAGGAAGACCTTGAAAAGATAGAAGAGGAGATGAAAAGGATTATTGGGGCAGATGAGCCATTTAAACGCTCAGAAGAACCTCGTGAGGATGCCATAAAAAGGATGGAAAAATTAAACCAGCGGTATAAAGTGGAACTCATCAAAGGTCTGCAAGACCAAACTGTTTCTTTCTATACACAGGGTGATTTTATCGATCTATGCAAAGGTCCACATGTGTCCAGCACTAAGAAGATCGGGGCGTTTAAACTCCTAAGCGTTGCAGGAGCATACTGGCGTGGAAAAGAAACCAATCCGATGCTTCAGAGGATTTATGGTACGGTATTTACAAGTAAGAAAGAATTAGATAAACACCTTAAGCTTTTAGAGGAGATAAAAAAACGTGATCATAGAAAGATTGGTGTAGCATTAGATCTTTACAGCTTTCAAGATAATGCTGGCGCTGGCCTCGTTTTCTGGCATCCAAAAGGAGGCGTAATCAGGAACATTATTGAAACATTTTGGAGGGAAGAACATTATAAGCGTGGTTACGACTTAATTTACAGCCCTCATATTGCGAAAATAGACCTCTGGAAAAAAAGCGGCCATCTGGATTTCTATAAAGAGAGTATGTTTTCCCCTATAGATGTGGAAGGGCAGGAGTATATTTTAAGGCCCATGAATTGTCCTTTTGCAATACTTATGTATAAAACAAAGATACGCAGTTACCGTGATTTACCCTTAAGATGGGGAGAGCTTGGTACTGTATACAGATACGAGAGGTCAGGCGTGTTACACGGACTCTTGCGAGTTCGTGGTTTCACGCAGGACGATTCCCATATCTTCTGCAGGCCGGATCAATTAAAGGATGAGATAGTAGGCGTTATAGATCTAGCACAGTATATGCTTGAGAGCTTCGGATTTAAAGAGTACGAAATAGAACTTGCAGTCAGAGGCATGGGGGAAGAAGAAAAATATACAGGCGACAGCGAAAAATGGGTTCTCGCTGAAGAAGCGTTAAGATCTGCCCTTGAAGAGAAGGAGCTGGATTTTGTGAGAATGGAAGGTGAGGCAAAATTTTACGGCCCTGCAATCGATATAAAGATTAAGGATGCACTTGGCAGAGGTTGGCAGGGACCAACTATTCAGGTAGATTTTAATCTGCCTGAAAGGTTCGATGTTAATTATATTGACTCAGATGGTTTGCAGCATAAAGTAGTAATGGTACACCGCACGGTACTTGGTGCTATGGAGAGATTTCTCGGATGTTTGATAGAACATTATGCCGGAGATTTCCCTCTTTGGTTGGCGCCAACACAGGTTAGGATACTTCCAATAACAGACAAGCATAATGATTATGGTATCAGGATAAAGAATAAGTTATCAGAGATGGGGATTCGTTCAGACTGTGATTTGAGGAATGCGAAGATAGGTTATAAGATTAGAGAAGGTACTTTAGAGAAAATCCCCTATCTTCTTATTATAGGTGATAAAGAAATAGAAGAAGAAACTGTATCGGTAAGAAGTCGAAAAAAGGGTAATGAGGGTTCGGTCCCTTTATCTCAATTTATAGAACGTGTTGAAAAGACAGTAAAAGATAAAGCCTAGGTTCTTACTTCAACTGAATTTTTTTAAGATTGGAGGTGATGTTATATCCAGCCTAAATACATAAGGATTAATCAACGGATATCTGCTACAAATGTAAGGCTTATTGATGAAAATGGTACTCAGCAAGGTATAGTAAGCAAGGTGGATGCTCTTAAGAGAGCAACGGATTTGGGTTTGGATCTGGTTGAGGTCTCACCAGGTACCGATCCGCCAGTTTGTCGTATTCTAAGTTATGGCAAATATAAATACAAGCTGAGTAAAAAAGTACAAAAAAAACATCGCGGAGTTCAATTAAAGGAAATTAGAGTAAGGCCAAAAATTGGTGAACATGATCTTCAGACGAAGATCAAACAAGCAAAGAAATTTCTTGAGAGGAAGGATAGAGTACTCGTAAACATGATGTTCAGGGGACGTGAGATGGCACATAGGGACATGGCTCAAGATGTATTTGGGAAATTCTCAGAAGCTCTTGAGGATATCGCTAAAGTAGAAACGCAGGCAAGAAGCAAAGGGCGAAGTATGGGTATTATCCTGTCGCCTAAGTAAATTTAAGTAGAAAGGAGGTTATAATGCCTAAATTAAAAACTCATAGGGGTCTTAAAAAAAGGGTTAAAGTTTCTCCTAAAGGTAAGATTAAAAGACAGAAAGCATTTGCAGGTCATCTAATGTCAGGGAAAAGCGGAAACCGTCGAAGACGGCTGAGAAAAAAAACCCTTGTCACAAAAAATTATACGAAGGCAATGTTACGTGCTTTAGGAAAAAGTTAATAAAAATCTCAAAATAAAAACATAAGAAAGAAGGTTTAAGAATGCCCAGAGCAAGAAAAGGTGCAGCAAGAAAGAGAGCCAGAAATAGACTCCTAAAAGCTACTAAAGGATATTGGGGCGCTAGAAGCAAGCTCTACAGTAAGGCGAGTGAAACTTATGTACGAGCAATGGCCTATGCCTTTAGAGATAGAAAACGCAAAAAAAGAGACTTCAGAAGGCTGTGGATAATACGTATAAATGCAGCTGCTAAACAACGAGGGATGAATTATAGTCGGTTCATCAATGGATTAACAAAAGCCAATGTTGAAATTGACAGAAAGATGTTATCAGAGACTGCGGTTAATGATCCGACGGCATTTGATGAATTAGTTGAATTATCAAAGCAGCATGTCTAGTTAATTTTGCCATATCTCACAAGGATTAGATTGGGTAGGTAAAATTTTTTAACTTCAACTTCAAGAGATTGTATAAATTCCAATACGTTAGTGTCTATTTCACTTCCCCCCAATTTCACTTTTTAGCTCTACTTGAAATAGCTCTTTCCTGTAATATTTCACCAGACAATTCATCTTTTTTTGAAATTGATTCTTATGCAGAAAAAATTAATTGAATTACAAAATCAGGCAAAGGACGATTTAGCGAAAGCTAAATCGCCAGATGAAATTGAACGGGTAAGGACCAAATATCTTGGAAGAAAAGGCGTTATTAACGAAATAATAAAGGCTATCCCAAGCTTACGTCCTGAACAGAGATCTACTATAGGAAAATTAGCAAACAAGCTTAAGCAGGAAATCAGTAAATGGATAGAAGAGACGAGAGAAAAATTTGTCGTTGAAGAGCGTGTTCCCGGTGCTGAAGAGATGTTTGATTTGTCGTTACCGGGTAAGCACAAACCCTATGGGCATAAGCACCCTATTACACAAACTATTGATGAAATTAAAGGGATCTTTAGCAAACTGGGTTTTGACATTGAATACGGTCCTGAAGTCGAGCTCGAATATTACAACTTTGACGCCTTGAATATCCCACCGGACCATCCATCAAGAGAAGACTTTGATACATTTTATCTGGACAACAAACTCCTTTTAAGAAGCCAGACCTCAACGGTACAAATAAGGGTAATGAAAGAGAAGAAACCTCCTATCAGGATGATTGCCCCTGGGAAGGTATTCAGACCAGATACAGTTGATGCCTGTCATGCCTCCATGTTTCATCAGATCGAGGGTTTAATGGTAGATAAAGGCGTCAGTTTCAGTGATTTAAAATTTATTTTAACCTTCTTTTCCAAGGCATACTTCGGGCAGGATATAAAAATGAGATTTCGTCCTTCTTTCTTCCCCTTTACCGAACCCAGTGCAGAGGTAGATATTTCGTGCTCTATCTGTAGGGGAAAAGGATGTAGTGTCTGCGCTTATAGCGGTTGGGTTGAGGTATTGGGTGCAGGTATGGTAGACCCCAATGTCTTTGAGGCAGTGGGTTACGATGCTGAAAAGTATGCAGGATTTGCATTTGGTTTGGGTGTGGAAAGACTTGCAATGCTCAGGTATGGAATAGATGACATCAGGCTTTTCTTCGAAAATGATATGAGATTCTTATCACAATTTTAAAACTATGAAAGTAAGTTACAACTGGCTTAAGGATTACGTTAAACATAACTTCTCCGTAAAGGAATTATCGGAGAGGTTGACAAACGTTGGACTGGTGGTTGACACCACAACTCCCATAGATAAAGATTCTTGTCTGGATATTGAGGTTACCTCAAACAGGCCTGATTGTTTGGGTTTTATTGGAATCGCAAGAGAGGTTGCTGCAGTTGCTTGCAATGAACTTATTATTCCAGATGTGGATTATGCCACAATAAGCGAAGACGTAAAGGATATAACCAATGTTACCGTAAAAGATAAGGAATTGTGTCCGAGGTACACTGCACGGATTATAAAAAATGTAAGTATGGGGCCATCACCCGAATGGCTTCAAAAAAAAATAAATACCATCGGACTACGTCCCGTAAATAATATAGTGGACATTACAAATTATGTCTTAATGGAATCGGGCCAACCGTTACATGCCTTTGATTTTGATAAGCTGAGTGGAAAAAAGATCACTGTCAGACGGGCACTTAATGGGGAAGTTATGGTGGCAATAGATGGCAGCAAGTGTACGCTTACACCTGACATGCTGGTGATTGCAGACTCTCGTAAACCGGTTGCCATTGCAGGCTTAATGGGAGGAAGAGATACAGAAGTTTCCGATACTACAAAAAACATCCTCTTAGAAAGCGCCTTCTTCGAACCAGGGAATGTCAGAAGGACTTCAAGGAAATTGGGAATCCGGACAGATTCTTCCTATCGTTTTGAGCGCCGCGTGGACCCTGAGTGTGTTGACTGGGCATCAAGGAGAGCTGCAAAGTTGATTCAGGAGATAGCTGGTGGAGAGATTGCAGAAGGAGTAATTGATAGGAATTACCTTAAGAAGGAAAAGACAAATGTTACGCTAAGGATAGCAAGGTTAAATAGTTTATTGGGGATCCATATTGAAAAGGATTTAGTGAAAGACATTATGGAGCGTTTGCAGTTCAAGATAATTTCCGAAACAAAGACCAGTCTTAAGGTAAATGTCCCCACCTTCAGGGGAGACGTTTACCGTGAGATAGATTTGATAGAGGAAGTAGCCAGGATCCACGGATATGATAATATACCTACAAAGAGTAACATCGGACTTAAGCCGATTCAAGAGAACAAGTTTGACGTAGTCGTGGAAAAGGTAAGAAACATTATCTCTGGATTAGGTTTTAGCGAGGTTATCACCGACAGCATTGTCGGCAACTCGCAAAATCAACACGACGCTATCTGGTCTGATAACAGTAGCATAAAGATTGTGAATCCGATACGGCAAGACGAAAACCTTCTAAGGAAGACACTGGTACATAATCTTCTGAGGGTAAAGAAACACAATCAGAACTATGGTATAGAGAAGACACAAATTTATGAATTGTCCAAGATATATTTGCCTCAGAAGAACGACAAGATACCAGAGGAAAAGGAATGTCTATGCATCCTTGGAGAGGAGGGATTTTTGTCTTTAAAGGGTGTTGTAGAGGCAATACACAAGCACCTCAATATTGAACATAAGCTTGAGAGCACACCTTACAGGTTTGATTTGTTTAGACCTGGAAAATCCGCTAAGCTCAAGCTTGGAGGTAAAGTTTTAGGATACATTGGTGAATTAAGTAGTGGTACGATTAAAGGTCATGATTTCAGGAGTACACCATGTATCACAGAATTGAATTTTAACCTGCTTGTGGATATGGCCAACCTTGAAAGTTCATTCCAGAAGATCCCATCATTTCCCACGATGATGAGAGATTTAGCGATCGTAAGTGATGAGAAGATTACGTGGAACGACATAAGAGGATGCATTGAGTCACTAAAGATAGATTACGTCGATGGCATAGAATTTTTTGACGTATACAGGGGTAAACAGGTTGAGCAGGGCAAGAAGAGTATTGCCTTCAGATTGATATTCAGGGCTGATGATAGAACCCTGAAGAGCGAGGAGGTAGATGCCCTACAGGAAAAGATCCTGGAAAATCTTAACAAGATCCTTGGAGTAAAACTCCGTACATAAAACCACCTTTAGCTAAATAATCGAAAAAATGTTGCATTTCCCTGATTGTTAGATATTATGTCAGCAGGCCATGAAGGGCAATTTCTTTTTACTCACCTTAAGTTAATGTGGTCATCAAACTTAGTAACCGGAGATAGCTGTTAATAAATGCTAATAGCTATTAGTACCTGGATAAAAGTTTCACTTCTCAACTGCCTCAATACCTTACGGCATCCTTTTCCGGTTCTGGAGTCTTCACCATGGAAGAAGCTCAAAAAGAATTTAATTTGCGGGTAACGGAAGATGGCATGGCAGTCTTGCTGGACTGTGATATAACCACCGACGAGCTTGACTCCCTAGTGGTTACTATAGGTAATGAACTTAAAGCACTTGACATTAAAAAGCCGCCAGACCAGAAAAAATTAAAGGAGCAGCTTAATCGTGCCGCCGAGGAAAATCCCCATTTAGTAGACTTTGTTCTCATCAAAGGCAAGCCACCTGTCCCACCTCAGCATGGACAGGTCTTTTGGGCGGGCGACTTCTTCACTACCGGTTTCGTTGTAGACAGTAAGACAGGCAGGGCAGACTATCGGCAAAAAGCAGCGCATGAATCCGTTACTAAGGGTATGTTACTGGCTCGTCAAATTCCTGTCCAGAATGGGAAAGACGGCGAGAATGTCTTCGGAAAGCCAATCCCCGCTGAAAAACCTATAGAGTACTACCCTAAGGTTGGAAAAAACGTTCGTTTTAACCTGCAAGAAAACACCTACTCCGCTGAAACAAATGGGCGCGTTCGCCTGAGCAACGATGTTCTTTCTGTGGATGAGGTATACGTAATTGAGGAAAATGTTGATATCACAACAGGAAATATTTCACATACAGGCGCCGTTGTGGTCAATAAGGACGTACTTAATGGTGCAAAGATTGAAGCTGTTGGTAACATCGAAGTCCATGGTATCATAGAAAATGCGGAGATACGGACGGGCGGTGATCTCACCGTTCATGGCGGTATAAGACAATCGGAGGATCACATGGTCGTGGTTGAAGGTGGTATTCATGCAAAGTTTATTGACGGTGGGTATATTCAGGCCAACAAAGACATTGTTGTTGAGAGTGAGATCATTAATTCCACTGTGAAGACGCTCGGATCCGTAATTATACCCGGCGGCCATATAGTAGGTGGAGAAATGGTCGCCCTCAAAGGTATTTATGTTGGGCATGCAGGTACCAAGGCTGATACTCCCACGAAACTCGTTACGGGGGAAAATTTTAGTATTAGAAACAAACTATCTTTGAGAAAAACTAAAATCAAAAGGGTCGAAACAGAACTGGCAAAGCTTAAATCTTTTATGGATAAACTTACGACCAATCCCGAATCGATTTCCACCTATAGCCAGGAAGAATACGAAAAAAAACAGGCTAGGGTCTCCGAGGCGGAGCAAGAACTTCAGAGCCTAATTGAAGAGGTGGAGGCTATCAAGGCAAAAGCCCTAAGTGCTGCCAAAAATCTCATAGTGGTGGAAAAGAAACTATACTCGAAAACGACACTTTGCCTTGGCGATGAAAGGTTGATCGTTGATGAAGAGTACTCCGGACCGATTCGTGCCGAGATTGTTGAGGGAAAAATTAAACTTATTTAATTAGGGACACATCCCTAATTAATAAAAGAACTCATTTAAATACACTGCTAACATTTTTACCTTTCCAAAAGCCCTAACATCCTTTTAGTATCCACAATTTTCAACGCAGCATGAAATGATTTTTTGTTTAGTGTGCCAATTTTGTGGACATGAATGTTTGATGACAACTTTACCCCGTAGGAATACCTCGTGCGCCAGTCCGACCGGCGCGGGCGGGGAAGTACGGGGATGATAAATTAGATAACTTCCGCTTTTTTGCGCGGGTTTAATGTCCCGCGTGAAATTCCAACGGGGTTTACTGTTGACTGTTGATCAATAATCAATTTTCAATACCTTATATTTGAGTACACCAGCGGGAGCTTTTACGTCTACTTCTTCATTCACTTTGCGACCCAATAACGCCTTAGCAAAAGGTGAGGTTGCTAATATTTTGCCGTTTAAGGGGTCATCTTCACCAGCACCTACCAATTCATAATTTTCAATATCTCCTGAATCCAGGTCTTTGATTTCGATTTTTGCCCCGAAGTGGATAGCATCATTTGGAATGTTGGAGGAATCTACAATCTCAGTCCTTGCAAGCTTATCCTGAAGACTACGAATCTTTGCCTCAAGTAATCCCTGTGCCTCCCTTGCCGCATCATATTCAGCGTTTTCACTAAGGTCACCATGTGCTCGGGCCTTTCCAATTGCAGCTTCAATCTCAGCTCTCTTTACGTGTTTCAACTCATCTAACTCTTTTTTTAGCTTCTCATAACCCTTTTTTGTCATATACACCTTTTCCATTTTATCCTCCCAAGTTAATTAGTCGCAAATAGCACTATTTATCAATAATTAGGGCACCAATTATTTAGTTAAATATTATTTCCTTGGGCCTTTGCGAGAGAATCAACAATCGTAAATCCCAAATTAATACCCCCCCTATTCACCCATAATCTTTACCAGAACCCTCTTTCTCCGTCTGCCGTCAAACTCTCCGTAAAATATCTGTTCCCAGGGGCCGAAGTCCAGTTTGCCTCCGGTTATAGCTACGACGACCTCGCGTCCCATTACCTGCCGTTTAAGATGTGCGTCACCATTATCCTCGCCCGTATTGTTATGACGGTATTGTGAGATTGGCTCATGCGGCGCTAGCTTCTCTAACCACTCTTCATAGTCCTGATGGAGTCCTGACTCATCATCGTTTATAAAGACGGATGCTGTGATATGCATGGCATTAACAAGGACAAGGCCTTCCCGAATGCCGCTTTCTTCAAGACAAGTATTGACCTGAGGTGTAATATTTATAAATTCCCTCCTTTTACGGACATTGAACCAAAGCTCTTTACGATAGCTTTTCATTTTTTGGCCTCCTTTTTATATTATGTTTGCTGAATTCTAAATTTTACATTATTCAAAAACAAGTGTTAATTTCCAGATGCAAAATTAAATCGCATATGTATAATCTTATACACCTTAAAGGAATATCTGGAAAACACCGTACAATAGGCATCTTAATGTATTGTATTTATGAAAATTGTCTAAAATGATCAAAACTAAATTAACCATTACTATCATCTTGTTATTTATCATACTCCCGGGATGCCTGGCCAGATATGGTGAAAAAAGACTTGACCAACTGCTTAAATCCATAAATGATTTAGAGGCAAGCGGTGAAGAATTAAGTGAGGAGAAAATTAAGGAGAAACTCGGCAAACCAGGATTTTTGAAACCTATTTATGAAAGAAATCTGGACCTTTCTTTTTTAGATAATCTCAAAAGAGATTCAGGTGTTTCATTAATACCTAATCGTGCAGAGCTATATGATGATATGTTGATGTATAATACGAATGGAAATTTAGAGAGCGTGAAATTACTTTCGTATGTTTATGATAGGATGGGTTTCGAGGACCCTTCTCTAACGTTTTATATAGGAAGTTTTAAAGGCACCGGGGAAGATGAACCTAAGGTATTTGGATGGGATTATGTGGAATATGGTAATAAAAATAGATGTAACTTTAATGGGGGGGAAAAGGGCTTTATTAATTATAAAATCGACAGCCCTGCAGACTATTTGAGATTGCCCTATACATTTCTGATAGATACTGTCATAGGTCTCAAGCAATTTGCGGGGGAGGTTATCAAGTCTCCGATCTCTTTTTTAGAAGCAGAATTTATTGAGAATATATTTGTTGAGAAAAAGATTCCATTTTACAAGTTCAAAGGTTTTCTGGCCGCTGCAGAAGACTGGCGTAATGGAGTTACTGCACTTACATACAGGTACAGGGTAGATGGTAATCAGGGGGTACTGGCGACGACCCAGAATTTGTTGGGAGAAGTCCCCCTTGTAGGTTCATTCTTTGATCAATGGTACAGGAAAGATAGTGGTACTGCAAATAAGCTATTTTTGACAAGGGGTATTTATGGTGGTGATGACTCTGCCCAGAATATGACTCTGTGGGTTCATTATTTAACAAACCCACCAGTACAAGAATGTCCGCCCGATCAGCCCACCCGTCAGTCTGGTAGTACCATTCCGGATGAAACAAATCGAGTAGATACTAACAACCCTTGTGTAAAAGTAATACCATATAGATATGGAGGTATCGTTGACTTTTTTTGGGCTGTGCTTAATCTTTCACATGGTTATGCCTATGAAATGGCATCAGAGATTGTTTTGAAATGCGATGTACATCCGGGTGACTCTGTTCTCTTAGGTGGACATAGCGGAGGCATTCAAAGAAATATTGCAACAGCAAGGATTTTACATGATGATGGGATTAAGGTGGAGAAGATGCACGGGATTACAGGTCCTGCCCTGGGATATGCCCCATGTGATAAAATAAAGGTGGTATTAAATAGCAAATTTGCACAGGACAGGGTTTCCGAAATATCTCGATTTCTAAGATATATTTTTTTAGATTCATTAACATTAAACATAGATTGGGACTACGATAATCGCAAGGATATACCTAAAGATGATGAATATTATAAACACAGAACCCCCGGTTTTTATGATGGAAAAACAAGGTTAAAGTATGATGGCTTTTTATGTGATAATTTTAAATATCTCTTCAAGTAGCTTTTGAAATAAATTAAGCCTGCTATTGCACAAACAGAAGCCTTGATTGTTCGTAAAAGTTGACATGATTTGTTAGGATAGTATAATACCTTTTTCATATAATTCTAAACATAACCAATAAATAAAAATGAAGAAACTACTGCATATTATTGCCTTTGCAATCCCACTTTTTTTGGTATTTATAATAAACCATCCGAAAAGTAGCTTTGCAGAAGTTGTTGTAGTCCATGCTAATGAGGCATGGCAGCAAACTGACATAATCTTGAGGGAGCATCACACCATAACATGGCAGGTAAAAAAGGATGATTATTGGAGCTTTAATACAGAAATATTCCCCGAAGGTCATAATGCAGACGGGATACCAGTTCCTGCTCTAGAAAGTTATGCATTGCCGGGAGGAGACATAGGCATGCTCCTTGGCAAAATAGGTGACGGTCGGATTATATCAATGGGACTGTCTGGTTCAAATTACGTCGGGCCTGATGAAGGAGGTAATTATTTGTATTTGACCATTAATGATGACTTAATTGGCAAGTATGGAGAAGGGTATAAAGACAATATAGGTGAAATATTGGTTACGATAACACAGACTAAAAGGGAAATGGTTAAGATAGCCATATTGTTTATTAAAGGATGCCCTGGATATACATACACAAAAAAGTATATCGAAGAGATCATTGCCGATGAAGCTATTGATGCAGAAATAAGTCTGATACAAATTGATAATGATGAAGACGCACGGCGACTACATTTTATTGGTTCTCCAACCGTAAGAGTTAATGGAATGGATGTCGAAAAGGGTTTCAGTCACACTAAAGATTATGGTGTAAGAAGTCGTATATATAATGTAGAGGGTAAGCCGTCTGGTTACCCTTCGAAGAGCATGATCAGGAGTGCAATCAAGAAGGCAATATCAATACTAGAAAAACAATAGTGATATTTACATAATAGGGGACGAATAAATATGATTGGTATGAAGGACATCTTTCTTCTGATATTTCTTTGGGGTTTGTTTGGATTTGTTCACAGTATTATGATTTCAAATTCCTTCAGAGAGATGGTAATCAAGTTTATGGGAAGGACATTTGAGGTATATTTTTATAGAATTGTTTACAATTTTATATCACTTATCATCTATTCAATAATTATTTATTTTGTGAAATCCAGTCCGGAAATGTTTTTACTGCCTCATTCTTTAAGATATGCCTTTAATATCATAAGTTTCATGGGATTTCTGATTGCTATTACGGCTTTCTCCCAAACAGATGTACTGGAGTTTCTCGGTCTTAAGCAGTTATGGAGGTTTTTTATGAAAGGCAAGGGAAAGCAAAAAAACCTTTTTGGCTATGATAAGTTGGTTATTAACGGGATGTACAGGTTTATTAGACACCCTATGTATTTTGGGGTCTCTCTGGTTTTTTTATTCAATCCGTTTATTAGCTTACTTACATTGGCGGATAGAATTTGTGCGGTAAGTTACCTCTTTATTGGTACATTTTTTGAAGAAAAAAGAATGCTAAGGGTTTTTGGAAACGAGTATAGAGTCTATAAAGAAAATGTACCAAGATTTATTCCTTACAAGACTATAGCTGTAAGGAAATCTCGGGGTGATTAAGGCTACAAAATATATATGTATATAAGAGCGAAGATAGCAAAAACAGTAAAGTAACCGGCAATTGTTGATTTTGTTAATACGTGTCTAGTTTTCTTTGAAATTAGGTAAAAGAAATAAACGCTTCCAACAAATCCTAGTAGTATAGTTAACAGTTCAAAAGATGATATGCTGCTTATCCTATCTGTAATAGTCGAGAATTCATTGTCTATTTTGCCGGCCTTATAAATATTAGCAGTTTCAAACATCCTCCAGAAATTTGCTTTGAGTTTGTCCCAATAAAAAGCAAGGTGTCCCATAAGTGCAAGAGGGATAGCTGCATATCCAAAATCTGCCATTCTCTCTTTTGTCCTGGTGAATGAAAATCCACTACATAAATAATCAATAAGTCCAATGGAAACAAATGGTGCGGTCAATACAAAAATAAATATTAACGTAAAGAGTACCGTTTGATTGATTGCAAAAAAATTGTATATTGACTGAAACCATTGAGAATCGATACTAAGGAGGCTTCCATATTCTACTAAAAGTACACCTAATAATGACAGGGAAAGTAGTGCGTCAGGCAAAGACCTATTAGACATATCGCCTATGTCACTTCCTGGAACTTGAAGATCGACTCTTATGGAACTGTAACCGCAATTTTTGTAACAGTTCATGCATAAAACGCAATCTTTATTGCTTTCCAGTCCATAAGGATGTAAAAACATCGGGCAACCTTTTATTAACCTTGTTCCTAAATAGCAATCGTGAGTTTCACACTGATTGAGACAAACGCTTCTGTTTGCTTTCAATGAAGTCACCGATGAAAGCGAATATATGCCGAGCATACCACCAAGTGGGCAGGCGTATCTACACCATACTCTTCTCTCAAATAAAAAGCCTGAGATCATAGCTCCTGAGAGAATAAATATAATCAAGAATGCAGTTAAGGCCGAGGATCGTGGCATTGTTGTTACACCTTCAAACCAAAAGACCAAGAGTATTAATCCAATTGTGATATACCTTCCGTATGTAATTAGTACCTTTGGAATTTGTAAATTAAAACTTTTCAATCGCTGTATCCAGTCACCGACCGCTGCAAAAGGACATATTCCACAAAAAATTCTTCCAGAAACTAAAGCTGATAAGTAAATGAAAAAGAAACCTGCCGACCATATAAACACATTTGCAAAGTTTAAAAGTCCATCTTTATGCCCCATGAATAATACACAGAGGGTAATTATAAGAAATGCAGAACTTAAAACCTGAAGACCCAGAGGATAAAATCTACTTTTTAAAAATTCTTTAACCTTGTCTAGCGAAAGTATATTGAAAGACCATTTCTTTTCTTCTTTTGGTATACCAAAAAAGATTTGTTCAGTCGTAATAGTATCGCTCTTTGCCAGGCTGACTGCACGTTTTAAAACGTCCTCTAGTTCTGACACATTCCCGGGCCAATCATAGCTCATCAATCGCCCCATTGCATTCTCAGATACATTTCTGACGTCTTTATGTTGTTCCTTACTAATCTTTTCAAGAAAGTCTTTTGTAAGCATTGGGATACTGCGTTTCTGATTTCTAAGAGCCTTCAAGTGAAAGAAATTTTTGCCTAAAGTATTGTAAAGTGTTTTGTCAAATCTACCCTTTTCAATAGATATTGCAATATCTTCGGATACTGATGCAACAATTCTTGTATTTGAATAAATGGTATCACTCCCGTTGACACGATTAAACCTTCCTCCTTGCAAGTAGTTAAGTAATTTGATTTGATTTGCTTGATTTAATGTACCTACATGATTTAAGAAAACCGTCCCCGAATCGGCCAATTCGATATATCCCAGACGCGTTGCTATGTCCTCTATTTCAATTCCTTTCTCAGAGGATTCTCTGTCCTGTAAATCTTTTTTGATTGCGTCATCACAACTTATCACGTAAGAAATTCTTTCTCTGCCAAAGAGTTCTTCCCCCCATGAATCCTTACCGATGCTTCTACAATCAACTTCTACAAAAGGCCCCTTGTAACGTTTACCCTTATAGTGAATGATTTTTGACATGGGTATCTTACCAGTCCCATCTTCACCACTTATCAACACAGGTTCATCATGTGTAGCTACAGTATCAACAAATGAATTTATTTTGTCGATATATCTACCCTTTCCTACAAAACCCAATTTTTTTACATCCTTCCTGCCTTTTACCTGTTCCACAATCTGCATCCTTCTCTTAAGCCGCGCATGTGAAATGGCAAGCGTAATATGATTTGCCAGAATCGTTAGCCCCCTAATATCCTCATACGTATATTTTCTTTTACTAAGAGTCTGAATGTTTATAGCTCCAATGACATCTTTCTTATCCCCTAATGGCACTGACAATATTGAAGACAAACGGTCTTCATGGATTTCTGAAATGAACCTTACCCTGGGATCAGTATGTACGTCTTCAAGCGCAACAGGGTGACAATTTCTTACTACCCATCCGGTTATTCCTTCATCTAATTGCATCTTTATATTTTTTATTGCCTTATGATCAAACCCAACGGCAGCTTCTAGTATGAGATTATTAGAAATTGTATCTAGCAAGTATATTGAGCAAGCGTCCGCCCTCATTTCCTGATTAACTTCTTTGACAACCATCGATAAAGTCTTGTTGATATCTCCATCTAAATAAAAGAGTTTGGTTACTCTATTTATTACGTCTAACTTTCTCTCTTTCTCCAACCTGTCTTCAAGTCCTTCAACAATCTTAATTTTTTCCTTTTCAAAAAAATCAAGGAACGTCTTTATCCTCATTGATACTATTCTATTTAAATACGTACTCAAAACCGGGTTCGTTCGAATTAGTTCCTCTATGTCATTTTTGTAAAGAACGTAAAGCTCCACATCTTCCTTCACTTTTATTGTTGCAAGATAAGGTTCATCAGTAAGTAGTGAAATAGTTCCAAAGCAGTTCCCTTCTCTGAGAATTGCTATTGTTATTTCTTCTCCGCTGCTATCAGACAAGATTTCTGTCAGAGAACCAGTATGAATTATATACAAACTATTACCTGCCTTTCCTCTTTCACATATAATCTGACCAACTCCGTAATGATGAACCTGCAGTCTTGATGCAATCTTTTTTAGGAGATTGTTAGATAATGAGGAAAAAGGCGTATAATTCTTTAAAAATTCTCTTTTTTGTTTGAAAGAGGCCTTCTCTTCTGGCATTTTTGTCTTCTTAATAAAAAATAGATAATAAGATACAATATGCTAAGGACTTATGTACATTATCCCCTATATTGCTTATACAAATATTTATTATATCATTAAATAAGCTAATAAATAACCAAATTTTTAGACCTTAACCCTAAGTTATACGCCAGTTTAAAATCTTAGTAACTGTACTCATCCCATTTGTGTTATAGAAAAAGGATGATCGTGGTCAAATGTGACTTTTTAAGAAATCGGCTTTAAACTATTGATTCTATAAGTCTTATTGATTATGTTCCTTACATAATGAACTATGGCAAAGCGATTGTCTACTAGGTCCGCCAAAGCCATTCTAACAGATCTGAATTAGTACCGCGTAAGGGAAACGGCATCCGAACACGTAAACATCCCAGATTAAAAAGTTGCAGTTACAATTCACAAAATTTTCAAGCTTAACTCAGCTTTAATTTAACAAAAATAGAAAATATCTTGACGAAAACAAGTTTTAATGTATAATCCTAAATCAAAATATTATCAGGCTAACAATACTTCGGAAGGTGAGAGGAGGTGATATTAGCCGTATAATTAACATCATTATATAGATAAAAATTACTGGAATTTTGTCGTATATTTTTATTTTAGAGAAAGGAGATAAATAATGCTGAGTAAATTTAAATACATTTTTGTAGCACTTGTAGCCTCTGGCCTGATATTCTGTTTAAGCAACATAGTCACAGCTTTTGATGAACCTCCTGCAAGGGTCATAGTTCAAGTGATAGCGCTGGGTAGTCCAATTGAGCATGCTGAAGTAAGTGTAGGAGATGCATCTGAAACTACCGGCAAAAATGGAAATTACGTCTTTCAGGTAGATAAGGGAATATATACAGTTTCAGTTGTTGATTCACATGGCAATACAGACAGCAGAGAAGTTAGAGTTAAACCCGGTGAAATCATTCAAGTAACATTTGAACTAGGAGCTGCAGGCCGTCCAGCTACCGGAGCAGGTCATTAATCTAATATCAGTAAACTACAAGGCTTCAGGGTGAGAAATTGCCCTGAAGCTTTTTTTTTTGTAATAATTTTCTGGAAAGTATGATTGCTATATATCACTGTTGACTTATATATTTTAGTGGTAGTATAATGCGCTTCAATGAAGGGAAAACTGGATACCAAGACAATTAGAAATAGGATCCATAATGTCGAAGATATTACTTTAAAATCTATAGCAGATATTGTTGCATTTAAGATATCTAAAAGTCCAGACGACAGAGGGCCGGAAAATAATTTTCTTTCTGCAGAAGAAACAACGGCAGAATATATTTCAGAGAACTTTAGTACTATGGATGAATTTAATGAGAAACTATCTAAATTGGATGAAGGAGCAAAAGGAATGCAGGCTATGGCGGATATTGTGTATCAATATTATGAAGACAAAGACCGTTTGAGTTTCGATGTGGTGAAAGATGATATAAGCAGTAAGAAAGATATAACGTTAAAAACTATCACGGATTTAATAGCATATAAAATTTCCCAGAGCTCGAATGATAAAGGCCCTGATTTGAATTTTATTTCCGCTCAAACATTCGTCGCTGAATATGTCTCTAAGAATTTTAGAAACAAAACGGAGCTTGAAAATAAGTTATCGAAGCTAGGCAAGGATATGAAGGGCCTAAATGCCTTTGCTGACATTGTGTATAATTATTTTGTTAATAAAGATAGATGAAAGCAATTTTTGTACATTTATCAGGTAGCAAAAGAGGTAAAACGGAGTTTTTTACAAATTCAAAAATTAGTGTTGGAACAGATCCTTCATGTAATTTAAGATTTAATCAAGCCACAGATAAGAATACCTCACCTTTCCATGCCGAAATCCATCTTAAGGAATGTGACTATATTCTAAAGGATTTGGATAGTTCCAAAGGAACCCTTGTCAATAATATATTGATAAAGGAAGTTGTTCTTAATGACGGAGACCTTATTGAATATGGCGAGAATGGACCAAGGCTGCGTTTCAGGATAAAAACTGAAGAAGGAGACGTATGTAAGCCCTTCAGAGAAATGTTAGCAGATTCAATGGATCTTGCAAGGGAACCGTATAGAGGCAGGAAACTAACTACAGCAGCGGCGTTTTTCAAAAACTTGCTGGTTGAAGCCTTTACACAGTCTTCACTGAGATTTAAACTTGCCAGTTTCTTTATTTTATTCTTCATCACTGGTGGTATTGGTACATTATTTTATACTATATATTTTACGTTGACAGAAACTACAAAAAGAGTAGAGATTTTAGAATTCGAAAGTACTGTTGCAGAAAAAATAATTAAAAATTTTAGTGGAGGAGTTTGCCTGATTCAGTGTTCATTTTCTTTAGTCGATGAGCAGACGGGTGAGCCATTAAAGGCTTGGGGTGATGGCCGTTTATTGACGAATGACTACACTGGAACAGGGTTTTTAATAAGCAAAGATGGCAAGATACTAACTAATCGCCATATTGCAGAACCCTGGTGGCAGCAAAGGGCACATTTTATTCCTATAAAACCAGGTTTTAAAGCCAGGTTCGAGGTGTTTAGGGCGTTTTTCCCAAATGTAAAAGAACCTTTTCCTCTTAGAGTCGAAAAGGTTTCTGAAGATGCCGATGTTGCCCTCTTAAGCCTTGATCCTGAAGGTGTAGACATCCCGGTGCTTGAACTGGATTTAAGTGGTATGGGCGCAATTGAGGGAGAACCTGCAATATTACTGGGTTACCCGGCAGGACTAGGTGCTATTTTTGCAAAGACTGATCCGGACATTGCAAAAGAGATATCAAAATTACCTCTGCTTGAAGCAGCACAAGAACTTTCTGAGCGTGGTCTAATAAGGCCTTTATCAACTCAAGGGCACGTAAGTGACGTTTTAAAGGAAAGGATCGTGTATGACGCACAGACAACTGTTGGCGGTAGCGGCGGTCCACTTTTCAATAATAAGGGCAAGGTAATTGCCATAAATTACGGCATCTTCCGAGGTTTTAGAGGTGCAAACTTTGGAGTTCCCATAAAATACGCTCTGACGTTATTAGAAGATGAAAAACATTAAAGGAACAGGGTTCCTGAATTCGGTTATTTTCGATATGGACGGTGTGATTGTTGACGGCATGCCGTACCATATTGAATCATGGAAAAAGGCATTGTCAACCGTAGGGATATCAGTAACTGACCTGGAAATTTATCTCATGGAAGGTATGACAGGTGAAGAAACGATAAAAGAGCTGATAAATAAAAAGAAAAAATCTCTTTCTGATGTGTCAATCAGGAGTGTACTTAAACTTAAACGAAAGATATTTAACGATATCTTTACTGTGAAACTGATGAAAGGTTCAAAAGAACTTTTATTGGAATTGCATAGACTTGATTACCTTCTTGCTCTGGTAACAGGTACTCGCTTAGAGGTCGTTAAGAAAGTTCTACAAATGGGATTAGACAACGTCTTTAAAATTGTTATTACTGGAGAAATGGTAAGTAATGGGAAGCCTAATCCAGAACCGTATTTGAAGGCCGTAAATGAACTGGGTGTTAATAAAAAAGACTGTTTAGTGGTTGAAAATGCACCGGCAGGTATTGCGTCAGCGAAGAATGCAGGATTAACATGTTTTGCAGTACAAACTTCTCTACCAGGAGAGTACCTAAAAGATGCCGATAAAATATTTCAGAGCATTGATGAACTCTCAGCGTTTTTAATAAAGTCTTAGTCAGTTTGTCCTAAATATTTTGATATTTCCCAACAAAATGTAAATGTTGGAGACAGGGAGTAGAATGATGAATAAAGTAAGGAATTCATTTTTATTTTTCATTTTTGCCTTTTCTATTTCGGTTGCGTTGGAAGCATCCCAAGTAGATTTTAGCTGGAGCACACCAGAAAACTTTGTGTACAAAGAAGATTCTGGCGATGAGAAAACATATATAGTCTGGTTTTATTCCATAAAAAATACAACTGATAAAAAAATTTTGGTGCCTATTGAGACTTTTCTGAATACTGACACACAAAAGAGTTATGAAGATAAATACCTTCCTGACATTGTCTCAACGGTTTCTAAAGGGAATGAAGAGTATATGACTGCAAATGATATGAAAGGAGAGTTTGGACCAGGAGTTACAAAGATGGGGGTTGCAGTATTTGAAGACATCGACCCCTATGCTCAAAAAATAAACGTTTTTGCAACGGGATTGTCACACTTTTTCTTCTGGAGGTGGCGTATGGTAGATTATTCTTATAAAATTACTTATAAGAAATCAGGCAATAAGTGGATTTTGGTGGAGCATGGATTTAACAAAGACTCATCTCACAGGAATTATGCTGATAAATTCAAATGAGAAGTTGAGGTAAATAAAGCGTGTGTTACATCCTGAGATATGGATTGAAATTTTTATCAGACTTTTTTCTGGGCCTTTTCTTTTAGAAGTCTTCCTGATTTGAATCGTACGACTCTCTTTGAGGGAACATTTACGGTTGCTCCTGTCTTTGGATTCCTACCAACCCTAGCACCTCTTTCAACCGTAGTAAGAATGCCGAAGTCCCTGAATTCTAATCGATTGCCTTTCGCAAGTTCTTCAATGCATAGATCTAAGAAAAGCTGTATTATTTGCTTTGTACTTGTTTGTGGACTTCCCAATTTTTGCGAAATGGACTCGGCCAGTTCTCGCTTCGTTATTGTAGCCATATTCCTATTACCCCCAAAATAGTTTTATGATTCTTAAGTCTTGCTTTTTACAAAAAGAACAGATTATACACCTAATCATGTTTGAACATTATACACATAAGTTTAACTATGTCAATACCTTTGAGAAGAAAACATGAGAAATTTTCTTTTAAGGCAAAATCGGTTTTAAGACGATATCTGATTTCGACTTTACAAGGAAATATATAAAGCTATTATGATTTTGTTATGAAATTTACCGAATTTGTCCACAAATACAAAAAAATGAGAAAGTTGCCTTTGTATGTAATAAGCGGGAATGAACATTTTCTCAAAAAACAGATTTTAGCAGAGATAAAAAAACGATTCATTTCTGAGGGAGGTAAGCAACAGGGTTTGGTTGAATTTAATAGTAAAGATACTAGTAGTAATATAGAAAACACTAAGGGTTCTACTCTATTATTTAACGATATTCTTGATGAAGTCAGGACGGTTTCTATGTTTGGCAAATATAAATTGGTAATAGCTGAGAATGATGATAACTTTCTAGATAGGTACCAGGATAAGGTTTTAGAATATATTAAAAGTCCTTTTAAGGTTAACTGCCTGGTCTTGGATGTCCCATCAATAGATAAAAGGACGAGATTAGCAAAGGCGCTGGATAATAAACATGGCATTCTTATCGAGTGCAATAAACTGTATGATAGTCCTGCACCCTGGGAAAAGGATAGGCCAGAGTACGATAGTGAATTAACAAGGTGGATTACTATGCATGCTAAGAATTATGACAAGATAATAAATTTAAAAACTGCCTTTTGCCTCCTGGAAAAGACAGGAGACAATCTGGGTATTATTGATAAGCAAATAGATGTGCTATCCATTTATGTAGGCGATAGGAAGGAAATTACCGTAGAAGATATCCAAAAATTGTTAGGGTTGAGTCACAGGGAAAAGCTTTTTCATTTGCTCGATGCAATTGGCATGAAAGATATTGTTTCAGCAATAAAAGCAGCAAAAAAAATGTTTGAGCTTGGAATGGAAAATGAACGTAAAAATATCACATATGATGAGAAAACAATTGCTATAGTGATGATAAATTCAATACATAAAAGAATGAGAGATCTATGGAAGGCTATAAAGATCTTGGATAAAGGTGGCGATAAAGAAGATATTTTAGGGGAAAAATTAGTTAGAAGACCATTTATTGATAAGTTTATAAAACAGGCTAAACATTTTGCTGGAGGAGAAATGCCTGAGAAATGGGAATATATGTTAGAGGCAGATTTACTATGCAAGACCAGTCGTTTGTCACCACCCCTCATAATAGAACAATTAATAACCAAGCTATGCACTTAATGTAAGAGTGTGTTAATAAATCCCCCCGCTTCTTGCTTTCGCAAGAAAGCTGCGGGGGGACTGGAGGGAATTATTAAAAAGGAAGGAAGGAAAAAATGAGAACATATAAAAATGTCATCATAGTGGGAAGCCTGTTGATAATATTTATCTGTGTTCAGCCGTGTACTTATGCTACCGATAAGGTTTTAGCCTTCCAGGAAGAAATGGCGAAGTTGATGGGTCAAAAGGCGGGGCCAGATAACACTGGAGATGTCTATCACATGGGTGGGCTTACGGGCTACTATACAGGCCCTAAGGAACTATTTCCAGGGAAGGGGAAATACGGAGAGCTTTTTAACTTCCTCCCTCTTATCCGATGGTATGACCCGGACTACTATTACAACAGTGATGAATTCCATCCGGGAAGTGATGTCGAAGGATGGTACAAAGGTAACCAGTGTATACTCTGCCATGAGGTTGAGAATCCCGGCATAGTGGCACAGTGGAGACGAAGTAAACATGCCTCACCAGGTGAAGGAAAGGAAGTGGTGGGTTGTGAAAAATGTCATGGTAGTGATCATCTACACCTTATTATGCCATCATACAACATCTGTGGAGAATGTCATCCTGAGCAACTCAAAGGACATCGTTCCGGTGGACAGGGTGGCCATGCACATGCCTACAGCCTTGATCTGTGTGAGCAAGGCTGTCAGATAGAGAAACCGGCTGAGGAGGTTGCAGGCTGTCTTACCTGTCACGCCATCGTAGAGAATCGGTGCGATGGCTGCCATTCCAGACACCATTTCTCCGCTGCCGAGGCGCGTAAAACGCATAGCTGCGCCGTTTGTCATTCTGGTCCTGAACAATACGAACACGAGATGTACATGCAATCCTATCATGGGCAGATATACCAATCTGAGATGCACGAATGGGACTGGACACAACCCCTCAATGCCAAAAACTACAAGGTGCCCACATGTGCATACTGCCACATGAACAATGGTAATCACAATGTGATGAATGTTTCTACTGTATATACTTACATGGGAACCTCACTGGTGGACAGGGGTGCACCGAGGTATAAGGAAATACGAGAGAGATGGGTAACAATCTGTAAGGGATGCCACTCCCAACGGTTTGCTCGCGACCACCTTTCAGCAATGGATGAATCAGTGAAACTCAGCTTTACCAAATACAGAGAAGCCATGGCACTGGTAGTGGATCTATATAAGGAAGAACTCCTGGACCCAATGCCTGCTGATTTGGCTCCGGACTGGACGGGCGGTCACAGCTTTAGCCTGCTTCCAGGTGGCGCAGTCAGGAAATACAACATCTCCGAAATAGAAAGATTGACGTATGAACTCCTGGTAGACATCACAGACGCCATCTACAAGGCCAAGGCACACAATGCAGTCTACAGTCCCATTTATGGTTATTGGGAATGGGCTCAGGATAGATGGCTGGTACGGATCAAGACAGAAGCCAGTCGTCTCAGACGCCTTGCAGAGATAGAGAAGAAACTGGGAATCAAACACACCGCTTACGACTTTTGGAAACACGGTGAATACACGGACCTCTATCTGGGCTGGAAAAGGAAATGAAGGGAGAAGTGCAATCTGAATAGCCTTTTGTAGTAGAGATTGTATTCTTAAATCAAAATAGATTTGTGATTTATTAAGTTTGTATCATTTATCCCAAGCCCGAACTTGGCAGCAGTTTCGATATGTTTTGGGACGTTTGCACGGTTAAAGAGTGGTGGCCGATCCCTTTCTTTCCTCTTTTCCTCAATAATGTCCATACCTATTGTATCTAGAGAGACGGGGTCTTTGCTTAACATAATTCCATTATTCATCCATACATATCTTTTTTTTGGCATTGGCCCCCCATCGAAAAGACCCAGTAGTCCGTTACAGATGTGAAGCTTAATCTTATTTCTTATCTCAGGTATCGAATTTATGGCTGCAATGAAGGGGTCACATGAATTATCATGAAAGTTATCCGGATGACTGATCACACCATGGGATATGTTTTTAAGTGAGATGCTCACTCCTGCAAGGTTATGGTCTTTTAACAAACCTAGATTTATGAGTGAATCAACTTCTTCCGTTAGTATCTTGCTTATCCTTACTGCCCCGTAACCACTATCGTACTCTCTATATGAACTGCCGGAATCAAGGGCTTCTTTTCCTCCACCCCTATCTGTTGCGTAAATCCTCACACCCTTAAAAGACTCGTTTATCCTGAAGCCTGATGATAGTAAATAATGCTGATATTGATCCCAGACGATGATATTATTTTCATTCACCCCTATACCTTTGAGGGCGTCAACGATAGCCCAACAAATTTGGTAATTGCCAGCAAGGATGCTAGAACCAAGACCATTTACCTTTATGCCTATCCTTTCGTCCTTGGAAAAAAGTGAACTCCATGCGTCTTTTGGATCGTTTGTACCTGTAAGTGATGTTATCCCTGTGCCCACCATCTGCTTAACCAGCGAGATATCTGGAGTTAACCCTTTAACGACATCTTTCCTGCTTTTGATATCTACTACAAGAGATAAGGAATTTGTTTCGATGTCACTCGGTAATGGATCAGGTGGTAGTGGTATTTCTGGTAATACTCCACCTAGAAGTGTGCAGGCACAAGTACTCTTAATAAATTCTCTACGAGTTAAGGATCTGCTCATTATACTACCTCATCAAACCAAAGTTTTGTATCAATTCAACAAGCTCCTTCTCATTGATAGATGGTGGTGCACATACATAGGCAACAGGTTTATTGTCAGGATATAGGATATAGCATATATCAAATTATAACACCCTGAGTTAGTACGTTCAATTATAGAATACAAATGAAAAGTTTGATATACTACAACTCGTTGTGGCATATAAAACCAGAGGTGGATGTATTTTATCTTCATCATAAAGATAATGAGAGTGCTGCAAGACTAATCCTATGGCACTGTGCTGGTTCAGGCTTGTAGCCTGAACCAAAACATTTCGGTTCAATCTGCAAGATTGAACCAGCAAGAAAGCTCTGCGAAGCCACCTCAGGCACAGATTCACCTCTGGCAAAAATTTCGTAAGTTATTGTTATAAATAGATTTCTCACGGAGTTTATCCCTTCGTTACACTCAGGGCAAGCTCTGAGCCGAAGGTATTAGATTCTTCCCCCGCTGCTTCCTTGCGGAAGCAAGGATGCGGGGTCAGAATGACATTTCTGGCATTTTTAGAACTCTTTAAAGGTAATTTTTTTTGAACACTATAGTTACTTGGCATGCGGCTTGATATAATCAACATTCATGCTTCTTCGGATTACCCTGTCTGCCCCTGCCCGACGGCAGGCGGGGACAGGCAGGCACGAGTTATGAAACCTTAACATAGGAATCTGGATTCCCTGCGAAAGCGGGGGTATTTTCCTTCCTTTCGTGGAGGTCGTGCCTAAGGCAGATTCGCTGTGGCGAACGTCTTCGTCCGCCCTGGCGGTCATGCCAGAGGCAGATCCGCCTTTGGAGGAGATTCCAGAACTTATTTTCAGGTTAAATTAGACTGTATATAGTGGTTAAAAATGATTGTCATTATTTTTCCAAGTTGGTTAATTACAAATATGTTATAATAAATTTGGTACTAAGTCTTTGAAAGAAAGCTACTTGGAGGTGTTAGTAAGATGGAAGAAGATATTAATAAAAAGAAAGTTATGAAAGATATTTCAAGCAAATCAAGAGATATATGGAGCACATTAAAGAAAAGATGGAGAATTATCTCAATCTTTGCTGCCATCTTTATAACAGGATTGGTTATAGGCTTGTGTTTAAGGTCTGGTGGAGTTGAAGGTCCTGTTGAAGAGCCTGCATTGACTGCTGAAACCGAAGGTAAAATACTGTTCTGGACGTGTAGCATGCATCCAAATATTCAGAAGCAGAAGCCTGGAAAATGTCCTATCTGCGGAATGAACCTCATTCCAGTCACTTCTGCAACCAAGGGTAAAGAAATGGGAGGTATGCGACAGATTGTGTTCAGCGATGCCGCACGCGAATTGATGAATATACAGACTACCCCTGTTGAACGGCGCTACGTAACTGCCGAGGTGAGGATGGTGGGTAAAGTTGATTATGATGAGACCAGGCTAGGATACATTACTGCCTGGATATCGGGCCGTTTAGATGACCTCTACGTAGATTATACGGGAGTAGAGGTAAAGAAGGGTGACCATATGGTATTTATTTACAGTCCAGATCTCTACTCCACGCAGGATGAATTGATCCAGGTTTTGAAACGGGCACGAGAACGAGAAGGGGTAACCTCTATTTTTCCGGATGTTGCTGATTTAATTGAACCTGCTCGAGAGAGGTTGCGGCTATGGGGAATGACTAAGGAGCAGATACAGGAAATTGAGAAAAGTAAAAAACCGTCAGACCATCTAACTATCTATTCCCCCATGAGCGGAATTGTGATTAAAAAAAACCGTCAGGAAGGAGACTACGTTAATATAGGTGATCGCATTTATACGCTTGCTGATTTGAGCCATGTATGGGTCATGCTGGATGCTTACGAATCAGATCTCGTTTGGTTAAGATATGGCCAGGAAATTACTTTTATGACAGAAGCTTATCCAGGTGATAAGTTTGTCGGGAGAATCGCCTTTATCGAACCGGTACTGAATAAAAAAACCCGTACCGTGAAAGTGAGGGTTAATGTACCAAACCTTTCAGGTAAACTTAAGCCGGAGATGTTTGTGCATGGGGTTGTTCAAACGCAAATTTCAACCGGTGGAAAAGTTATAGATCCGCATTTGGCTGGAAAATGGATATGCCCAATGCACCCGGAGATCATAAAAGATGACACCGGAGTGTGTGATAGTTGTGGTATGCCGCTGGTGCAAGCCGAATCACTTGGATATGTTGCCGTAGACTCTGATGAGGAATCTAAACCCCTTGTTATCCCTGTTACAGCCGCTTTGGTGACTGGTACCCGGGCTATTGTCTATGTAGAACTTCCAGGTACTGATGAGCCCACTTTCGAAGGACGTGAAATAGTACTTGGTCCACGGGCCGGTGATTACTACCTGGTTAAAAGCGGGCTGAAGGAAGGCGAAATAGTAGTTACAAATGGAAACTTCAAGATTGACAGTGCTGTCCAGATCCAGGCTAAACCAAGCATGATGACGCCAGAAGGCGGTGGAGGTGGAGGACATCAACATGGCGACGGAGGAAAGCCCTCCAAAGCTGGACAGGGGAAAACGATGACTCCAAGTAGCGTCCCGGCAGAATTCCACAGTCAGTTGCAGAAGCTAGAATCGGCCTACGAGGCTATAGCAAAGGCAGTCAAGTTGAAGGACATTAGTCTTATTCGTAATGAGTTTCTAGCTTTTGAGAAAGCCCTCAGTAAAATTGACGGTAGTCTTTTAAGTGGACATCTAAGGATGCTGTGGAATGAGTTTTCGATGCTGTTGAACAACGACGCCGTGGAAGGTCGCGATGTAAAAAAGTTTACAGAAATTGACCGTGTGTTTAAGGTGTTGACAAAGAATATGCGTCGCGTACGTGAACGGTTAGGTACTTCACATGATGCTCAAAGTTCGCGACCGTCGCAGCATCTGGAAGTTCCGGCTGTGTTTCAGGCACAGCTCGCCAAACTATGGGAGGCGTATTTATCCCTTCAACAGGTCCTTGCCAGTGATAATTTATTACTTGCCCAACAAGCTGTCACACATTTTCAAACATCTTTATCAGAGGTAGATGCTAAACCTCTTGACGAAGATGCTCATCAGGTTTGGAAGAAAGAATATTATAATCTAATTCAGACATTGCAAAGTATGGGTTAGGCGGAGAACCTGAAATCGATTCGTGAAAACTTTTCATTACTTTCCGATGAACTTATGGTGTTGATCAAAACCTTTGATCCAGACGAATTCGGAACTGTTTACAAGCTGCATTGTCCAATGGTATTTGGTGGCAGTGGAGCTATGTGGTTGCAGGAGGACAAGCAGGTCAGGAACCCTTATTTGGGGACAACTATGTTAAAGTGTGCTGATCGGGTTGAATTGATCTCAAGCCTGCCTGTGCGTAGCACGCAGACAGGAGAAAAAACTAAAGAACATAAGGGAGAGCATCATAATGAATGAAACCCGTCAGGCATCTAACTTAACTCCTGGTGACAAGATATCGTTTCTTGACAATATAATTCTTTTCTGCCTTAAGAATAAGTTAGTCGTAGTTCTGATGGTGTTTATAATAGTGGGATGGGGCCTGTTGGTTGCACCATTCGATTGGAAGATTGGTTCCCTGCCACGAAATCCAGTTCCGGTTGATGCCATCCCTGATATCGGTGAGAATCAGCAGATTGTATTTACTGAATGGATAGGGCGTTCGCCGCAAGACGTCGAGGACCAGATTACGTATCCGTTGACAGTTTCTCTGCTTGGTGTCCCGGGCGTTAAGACCATCCGCAGTTACTCCTTCTTCGGTTTTTCCTCTATCTACATCATTTTCAAAGAAGACATCGAATTCTACTGGTCAAGAACCAGGGTACTTGAGAAACTAAACAGCCTTCCCGCAGGAACCTTGCCTGCAGAGGTTCAACCGGCTCTTGGGCCTGATGCTACCGCCTTAGGTCAGGTTTACTGGTATACACTCGAAGGACGCGACCCTGATGGAAAACCAATTGGCGGATGGGACCTGCATGAACTTCGCACAATCCAGGACTGGTATGTCAGGTACTTTCTGCTGGCAGCCGAGGGAATTAGCGAGGTAGCTTCTATCGGTGGTTATGTACAGGAATATCAGGTTGACGTAGACCCGGACGCTATGCGGGCTGCCCGAGTCACCCTGGAAGACATCTTTATGGCAGTCCGCATGTCTAACATTGATGTTGGTGCCCGTACTATTGAAGTAAACAAGGTAGAGTACATAATCCGTGGCTTGGGCTTCATCGAAAAGGTTAGTGACATCGAAAAGTCAGTAGTTACGGTAAATGAGAATATTCCCATTTACATCAAAGATGTTGCGAAGGTTACGTTGGGACCCGCACTGCGACGAGGGGCTCTTGACAAGGGAGGAGCTGAGGCAACCGGAGGCAGCGTTGTCGTTCGTTACGGTTTTAATCCATTGCAAGCCATAAAGAATGTTAAGAAAAAGATTGATGAAATTTCACCTGGTCTTCCGACTAAGGCCGTTGTTGACTATAAGAAGACAACGCGTACGGAGATTGCATCGTTTGCGGCCACCCAGGGATTTGATGCATTCAACAGCACAGAACTGAATCAGGATGATTGGCTAAATTGGTTGCTTACAAATCCACGTGAGGATTGGCCTGCATGGATAAATACCAGCCACGTAACCGTGGTGCCATTTTACGACCGCACCGGTCTGATATACGAGACGCTGGGTACATTGAAAACTGCACTGACCGAGGAAATCCTCGTGACAATAATTGTTGTGATTGTGTTGGTGATGCACCTTCGGAGTTCCATCTTAATCAGTGCACTGCTTCCAATTGCTGTACTGATGTGCTTTATTGCAATGAAGTCCTTCGGAGTAGATGCCAACATTGTAGCCCTATCCGGTATTGCTATAGCCATCGGTACCATGGTTGATATGGGAATCATCATGTGTGAGAATATCCTGAGACACCTGGACGAAGCTGCCCCAGATGAGAATCGTCTGGAAGTAATCTTTCGTGCATCCAGAGAAGTCTCAGGCGCGATACTGACTGCTGTCTCGACTACAATTGTCAGCTTCTTGCCTGTCTTCACGATGATAGGCGCCGAAGGAAAATTATTCAAACCATTAGCTTTTACCAAAACCTTTGCACTCTTCTCTTCGGTTATTGTTGCATTAATCATCATCCCCCCGGCAGCCCACATCCTGTTTACAACTCGTATTAGATCGAAGACTCTGAAACAAATTTTCTTGTTAGGACTGATTGCCTCAGGTGTTGTCATCGGTATATGGTTTGCCTGGTGGGCAGGTTTCATTCTGGTTGCCCTGGGAGCCTATCGTTTGTCAGAAAACTATTTGCCTTCGCATATCCGCAGTTTTGGACAATGGTTTGTAATTATAGCTGCCGCCTTATTGATCGGGATTATTCTGACCAGTCACTGGCTCCCCCTTGGTGAGGGAAAAGGTTTACTGCGTAATCTTGTCTTCGTTGCACTGTTAATAGGAGGTTTGTTAATCTTTTTTCAGATATTTCAACAATTTTTATTCGCTCCTATCCTACGATGGTGTCTTGAACATAAGATGCTTTTCATGTCAGTGCCAATGTTTGTCATGCTATTGGGAGTCTGTGCATGGATGGGGTTTGATCGTGTATTCGGTTTCGTTCCGGGCACAATTCGTAATACAACAATATGGAAGGGTGCATCTAATGTATTTCCCGGGTTCGGTAAGGAATTCATGCCCACACTGGATGAGGGATCATACCTCTACATGCCAACCACCATGCCGCACGCCTCTATAGGTGAGGTTCTCAATGTTCTGCAGTTTCAGGACAAGCAAATTTCTTCTATTCCGGAAGTAGATATGGTAGTAGGCAAACTGGGTAGGATTGAAAGTCCGTTGGATCCGGCTCCACTTTCAATGATCGAGACCGTAGTCAACTATAAGCCGGAGTATATTTCCGACAAAGATGGCCATCACATCAGGTTCCGATTTGATAAGAATAAGCAAGAGTTTGTCCGCGATCAGAATGGCAACCTAATTCCAGATAAATACGGAAAACCGTATCGTCAGTGGCGTGAAAACATCAAGACACCAGACGACATCTGGAAAGAGATAGTTGAGGCGGCGCAAATTCCCGGTACTACCTCTGCGCCGAAACTGCAACCAATCGCTGCACGGATTGTGATGCTTCAGAGTGGTATGCGGGCCCCGATGGGAGTCAAGGTCAAAGGCCCGGACCTGGAGACCATTGAGAAGGTTTCCTTGGATATTGAACGGTTTTTGAAGGAAGTGCCCAGTGTCGAAGCTCCGGCAGTTATAGCAGATCGCATAGTCGGCAAGCCGTATATTGAGATCGATTTTGATCGAGAGGCTATTGCGCGTTATGGCCTGAAAATACGTCAGGTTCAGGATGTGATTGAGATTGCCATCGGCGGGCGTCACATTACGACAACCGTTGAAGGACGTGAGCGGTTTCCAGTTCGAGTCCGATACTTGCGGGAACTGCGAGATCAAATTGAGACACTTGGACGTATCCTTGTTGCAGCTCCCGATGGCACGCAGATTCCGATAGAGCAGGTGGCTGATATCAATTACGTGCGTGGTCCTCAGGTAATCAAGAGTGAAGATACTTTTCTTGTAGGTTATGTGCTATTCGACATGAAAACCGGGCATGCCGAAGTGGATGTTGTTGAAGAATGTCAGCGTTATTTAAAACAGAAGATCGAAAGCGGCGAGCTTATCCTGCCTCCCGGGGTTAGCTACAAGTTTGCAGGAAGTTACGAAAATCAGATACGCTCGCAGAAAACGCTGTCTGTTGTTATGCCGGTGGCCTTACTCATTATCTTTATCATACTATACTTTCAGTTCAAATCGACCACCACTACCTCACTGGTTTTCAGCGGCATATTGGTTGCCTGGGCCGGTGGATTCTTGATGATCTGGGTGTATGGGCAGCCCTGGTTCCTCGACTTTGAAGTGTTCGGAACGAACATGAGAGATCTGTTCCAGGTGCATACTATTAATCTGAGCGTTGCTGTTTGGGTGGGATTTCTTGCATTATTCGGGATTGCCTCAGATAACGGGGTGGTAATGGCAACCTATCTGGATCAAAGCTTTTGGAAACGGCGAATTACGACATACAAAGATGCCAGAGAGGCCACTGTCGTGGCGGGACTACGGAGGGTGCGTCCTTGTTTGATGGCGACTGCAACCACTATCCTTGCATTGATTCCCGTCCTGACCTCAACCGGACGCGGCTCTGATATCATGGTGCCGATGGCCATTCCCAGCTTCGGTGGCATGATGATCCAAATCATGGCTCTATTCATTGTTCCTGTACTCTATTGTTCAGTTCAGGAGTGGAAGATCAAACATCATATTAAAGATGCTAAATTCGCTGGACACGCACAGTCAGAACAGAAGTAAAAAAAGCTTTGATAATAATCAAACGCTTAATGGGTAAACCTATTGTACTATTTTGTATCAAATCCATTTGGGAAGACTTAATACTTTTGATTCACAAACAATTAATACAATGAGGTATGTCATGAAAAAAATACTAGTTAATATCATAGCGGTTTTATAGTGTAAAATAATTACACTGTGGAATTATAATTTTATTAATTCTATTTTTGGAGGTGAATAATGAAGAAAGTTTTAACACTTGGACTTATTTTTATTTTTTCACTTGGTTTATCGATTACTTACGTAAAATTCCTGGCACTCGCAAGTCGCGGTGGAAAGGTAATAGACCGTGTCTGCACTATGCAAATTGATAAGGACGGGGCTAAAACGTATAAGAAGGATGGGCATAAATATTACTTCTGTTCCAAAAAGTGTAAAAAGACATTTAAGAAGAATCCAGAGAAATATGCATGTATATGTCCACCATCGTCCGATGGGTGTAATTGTTACCACTGCACAGGTACTGGCGAGTTATGTGATTGTGCAGAAATAACAGTGTACACGGGATCTCACTCTGAAGGACATGAACATGAACATGAACAGGAGGAGGAGGAGGAGGATGAGGGAGGAGGACATCAACATTGATTAAACACTGAATACAATCCCCCCAGCCCTCCTTTTACTAAAAAAAAAGTGGGGGAGCAGTAGAAGGTATGACCGTAGCCCTGATTACGATCTTTATAGTTCCCTGCTGTTACTGTGGGCTCATGGAACTTAAACTGAGATGGGGCATCAAAGACCCTCGCTTCGAAGAAAATGCCAAGGCATGATTAGCTTTAAGAATTAATACTACAGAGGTTGGCTAGTGGTGTCTTGCCCATGTTTATTGTTGCTTTTACCACACTCCTCTACTTGAAATCCATCTACTAATTATGCATACCTTCTTATCATATCCAAAATTAATATAGGAACCAGATTTAAGTTCTTGAACAATAGTATGATAAGTAAATTTTTTAATTTCCGTATGTTTTGGCACCATAGTTGTTATATGAAATAATAGGTAATCCCTATTTTTTAGGGCATTGCGGATTTAACAATTTGCTAAAATTTTATATTTAGAAAGGAGGTAAAGAAAATGTTGAATAAGAAATTTTTAGGAATAGTTGCTTATACGTTTATGTTTGTTAGCTTAATCATGCTGATGGGTAATTTTGCCTATGCAGAGAAAAAGCCAAAGGGGCCTGAACTTCCTGAAGCCCTGGGGTTGCCCATTTGTCCTACTTGTGAAAACGTGGTGCATGCAAAACACACTAAAGGAAGGGTAACGGCACCATTGGTTATGAATTGTCCGGATTGCAAAAAGGAGATAACAGAGTTCGGAGTTTATCATTGTGATAGGTGCGAAAAGGAGTTCTTGACATGCATAAAGTGTGTAACGGCCAAAAAACCTGCAACAATGGAAGGTAGATGCCCAGAATGTAAAGAGGTACTTGTAAGACAAATCAAGGGTAAGATAGGGGCACACGTAAAGTGGGAGATGAAGTGCCCGGATTGCAAGAAAAAGCCTAAAGAATGGCTCCTTCAGCATTGTAACAAATGCGAGGCAGACTTCTTTGCATATCCACTTTGCAAAAAGGAACAAGAGAAGTATATAAGATAGGTCGAACGTTATCCAAGATTGATAATTTAGGAAAACCTATTTGCCACCTGCTTGATTACGCTTATTTCAAGTTCCAGAACTAAACCACCCGCTATACGGGCGAGAATGGCAAAAGCCATTCAGTAGTACTTAAAGAAATAGTCTCCTTCTGTAAGTCGCACTATTACAGAAGGAGACTTAAGGAAATAATTGCAGTAGCATATTTCCATTTCCCCTCATTCAAAACAATAACCATCTAAATCCGATATTAAACGAGTAATCTGTATCAAGTTGATTCCCTCTTAAATCTTCATAAATTGGTTTTTGGAAGGATGCCTCGATTAAGAAATTTCTTGCTGGTATAAATTGAATACCGGGTGATAAAAAGATCGTATTCCTTCCAGAATCATTAACTCGTTTATCATTTTGTTTATTCCTTTGGCTTAATTTACCATTAAATTCCAGATATATATTTAAGTGTTTTGCAGGATATATCTCATATACTACAGGCAACACCCTGTATCCTAAGGCAATATCATAATTCAATGTGTCTCCAAACTCAAAACTATTTGCTTCTGTTTTGAGAGTGTATATCAAATCAGCATTTATCCCAAGGCGCTTTTTAATGTGTGTAAATATGAGACCCAAGCTATAATCATCAGAACCAGTACCTAACTGTACAGAAGCTGGCAGCCTTACACCAGTACCTGTTTTTTCATCGTCTTCTCCTGTAGGAACCTTAACCTTTCCTAATGCAGATATCCTTGTTGTTTGTAAATGGGCATCTCTCTGGAAAAACTGATACTTTCCAAAAAGAGTTAAATCGCCAAATCCTGAGTCTGAGAAACTCTTTCTTTCACCATTTATCGTAGTCTTTTTTTCTTTATCCAGATAAGGTATAGATGCACCCACTACGAGCCTGTTTGGTAATAATTCATATGGGACGATAAGTGGAATAGAGATAATATTGAGTTCACCTCGTCCACCCGGGAGAGAACCAATCTGCCTTGTTGCCTTCCCAAAGCTCCGTATGGCGCCACTCTCAAGTCCAGTTACAAATGCCGTTTCGGTATTGATTGGAGGTCCCTGAGCCTCTGCCTGATTAGCAATGTTACTTCCTAAAAGAATAATGGCTAAGAAACATAAAGATATAATATATTTTTTCATCTTAATGCTACGTTTGTTGGGGGTCTACCCGCCTGACCAAACAGTTCGGGCAGGAAGACCCCCGCTACATAAAATGAAAATTCTATACTATTAAATTACTCGAACTTAAAATCCTTTATTTCCAAAACATAGGGATGTATACCATGGCCTTTTATTCTCTCTTCTTGTACCAGGCCAGTTACAGTAACAATCTTATCCTGAGCCTTTTCGGAAGTTATTATGTCCTTAAGCATTTTATTATCTTTCAAGATAAAGATGTCAGAAACATTATCAACCCTTAAGGTCATCTGGCCATCTGCTTCTTCAATCCTTCCTTTTATAGTAACGACTATGTCCCTGGGAGTAAATCCACTATCCTTCACGGCCTTCTTTATTTCATCAACATCAATTGATTTACCTTCTTTTATCTTGAACTCAGCTAATCCAGCATTAACCAATATCTTTAAATCTTCAACCGCTTCTATTCTTTTTAGCTTTTTCTCTAGATTATATGCGCAAAACGTGCATACAAGACCATCCAACTTGACCTGAACCTTACCAGTTTCTCCTGATGCTAATCTAATGAATATCACCAGGGTAAAAATAATAGATACTAAGGTTAAAAAGTTCTTTTTCATCATTTTAGATTACCTCCTTCTGTTTCTCGCCTCTATGCATTATTAATAATGCAGTTGCAAAATCTTACTTTAATTTAACAACATTTCTTATTTTTCTGTATGGGTGGACATGGAACAGATCCATATGAACAGAATACGCAGCAATCACCTTCTTTTGGTTTTAATACTGTTTTACAACTTGTACATTCATAAAAAAATCGACACGAATCTGTTGACATGGTTTCTTCCTTTGCAAAACTACATTCCGGACACGTAATAAGCGACTCCAGAATTATGTTTGACATTATGACCTTCCTTTTTAAAATCGTTTTCAATCATCTTCTGAAAAGAAAAATCATTCAGAAGTTATTGAGGGTTTGTAACCAATATCCTCTATAGCAGTTAAAAGCCTATTCGTAGGAATATCCTTAACGTTATTATCAAACCCCACAATGGCTTCTCCCTTTTCAAGGCTAACGTTGACAGCGTTAACACCCTGAATCTTAGAAATCGCAGAGTTAATAGATTGAGCACATGCATTGCATGTCATTCCTTCTACCTTGATTACGACTTGATGCAGATTGTCATTCATTGGAACTACAGTAGGTGACTTACTGAAAGTTCCATAGGC
Organism: Candidatus Scalindua sediminis; assembly: GCA_008636105.1. Taxonomy (GTDB): domain Bacteria; phylum Planctomycetota; class Brocadiia; order Brocadiales; family Scalinduaceae; genus Scalindua_A; species Scalindua_A sediminis. The sequence goes on along the minus strand of VSDH01000003.1, from coordinate 130,778 downwards.
ATAAGGGAAAAGTAATAAGCCAACAGCTACCGTGGCAATCACCCATAGGGCAATCTTTTTTATCCGATCCAATTTAACCTTGTTGATATCACAACATTCATCATTCTTGTTTTTACGATAGGTAAGATAAAAGGCCACCCCAATGAACACAAATGTTATAATCATAAACATAAGCCTATACTTCTCAAGAGAGGAAAAAATACCTATACTTCCAATTCCCAATCCAGCCAGGATCAAGGGCCCTATACAACAACTTGAGGCCAAAATAGCAGCAGCTATCAGACCAGCAAGTGTAGACAGCGATTTTGAATTCATACAAAACGCCTCTTTTAATTAAATTAAGAATCAGGAAATCGGTTTCCCTATTCCAGCGGCTTCAAGTTCAGATTTAGAGACCTTTCCCTGACGGCAGCAATCGGCTATCTTACCATCTACTACTACTGTCGGCAAAGATGTAATTCCATAAGCCCTTGCTTTATCCTGCCCCTCGTTATTGAGATTATATATGCTTACCTCACAGGAGTCACAGACAATACCTTCAACCAACTTAACAACATCATCACACAGATAGCATCCTGCAGTAAATATTTCAACTTTTCTTTTCCTTGACATTTTAATACCTCTCTTATTTTGCAAATTTGTATATTACATCCATCAATTCATTATATATTTCTTCTTGTTTAGCTATATTTTTAGACTGTATCGCATTGGTAGCGCAAGTCTCAAGGAAATTTCTCATCATGATCTTTGCAACTCCTCTGAGGGCTTCGTGTGTCGAAGATATCTGTGTAAGGATATCCACGCAATATCTATCCTTCTCTATCATCTTTTGCAACCCCTTTACCTGGCCCTCGATAGCCATAAGTCTTCTTAATACCTTTTTCTTTCTTTCATCTATAATACAACCACCTTTAACATCTTTAACCTTTTTCTTAGGCATAATATATTCCTCCTGATAGTATGACCCCCTCCCCCTATTCATCATTATACAATCATATAATTATTTGTCAATACTTCAAATATTCTATTTCTTATCTTTTTAGACATTAACCTATTTGTTAAAGTAAACTTATCCATTTTTTTATCCTTGATATTTGCATTGCTGTTCTACCGGGTTTTTCACCCACCCCCGTATCGTCATATCAAAAAATGTAAATTTTGCCTTAATTACAGAGAAGATTTGGTATAATAAAAGAACTTAATCCTAAAGAGAATAATTGCAGGAATATTTGTGTGAGCTCTGCACCAAGATCTGATAATTTTCGCTTACGGAAGATACCACGCTATGACCTAATTTTGATTGGGGCCGGGCCATGTGGACTGGCCGCAGCCTCAGAATTTAAGCATGCTGGTTTGAATTACCTCCATTTAGAGTCCGGGCAGCTTGCCCAAACTGTTTACAACTTTCCCACCAACATCCGTCTTTTTTCCCACCCGCGCTATCTTGAGATTGGAAACGTTGGTTTTTACCCGGAACCATACGAACCACCTACCAGAGAACAGTATCTGGAGTATCTCAACAAGGCATCTTCCCGGCTAGGGCTGGTTGTAAAACAGCATAGTAAAGTGGTAGGCCTTACTTCAAATGATAAAGATCATCTCGTACGTTATACCAAAAAGCGTGGTAAGATTGGCGAAGCGTGTGCACCCAATATTGTTGTTGCCAGCGGGGGATATTACGCACCTCAATTACTTGGCATTCCTGGCGAAGATCAACCTAATGTGTATCATTATTTTCGGAGTGAGTTACCATTCCATAACGAACGGGTTTTAGTCGTAGGAGGACGTAACTCTGCAATAGAAGCTGTAATCACTCTAGTCGAGAAGAAAGCAGAAGTAATTCACTCTTATCGTGGAGCTCGTCTACCTCGTAAAAAGATCAAGCCCTGGCTACTGCCTATATTTGATAAGGCTCGAAAAAGAGGCTTGATTCGCACGTTTTATCGGACAGTTCCCCGTTCCATTCATAACAAACAGGTCAAACTAAAATCAGATGGAAAAAAGAACACTACAATAGATGTTGACAGGGTCTTTCTTTTGACCGGATATGGTCCTGATTATGCTACCCTTAAAAGTGCATCCGTCCCGTTTAACAAGCGAAATCAAAGACCACTCTTTAATCCAAAGACATTAGAAACCAAAAAATCGGGTATATTCCTATGCGGTACTATAGTGCTTAAATGGCAGGGGGAAAAGGCAAGTATAGATAACACTCGAGGCCATGGGAAAATAATTCTCAATAATTTGCGTTAAGTATACAAAAAAAAGCCCACAAATAAATGGGCTTTCCAGTAAAATATCCACCCCACCCAGAGAGGCTGTGTCACAATAGAGAAAACACATAATATGTCATTCTGAACCAGGTCCTGAACTGGATTCAGGATCTCCGATTTCAGAATCTAATGATTCCAATAACTTAGCAACCTAAGAGATCCCGAAACAAGTTCGGGATGACAATTGTGACACAGCCTCAGAGGGGGGCTTTGGGTTAACGCATGGAGGGTTATGAAAATAACCAGTTAAGTAGCGTTTAAGTTCTTTTGTTCATAGTCCTCCCGGCCTTTTTATCCCGTAGAGCTCCTTCTTGGAAAATTCCAACGGGGTTTACCAGCCTTCGTGTTTGTCAAACGTTCAAATGTTTTTTTGTTAAAATAGTGATTACAAATATCTTTATCACTAACCTTTATAGAATCGGTAACAAACATTGTCTTTATAGCGTTAATCCGACAAAGCTATTAAATCTTACCCCAACCGAAAAAGGTTTTTTAAAACCTCAAAGATAAGGCACCCGTTTAGCGGGGTACCCTTTCTTTATAAGTCTATTCAACTTTCAGGTAAGGAGCAACATGGACAATTCTTACTGCCCAAAAGATTCCATCCCTTATTGAATAGTTGCATTTAATGTAATCGCCAGCCTTAAAATGATCGAAGCTTAATTCGTCATCCTTATGGAACTTGGTACCGCCCCTGATTGATACTATATCAGTCCTTTCATCTCCCATATAGCAGAGTGTGTCCTCGGTCAACATTAATGGCGCATCGCCCAGCAATTCACATTTTTCAAGATATACTTCCATTTTTTCAAGATCTATATTCTTGATCTTAGCTTCAATTACTGCAAGGCTTGCGGCCTTTTCTGCAAAACCGGGCCAGTCAACTGATTTTCCAGCATATGCATTAAACCCAAACAAAAAAGCTCCTAGAAAGAAGGCTAGCATTACAAGTTTCGTCATCCTTAACATTTTCATACCCTCCTTTTTTACTAATTATAAAATTATACAAATTACTTCTTCACCTTCTTATTATCAATTATCATGCCAATTTTGTTTAAATAATAAAATTGAAGTGTAAATTGGTGCAATCATAAGGTTCGTTAATAAAGGAGTTACAAACTCTTTTTCCCCTTAATAAAACTCGCATCCAGGTTTCAACATAACCACACCAAAAAAGTCTAAATTCTTAGATGAAACCTCGAAAAATATATACTTTTTTGGATACCATTTGGTTATGGATTCTCCTGGTTTAAAGAAAGAAATGATCAATTTCATTGTAAAAAAATGTTAAAAATGGCAGCTTAAAAGAAATATGTGAAATACATAGACATAAAAAAAGGTCCACAAAATTGTGGGCCTTATATACAATCCTAAATCAAACTGTTTCTGATTAATGCCGTGTCTTATACTTCCCTGCTTTCATAGCAAGAAGTGAAGCTCCACGGCTTTATGGACTGTATCCCACTGTGGCACCCTTGGCTTTCTGGTGCGTGGGTAAATCAGAAATTCACCAAATCCATTCCGACTACATGCCATGGATTTGATAAGAAATCATTCTTCTATAATAATAGCTTCAACAGGACATTCTTCGGCTGCCTGTCTACACGTTTCTTCTGCATCAGCAGGAACTTTGTCAACCTTTGTTACTGCCAGGTCGCCTTCCATCTCGAAAACCTCCGGGCATGTTTCCACACAGACTTCACAACCAGTACAAAGGTCTGGGTCAACTTTTGCTTTCAACGATATTCTCCTTTAATTTAAAAAGTTATAAATATACCTTTAAGGAACAACGTAGCGTGGTTCCTTACATACTGCAGAGTATGCCTCCCAAACACACATTACCCCCCTTAGAAAAGCGTGCTCAGGAAACTAACTCTACAATTTTTTGTTTCATGCTACGTTAGTAATCACTCCATCCTGCGATACGGAGTGATTAAGACAATTCTAACTGCTAAAAACTTTCCATCCTTTATTGAATAATTGCATTTGATGTAGTCGCCAGCCTTAAGATGATCAAAGCTTATTACGTCTTCCTCTTGGAATTCAGTGCCACCTTTGACTGAAGCTATGTTAGTCAATCTGCCACCTTTATAGCACCTTGTATCTTTAGATAACATTAGCGGCTTATCTCCTAACTTTTTAATCCCTTCCAATTTAATCTCCATTTTCTCCAGATCAAGATCCTTTATCTGACCTTCGAACACAGCAAGAACCTTATGGTGCCAAATGAATTCAGTTGCAGTCCCTTCAGAAAAGCCCGACCGTCTAACTGATTTTTCAGCAAATGCATTGATTCCTAACAAGAAAGCTCCAAAAAAGGAGGATAGCATTATAATTTTTATAGTCTTACTCATTTTCATGCCCTCCTTTTATAATTACTTTTTAAATATTTCCTTTATATTAATTATATCAATTATCGTGCCAATTTGTATTAATATTCAAGATTGAAATACGAATTGATGAAAAGATAACGTGTGTTGAAATAAAGGATTACAAACCCTGTGTTTCCTTAAAAAGACAAAATTTAAATGCCAATATAACCCTTATCAAAAAAGTCTAAATCTTTAGATTAAACCTTAGAAACTTATATTTATGATGGCATTCGTTTTATCTATTACGCGAACTTAAAGGCAGTGATTATCAATTTCATAATAAAGAATTGTTGAAAATGGTTACTTAGTATCTGTTGCGGAAAGCTCAAATGCTCAAAAGTGTCATTCTGAATTTATTTCAGAATCTATATATATCAATATGTTAAGAGATCCTGAAACAAGTTCAGGATGACAATGCAGTCTTTCCGCAACAGAAACTACTTAAAGGATATATATGTTACAACTAAAGATAAAGAGTTTTTGCAGTTATTCTTTAATAGATCTTAGGCGCTGCACAAGCCTTGAAAAATCTTCTTTGGATAAAGGAGGTGCCTTAACCAGCTCCAGGTTTTCTTCTACATGCGAGTTTGCTTTGTGGCCGACAACAGGCGCGATTATGCCGGGTGTCGATCTAACAAATTGCAATGCCCTGTGAGACGGCTTCTTCAGCCCGCCAAATTCAGGAATTACACCGGGCTCAAGCAGTCTGGCCTGCATTAAGGGAACACTGGTAAAAACGCCTATCTTTAAATCCATTGCAGCATCCAGTATTGATACGTTCTTTCCGTTTAATACCTGATTTTTTAATGTCAAGGCCTCATCAAAATACACGTTATACGGTAACTGGATAAACTTAAATCCGTGTTCTTCACCCCCGACTTCCCGTGCAAGGTTTACAACATCTGATAATAGAAGATGTTGGGGATCGTCCCTGGTAACTCTGAAACAATCCCAGGTTGCCATTCCATAATATGTTATTTTGCCTTTCCTTCTCTGTTCTTCGTAGAATTCAAAGACGTCTCTGAGTCTTTTCATGAATTCTACTTTTGAGATGTCCTGTATCTGTCCCTCGACGGCATTATGAAGATACATCAAATCGATACACTCCAGGTCGAGATTTCTTAAACTCCTATTTAGCTGATCTTCAAGATATGCAACAGTCATACAATGATATCCGGAAGATATATCGGTCTTCTTGATAATACCCGGATTTACTAACTCCCTTTTAATGTATTCCCAGAATTTCTCTTTTATATCTCCATCATTTGTGAGATAACCGTTTTTTGTGCTTACAAAAATCTCTTCCCTTTTTATGTTTCCTTCATCTAAGAGCTCCGATATCGCTTTTCCAACAGACCTTTCAGCTTTTTGAGAACGATAGTTAATAGCAGTATCAATTACATTTATTCCGGAGAGAACCGATTCCCTGACAGCCTTTGTAACCAGTACATCGGTTGTGTCATCCGGGTTGCCCAGATACGTACCCATACCAATAGATGACAATCTCAGGCCATCAAACGGCCTGAAATGATTCCTTCCTGCTTCCCGGTTTTTGCTTGTAAAGTTAATTGTACCTTCACAAGTAGCGTGTCCCTTAATCATAATATAATGAAATATTAGCAGTTGATATTAAAACACTTATGATAACTTTTGTAAGTCTTTTTCCTCGACTGTAGTCAAATTGTAGTCAATATGAAATACTATTGCAAATGAAGAATTCATGCACCTTGTTTGCGATTATGTGTTCTTTGTCTATATAGAAGTGGTCACAATTTTCAAATATTTCAAGTCGTTTTGGGTCGGGTATGTTTAGCATAGCCTCTTCGACATCTTCTATTGATGAGGCAAAGTCGTTATCTGCGCAAATAATAAGCTTCGGTTTAATACAGCCTACTAATAATGCCGGATCAAACCTGCCAAAAGGTGTGGAGATTAATGCAAAGGCCCTGATATTTACGCTCTTTACGCTCAACATCATTGCTACCACAGCACCAAACGAGTATCCAACAATAAAGCTCCTATTCGTGTCAATAGCTGATTCCAGATAACCAAGTGCAGACGTAGCATCTGCCAATGCGTCGGCGTAATCATCGTTTTTCAGGACATTTTCCCAATAGCTGTATTTGTCTGCAATGTTGTCAAACACACTTTCGCTTTTACCAACACCGCGATAGTTAAATCTTAACGTAACAAATCCATTTTCTGCCAGTACATTGCCAAGTGTGGTAATAACATTATTTTCCATGTCGCCACCAAGGTGAGGATGAGGCGGACACAAAAGTAACACAGGAAGATCGCCAGCATCTTCATCATAGGACAAAATTCCTTCAATCTTCCTGCCGTCTGAGTTGAAATTAATGTACTCTTCAATCATTTTCTTTCAAAGCTAACAAAATGGGTAAAGGTTAAGGTTAAGAAGCCTGTGTGGTAGTTAGGTTAAGGTAAGGTGAAAAAAGACCAACTACTTTACCCCTTAACTATACTGGCCTCATTACCTTTACCTTTCCCCAATTAATATCCAAACTATTAAGTATTGTCCTTTAAATGATCCAGGAGTGATTTTGTCAGACTAAAATTATGCATTCCGTATTTTGTAATCAAATCGGCAAGTTTTGAGGTCTTTTCAAGGAAGGCATCTGAAGCAGATTGAGGCGTAATTTTCTCATCTTCTTTTCCATTCACATTCGCCTCCTCTATGACATCTGTGTAGGAAAACCGGGATTCTTCATATAAAGATAATAAGCGATAATTGATCTTCCTTACTTCACTCCTGATCGTGTTCCCCCATGCATCATACAGTTTACCATAATTATTATTGTGACATTTGACACAGTGTTCCTTTATTCCCGTGAATTTCAAACCCTCCTCATCATACTTATGACAGCCTTCGCATTTAACTGCCCTTGACATCATGTCGGGTACAGGATCAATTCCTTCAACATCTATTTCTCCCCTTAAGTATGCAGAAGGTTCTTTATGACATTCAGCACAATCCATCACTTCTTCTGTAACGTGGTGGCATTTGCTGCAATTGAGGTTATAGCCCACAATACCGACATCATTTTCGCGGCTTATTAAGTGGCACTCTTTGCATGATAAATCCTGCTCGGGGTGTTGAGAGTGATCAAAAGAAATTGTCCAGGAAAGGGTTTTCCCCTTTTGCGGGTCTGTATAGAAAGACCTGTTTATGTCATTTTCATGACATTTTGCACAATCTAAGTCGGGAGTTATATGATGACATTTAAGACAGTCATTTTGTTCAGTTGTTAATTTGCCGTGACCCTTAGTATTAACCTCAATATCTTTATGGCAGTCTGAGCAATCTAAATCCTGCTTGGTCGAGTGAGTTTTGTGTCTGAAATTTTTTACTCCTTTAGGTAATTTATAATCATTTTCATACGCCATATAATTGACGTGACATCTTTTGGTGCAGGAGTCCATACTCTTCTTTAGTGTTGCCGGGTTAGAAACGTGTTTAGATTTACTTGATGCCTCTAAGGCATAAGCACTCTTACTTTCAAAACAGGCAACCAGGAAAAATAAGAGTACAACAAGATAGCGAATATATTTAAACAATGTCAACAACTGCATACCTTTCCTTCCTTCAGGGCAGTATAGCCTTCTTTTACTAGAAAGATTACGATAATCAAACCAACAACAGGGTCTGCCCACCAGAGCCCGTATAAATAGTTAATCCCTAATCCAATTAACAAGGCAACAGACAAAAATGCACACGCAAGTGTCTGTTTGGAGTCTGCCATTAAACTCTTGCTGTTTATTGATTTCCCCGTCCGGTACTTGATATAAAATAAAACCGGCATTACTATTATAGAGACAATAGCAATAATAATTCCCAAAAGGCTTGGATATGGGATTTCATGAAAGCACAGCTTCTTGACAGATTCGTATAAAATATATGACCCAAGAATAAAGAAGGTATAAGCAATCAATCTTATTGCCTTCGCCTCAACTCTCTCTTCCTCTTCTTCTGTCATTTGTCCGTGTTTTCTAAATCTCCAGATCATTACGCTGCCTGATAAGGATTCAACGAAACTATCCAGACCAAATCCAACCAGCGCAATGCTGCCAGCCAATAATCCGGCAATAATCGATACTATTCCTTCCAGGACATTATATCCTACAGTGAAGTATGATAGCGAAAGCGCTTTTTTGTGCAGACTTGAATTCATAATGTTGGTGTCAATTTGTTCACCTCGTTCCCAAGCTGGAGCTTGGGAACGAGCTGTAGTTGTTGTACGCTATGAGTAATCAAGTCTTTAACATATTTAATGTTATGCACACCAGAGCTCCCATCTCTTACTATCAGGTCGTAATTATACCTCGCCTCATCAATCATATGCTTTGGTACCCCTTGTTTTTGTGATTCCGAAAGCAAACCCGATAATACCTTCAACATCCTTGTGGTGTACTCTTTTTGTTCTGCCATTGTTTTTTCAAATCCCTTCTTGTGGCAGGTGTTACATACCATGGGATCCACACTAAGATCTTTGTCCTTATGGCATGCAGTGCAGTTTACAGTTGCAAGATACATCGGGTCAGGACTTTCTTCAACTCCCCTGCCATGAATACCTTTGTACACTCTTTTTTGGAATATGTATGGTTCATCATCAAAAACATTTTTAACACCTTTTGGACTAACAGGAAGATCATTCAGGTTTGTACCTTTACCTATATTTGCAATCTTATTTTGTATATCAACTCCCCTTTTCGGTAAAACAAAACGAATATATTCATCGTCCCATTTGTGCTGAATTTCATTATGACATGGAGAGCATGGGACCTTATGTTCTTTTACATGGTCATTATGCATCCTGTCTGCACCTGTATAGTCCTTCGGGACTTTTGTATGGCAATAGTAACAACTCTTTTCGTCAACACCATTATTATTGTGTACAGTCTCAAAATGACAATTTGTACATTCCACTTTTAGTTCTTTCTCAAATTTCAAATGATCAAACTCCTTCTTATAAATCATAATCTTTATCTTTATGTCCTTGTGACACAAAGAGCAATCATCAACAATTTCTTTATCATTATCATTGCTGGTAAGTAAACCCCGTATATCTTTGCCCTGAATGACAAGGCTTTTTTCTACTTTATTTTTTACCTTACCATTCATCTCCGGCCTGAAGTCCGGAGCTTTCTGGATTTTAAGGGGTAAAGGGGTATTACAGTTTGTAAAGTGGCAGACATAACATGCATTCTCATCTATACTGAAATGCTTAACTTCTTTCCTCTCCTTGCCAAGATAGGTATGGCAGCCTGTACACTGCATTCTAAGATTCGTGGCATATTCCTTTATGTGTGTCTCATGTTTAAAAGAGATTTTTTCTTTGTGTTTAGAAGTTTCAGACACAAGCTTTTTTAGAGGATGGCACTCTATACTCGTACAATTGCTATCTTTGATTTCAACGGATAAAGTCCTGCCACTGTTATCATGTGTATGGCACTCCAGACAACCTGTATTGCAGGCAACAGTTTCTTTCCATGTATTGTAGGATGATTCCATACTGTGGCATCTTGCGCAGAACTCAGGGGACCCCGGTCTTTCTGCCGCTACCATAATCAACGAAATACAACATATAAAAGCCAGAATTGTTACAATAGATAATATAATGGATGTGTTTCTGTCTCTTTTTTTAAGAATCTTTTGCATAATATATTTTTTGCCACGCATGTTCACGGAGTTATACAGCATGGCCATTAAGGGATTAAGGGATTAAGGAATTTAGGTATTAGGAACAGTTTATGACAAGTTCATGAATTTCTCAATCCTCCAATCCATTAATTCCTGAATTCTTCAATTCCTCAATCTTTCTACGGTGTACCTATTTTTGACTCAACCTTTGCCAGCAATGTCTTATTAGTTCTATTGAAGTCCGTTCTAAAAAGGATTGCCTCCAATTCTTTCGCTGCTTTGTTTGTGCCATCTATATCAAACGCAAATGGGTATTTCCTCTTTTCCATTGGCTTTAATTGTGTATCCATTTCAACAAATATACTTTCGTGTTTAGATTTGATTGTTTCCCCAAAACTATTTTTAAGGTTTATCAATAAAAGAACCTCTCTATATCCATAGCTCCCGGTAGGGATCGAGTGATTAGGCATATTATTCTGGATTTCCAGGACGCCCTTTATTTGATTATTTTTGTTGCTTAATTCAGTAAATGACAGCACTATGAAACCATCACTATTTTTTATTGCACTTAAACTGGAAAATGTGTGTGCTTTGCCTTCCTTCCGTCTATGTAGTCTTTGCCACGGCTCACCCTGTATCAACTTACGCTTAACAGCAGGCATGTGGCAATCCTGGCATGTTTTGTCATGGTCATTATTATGAGCATTCATTAAATACTCTTTGAATGTTTCAACATGACACCTGCCACAAAGGTAGCTCCTGCGATAAAACTCTTCCTTCTTTTCCATAGGATGCGGTCCCATCCCCGAATGGGGTCCTGCAAGCATACAATCCACAGTAAGATGGCAACTCTGACAATCAACACCATCTTCCAGATTATGCGTCCTTGGTTTTTTTTCTTCCTCTACAAACTCTGCCTGTGAAGCATCTGTCCCATCAGGGGTAAATATTGTCTCCGGTACATGACAACCGAGACAGAACTTGAATTCATAATCGTTGGTGGAGACTCTGAATTCTTCACTGACATAACTCTTGGCATGCAATGAACCTGCCCACTCGTTGTAAATATCAATATGGCATTCTCCACATTTCTTAGAACCTGGGAATTCCTCACTCCTTTTGACAAGTTCCGGATGTAGATTCATTGTACAACCCGTAAGCAGGAGCATCGTAACGATTAGACCTGATGTTATACCCAAATACTTATTAGCCATTTTTATTGAAATAATCTAATCAAACCTAATAACATAATCATTGACAAACTAATAACTATTATGGAAAGGAAAATGGGTTTATCCCATAAACTCCTCTCAGACTTTCTATCCAGAAAAGGGATGCTGATAAATGTTATTGCAATTATTGTTAGAATGGATATATACGTAGCCTTATTCTCTAACAAATTTAATAATTGGGAAAATGGAAGTAGATACCATGGGGGTCTGGTTTGAAGTGCAGCAAACTCATCAGTTGATTTCTGAAATGATTCCGGGATAAATATTACCCCAAGTATAACTGCACTTATAAGAAGAAATATTAATAATATGTGTCTGAGTATTTCGTTAGGGTAGAAAGACTCCAGTTCTTCCGGACTTCTTCCTTTACTGTAGTCTGCCATATAAAACAAACCTCAATTCATATTAAAGTGGTTCTGAAATACCTGTCTTACGTACCATCAAAAAATGAAATCCCATGAGAATACACATCATTAACGGTATACCAATGGTATGCAATGTATAAATAAAGACGAAACCATGACTGGAAACCATACCTCTCATACCTTCGGCAGTGCCGACAAGGCGGACATCCTGATAAGTTCCCACAATAGGATTTGCTACCATAGTCAGCATCGCAGCTTCGCCACCAACTGAACTTACTCCCCAATATGATAAGCTATTGGCAGGAAGATAAGTTCCTGTATAACATATAATCAACGTTAGTATCAGGAGTGATGCACCGGATACCCAATGCAGCTCTCTTGGTTTTTTATATATACCCTTAAATAATATTCTTAGCATGTGTGCAAAGATAAGAGACACCATAAAGTGTGGGGTTACAGCATGAACTTTTTGTATTAACCACCCATAGGGAATTGCATGTCTTATATATTGAACACTATTAAATGCCTCGCTGGCAGAAGGAACGTAATAAAAAGCCAAAAATATTCCTGTACCAGCTTGAATCATAAACGCAACTAATGACAATCCTCCCATACAGACAAACCAGCTCAGTCCTCTTGGTACCAATTTCCTCTTTACGTTTCTTTCGATTACTTCGTTTAGCTGATACCGCTCTTCAAACCAGTTTCTGATACGTTGTAAAAAATTATCTTTTTTGTAAGCTTTGATCATAATGGGTTACAAACACAAATTACAAAATCCAAATGTCAAATCAAATCTAAAAAACTGCCCGCCTGATGACAGGCGGGGAATGTAGAACAACGAATTATGAATAATGAACGAAAGATCAGAAAGTGTAAGGGCACGGTGCCACGTGCCCCTACATTCGGTGTTCGATATTTGTTTTTAATGTCTTATGGTATTATTCCTTATGCTTCTCCACATAGGACAATGCCCCTTCAAGTACATCAGTTACTTCATCGATGCTATCCTTAGTGATTATTAATGGAGGTTGGAATGTCAAGACATTGCGACTTGCTCCAGTTTTCCCTATGAGCACCCCCCTATCCTTCATATATTCAAGGATTGTGTCTGTTTCTTTTGTGGCAGGTTCCTTGTCCTGATTAACGAGTTCAGCTCCCAGCATCAATCCCCTTCCTCTCACATCCCCAATCAATGCATACCTGTCTTGAAGTGATCTCAACTTATCCTTAAGATATTTCCCCATCGTTTCTGCATTCTTAACCAGGTTATACTTATCTATCACGTCCAGAGTGGCCATAGCTGCCACGCATGTAACAGGGTTTCCTCCAAATGTAGAAGCGCCCGGTCTTTTATAAGATGAAGCGATTTTGTCATTGGTTATAAAACCACCAACAGGAGTCCCATTAGCAATGGCCTTGGCAAAGGTCATAATGTCTGGTTCAACGCCTGAGTGTTCAATGGCAAACATCTTTCCTGTTCGTCCAAATCCTGTCTGTACCTCATCTGTAATAAGTAATATGCCATGTTTGTTTAAGATTTCTCTTACTATTGTAAAATACTCATCTGGTGGTGTAATGATACCGCCATTACCCTGAATAGGTTCAACAATCAATGCTGCAACCTCTCCTGATGTAGACTTTTCTATAACATTTTCTATTTGTCTTGCACATTCTATATTGCAATCAGGATACTTGAGATTGAAAATACAACGGTAGCAATAAGCACCAGGTACAAAACTGATACCTCCAACAGGATTAGAATCAGTGCGCCAGAATTTCAATCCTGTTACACTCATTGTTAATTTTGTTCTGCCATGCAAACTATTGTAAAGGGACAGAAATTCATGCCTTCCTGTATAAAGCTGAGAAAGCAGTAATGCACCTTCATTAGCCTCAGATCCACTGGCACAGAAAAAACTTCTTCTTAGACTTCCCGGGGCAATTTGTGCAAGCTTCTCGGCAAGGTCAACAATCGGTTGTGTTAAATATATAGTTGTTGTGTGCTGTAATGTCTTTACCTGCTCGGAAATCTTTTCTACAATCTCCGGGTGGCAATGTCCTGCACTTAATACCGAGACACCACCATAGAAATCCAAATATCGTTTTTCGTGATGGTCGAAGAGATACTGGCCTTCTCCCCTTACGATCTGCATGGGCTCATTATAAAAGTGGTAAACACAAGGGATGAGAAATTCATTCTTCTTCCTAATAATCTCTTCAGGACCAATATAAGAAACACTATTTTTCATTTTTATTTCGATGATACAAGCCTATCTAAATTATATTTCGCCTCAATGTTTTCAGGATTTATATTTAATAAATGTTCAAAGGTATTTATGGCCTTTTCTTTTTCTCCTATCTCTTCATAAGCAATGCCCAAACTTACATATCCTTTTTCTTTTTCAGGGTTGTCCTTTAAAATCTTCTCCAGGATTTCTATTCCTTTTTTAACATTTCCTCCAAGAAGACCGGGTTTGTTAATATATTCTCTAGCCACTTCTATTTTTGCTAACGCATTGTTTGGTTCAATTTTTAATGCTATGTTTATTTCGTCTTCAGCCATACCACCATATCTTATACCTGAAAACATACCGGATATCATGTTAGAGAATAGTGTACCTTTAACCCTGTGCGAATCCGAAAAATCATTATTAAGTTCAATTGACCTGTCTGCGTAGTTTAATCCCTTCTCTGCCATGGAAATTCTTTTGGTTTTTAATCGCTTTTTATCTGCCTTAACTGTACTCTTTGTTATCTCGAAGTTTTTTAAATCACAAAGACTAAGATATGTCAATGCAGCATAATAGGCGTAAACATAATCAGAAGGATTGTTGTCAGCAAGTTGAATGAAAACCTCTTTTGCATCTTGCAATAATTCTTCATCATACGTACGGATTCCATCTTTAAGTTGCCGTTTTGCCTGTTCAAACCTGTTATTTTCGGCATCTGAAGTAGTAGTATTAAAAGAAACAATCAGAAAAATAACGAATAGCGTAACTGTGTTTTTTAGTATTGTCATAATTAATACCTCTTTAATAAAGGGGACAGGCTACTTTTTCGAAAACCTTCCCATTGTCTTGTAGACAAAAAGTAGCCTGTCCCCTTTATTTGCTAACTTGCTTGTGTTGCAGTCTTCATTACTTCCAGGGTACTTCTTGAATGAGTAATATCCTGAGAATATGCGCATAAGCTAAATCCTCTGGGACTTTTTTCGACTAAACTGTGCCATTCCGATTCTGGTAAGGGATAAAAGACATTAGGATTGCCCATTAATAAATCCATGCGTTTTCGATACATGTTTACGACTGTCTCTACCAGGTCATCTTCATAATACTGTGCCTCAATTCGAAAAACCTCAACACCTGTCATCAAGAAAGAATTAAGGTAAGGCAGTACACATAAATCTGTGGCAAACATTATGTGATTTCTGCAATATTGATCCACTTCTATAGGTCTTATCTCTCCTTTTTCATCTTTAAGTGCATAGTTGATATATCGGCATGGCAGTCTACAAATCCCTTTAGCGTTAGATTTTGTAACCAGCATTGCGGGCAAACAATGTTCAAGCAGCATGCCGGGAAGCGAGCCATGCACTATGCACTCTACGGGAATAGTTGAATTCCCTGCAAGCAGGTAAAGGTCATTAAATGACGATTCGAGAGACGTGGTTATTCGACTTGCGCCTAATTCCTCCAGTATCTTAATGGAATTTGTGTTTAAGACGTTAAATGAGAAGTCTGCGATTATGTTCAGGCCAAACCGTTTAGCAAGTTGTAGCGAACCCATGTTATGAACAAGTACACCATCAATATCAACTTTCACGGCCTTTTCAAAGAGCCATTCAACCTCTGATATCTCACGGGATGTGCATATACGAGGTGTCCCCCATACAATCTTCTTCCCTGCATCGTGAACAATCTCAGACGTCTCCCCCAGAAGTTTATTAGTCCATCCTTCTCCCCGGGTAGGTGATACTTCCCCACTTAAGTAAACGTAGTCTGCACCCGCAGCCAATGATTTCCTTACTGCATTCATGGTAGACACCTTAACTGCAAGGAACTTCTCACTATTTTGATTGCCGTTGGATATCTCAAATGGGTTATAGTTTAGATCTTCGGTTGTTAGATTTTCTTCTTTTGATCCACGACTCAGGAAAAGAGGCTCTCTAATACCTGTATAATCAAACGTACTGGAAGTTGCATGAGAAAAAGCCATTGAAGTCGTAAATTCTCTGACTCTGTCTTTGTACATATTCTCAAAATCTTCTATCCTGGACTGGTACGTGAATGGCGAATCCAGATATTCATTAATAGCTTTACGATATAATTCGACAATGGGCCTAAGAAATTTTTCATGTCGCATCCTTCCTTCTATCTTAAAAGAACGTATCCCTGCCTGAATTAGTTCTGGTATATGCTGGTACAAGCACATGTCTTTCAAGGCAAGGAAGTACCCCTCCGGTAAATTCCCAATTGCCTGTCCAGATTTGCTTTCTACAATGGAATACTTCCATCTGCATGGCTTCATGCATTCGCCACGATTCGCACTCTTACCGAACAGAATACCGCTGGAGTAACACTGACCACTCTGGCTGACGCACATATCACCATGAACAAAGTATTCCATTTCTACTCCACTCTTTTCACCTATCTCTTTTACCTGAGAGAGTGTAATATCACGGGACGTAATTATTCTAGATACACCGAGTCTTTTCAACTCAACTGCCATCTCTGTGCTATGTACGTTCATCATAGTGCTTGCGTGCATGGGTATGTCCAGCTCCAGTTCCTTTACAAGATAAATAACCCCCAGGTCTTGAATTATTATTGCATCTACATTAATTTCCTGAAGGTATATAAGGTATTTGCAAAGCTTTTCTGTTTCGTTATCACCAAGTAAATTATTTACCGTTACATAAATCTTTACACCACGTTGGTGGGCATACTCTACTGCACGAGCCAACTGCTCATTCGTGAAGTTGAAATCGGATCTATGCATACGCATATTAAACTGTTTTCCTGCAAGATAGACAGCATCTGCTCCGGCTTCTATGACGGCCTCCAGGGCCCCCCATTTACCAGCAGGAGCAAGTAGTTCTACTTTAGCTTCTGTAAGTTTCATATATGTACCTTCCTAAAATGTTTTGAAATATTTAATAAAGACCAGTTTTAATTCCCTTATCATTATTTTCTAACAATGTTGGATTTCTTACACCATCCTGCCTAATACCGTACTCTGTTGCGGTAGGAGTTGGAGCTATGCGAACAGCCTTGTCACGTTCAAACATGTTTGGTATAAAAAAGCTTTCATCAAGTCTGTGAAATACAACCTGCCCTTCCTCGCCATAGTCAACTATCTCCGACAGGCGTTCACAACCTGGCTTGTTCCCATTTAAATGGGAACCATTTACAGTTGAGACTATTTGTACTATCATCCTTGGTCCAGAGGGGTAGTACTCCAGGTCATATGTCGGTGATTCTTCTATCTCGAGACATAGGCCAAAAAGTGTATTACCGTATCCGGATATGTGAATTGCCTCTGGAAAATACTCTTTCTTAAACCTTTTATACGCATCTTTTCCTATTGATACGCCACCGTAATGCACGCCTTTGATTGCCATTCTCTTATCAATGTTCATCCTTGTAGACAATGCCTCAAGAACAGGGGGTGTTGTGTACAACACATCAATTTCCTGTGTCTCTATTATGTCTAAAGCCTGTTCAAGTATGTGCTTCAGATAACGCTTGCTTCCGATCGTCTCCGGCTTCAATTTTTTTGCCCAGCGCGGGTCAAAATCTATAGAAAAAGGGTCCATACTTCCCATTCTATTTGCAACTGGTCTTACCGCCTTTCCTATTATGTGCGGACCACTTGGTCCGATCCATAACCAGTTACCTCCAGTAGGAAACCCTCGCTTTTCAGCGATATAGCCAAACCAGTCAACAAAGGTTGCATGGAATTCACCCCTTCTGTAAGCAGTTACTTTAGGCGTACCCGTGGTACCTGCAGTTTCACCGAGAATAAAATCTTTCTTCCCGTTTAAAAAGGCCTTTGGAATGAAATGTTCAATTGGGTATCTTCTCAAATCATCTTCACACATTGGCCCAAGAATCTTTAAATCATCTAGCGTTTTTATCTCTTTTATCGCATCAATTCCCAACTCCTTCTCTTTGTTAAGCCAGTATCGAGTACCATGATAAGGATCAAAGTGTATTGATATAACCACCGGCAACCATTCACCAGGTGACAAATCAAACCATTTTGTCTCCTGGAAGGAAGGTAAATCGACCTTTTCTAGATTCAACATTTTTTGTAAAAGTTCACAAATCCTTTAATTTAAAAATAGGCTCTGGATTCCTCCCGAAAGGGAGGAGATAATACCTTGCTTTCGCAAGCCCGCCTGCCATTTGAGGCTGTGTCACAATTGTCATCCCGAACTTGTTTCGGGATCTCTTAGGTTGCTAATTTATTGAAAACATTAGATTCTGAAACAAGTTCAGAATGACATATTATGTGTTTTCTCTATTGTGACACAGCCTCTTTGTCGGGCAAGGAATCCAATCCTGACTTATCGTCAGGACAGGTTTTCACCCTTCGTGGCGCCCTGAAAAGGGCATGATCTTCTACTAAAATTTGGGTTTAAAAAGCAAAATACATGAAGGTAATATAAATATGTCTGCTACTAACGCACTGACCATTGTCACACCTGTCAACAACCCAAAATATTGAACGGGCTTAAAGCTCGATAGACAAAATATAAGGAATCCACAAGTGGCTACTATAGTCGTAAATACTAATGCCCTACCCACACCAGAAAGTGTACGTTGTATTGAAACGTAATAATTTCTGTTTTCTTGATATTCCTTTTTGAAGCGATATAAAAAATGGATCGAATCATCCACAGATATTCCTATCGCTACACTGGCAATCATAATTGTTGCGACGTCCAGTCTTATATCCAGATATCCCATAACCCCCAAAGTAACAGCAATCGGAATCAGGTTAGGTATCATACTAATCATACCTATCCGCAGTGACTTCAATAACAGCGTAATGCAAATAAAAATAAGTATAAATGCGAGCGTAAATGTCTTTATCTGACTTTCAATTAAATATCCCTGCATGTCCATAAGGAGGGGAACTATACCCGTAATGGTGCAGCCAATACTCAAAGGGAAATTAAACTCTATAAACTGTTCAATACCTTTAACAATCTCCTGATATCTGGAAGATCCAACGTTTTTCATTCTCACGGAGACGCGGCCTTCATTGTTATCCTTTGTATAAAGGCTTTTGACTATGCTATCTCCGTGAAGTGAAGCCAGTTTCACATAATCAATTGCCTTCTGCCGGGTTATTACTTGATTATTTGACTTATCTTTGCCTAGCAACTTGTTAAGTTTTCTTACATAATCAACCACAGACATACTTGTTGTGACCTCAGGGATTGTTTTTAAGAAATTCTGCAGTTTTTCCGTCTTGTCAAGAACTTCCGGTTGAAAAATGCCTCCTGTATTGGCTGCATTAATAGCGATCTCTATGGGAAGAAGGCCCATCAAATTGTCTTCAATATATGACGTCGATCTTGATATCTCACTATTTTCAGGAAATGACTCGAAGATGTTTGACTCTACCTTAATCCTTGTTATTCCATAAATTGCAAAACCAACAAAAATTATGCTAAAAGTGAATATCCATAAGGTATTCTTATTAACAAAATTACCAACAAATGTGGACATACCGTGAACTTCTGCATTTTCTAACTTCTCATCTCTTGGCGTACTCCCGGAAGAGCTACTTCTCGATACCGGAAAGAGGGAAAGGATGCCGGGAACCAAGGTTATACAAACAAAGAAGGACATCATTATTCCCGCTGCTATAAAGATACCCGTAGTCTTTACGGGACCAACATCACTGACCATCAGGGAAAGAAAGCCAATTGAGGTGGTTGTGCATGCCAGGAAACAGGGAATACCTATATGCCTTACGGTTTCCACCACGTTTCTCTGCCTGTCTCTTGATATCTTGGCTTCTTGATAAAATCTGTTGAGAATATGTACTGTTGTGGCTAAAGAAATTATGAATACGAGCGGCGTAAGCATTCCAGATACCATGTTCATCTTATTATGAAAAATCACAAATAAGCCAACAGCCCAGATAGTATTTATACTAATCGTTAAAATTGGGATTAATACGCCAGAGAAATTTCTAAACAAGATTACTAGAATTACAAGTGCTACAGCAAACATAACAGGAGTAAAAGTCCTGATATCTCTTTGTGACATACGATCCAATTCTGCGTTTACGATAGAAGGTCCTGCCAGATAAAAGTCCTTTGGTATGTCTTCATGGCCAAACTCATTCCTGGCGGTGGTTATTATATTCCTGGATTCATTTACCAGCTTCATTCTTGATTCTGGAGAACCTTTTTCAACTGTGGCTATGATTGCTGTAGTTTTTCCATCTCCTGATATTACATTGTTTAAATACATATGGTCAGACATAACCTCTTCTTTGAAAACATCAATAACCTTCTTCCCATGACTTTTCTTTAAAATATCCTTGAAGTATGGAGACGATAATTTATCTTTAAAGACACTCGCCAGTGAAGTTACATTTTTAACTCCTTCAAGCTTCTCAAGTTTTTTAGCTATACTGTCAATTAATTTAATTCCTTCGCTACTAAAGATACTTGCATCGTTGACTGCTACTATAAGAAACTCCTCATCTCCAAACTTATCTATGAAATTATGATAATAATCAAGTTTTGGGTCTCCTTCATTCAGCCACACTTCAATAGAGTTGTCAGTACTTGCCTGTCTTGCAAAATACCCAAAGAATCCCGTTAAAAGACCTATCAAGATAAAAAATACGATACGGTATTTCAGTATTATGCTGGCAATCTGTTCCATATAGTATTACTCTGCAAAACCTTTACATGTAGTTAACTAATACGTTCATCTTAAGGGCAAGCGTTATATCACCTTTAATCTGAACCTTTTTCTCGAAAAATGCCTGTTGTGGTGTAATCTCACGTCGTACAATAGACATAAATGTATGGCCATCCAGTCTAAATGTTGATGTGGGCTCTAATACAACTTCCTTAGATAATGAACAAGAATTAGAGTGATTTCTTAAAACATGCTTTAAGAGTCCATCTTCCACTGCAATAGTCCAACTACCAGCATTATCTCCCACTATATCAAATCTGATAATAGTGTTAAGACTCTTAATCTTGGGCAATGGACACATATTCACACGAGCAAATATTAACTCCTCAAAATATTCTACATGGGTTGTGTCATTCGTAACTTCAGGCCGTTTCTCATAATTTCCGGGTTTTATCTCAATCATTTGTTGAAATTTATTATTCATCATTATTTATATGATATATAGGGGCTGTTTTCCCTGTCCACCTATCTTTATGGTGGGCGAACAGCCTTATAAGTTGGTTCGTTCAGGGAACGAACCCTACATAAAAATCCACAATACTTCTAACCGTCAAGTTATACATGCCAGCTGTAGCGGAAACCTTTAGGTTTCCACGTCCATGGTTAGCTGATAAAAATTTACATTAACACTGGCATTCACCCAATGGCAAGTGGAGGTCTAAAGACCTCCGCTACATTTTATTCAACAGAAAATGAAATTCCTATACTATCAAACCATTACCACTTTTTGTGATGTCACCCGCTCTCTTTCTCCCCAATTATGAGAAATAGCATAGTTTAGTAATATTTTTATTAAATCATGACTTATAACAGGGCAATTAATACCGGCACCCTTTAATGTATTTCGAGTGTTACTACAATCAAATCGTAACTTGCTAAATATATAAGGGTGATAAGTTCTTGTCTGACGAAGGAATAATCTCTCTATTGTACTTAAGTGTTTATGTTCCATTTGCCCATCAATTGATATGTCTACCCCATTTATTCCCAGGAAAGATGTTAAGTAATTCCTCAGTTCATTTAATGTCGGTGGATTTGGATTTGTGATATGAAAGATTTTACCTACAGTCTCTCTCTTTTGTGAAATTGCAACTATGGCATCGGCAACATAATCTATAGGGACAAGATTAACCAGGGCATTTGGATCGCCCGGTACCCTTATAGTAACATTTCTATCCTGATCTCTTGAATCTTGCCCTTGTCGATTGATATAATCATCCTTAATATTAGACAGAACCTTTGCAAAGAGGTATAGATTGTCGAAATTACAGGTAAAACCAGTCCTTGAATCTCCCACTATTATACCTGGGCGATATATCGTATAAGGAATTACATTCTCCTTCGCGTATTGAACCACCATTTGCTCTGCAAGAAATTTACTCCTTTCATATTCATTATTGAATTGAGGTTCATTATCTAGCTCATCCTCAAAAATAACGCCTTCCCCTTTACCAGCAACATATGCAGTACTGATATAATGAAATCTCTTTTGTTTTCCAGAATTAGCAAACCATATCATGTTTTCCGTTCCGTTAACATTTACCATCATAAGCTCATCCGCTCGTTGCTTTTCAAAGTGAGTTGCCGCTGCACAGTGAAGGACCTCATCTACTTCAGAACATAATTGTTTATATATATCTTTACCTAATCCAAAATATTTTGATGTTATGTCTCCCTCAAATATTTCTACATTGTCTAAAAATAAACCGTATGGAGATTCATCCATTCGATTGTTTAGAATAAAATCCTCGGTAATACTTCTATTACGTTGTCTTTTTCTTATCAGCAGCTTCAGTTTATATCCCAGGACTAAAAATCTCCTCATAATAGCACTACCAAGAAAACCAGTTGCTCCTGTTATTAATATCACTTTATTCATTTTCTGGTCCCTCTTACTCGAAAAGAATACTCTATTCACTATTCAATTTTAGAATGATAGTTTCATTAATTGCTTCCTTTATTTCTCTATAACCTACGGGTTTTCGAAAATATCTGAAGGTCTCATGAATAATAGAGGATACAGAAGATAGTGACTCATCACTATCAGTGATAACAATGACTGGTAATTCCTTATCTATCGTCCTTATTGCGGAAAATATCAGTGTACTAATCATATTGTCTGGTTGCAGGTTGAAGACAATTGCATCAAATTTCTCTTTCAATACATACTTTAATGCCTCGCTTGCCCTGGAAATGTCGTGCACAGAAAAACCATCTGATTCAAGCGATTTTCTTAAGCTGCTTCTAAATGAATACTCATGGTCACAAACAAGAACTTTTGCCATTTGTTGCGGAACGGGCTTCTTCTAAATGTCATCTAATGGAACAACAAATATCAATCGAAGTAAAAAGGGTTTTTGCCGTCCCTTCTGATATAGGGCAACGTAATCTACCCTGGAAGGTTATGGGTGATGTATTATAAGATATGTATAATGCAATGGATATGCCGTCGGCGGGAAATATGAATTGTATTTTACAGGTATTATATTAAGTCTTAATTTATCAGGAGGTTACAATGTTTCGAATGGCTACCCTATATCAGAAGGTGAGTATTTGAAGGAGTGAATATTGTAATATTTACATACCTACCATGTAACATTTACAAAATTATCTCTTTACCCCGTAAAATCCGGAAAGCTCCGGATTTCAGGTCGGAGATGAATAGTAAGGTAAAAGATAAATTAGAAAAAGCCCTGTCCTTCCGGGCAGGGATATTCGGGGTTTACACATTTGGATTGATTGTTTTGAATTAATAAGGAATGTCGTAACACTTTAGTTTGTTATATAAGGTCTTTATCGAGATACCAAGTACTTCAGCCACACGTGTTTTATTGCCATTCATCTTTGAAAGGGTATTGACGATGTGTTGTCTTTCGAGATCAGAGAGAGAGACGTTAGCATCCAGCTTATAATCCTTCGCCTCTACATGTCCTCTAATTTCTTCAGGCAAATTGCAGACACCTATCTTTTCTCCATCTGTAAGTATTACCAGATTCTCTATCAGGTTTTTAAGCTCTCGTATGTTACCTGACCAATTATAGTTCATCAAACATTCAAGCGCCTCAGGACAAATCTTTTTTTCAATCGCATTAATCCCCTGCATCTTCAGGAAGTGTTCAACAAGTAATGGAATGTCCTCTTTTCTCTCTCTCAGAGGCGGTAAAGATATTTGAACAATATTAATCCTGAAAAATAAATCCTCGCGAAATGTGCCTTTTTTGACTTCAAACGGAAGGTCCTTGTTTGTAGCCGTTATAATCCTCGTATCAACAAACATCGACTTACTATCTCCCAACTTGCGAATTTCTCCGGATTCCAATACCCTCAATAATTTTGCCTGAATACCTATTGGTAATTCACCGACTTCATCCAGGAATAATGTCCCTCTGTCTGCAACCTCAAATAATCCAAGACGAGTCTCATGAGCTCCAGTAAATGCACCCTTAACATGGCCGAAAAGTTCACTCTCAAGAAGTGTATCATGAAGAGCAGCACAATTAACAGTAACAAAGGGATGCTTGTTACGTTTACTCTTCTCATGTATACCTTTTGCAACGAGTTCTTTTCCAGTACCACTCTCGCCCTGAATAAGCACGGTAGAATCTGTTACCGCTACCTTGTCTATTAAATTAAAGACGGGTTTCATTTTCTTGCTCTTGCTTAACATGACTTTATCCTGCTCTTTGGTAGTCGCAAGCCTTCTTAAAGAAGTATTTTCTTTTAAAAGCTGCTTCTTCTCATATGCCTTCTTCAAGAGTATATCTAATTCGTTGAGCCTGCAAGGTTTTGTAATATAATCGTATGCCCCCATCTTCATAGATTCAACAGCACTCTCAATGGTAGCTCTTCCCGTAAGCATTATCACCTCTGTTTCAGAATCGGTCTTCTTTATCTTTTTCAGCGCCTTAAGTCCACCCATACCCGGCATTTTTATATCGAGTATTATCACATCAAAGTCGTGCCTCTTCAATTCGTCCAAGGCAGACTCACCACTATCAGCACAAACGACAGAGTATCTCATGCGGGATAATTCCCTCTTCATAACTTTGCTAAATGTCTTGTCATCATCTACAAAAAGAACTTTACGTTTATTTTTCATTATGTATTGGCAGTGTAAGTGTAAATGTCGTACCCTTCCCAACTCCATTACTATTAACAAATATCTTTCCTTTATGGTCTTCTACGATACCATAACAAATGGATAGCCCAAGACCCGTACCTTTGCCCGGGGATTTAGTAGTAAAAAATGGTTCAAAAATCTTATCTAAATTCTCAGATGCAATACCACATCCTGTATCCTCAAACATTATTTGAGCGCAGTCATCATTTCCGATTGTTGATATTTTGATTTTCCCGCCATCCCTGGTTGCATCAATGGCATTAAATATCATATTCAGAAAAACCTGTTTAAGTTGATTGGAATCTCCGAAGATTATGATGGGTTCAGAACTAAAATTTAACTCGATATCCAACCTTTTTCGTTCTTTTTGTCGACCCATCATCTTAACGACATCGGATACCAGGCCTTTTATGTCTACCTTACCGAAAACAGGTTCAGGACGCCTTGAAAAATCTAATAGCTTAGATATTATAGATTTACATCTATAAGCCTCATCGCAAATTGTCTTCAGGTAATCAGGAAAGACCTCTTTATCATCTTTTGACTTAAAATCTAAATTATCCATACGATTCATAAGTCCTTCAGCACAACTCGCAACAGAAGCTAATGGATTGTTTATCTCATGCGCAACTCCTGCAGCCAGAGTCCCTATCCCGGCCAGCTTTTCAGACCTGCTCAGGCGCCTTTGTGTCTCCTGCAACCTCTCGTAAGTCTGCTTAATCTCTTGTGTCCTTTCTTCTACCTTTTCCTCCAGATGATCCCTTGCCTCAACAAGCTGATTCGTCTTTAAGCGGATAACACCAGATGCCTTCTTAATAATCATCATTAATATAAGAAACAATAGTCCCATACTTGAACCTGTTATTATGACGGCCTTTCTATGTGCCCTCGTTATCTGAATGTCTAAATCTTTCATATTCTGATAGATTTCCAGAACGCCTACCTGTTTTTCTTTATTAACGATTCCAATGTCATATTCATAAACGGGATAATAACTCTCAAGCAAAGATTCTTCTATAACAACACCCTTTGAATCCTTCATTCCCGGATCTTGAAGTGCAGAAGCAGAAGTGCCCTTAAGCGCCGAATCCAATTGCACATTCTCACCCCTCCCCAGAACATATCCTACGTGCTCAGGAATATTGCTGTATATAATCTGACCGTTCATATCAAAAAGATAAATCTTCTTTAAGTTGAGTCCGTAAACGTTACTCTTAATGACCTTGCCGAGTCTGTTAAATTGATCCTGATTGTTTTCAAGATCGATATATCCATATTTACTTATAGTGGGACCAAAGAATTCTTCGTACAACGCATGGTTAATATTCGTAACGATATATCCTGCATAATTCTCACTTCTCTCTATCAAATCATTCTTCTCAATCCTTGAAAAAATCTCACCAACTATAAAGCTTACGATACCTATAACAATGAAACTGGTAATTGAATAGTATAACATCAGGTGGAATTTTTCCGGATGAAAAATAGAAAACCATCTTTTATTTAAATCTTTATTGCTCATTTCAGTGCACTCAAATCATAAAGGGTCAGTTTGTGAGATGGATTATTAATATATCGATTATTCTTAAACTCAGCAATGACTTTTGATTTATTCGTAATAGAATTTATCCCCCTAATCTTCGAAGTCGATAACATTATTTCCGGTGTAATTAAAGAAGACTCTATATCATACTGCAAATCATTTACGTTTCTAACCCTCCTTGTATCCCATGCAGGGGCATAATACTCAAAAAACCTCTTCGTTTCCCAGCAATAAATACGAGTTGAAGGTGTGTCATAATTACGTTTCATATAACTTAATAGTTGTATTTGTGCTATCGGTTCATTCTTGTGGGCATATACGAGGCTTATGGATATGATACTCATACTCATAATCAAAATGCCAATAAATAAATGGTATGGTGAGAAATAATTATCCTTACTTAAGCTTAAGTAAGGATAAGTGTATTTAGATTCTCTTAACCTTTCCAAACCTGCAGAGATACAGATTATGATCAAAGGGATTAAGGGTAATACATGACGCGGCTTTTCCAGATTCTGACCAAGGAACACCCACAAAAAATATGGCAGCATATAAAATATAATAAATCTTGTTTTGTAATCAAATCTTGCATGTCTTAAATATAGAAATATACCGACCCCCATTATGATGGACGGTAAGATACGAAAGACAGATGTGTCATAACACCAGAAACCAAGTCCATTACAAAAAACACTCCACATGAAACCTGAGAACCTTGAAAAGACATTCTGTGAGGTTACTATTGAACCTCCCCAATCACCGAAATGCCCAAACGTAAAGCTAAACCCATTTACTATGAGTGACTTCAGTCCCGTATAGCACGCAAGCGGAATCAACCAGATACATATACCGATAACGAATGCAAGCAATCCATAACGTATCTTTATATTTCCTTCCTTCGATTTTGACAGTGTATGTAATACATAAAGCCACAGGATGATAAATGGAAAATAACTAAGTCTAACACCCAGACATATACCCAGCATCACACTTCCCATAATCAGATACCTAAATGCATACGCCCTGGAGGTACATGCAAAAAACAGCAATTGGGCTGATAATATTATGAAGAACAAACCCGTAGCATCTGAAAATGCCTTCTCTGATTGTAACCAACATAATGGATTGACAATATAAATAAAGGCCGTAAGCCATGCGACTTCATTAGAAAACATCCTCTTTGTAAGATAAAATAGTGGTATTAATGCCGCGCTTCCAAATACGGCTCCGGGTATCGTTAATGCGAGTATGTCACTATCCGTAAAAAGATGAACCAGCCAGCAGAAGGACATATACACAGGATATCCCGGAAAATGAGGTTGATAATACGCAATATCATAATCATGCAGGCCAAGGGCAAAATCTATACTATCCCACCCCTCAAGATGCCTCCCCATAAACAATATCCTGCTGGCCATGCATATAACCACAAGAACTGCCAAAATTATAATATTATTACGTCGTGAATTCTTCATTTTTGTGTGTATTTTTGACATTTTTCAACTTTGCTTCTTTTACCCTGTATTACCATTGCGGCATCAAAACCCATCTCCATAGCCCTGTCCATAAAGATATATCTGAAGAGTCCGTTTCTCCCGCTAACCAGGATATTTTCTATACCATCTATCCATGAAACCAATTTTTCAAGATGTGCTTTATAGCCTAATTGGTATATAGGATAAGCGTGTTTTTCTCTTGTATAAAAATAATCAATCACCTTATCCTTAATATCGATACCTAACTTAAAAAGGTCATCAATGCATCTCTTAAATAATAAATCATCCGGCATATTCCATATCTCATCATTATAAAAACATGGAATCTCCAGTATTAAAGAAGTCTTACCATCAGGTGCATTATGAGGACTCCTTTTTTTGGGTTCCTGTATCCTGGTCATAATATATTTTCCATCTGGTATGTATGTCCACGTATTTCTACCTATCTCAGGTTTATCAATCAGGATATTAAGAAATCTAAGGCTACGGTATCTAAGTGACCTTAGTGGCACATTAAAACCTTGATTTACTTCTCCCCTGTCCAATGTACGTAATAAATCGGTTATCGGTATAGTTGAGATAACCCAATCACAGTCGATTACTTCATCCTTTCCGTTAATATTATAGATGATGCCTTTTACTCTGCCTCCCTCCAGCAAAAGCCTTTTAAATCTGGCATTAAGGATTATGTTGCCGCCATTTTTCTTTACTTCTTCACCAATATATTCAAATATCTGACCTATACCATATTTCGGATAAAAGAATGTCCTGGTATAAGTTCTCGGTGTATTCTTCCCTAACCCGCATAATCTCAAGACAACATCCCAAAGGTTTAATAGAGAAATCCTTTCTGCAGCCCAATCTGATGATAACTTGCTCGAAGGTATTCCCCATAATTTACTGGTATAGTCTTTGAAAAAAGTATCATACAACATATTGCCAAATCTATTAACTATCCAATCTTCAAGCGAATCATCTGGTCTATGTTTAATTCTCT
Source organism: Candidatus Scalindua sediminis (assembly GCA_008636105.1). GTDB lineage: Bacteria > Planctomycetota > Brocadiia > Brocadiales > Scalinduaceae > Scalindua_A > Scalindua_A sediminis. The sequence goes on along the minus strand of VSDH01000003.1, from coordinate 101,767 downwards.
TATAAATACTCTGAAATGCGTAATCCATTAGACACCCTGTTACAAATCTCATATCGGTTTGTTTTAGAATATCACCGGCAGAAAGGGGATACTGAAACTCCCTACCGTTTAATCTTATAGCACTTATACGTTCTGATACTAATAGCTCATCTCCCATTAGTTCTGATATCTTATTCAGTAGCCCATCATTTTTTGAAATTAGCCTGTGTCCACCCAGGTCGAAATTAAACCCTTTGTACCGTATTGTCTTGCAAAGTCCCCCCAATGATGAATCTGCCTCAATTACGACAACGTTCTTTCCATTCTTGGAAAGTTCCCAAGCTGCGCTCAGGCCACACGCTCCGCCACCTAAAATGACTACAGTATCCATTGCGTTCCCCCAAAATAGTCCTATCTTAAAATCCTATTCATTCTGAACTAGTTTTTCAGCATCTATTGAGAGTCTGAAATCGAAGATCCTGAACCAAGTTCAGGATGACATGGGGATGGTAGTATCATTCCTAACTTGGTTTCAGAATCTATTTGTAAGGTATACGCACATGCCACTTTGTGTCACCACGAAAAATGAAAACATGTCCTGAAGAAAGTCAGGATCAGATTCCCTATCTGCTTGCTATGCGGGCAATACCACGGGAATGACATGATTGCTGACTAAATATAAATTATTTAATAAAGAAACCAATCTATTACCAACTAAAAATTATCTGAATAAATCCCTTATTTTCCCTGTCTTCTTTCGCTTCATTTTCCATCTCGTACTCAAGCTTAAGCTTTACATGGTTCATGGGTGAATAATTAATTCCAATGGCCACCCTGTCTGCATCACTTTCATCTGTTACAAGGTCATTAGCATCAATCGAATCAAATCTTGCCACACCTTCAATATAGCTCAAATAATTTATTTCTGGAGAGTATTTGTATGAAGCCTGAAAATAATATCCTTCACGATCAAAACTCCCACCGGCAATCGTTGACCTCTCAACATTACTCCTTATATATTCACTTCGTATTTCAAAACCGCCCCTTTGGAAAGAAATATCTGCCCCTATAAAGTTCATACTGAACTTTTCATCATCATCATATCTACCTGACGAATAAGAACCGCCAATTTCTAAACCCGGCATAAGCTCAAAACCCAAACGCCCCCCCAGTGCCTTATTGTCGTTGTTATCCTCCAAATGTTGCTCCCCTTTTCCTTCATGACTGGACAACCCATTCGTAATCGCAAGTTCGTATTTGAATTTCGTTTTATAAAGAAATGGAACAATTCCATATATCTCCAAACCCTCATCAGAGTAAGTACCAGGAATAATATTTATGGATGGGTTGGGCCTATCAATAAGTTTATTGTACGGGGCGCTTTCTACAAATCTCTCAATACCAAAGGGGTAATAGAATTTTCCTATCCTGAATACAAACTTTTCATTAAATACATTCCAATCCAGTTCAAACTTCTCAATCTCAAATTCTTCAAAGCCATCTTCCATCTCAAGCTCAGAATCGAATTCTAAATTCTTGAATATCTGCGCCCCAAACCAAAAGGTTAATTCAGTTTGATTAAATACATTCGATGAGCCCTTTTCAGTTTCATCGAGGCCCTCTGAAAAAGGTGCTCCCACACTCAGGAAACCGTGAAACTCAGGCCTTAATAAACTTGGCTTCTCTAATTTGACCTCATCGACATCGAAGGAAAACTGCTCGTTTGTATCCTTCGAATTACCTTTGTTGCTCTGAGCAAAAACAGAGGTATTAATAAAAAACATAAAGACAAATATCAATATTTGAAGACACTTAACTGAATTTATCAATATGTTATTTCCTTGCCATTCTCAAAATAAGGAAAAACCATAAGAAGTTTCTTTTCTATTTCCTTCGTAATCATTTTGAATTCTTTTGGTTTTGGGCTAACTGCCCCTGCGCCAAGAAAACCTATGCTTCCTAATGTCTTTTTGGCTTCTGAAAACTTATTGAAAATCCTATCGTGGATTTTCGTATCATTAAGTTTATCATATCTTCTAACATTCCCGGCAAGTAACGTTGTATAATACTCCTCTGCACGCCGTAGTCTAACCTTTGCCCTTGTAAACATCTGCAGGTTTTCAGCAAGATTCCAATAATATTTCTCCCTTATAGCCAGAAATGTGAGATTTGCCATCGCATTTACAACTTCCTGAAAATTCTGTTGTGTTAATCCAGTATCAAATTTTGGTCTTAGGTCCACATCGAAAAGGGTTTTAACATCATCAATCCTATCGCTAATACTATTAATATCCGACTTAACCTTTGCCCATTCACCCTTCCTTCCATAGAAGATAACCGATTTGAAAACCGTAATAAGTGGGTCTTCATTTTTTTTATAACCATATCCAACAGAAACTTTAGGACATATGATAATACCGAAAAAAACTATCACTAATATATATTGTTTTGATAAAAAGGGCATAGCTATGCAAGCCAGATTAGATTATTCTCAGGATTTTCATAAATCTATTTAATTATAGGTATCCAATTAAACCTAACATAAAGTTATATTCTTTTTACTTACCTGACAACTCTCGACTATAAGATATGGCAATTGTAAATAATCACATTACGACAACGTAGTATCTTTAAAACTAATAGTTCAATTGAAACAAGAACTACTAATAAATTCAATATTATATATGGAGACATAGTATGTATAAAGCCTTATAATCTCCCCCTTATTAAGCTGTCTAGCCATAGTTTAGTACTTAAATTAAGCTGTAATTTAAACCGGTCTGATGTAAGCTAATGGAGTAAATAAACGCATTCTGAATTTTTCTAACCTTTGTTAATGCACGGTTGCCCATGCGGAAACAAACCTCAGAGAATAATATTAGTTATAACGAAAGTGTTTAAGAAATGGGGGAAATACTGGGGAAATTAAAACATCTAATAAAAATGCTTGATTATTGGAAATGAAGTCAATGAAAACCACTGTAGTCAAAACGTAGTCAACTCCAGCATAATTGGCAGGAATCCACAGGAATCACCAGAATAAATGATTTGTTGTAACTTATTATAAACAAATTGATAGCGACATAACAGACACTAAATCAGGCAGTTATGAAAATTGCAAAAAATACTCTTTTTCTGTCCCTTAATCATAATGTCAGGTAACCTACCACCTATTACCTACTTTGGTTTACCTCTATTGTATTCCCAATTTAAATTTAAGTGACTTAAGGGTGTTTTTCATAAGCATCGTAATCGTCATAGGACCGACACCTCCGGGAACAGGTGTAATGTATCCGGCAATCTCCCTGGCTGCTTCAAAATCGACATCACCTTTTAAGATTGCAACCATCTTGTTTGGGTCCTTTTTGCTGGGCTTTTCACCTACCCTGTTAACACCTACGTCAATTACGCATGCACCCGGCTTAATCCACTCTGGTTTTACCAGGCCGGGAACGCCGGCAGCAACGATTAAGATGTCTGCACGTTTGCAGTGTTCTGCCATATTCCTTGTACGTGTATGAATAACCGTTACTGTTGAATTGGCACCTTCTCCTTTCTGAAGCATCATGTTGGCAATTGGCTTTCCCACAATGTTTGAACGCCCCACTACTACAACCTCAGCTCCGCTTGTCTCAACGCCGGCACGCACGATCATTTCCTGAATACCGGCCGGTGTACACGGTGGGAATTTTACCTCATCACCACCGATCATAAGACGCCCGACATTTACGGGATGGAAGCCATCAACGTCCTTATCAGGATCAATAGCATTAAGTACTTTCTTTTCATTTATGTGTTTTGGAAGTGGGAGCTGGACGAGGATGCCATGTATTAAATCATCATTGTTATACTTGTCAATAAGGGCAAGAAGGTCCTCTTCTGAGATATCGGCCGGTTGAGAATCCTGAACCTCTTTAAAACCAACCCTGTGAGCGGTCTTGATTTTTAATGTTACATAAGACATGGAAGCAGGGCTTTCACCAACCAGGATAGTTACGAGTCCGGGTACAACCCCGTGTTTTTTCTTTATTTCTGCTACTTCAGCTGTAATCTCCTCTAGTATCTGTTCACGGATTTCAGTACCTTTGATTAATTTTGCAGTCATTGGTTCAACCTCTCCTTTCAAAAATATACATTATGCGTAATTGCTCAATATCAAGTGGAACTCTATTGGATTTTATGACCACCCCTTTATCCCCTCCTTGAGAAGGAGGGGATTGAGAGGGGGTTTTCCACTTGATACTGAAGGAATTCCCTTAAGCATAACTTAGCTATGCTTTTGGCGAAGATGCCTGAAGAGGTAAAATAATAGTAAAACAATAAAGATAATACAACTTTTTTCCTGATTCTTAGAAGGCATTGAAAAAATAAAAATTTGTGGAAATTATCCGTTAAGCTACACTTGGTCTGAGAATTTATTTAAAATAGTTTATTATTGACAAACTGTAATGATTGTTGTTTAATAATTTTTATAGAATAGGTTGATTTAAGTACTGCGTTATCTCACCGCAGTTCTTGATAGGGAACAACTGGTAATAATAAAATGTGTCTTGAGATAATGTGAGAAATATTGTAGGTATTTTTGAGAAAGGAGAATAAAAGTATTATGTCAATAATGTCGGATGCATATATGAAGGCATTCCCAATGGAGACAAAGAAGAAGAGTGCCGCTGGTAAGCATAATCCTGTCCTGGACGTTCCAGAATTTAACAAAGCCTGGAATCTTTACAGGGATACCAGTCTTGACATAGTGAAGCGTTACGAGTATATGGCTCAGTGTTTGGGCTTCACGGATAAGGATACAGAAGCCATCAAGGAATCTAGGGAAATTATAGCGGCAAACCTTAAGGCAATCCTTGATCACATTTATTATGAAAAGTTAGTGAACGATCCGTGGCTCTCCAAATGGTTTAGAGATGATAGCGGGAAAATAGCCAAAGAATATGTTGACCTTAGAAGGGCGAGACAACAAAAATTTCTGGTTAAGATATTGGAATGTAAATGGGACGAGGAGTTCTGGAATTACGTCCGCTGGGTTGGCGCTGTACATGTTCCAATCTTCGGAAATGAAGATATGTACGTACCAATAAGATTGAATTTAGCACTATGGGGTTATATACATCAGTATTTGTTTAATCTCTTTGCTGAGGAATTGAAGAATGATCCTGATAAGCTGCGCAGGATTACGACAGCATGGACAAAGCTCTTCTGGATAATTATAGACATATACCACATCGACTATTTTGGTCCCTGGATGTAGTATTGGATTTTGAAAACAAATAAGGGGAATGGGAGTGCATTTTCAGGAAATTGTGATTTCCTGTGTTTCCATTCTGGAGACTAAGTGCCGTCTATTCTATGTACGGCATCAGTGCCCACTTAATAAACCATGTGTGCGTATCCATATCCTGATCCATGCACAGGATACCGCCATTCTGGAATTTGAAAACAGGCTTATCCGTTGATCCCGTTATCAGGTAAGAGGTCAGCCTTTCCATAAATGGAAGATGACCCACGAGCATGAGGTTATCTTTACTACTTATTTGATCAGCAATGGCCGTCACATCATCCAGAGGTTTCAATCCGCTACGTTCTTGAACACCGTCCCTGGGATTCAGGGCAGCTGCAAAAATCTCTGCCGTCCGTTGAGCCCTTTTTTTTCCACTATGTTCGATGCGTGAAATACGTATTCCATTACGTCTGGCAGTATTTGCGATTCGCTCTACTTCCAGGATTCCTTCCTTTGAAAGATCCTGCTCTGGATCTATATCTTTTGACAGGCTCTTGCCGTGCTGAACGAGAAAGAGTGCCATGTCGATAGTACCCCTTATAAGAAGCCTGATGTTACGAATAAATTACGTTACCGGAAGACTTCTTTTACAGACATTCAACTTCTGGCAATATACCGCCAGACTTCATATCCCTAAATTCGATTCTTTCAGGTAAAAACTTTAAAACAATTAACTCCGGGTCGTTTATGCCACCCTGAAAATATGAGGCAAGTTCATCTTTCCATATACATTTCTTTGTCTCCATATCTTCAAAGGCTTCTAACTTCCCGAAAAGCCTGATATCTCTGGATGTTTCGCTGTTAAAGGAGACAATGCAAGCATTACTGTTTATGTTAACATGTTCAACCTTTGGAGAACTCTTGTGGGAGACAAACCATATCTTCAGATCGTCTTCAACCTTTTGAATTTCCATGATTCGGCATGAAGGTTTATTATCCTTACAGGTAGCAATAGAGACCGTTTTAACTGTATCTAAGTAATCCCTTGTTTTGTCCTTAATATTAGACATAAAATTTCCTCAAAAAGATAATTATGGAGCCCCACTGGTGAAGCCCGTGGTACCAATAGTACGGCGAAATCCGCCGAAGCAATAAGGTAACCCTCCTTCGGAGGGTATCCACTTCGCATTTCCATCCTCCGTAGTCCTCCTTAGCCTGAAGGCGACGGATGGACGGAGGGCGGGCATCCACGGAAAGCCCGTGGTCTTCTGCGAAGGCGGATAAAATCTCAACCAACAATCTGAAGAATAATACGGATTAACTTTTTCCTGCCTTCCCTTAGGATAGTCAATTCTACTTCATCCCCAACTTCGTGTCTATCAAGAATTTTGATAAGGTCGGAACTCTTTTTTATTGGAGAACCATCACATCCAGTTATCACGTCTCCTATTTCAATTTGTCCATCTCGCAATCTTTTTACTTCCTTTAATCCAGCCTCTTCCGCAGAACTTCCTCTGTGTACCTCAAGTATACCAACTCCTTCCATTCCCAATCTTGCCATTATATTGTCAGGGATCAGCGAAACGCCAAGTCCGGGACGCCCTACCTTTCCATAGTTAATCAATTTTGTAACAATCCGATTGACGGTGTCTACCGGTACTGCGAAACCGACTCCCGAATACACACCAGTGGGGCTGATAATGGCGGTGTTTATGCCTATTAACCTGCCGAATGAATCCAGGAGCGGCCCCCCGGAATTTCCCGGATTTATGGCCGCATCGGTTTGGATCACGTCATGAATGTATCGCTTGGTCATGGACTGAATAGTCCTGCCCAGAGCGCTAATAACACCAGTCGTCAAGGTGGAATCCAATCCAAAAGGGTTCCCAATAGCCACTACCTTTTGTCCCACCCGTAAATCTTTAGAGCTTCCAATCATTAAGGGTGGTATGTTAAGGTTCAAGGCATTAATTCGCAAAACAGCCAGGTCGTGGTCGGGATCTGCTCCTACCAGATCAGCATCGTAACTCTTTCCGTCTTGCATCCTGACTTCGACCTCGTCAGCCTGGTAGATAACATGAAAATTTGTCACTATGTGACCCTTATCATCCCACAAGAAGCCCGAACCTGTTCCTTGAGGTATCTCCATAACATTGAAGGAAAATAAATCCCGTTGAAACCTCTTGTTGGTTATGTAGGTGACAGATGGAGAGACCTTTTCAAAGATTTCTATATTGGCCTTTTCATCTGCTCCTAAATCACCCGTTGCCTGGGTCACCGGCCTCATTTCCACTCGTGGCCGCAAGAACCTTAAGGGCTTAAGGCCGAGAAAATCGGCAACTAACCATACACATATCAGGATAATCAGAAGCCTGATCCATTTTACGAGTTTTGGGTTTAGAGAAGAATAATGTTGCATAATATATTTTTCTATGTTTTTAAATTAATGTCTAACACCATTTACGTTTAACCTAAATTGAGCGATTTGTTTGGTAAAACTGTTGTAGCCGCAGGTCGTGCCTAAGGCAGATTCGCCTTGGCGAACTTTTATCTGCGTTTTTCATCATTGGATGGGTTTACGACAATTTCACGCAAGTTACGCAACCTGAAGGTTGCGGCTACATAAATCGCTCACTTTATGTTAACATTTTTGTCATTCCTGCAAAAGCAGGAATCTAGGATTAATTGTCATTAAATATTTTATTTGGTTCCCATATAACCACATCTTATACAGAAAATACCTCTTTCCGCACAGTGATTCTTTCAATATAGTCCTCTCTTGGTTCATATCCTGTACCTGACACCTGTGGTACATTGATAAACCCTTCTTCATTAACGGTTACGGGTGGTTCTATAATATCTTCTTTATAATAACGCTTACTTGCCGATACGTCACCAGGTATTCTGAAACCCGGAAGTGTTGACATTGCTATGTTGTGGGACCGACCAATGCCTGCCTCCAGCATACCACCACACCATACGGGGACATTACGTTCGTAACAATAATCATGAATCTTGATGGCTTCACTGAAGCCACCCACACGCCCTAACTTCAGGTTGATGATCAGACAACTCTTCATCTTGATGGCCTTGCGCGCTTTATCTAGGGATGTAATCGGTTCGTCGAGGCATATGGCTGTCTTTATCTGTTTTTGCAATTCAGAATGATCAATAATATCGTCGTAACTCAATGGCTGTTCAATCATAAGGAGATTAAATTCATCAAGGCATTTTAGCAGGTCGATGTCAGCAAGAGTATACGCCGAATTAGCGTCCACAGAAAGTTGTATATCCGGATAGTGCCGACGAACCAGTCTGAGAATATCATAATCCCAACCCGGTTTAATCTTAATCTTTATCCGTCGGTAACCGGCATCGACTTCTGTTTTGATCTTCTCCAACAGTTGTTCAGGACTATCCTGTATTCCGATAGAGACACCACATGGAATTTTCTTTAGTGTACCACCCAGTAATTTGTAAAGGGGTATATTCCTGACCCTGGCAGTTAAGTCCCAACAGGCATTTTCTATTGCTGCACGTGCCATCTGGTGGCCCCGAATCGGTTGAAACCATTGACTGACTTCTGAAGGTGCAGCCCAATTTCGTCCGATTATGATTGAGGCTAATGTCTCTTTTATCATAATCCAGGCAGTATCAATAGTCTCATGAGAAAATAATGGGGCTTCGCCTGCTGTACATTCACCATAGCCAACAGCTCCATTGCAAAAGACCTTTGTTAAGAGTATGCGACGCCTTTCAGTTCTGCCGAAACTCGTTTCAAAGAAATGTACGAGTGGCAGGTTAATTTCCCGAATTTCCAGTCGTTCAATCTTGATATCATTCTCCTGAAAAAGAATATTTCACCACTTAGAGCGCACCTGCCCGCCAGTTTGTTAGGCGGGGTGATCAAAGTATATCAATCCAGATTAAAATAAGGAAGGGGTTTTGTCTCTTTAAGGTCTTTGTTTTTAGTAAAGGCTTGAAATCTGTCAAATATTTTATAAAATTCGTTACTATACAAATTAAACATGCCTCTTTTTTTTAACAGGAGATACAATTGAATTGGCCAAATTGGATGAAAGACTATGTCTGGCAATGGTTGACACTTATAATCCTTGGTATTATCGGTATTATTGTTTCTATTGTTTTGGCATTATGGCCAAGTCCTCCTTCCCAAGGACCAAGCATAAAGGGTGATGACAGTATCCAAGTTATTGATTCTCCCGGAACTACCATAATAAAAAAGGAGATAGACCCAGAGGCGCGTGTAAGAGAGGAAGCCACCCTTAAAAATACAGAGACAATAATTCAGTTAATAAAAAAAGGCATCGAACCGAAACAGCAACTTATAGATGAACGAGAAAAGAAGATTCAAGAACTCACAGAGGAATTGAAAAAGTACACAGTTAAAGATAAGCGTGCTGAAGAGGCCTTGGTTGCTTCTAAAACAGGTGATTATGAGAAAGCCAGGGAGCTTTTTGAAACACTGCGAGAGGAAGAAAAGGAAAAAGAGAAAGAACACGCCAAGACGGTCTATAACCTTGGTAATGTATATTTTGTTGAATTGGATTTCTCGAAGGCATTAGATGCTTATCTGGACGCCGTAAGACTTGCCCCTGACAACTCAATCTATTTAAATGAAGTAGGTAAATCATTCTACACATTAGCTCAATATGACAAGGCGATTGATTATCTTGAGAGGGCGCTAAAGTCTGATCTAAAGACCTTTGGCGAAGATCATCCACAAGTTGCTATTTATAGGAACAACCTGGGAAATGCCTGGCACGCAAGAGGTCGCTACGACAAGGCGATTGAGTATTTTGAGAAGGCGTTGAAGTCTGGTTTAAAGACCTTTGGCGAAGATCATCCACAAGTTGCTATTTATAGGAACAACCTTGGAGAAGCCTGGCGAGCAAAAGCTCGCTACGACAAGGCGATTGAGTATTTTGAGAAGGCGTTGAAGTCTGGTTTAAAGACCTTTGGTGAAGATCATCCACAAGTTGCTATTTATAGGAACAACCTGGGAAATACCTGGTACGCAAGAGGTGAATATGACAAGGCGATTGAGTATTATGAGAGGGCGCTAAAGTCTGATCTAAAGACCTTTGGTGAAGATCATCCACAAGTTGCTATTTATTGGAACAACCTGGGGGGTACTTGGTATGCAAAGGGTGAATACGACAAGGCGATTGAGTATTATGAGAAGGCGCTAAAATCTGATTTAAAGACCTTTGGCGAAGATCACCCAAAAGTTGCTATTTATTGGAACAACCTGGGAAATACCTGGTACGCAAGAGGTGAATATGACAAGGCGATTGAGTATTTTGAGAAGGCGCTAAAGTCTGATCTAAAGACCTTTGGTGAAGATCATCCACAAGTTGCTATTTATTGGAACAACCTGGGGAATGCCTGGTTTGCAAAAGGTGAATACGACAAGGCGATTGAGTATTATGAGAAGGCGTTATCAGTTTTACATGTGAAATTAGGCAATGATCACCCACACACAAAATCAACAAAAACCAGTCTGAGTCTTGCGAAACAAAAAAAGCTAGAAATTCTGGGGACTAACCGTTCAACCGAGAGTGAAGAACCAGCTGACACAACTCCCCCTAAACCCCCAACGGGTTTACGAATTGAATAATAATATAATTAAGCAAATAGGGCAACCCCCTATTAACCCGGATGATTTTATTCAAGGTGCGAAGGCTGAACAGTTATAGTATGACATAAACACTATTTCTTTGGAATAGGATTAGCGGTATCCAGAACCAAGATGTGACACCAGATTTGCCTTATGGATTCACCTTACATTTCCCAATAAAAACAACCCCTTCTTCGACAACTAATTCTTTTGCTTGCAGATTACCGTTGAGATGCGCTTTTTGCTTAAGCTCCACTTTACCAGACGCTTTAATATCTCCATCCACACGACCTTCAATAACGGCACGTCGCACCCTAATGTTTGCCTTAACACTGCCGGTCTTGCCGACAACGAGATCTCCGTTATCAGTTATCAGTTCTCCTTCAAAGTTTCCATCAATCCTCATGGCTTCGCCAAATTTGATTGTCCCTTTAATATCAGCGCCAGATGGAATATTAGTCCCTTTTCCTTCTGCCATTCTTATCTCCTTTCTGGATTCACGTTTTTCTTTGAATTCGTTTTTACTATCATCTGTTAATTTTGGTTCTTCCGTTTTTTAAGGAATAAAAAATAGGGACCGCCCCCGCTGCTTTCTTGCTGAAAGCAAGATGCGGGGCTATGGGGGCAATCAGCGCCTGTTTAAGTAGGCTTTGGCTTTTCAAGAAGATGAGGATATTTTGCTTTTACTTGTTCCATAAGTTCAAAGTCTAATTTTGATTTATATAATGTTTTTGCCTCGGAAAGCTGCTCAATGGTTAAATACAGTGCACCCCTCAGGTTGGCACCCCACAGGACGGCATCCTTCAGGTTGGCATCTCTCAGGTTGGCTTCATTCAGGTTGGCTTTAAACAGGTAGGCATTACTCAGGTTGGCATTAAACAGGTTGGCCTTAATCAGCTTAGCTTTACTCAGGTTGGCTCCACTCAGGTTGGCTCCACTCAGGTTGGCTCCACTCCCGGCATTAAACAGGATGGCTTTAGTCAGGTCAGCATTACTCAGGTCGGCCCCACACAGGTCAGCACTATTCATCAGGAAGACACCCCTCAGGTTGGCACCCTTCAGATTGGTACCCCTCAGTTTTATGCCCCACATGTTGGCACTACTCAGGTCGATACCACTCAGGTCGGCTTCACTCAAGTTGATTTCAGAAAGTTTTACACCACTCATTTTTACATCACTCAGGTTGGCACAACGTCCTTCTCTTCCACCAGTAATTCTCCATCTTTCATGCTCCTTGTGAATTTCACGAATAGCAGCCAGACTAATTTTTCGCCCCATCTTATAATCTCCCTTTCCAAAGTTCTTATCTACATTATTACTTTATGAAAAGCATATCCATTCTTAACAGGACTGAATGTTGATGTACCGGGCTCATGTATCACATTTATACTACAATATCCCTGTTTTTCAATCATTTAAAACTTAAAGCTAGTTGTTTTATTATTGAGCTAGTACAATAGCGCCCTATTTATTACTACTTGTGAAAAATGATTTAATGCGGTATAATAATTTTAGAGAGGGACTGAGAAAGTTTATGAGGTTAAATGTTCCTCAGGGTACAAAATATACGTAGCAACTACGTATGGTTTAGGTACCTTTAAACTGCTCTTAGCCCTTCTCTAATGGTTCTTTGAAACTATCAGTAACATTAAAAAAAGACCCGTGCAGCAAAAATTGAAAAGTATATAAAGATATAAAGGGCGACGTAGTCTTTGAAATGTTACCGTATTATTACTTCTTTAACCTGATGAAAAAGGGAAGGAGTATGTGTATGGGAAAGGTGGGAAATTAGCCTGATGCACCATATTGGTACATCAGGCTTTTTTTATATATCGACTTTTCCTCAAATTGCCTAGGGAATAAAAGGGACCCGCCAAAAAGATCGTCGGGTAAACAGCGCCCTGTTTATTACACTCCTCCATTAGAGGGGTGTAGAATTGGAAATCTTTAATAATTGATAGAATCAAGAGAAAACAACAGCGGGTCTTTGTTTTTAGTAAAGGCTTGAAATTTGTCAAATATTTTATAAAATTCGTTACTATACAGCAACTATATAATAACGTGTTAGCCATTCTAAAGATAAAGGAAAAATTATGAAATCGAGTAGTAAGCATTGGGATACAATATTTTCCAATACAGAAGATTCAAAGTTAGGATGGTATGAAAAGAACTTATCCCAAACACTGGAATTATTGAATCAAATTCCAGACTGGGAAAAATCTACGGTATTCCTCCCTGGAGCTGGCACTTCAGTTTTGGTTGAAGAACTTCTGTCCAGGGGCGTAAAATTAGTTCTCAATGATATTAGCATTGAGGCTCTAAACCGAGTCAAAGGGAGGCTAAATGACGAGGGTAGAGAAATTGATTGGCTTTGCCAGGACATCGCCCAACCAGTCCAGGGTACAATACCGGATGTCGACATATGGATCGATAGGGCCGTTTTACATTTTCTAACAGATGAAGATGATATTGAGGGATACTTTGAAAATATAAAATCAACCTTGAAAGCAGGTGGCCACGCCATGTTTGCCGAATTTTCAAGGACAGGTGCGCCAAAATGCGCCGGCTTAACTCTTCATAGGTATTCCATCGAAGAATTATCAGAAAGATTGGGCTCATCGTTCAAGCTTGTTTCACATTTTGACTATACGTACATAAATCCTTATGGTGACCCAAGGCCATATATTTATGCTCTATACAAAAGAGAAAACTAAAAACAACGTGCCGAACAGTATTGGGGTTGCCCCTATTAACCCGGATGATTTTATTCAAGGTGCGAAGGCTGAATAGTTATAGCACAAATGAAGGAAAAGGGAATTGAAGTATATAGTTGTTCCCATTGCCATAATATTTATTATGGTAATTGCAATATGTTTTTTTTGTGAATTTGATTTAATAATGGTATTATATATATCTACACTCACACTAGCAACTATGATAGCCATTATTCTAACCATTCGAGATATTGGAAAAGGATGAACGATGTAAACAGAGTTAATAGGGATCCTCCAAAAAGCCCGGCGGACGCCCCCATTCCTAGCTTACGCAAGGAAGCTATGGGGGTAAACAACCCCCTATTAACCGGTGTAAAGTTGGACAAGGAGTCTTTAATTAAAAATAAGGAGGTGATTTAGAATGGCCAGTCACGATGAAATAAAGAATGATACTTTAGGAATGATTAATCATACAAAAGAGATGCTTGAGATGATTTATGAGGGATTTAGGAAACATAATTTGAGTTCTATAGGGAAAGTAGAAGAGGTTGAAGAAAAGCTTTATAAAGACTCTGAGTGTCTACTTAAATCCATTCTTAGAGAAAGATCTAATGAGGATATCAAACATTTTATCCCGCTTCCAGAACACTTCGATAGGGTAGGAAAAGGATTGAATAAGTTGTTTAATGCTACAAAGAAAAAGATAAGAGAAGATGCTTTGTTTTCGGATAAATCTGTAAAAGAGGCGTACAAATTATTTGATGAAACACTGGTACTGTTGAAGTCCGTGAGTAACTGTATCAGCACAAGCAATGGCGATCTGGCTAAACATATGGATGAGAATGGAAAGAGATTATGTGAACTTGCAGATGAATATGCCACCTTTCACGAGGAGAGGCTTATAGCTGGTGTGTGTATGCCAAAGTCTGCTCCTATTTACCTTGATATTCTTGAATCTTTCAGGAGTGTAGTTTGGAATGTCCGCAAGATTCTCCAGGAATTTTTTGTCAAGTTGAAGTGAGAATGACGAAGAGCATTTCCAGAGATTAATGAACGGGAAACCTCCCATATTTATGGAAACTCATCATTTATTGGAATATTTCATACAAAAGATTGTTTCAATCGGGGGACACCATACCTATTTAATTGGCTTATGAGAATACAAAAGCTCTAACTTTATCATGCCAAGAATTACCTGAGGAACTATACCAAGTGTTCCACATCATATAACCCAAGAAAAATAAAAAGCAGGTGTGTTGTTCTCCGATTTAAAAACTCCTTTGAATCACAAGAAGATAACAATTGAGGGTCTTTGTTTTTAGTAAAGCTTGAAACTTGTCAAATATTTTATAAAAGTGGAAAAGCAAGCTATGAAGTAGATTGACTTATATTTATAACAAATGTTATTTGTAACACAAGGCTACTTAAGATTTATCAAATGGAATCAGACCCGAAAAGAAAGATATTTATTCAGGAAACCCTCCCGGACAGTGATCTGATGCAAGAGGACTTTTCCGGCAGGTGCCTGATAGGTAGTACGATTAAGTCCTTCAAGTTGCGGGATGGAAGCTGCCGTTATCAACGAGCACAGGATACCCGCTTGCAGAATTTTTCCATTGATCATGTCCTTTGCGATAAGGGGTATTATGAGGATTGTCACTGGGAAAATTTACAGGTTCGGGATTCCTTTCTTACCGAGAGTCATTTTTCCAGATGTAAGTTTGAAAAGACGGTCGGTAAACTAAGTTCCTTTGGCTTATCCACCTTTTACGACTGTGAACTCCGGGGATCCCGCTTAAGTGAGGTCTCCTTTAGCGGTTCCTGGTGGCATTCCTGCCGGTTTGAGCAGGAAGATTACTTTTTTGTCCGTTTCCCCTCCTCAGTCTTTATTGATACTCAGTTTGTAGGGTGCCGTTTGCAAAAGGCTATCTTCAGGGCGGCAACCTTTATTCGGTGTAGTTTTGAGAGTTGTACGCTCGACGATGCGGTATTTCATAAGGCCCGTTTAATAGATACGAAGTGGATTGATACCGATATCAATCAGGCAGCTAATCTGGAGGAGATTCGCTATGAGTAGGCCGCGTATTTTCCATCAACTTTATGATGTGCCATCTTAAGGTTGATGGCACATCTGAATTATAAAATTGTTTAGTATCATGATGACCAATCTGATATTCAGGCGTTTTACCGTGGGGAGTTTCGGAATCAACGGTTATCTGGTGGCGGACCCCGAGACCCGAATCGGGGTTTTTATTGACCCGGGCGGTTTTAGTGCTGAAATAGAGGCATTTATCCATGAGCGGAAGATCCTGCTCAATTATCTCTTTTTTACGCATGGCCATTGGGATCATACCGAAGGACTGCAGGAATTCAATCGCCGCTACACAGTCCGGGGTTATGCCGGTCAGGGAGAAGTCAGTGCCGCTGAACATCAGTTACGGGGTGGTGAAATGCTCGAGGTCGGGCATTTGAGATTTGAGGCACTTTCCACACCGGGCCATACCCCACATGGAATTTCGTTTTATGGGTCAGGTTGTGTGTTTACGGGTGATTCTCTTTTTTGCGGTTCGGTCGGCGGGACAGGTTCAACAAAAGCGGCACAATGTCAGATTACGCACATCCGCAAACATATCTTTACCTTGCCGGATGAGACCCTGGTATTTCCTGCCCATGGCCCCATGACCACAGTGGGAGTGGAAAAATATTCCAATCCCTTCTGTCAGGAATGACTATCAAAAAAGGGTCAGCCATGACATCAGGCAATTCCGGGGACCCTGATGTTTATTTCCCCAGAAGTGATAACCATAATTTATGGCTGTAATGATAATATACGGACTCATAAATATAATTAGATTTCCTACTGTAGTATTCCATAATCTATGGAAAAAAACTAATGCGGTACTACCAAGAAAAACATATATTGAATAAACAATAAAAATACCAAATATTTGCTTAAAATTATTTCCTCTTTGAATATCAGTCATTATGTTCTCAGTACTTCCTTTTTTCTAAATTTCTTCAGAATTTCTATATTATTTCGTTTATTTAATTATCGGCTTCTGAGTTGATTACTTAAGGAATTGGTTTTTCTTTAGGTCTAAGCCGGTCTGGGTTGGACAAGTAAAAGGGGATCCCGCCCCCATTCCTAGCCATCTCTTTTTCCTTGACTTCAATAATATATAGATTTAGCATTAATAATCAGTCTTATTCATTCCAAATAACCTGAAAACTATACCACAATAGTGTGGTGCTGATAAAACTTCCTGCCGCAATATAGTTGTGAGATATGACCTTGCCATTTTAATAAGAAAGGAGTGAGCCATGAAAAACATAACATTGAAGAGTACTCTGTTGGTGTCATTATTTGCTATGATGCTGATGGTTCTCAGCGTGGTGCACGCGGAGGAGATGAACAAGAAAAAAATGGACAAACAGGAGTCCAGTTATGCGCCCGTAATGGTTACTGAAACATTCGCGTCTGTCAGAGAACGGGATATCGGGGAGAAGCCGGACGTAATCAGCAAACATATGGCCCTGCTCAATGAGCGGTATGATATGTCAGGTCGGACTGATCCGGACGCCAGGATGTCAGGAGGCAAACCGCTTCCCGTAGGTCCGACAGCAAAGTTAAAGAAAGACCTGACGTGGGAGAGTCTGGGTACAATGCAACCTGATGAGATCAAGAAGCAGGGTGTATTCCCATATCCTCCACTGCCGCATGTCAAGCACGCCACCGGTGGAATGGTGGTGCCGCAGATGCAACTCGAAACACACCCGGAACTTGTCCGCTTTGACGTAGACTTTGACCTGCCGGAAGCATATCTGCCGGAATTTCCACCGCCGCTGTACCTGATCTCCCGGCCGGATCTGGGAGACGTATCCGGTGGAGAAGAGATCACCATCAGCAACTATTACGAGAAGTTTAACGGTATATTCACTCCGTTTCAGCTGGAAGGCATGCGCCTGCTGGTCACGCCGGTTGCTCAACAGCAGTTCAACGTAACGGAAGACCGCAAGGCAGACAAGGCGCAGGATGTAGTCTCATGCCTTACGTGTCACGTCAACGGTCATACCAGCGGAGTCTTTCACCTCAATCCTGACAACAGGCCTCAGGATACGCGTTTCCGTATAGATACAGTCAGCCTGCGCGGTGTAAATATCCAGCACTTTTTCGGTTCCAAGCGTGCCTTGAGGTCGCTCGAGGATTTCAGCGAGGTTGAGGCAAAGACCGCTTATTTTGATGGTGATCCCGTAATCGCTTTTAAAAAAGGTGCACGTCGTTTCACGCGTGAGGAGATTGCGGCAATGGCTGCCATGCAGAACATGATCGCCTTTCCTCCGGCACCAAAGCTGGATATTTATGGTCACCTTAATCCGGACAAGGCCACCGAATCCGAGCTGCGTGGTGAACAGATCTT
Organism: Candidatus Scalindua sediminis; assembly: GCA_008636105.1. Lineage (GTDB taxonomy): Bacteria > Planctomycetota > Brocadiia > Brocadiales > Scalinduaceae > Scalindua_A > Scalindua_A sediminis. The sequence continues at coordinate 83,785 of VSDH01000003.1, read as the reverse complement.
TGCAGCGTCATGTTCACAATGTCATCCGGCCCCATACTATACCGATAACCTTGCTCACGACCTGCAGGCAGAGCGCTTCTACGATGGGCGTGCCGAGGGCCTGATAAAGACCTTTGCCCTGCGCGGGATCAAGGACTCCCCTCCATACATGCACGACGGGCGGTGTCTGACGCTGGAAGATACGGTGGAATTTTTCAACCTGATCCAGGGACTTAAACTGACGGCTCAACAGAAAAAAGACCTGGTGGCCTTTATGCGGGCACTATAGGTAAGAGGGAGGCAGAGAAAAGAATAGGACGCACCCGCCAAACAAACCGTCGGGCAGGCAGCACCTATTTATTACGCCCCTCTAATGTTTGATGCTTAAAAAAAATATCTCAATTGTCTTATTTATTCTCGGAATCAGCCTTTATGCCGGCTGTTGTTTCCATCGTTCATATCCTCCTGTGTTACCCACGACCTGGAATGCCCACGAATGTAATGAAAAAAGTCTTGAAGATAATCTTGAACAGGCAAAACTTCATGTAATGGTTATGTATCACAGGACGTCTTGTAAGCATACGGCTTTACGATTATACTGCCGGACAAAAGGCCCTCTCTTCTGGGACCCGGCAGGCGCTTTTGCCAAACATGTTCGTTATTTGGGTCCGGAGGCACGTCGGAACAGGAGTTTTGCCGCCCCACCTTATATGGATTCGGCACGTCGGAATGATGTGATTAGCGAAGAAGTGCCGACCATTAATCAATATCTGGCCTGGCGAAAACTTATTAACACACATGCTGTTGAAATTTTTGAGTTTAATATTCCGGATGGTGAAGCAGAAGAACTATGGACCATTCTTAGATATGGCACCAAACGTTCACACCCTAAAGGGTCGTTTAGTACACATGCAATTGGTTTTACATGCGGATTATCAGTTGCCAGATTTCTGCATCGTTTCGCAGAAGATATTGTTGAGGTAGATACTGTTTTTTTCCCTCATAACCTGGCAAAACAACTTTATAAAGGTAATCCGGATAGAGTCATTATCTATCGAGATGAACATTTATATTATTATATACCGTCAGAGAATCACGGCGAGTAATTCTAATGGCCTCTTTGGCCGCGAGGTCATTACTTGACCAAATAAATAAGATAAATAATAAATATCATTCTATTTCCGCGCATGTCTTAAGCTAACAATGTGGGAACTTTTAAGACTTAAAATGTGTTTTAGCATAATAATATAAGGGAAGAAATATGATAAATTCAAATGAACTGTAACGCAACCTTGGGCCAACAGTTAAGTCATTGACAAAATAATGATTCAAAAAGGTGTTAGTGTGTTAAAAAGTAAATCTACTAATTATAAAGTCAATATTTTCTCTGGAAAGGTGTAATTATGAAAAGATGTTTTCTTTTTTTATTTGTGTTCGTTTTGTTACCTAACGTTCTTTTTGCAAAAGAAGAAGGTGTGATGATATTACGCGGATCCAGGAATGTGAACGCTCTAAAAGGTTTGGAAGCACTTAAGGTGTCATTAAAACTTGAGAACACCGTTCAAGGAGTGCAAATTAATGTAAATGAAGTAAAAGAACTCCTTAAAGAGGAAATCGATCGGCGCTTGGGCGACATAGAGAACAAAACACTTTTTGCAGAAGATGCACCTGCTCTGAATGTTTATATTATTTTAGAAAGCAAACCTTCAGGTAGAGATTTTATATATTCTGTCTCACTTAGTGCCAATATTGAAAATAAGGGTGAAAAGTGGATTTTTGAATATAAGTGTAAGACTGATAAGCAGAAATTTTTTAATCTAAATGCGAAGCATCAGGATAGGTTTTTAAAGGCTTATCAAGATGCCAAGAAGAATAAACTAGATCCAGGAGATTATTTTGAAAGTTATATCGTGAATAGGAGCTTGTCAACTCTTGCATTCTATTTAAAGAAAGATTACAAAAGTGTGAATTAAGTGAGTGTTTATAGATTGAGAGAATCAAGTGAAAATAGCATTTTTTCTTTTTCACTAAGACTTTGTGGATATACTTGTAGGTTAATTGAATTTGCTGAGATCTCAAAGATCGGAGTGCAAATTGTAGTTAATAACCCTTCCACATCATCCATTCGATTATCAAAATGAAGAATCTCATCAGACATCATCTGGATGATTCCTTCTTTAGTAAATGGTATAACCTTCAGTAATTCCATACCCCTCTCATATCTTTCCTGAGACGTTCCCACTTCCGCATTCAGGGATAAATGTTTATATGTTTCTGAAGTATAGTGATTAACATGGTAGAAAACATCATTAATTTCAGTCAATGTTATATCGGTTAATGTTGTTTCAATATTTATTCCTCGAAATTCCTTCATTGATATAATGGTATAAGAAATAATCCCAGAGCGTGGAGAATACATCCGGGTCCGCTGGGTAGCTTCTTTTAATGTTTGTGATTCCAGGACGTATCGATCTAAAAATAACCTCGGAAAACCAAAATCCGGATTCATGTCCGGGTTCAGGCTTGGGATGGGTGCGAGAGAATCTAAAGCAAAAACAAGCCCATGCGAATTAAATCCCCAGGCATTGCCGGGAAGGCTTCCTGCATTTGTAAATGCCAGGAATTTTGTATTATTTTCTAAATGAGCAATAGTTATATAAGAATTTTCACCAATAGTAGGCTCGTAATCTTCATTGTGTCCCATTATTATTTTCTGTGGTGATTTAAATACAACGGTTGCGCAACCGTCAATTATTGTTAAGGAGTGCCGAAAATTATGGATTAAGGCATCCCTGAAGTTTATTCCGGCTCCGTCTGCGATTCCCTTTATTTCTTGAATATATTGAGGAAATTTCTCATTGGCCTGGTTGTATAAACGTTCTAACCATTCCGGCTGTTTTTGATCCTTGGTTTTATTTAATTTAAAGATTGTACTTGAAGCAAGAGCAGAATTAATACGGTCTCGAAATTTTTTTCCAATTTGCAAACCAATATCGTAGTTACTCCCGGAAACGCGAATTATGGGTAAAAAGGTGTCTGAAGGCATGAATTAAGACCATATTCCAGTGATAAAAAAATTAACACTACAGCGACATTTTGTCATCCTGAGAGACCATTGGGAGCAAAGAGTCTCTGCCTTGTATTGTAGGTGCGTATGGCCATACGCCCGAATAGGTCAAGGTGGGTACGCCCCTACTAAATATTATTCAGGGATATGTGGAATAGAAGTTATGTCCTTTTTATAACTTTGTAATTTATACTTCGTCCCACCGTTTCCCAGAATATAATAGTCCGGCATTAATGGAATCTTCCCAAAATTCGTAGCAACAACATACATTGGTTGTGCCAATCCAGTTGTGTGGCCGCGAATTCCATCTCTAATTAATTCCGCACCTTTTTCTACAGGTGCTCTAAAGTGATCTACTCCGCGTGCCAGTTGGCAATGAAACATGTAATACGGTCTTATACGAACAGATAAAAGCTTTTGATGAAGTTTTCGGAAGGTATCGACATCGTCATTGATGCCCTTCAACACAACGCCTTGATTTCCCACGTTGATGCCAGCACGGATTATATCCCAAATCACTTTTTTTGTTTTATCTGTAATCTCTTTTGGATGATTAATATGAACGTTCATCCAGATTGGAATATCATGTTCACGTCCTAATATCTCAAGAAGGTTTTTTGTTATTCGATGAGGACATGTATTTGGCATCTTTGTATGAATTCGAATCATTTCAAGATGTGGAATACTTCGAAGGCTATCGATTAAATATTTAATGTTGTCATCTGATAGCATTAACGGATCTCCTCCGGTTATTAATACATCGCGAATTTCTTCATGTTTTCGAATCCAACATAATCCTTCTTCAGCATCGAATCGTAAATGCAATTCTTGATCAATTATGGCTTCTCTTCTAAAGCAATATCTGCAATAACTTGCACATACATCGGTTACCGTAAACGCAACCCGGTCATCATACTGCCTTGCAACACTATCAGGTCTTTTTTCATTTTCTCCAAATCTATCTGTTTTTTCTCGATTTTCTTTAAACACTAAATAATTTGGAATACCATATTTGTTTTCATTTTCTTTCATTGAAGGGATAACCATTTTTCTTATCGGACAATCAGGATTGTTCTTATCCATAAGAGATGCATAATATGGTGTTGTGCCCCATCTAATATTTAATGTTTTTATTGCCTTCTCTTCATCGGGTGTAATATCAATGTATTGACTCAGTTTTTCTAATGTATTGACCTGATTCTTGATCTGTTCCTGCCATTGTCCTTCTTCCTGCCAGGATTCCATTTTTAATTCGTACATTTGTATCTCTCAAATTTTACTTATTCATATAAATTAAAATAATATCTAAATTGAATGATTTGTGTAGCCGCAACCTTCAGGTTGCGTAACTTACGTGAAATTTTCATAAACCCATCAGATGATGAAAAACGCAGGCTAAAGCCTGCGGCTACAGCAAAATACAATATAAAATCGCTCAATTTAGATAATATTGATGTCTCCCGAAGATTAAAATTATAAAGAAGGAGATTTCTGTAAAGACCAAAAACAATAGAGAAAATTAATTAAATATCAAAATACTTACTTCTTTCTCTTACTGTAATATGTGTTCTATGTTCCTCCCAATCCGCAATTTTTAATCCCATATATTTATCGTAACGTAATTCTCCCATTATATCTTTTAGGAACTGACTTTTCTCTGCTTCAACTAAAGCTTCAAACATAGATTTAGGCAGAAAATTATCATCCCATACTTTTGAAGACTTGATTTTCTCGTATATACTCTCGGATTCCGGTTCCCCAGATTCCAATTTATCTTTAACTCCTCTCAATCCCATTTCTATAAGAGTGGCTAACTGGAGATAAACATTTCCGGAAGGATCAGGTGATCTCAATTCAAGTCGCGTAGCATTTGGATTTTTTATCCATGGAATTCGAACCATACAACTTCGATTTGTAAGCCCCCAGCTCCTTACAATTGGAGCCTCTCTTTCAACAACGTACGCTTTATATGAATTAAATGATGAAGCCATGACAATCGAAGTCTCTCTTGCATATTTTAAGAGTCCTCCGATAAAATGTTTCATTGTCTGGCTTAAAGAATGCGGAGAATTAGCATCATAGAATATATTTTTCATATTCAGGTCAGACATACTTAGATGAATATGGAATGCATTTCTATTTTGCCCATTAAATGGTTTAGGAATAAAGATAGCATAATAGCCGAATTGTGCTGCAACTTTTCGTGTTACGAAGTGAAATAATATGGTTTCGTCCGCTACTCGAAGAGGATTTTGGCATACAATATTAATTTCATGTTGAGATTCGGATACTTCATGATGTGCTTTTTCAAATTTTAATCCGGTTTTCCCTAAGACATTAACAATCTCTCTCCGAACTTTGTCTCCTTTATCATAAGGATCTATATGGAAATATCCTGCGTTATCAGATTTAACACGTTCTTCAAGATCTGATTTAAAATATTCTTCAACACTATCTTCTTTTATTAAAAAAAATTCATGTTCCGCCCCTGCTAAAAATTTAGCTTTAAAATCTTTTTCTGCTCTTGTTAAAACTTGTTCCAGCATTAATCTGGGGTCCGCTAAAAATCTCTTATTTTGTTGATCATATATATCACACATAAAAAATCCGATCTTTTCATCCTTAAATTCTATTAAATGAAAAGTATCCTTAATTGGTTTTGCAATCCTGTCACTACCTTCAATTGAAGCAAAACCGGGAATAGAGCTGCCATCAAACCCAATCCCATCCTCAAGTATATCTGAAATATCATCTGGATTTACGCTTAAAGTCATTAGTCTGCCAAGCAAATCAGTAAAAAACAGGTTTGTTGAATCTGCATCTTTTACTATTTTTTTTATATCTTTTACATCCATAATTATTCCTTTCCTTAAAAGATTTTTTATATGTATTTCAGATTTAAATTCTACATTAAAAATTTATAAGTCTATCGTATTCGGGAGCGCGCAGCGCGACCGAACAATTAGTTATTTTAAAATACAATACTTAAAAACCAATTCATTGAAACATTTTAAGATAAGGATTAAAAAAAGGATTTAGCAGTCTTTTCACTGCAAAGGGTAGGAAAAGATGATAAGTAATTGTTTTTTGGCGAGGCCGCATTAGAACAAAATATCACAATGATTTCAATTTTTTTCTCAGATTTGACCAAAGTTTACAACCATTTTATGACATAAAATAGTTGTAAGAATGCTCGCACAGGTAGCTTATGTGGTAATTAAAGTGAAGATTTTCGATTGAAGATTGTTATATAATAAAATGATAGTTTTTAACCCGTTATTCCATCCCTTCTAAGAGAAGGGCAGTTCAAATATTCCTTTATTCCAATTGAGGAGCTAAGTTCGATATTATTTATTATAGTTTAATGTTTCACCTTCAGACCTGGCAATAACTACTGCACCACAGCTATCGCTCCATACGTTAACGGATGTCCTGCACATGTCGAGTATCCTGTCAACGGCTATTATCAATCCGACTCCTTCCAATGGCAAACCAACAGCCGTTAAAATTATCGAAATCATTACCAGGCCAGCCATTGGAATTCCTGCTGCCCCGATAGAGGCAAGCAATGCCGTTATAACTACAATAGTCTGTTGAAGGAACGTCAGCTCTATACCGTATGCCTGAGCTATAAATATAGCCGCTACACATTCATACAATGCTGTACCGTCCATATTGATAGTTGCCCCAAGGGGCAAAACAAGGCTGCTTACCTTGTTGGAGACTCCAGATTTCTTTTCCACTGCTTCCAGTGTTGAGGGCAGGGTGGCAGATGATGATGAAGTTGAAAATGCCGTGAGCAATGGAGTTGTCAGGGCCTGAAAGTGTGTAAATGGATTGATCCTCCCAAACAGTTTCAGGATTAAGGGAAGTATAATTATAGCATGTATACACAGAGCTGACAGCACTGCTATCATATAAATGCCCAATCTATTTGCTATGTTTAACAATGCAGCAGTGTCACCCGCCTGCCGTGCTACTGTCACTGCAATTATTCCAAATACACCATAAGGTGTAAACCTGATGATAAAGTGCGTTATCTTCATCATCAGCTCAAAACCGGCATTGGCAGCCGTGACAGAAAATTCTTTGTGTTTTCCTGATATCTTTGTAATAAAAATACCTAATAAGATTGAAAAAAATATAATAGGCAGCATCCTGCTCGCTACAAATGCCGTGAAGATGTTTTCAGGTATTATGTTTATTAATGTACTGCCAAATGACTCTTTAGCAGCGGCCAGACCCTCTACGTGTTCAACAAATCCCAGGTCTACACCCACGCCGGGTTTTAAGACGTTTACCATTAACAAACCGGTAAGTATTGCAAGTACGCTCGTAATCATATAATAGGAGACAGTCTTCAGGCCGAGTTTGCCCAGTTGGCCGCTGCTGCCGATATTGGCGATACCGGAGGTTATTGACGTAAGCAATAATGGTATAATTAACAACTTGAGTGCACGCATAAATATAACACCCATCCAACCAATGTAGCTCACATATTCTGTCAGATAAAGGCCGTATAATATGCCTAGCATTAAGGCTATTAAGATTTGCCAATGTAATGCAAATTTTTTCATAATGGTAAAATTTATTAATGAGAGTTATGTTTCTTCAGTTCGTCCAGCCAATATATATAAGTTAGTTATATATCGCAAGGGTTTTCGAAGGATTTGTTTGCTTCAGACTTATTTTTTGTGATATAAAAATAGAAGAGTACATGTGAAGGAGGCAATGAGGTAGGTTTAACATTATACAGTTAAAAATGTGTAATTTTATCAAACAACTAACCTAATATAGACACAATTTCTCGTAATCCTTATTGTAGTAATTTGCAGAACTCTACGTCGCTAGTGCGTGCCCGCCTTTACCTCGCCAGCTCTGCTTCTTCCCTGCTGGGCTGTACGAGTTCGAGAAGATGTCGTGCCTGATTGAGCGCATCCTGCGCCTGATTGAAGGTGAAGGTACGTAACAACGCAACAGCCTCATCCTTGCTGCCGTCACGGACGAGCGAGAGAACCTTCCCTTCAATGTGTTGTTGTCGTACAGTCACCGAGGTATGGTGAGCAGCCCAGAAATTCTTCACAAGAGGATAAAACTTCTCGTAGTCACGGTCTCCTGCGAGCTGCAGGTTCTTGAAAAGCCACCAGGCCGAATCAGGCGAACTTTTGCCATCCTGCCAGCTAAAGGCTTCGGGCACTCGATCGGCACCGGCGTAGATCGGAACGTAGTTACTGTAGCCAGGGTTGGCTATAGCGTACCACATGATCGCCCCAACCTCGACGGGCAGGTGTCCCCGAAGCTGCGCCACCGAAGACGACTGGCAGAGATTTGAGCTGATGGTTCTGGACAGGGATGGATTTTTGTCGAGGTCCTCTCGCCAAACGGGCGTTTGTTGCGGACGCGTGTACTTGTCGGTACCCTCGTAGCGGTCTCGCAAAACAACAAAGATGTCCGTAGGTTCTATAAATCCCCGTTTACCATCGAGAAGCTTGTGTATGCGCACCTCTCGGTCGGTGTCGTATGGTTGGTTCATTTTTTCAGGCAAGCCGTACGCATCGCGAAAACTGATCTTGCCTTGGCGTGGGTCATACCAGCCGCTGGTCTCGGCGAATTGAGCAAGGTCCTGACTCGCCAGATCGAAGTCGTCACCAATCGTAAACTGATTCGCAACTGCATAGATGGCGTCATCAGGCACTCGACGTGCAGCCCAATGGTGCGTCGTCGTCTCAACCACCCAGGCCTCGTTCGAGTCGGCCACGATGTAGATAAGCCCACCCCAGTCGGCCTGCCCATGTTCATCGATGAGGCTACCGATCAGTTCGACGGCCTCGTGGGCTGTCTCGGACCGTTCAAGGATCAACTGCCGTATGGCGTAGCGTCGGATACCTTTTTTTGGGGCAGCTTCCTCCTTCGAATGCGCCCAATTGCAGGCCATGGTCACACCCCACTGATTCATGCCGACCAGTACAGAATCGTAGGGGAGGTGTTGTGTGCTGGTTCCAAGGCCGGCACTTCCTTTGGGATTGCCGGAGGCCCAGTACGCATGAGTGTAATGCGGTTGCGGGAGGTTGATATAGGGAACATCGACGCTAGCATTCTCCTTGTACCTGCGCGCCCGCTGCGACCAGAGGCGGCCGGTAGCCTCAAGCCCCATATCCTCGTTGTGGCCGAGGATTACCGAACCATCGGCCGTAAGCTCCTTTCCTACCAGAATCGTCGTGCATGCCGCAACATTACGACATTCGAAGAGGGCAACAAACAGGATTACTACTATGACGAAAAAACTCAATCTTCGCTTAGTACTACTTCGCATTTTCCGAACATTCCTGTTTATGATAATTGTATCCCTAATCTATCAAACTCTTTCTTCAGATACTCAATATCTTTAAATACTAATGTCTTCATTCCTAGTTTCTTGGCACCACCCAGGTTTTTTTCTTTGTCATCTAGAAACAAACATTCTTCTGGTTGCAACTTGAATTTCTTACAGAGTGCTCGAAATATCTTAATATCCGGTTTTGAAATACCTACTTCGTATGATGCAATACCGCCATTAAACTTTTCATGAATCTTAAATTTTTTGTCAACACTTTTCCAGTAATTGCCACCTTCATTAGTAACAAAGTATGCAGGATATTTTTTCTTTACCTTTTCCAGGAATTCAAACATCCCTGGCTTGGGTTTTTTCATGCTTAATTTCTTTTTCCAATAATTTTTATCTACTTTTTTCTTAATACCCTTAAATAATTCTTTTAAGAATTCATCGCCTTTCATATTATTGGTATCATATGCGCTAACTAAAGGTTCATGAACCTTGTTGATTTTCTCAAAAGGAACTTTTAATTTCTTAGCATAATATTCTAATGTTGGTTTCTCGTCTAAAGTCAAAAAAACACCCGAGATGTCAAAAATAATGTTCGTAATGCCAGTCATATTTATTCTTTTTCACTAAATGATTTTTCAATCACGAATCATTGGTTTGTACGGTTTGGTTAGACGCTCGAGGACATAATAGATTCGGCGCACGTCGTCCTCACGCTCAATATGTAAATAATTAATATAATATCCAGTAGTAAAGTAATGGATAAGCGCTTTCTGAACGTGTTCCCGCCACTGATGCCCCACCTGTATGTTGAGCTTTTTTATCTCTTCAATGTCATCTGGTATTTCCAACAGCAATACGTCATTTGTCAATGTCAAATCTGATTCAACTGGAAGACGTAATCCCTGTTCATTACGTCTTGTCTTGTTTATGTTCATACCTTCTACAGGTTGCTTCTCCATAACCTCTTGAGTATCTCCGTCCATAATAGATTTGACCTTGTTACTAACAAGCCACCATTCGGCAAGAAGACGGTCTGTGCCAAGGCCACTATGCAATTCGCTGGATGATTCTTCTCCATACAGGTTTATATCATAACTACATGCAATAACTCCCAGTTTGTTTAGATTCAGGTAGGCATTCCTGGATTGTAATGGGTCGAATGCCCATGTTATGAGGTCTATGTTGCGACTCAGGGCATCTTCCCGTTGAGCTTTTTTTAAATTAAAGCCAATCCTTTGATCGCGATATTCTGGCAGCACTGCCATCATATGGGAATGTTGTGAAGGCCGTCCATAATGAATTGCTGCAACTCCAAATACGAAACCTATCATTAAGTCTCCATCAAAAGCTCCCATTGCAAATCCACCATGTTTGTGGACCACAAGCATAAATCTGGCTGGTATTGTATCGAGTAGATCAAATCCCCATACAGCCAGTTGCACCTTTTCACAAGATTTTAATTCTTCAAGTGTTTTTAGCTGTTTGTACGTAATAGTCATGGTATTGCTTCTCTATATCAACAAGTGAACAATCTCAAAGAAACTTTTAACCTCAATATATTATAGAAATTCTAAGGTATTTTTATTATATTATAACTTTTATTGTGAAAATTGGAAAAAGTATGGGACCAGACAAGACCTAATTGATTATAACCGGTAAGGGGTTAGTATGTCACCAAAACGTACAAAGCAACAAGGTAGTGAAAAACAGGCCGAACCAACTACCTTAAGAAAAATACATCTCCGTATAAACAAAGTCAAGCTCATTCTCCAGGAGAAAGATAAAAATTTCTATAATAAGCATAGTCATTTATTTGATCAATTGGGAGAGCCAAGGCAGAGATTCATAGACACGATCAATCTGAGTATGGATGATGGTACTACTAAAACCATTAAGCTCTTCCTGGTTCAACATAATCTGGCATTTGGTCCCGGGCAGGGCGTATTAAGCTTTATCAAACATATTCATCTTCCCAAAGGAATAGGAAATGGTTCATTGGAAGACGCAAAAGATATGGTGGAAAATCTGGTTCTCAAGGAAGTGGAAGTAGCCGCTATGGAAAAGAGTTTGTACCATGCACTTCATAATGTGAAGTTGGGGGGAGCCAGCAGTTCTGTAGCTCTCTTAGAAGTTAAAGAAGTAAACGGGCAATTTCAAATAGTACCGCTTGAGCTAACAAAGACTGAAGTGGCAAGGCTCTCGAGGGAAGTAGGTTATGAGCTTGTTAAACACCGTATTATGGGACCTGAAGGTTTTTGGCCTGAACCAGACAATGTAACTACAGATGAGCAAATATTAAACCTGGTAGAGGACGAAGCGCTGAGGACATTACTTCTTAAACATTTGCTCACACCTGGTGATAAAGAGTTACTTGAAACTCTGGATAAGGTTTACGGCCATGCAGGAGAAGAAAATAAAATAGGAAAGAGATTTAAAAATACATCAGAGGTATTAGAAACACCTTATCACGATGCTGCGCTAATGTGGCTAAAGGAATGGAGGGCAACCAGACGAGGAGAAAAGGCAATGGAGGAGCTGGTCTCCGAAACGTCGAAGGTTGGGAAACAATACAAAGAGCAGGTATCAAAAACTGCCCGGAAATATAAGGTAATACCATCGATCGCTGAAGATATACTGGCCGTTAAAAGGTTTCTTGCTGTAATGTACCAACCATTCAGGGACTATAAACCTAACGGACAAATAGTAATCCTGGATACAGGAATCGCACCTGCAATTGTACAGGGTAATTTATCAAGATTGAAAGAACTTGATAAAGAGGACGTTGTCATAATCTGCGTATTAGCAAAACGACTAGGAGGAAGTTCACCTAAGAGAATTGAACAGCTTTGTAGAATATATGTGGAGGCCGCTTATAACTTAGGTGCCAAGATTGTGACACTCTGTAACACAATGGACTCTAATGCCAGAGCCATAGTAAGTAAAGAATTTTCCATACCTATTCTTGGTCCTATTGAGCCTGCTGTTAAGGCAGCATTAAGATTTGGGAAAGCTATGAATATCGGAGTTATCGCGACAAAGGCTACGATTGAAAGTGGTGGCTACGTAAGAGAAATAAAGAATCATGACCCGGGGGCCAGAGTATTCAGCGTAGTTGCGCCGTTGTTGGCTACTATGGCTGACCAGGGCGAATTTGACACGGTGCAACCTCCAACAATGAATCAAGAGACCAAAGCCATCCTAGAGGCGAACTTACGTCCTCTCACGCGAAAAAATATTGATATTCTCATTCTGGGATGTACGCATTACAGTGTGTTCGAACAGTTAATACATGACGTTTGGAAGTGTTGTACAGGTAAAGAGATTCACATTGTGGACTCTTCCAAAGAACTTTCTCTTTACACCTTGACTTACCTCGAGCAGAACAGGTTATTATCTTTCAGAGTAAAACATAAAGGATCAATATTTAGCATGGCCAGTAAAGAGGATACCCAGAAATTTGAGCAGGGAATCCTAAAAATTACAGGACGCAATGTAGAAGTAGTACCGATGGATATAGGTGAGGTGGTTGGAAGGTTGAGTGAGAAGGACAGATTATTTCAGAAAGCAGTGGTTAAGGAGAGTAAGGAAGACGTCAATCTGAGGGGTGTCATAATCAATTCCGGTCTGTCTGCCGGGGCTAAAGTTGCTATTGCTGATAAATTGTACGGAGCGGGGAGTATAGATACCAGTCGATCTAATGGAGAAATATTACCACTGGAACTGCAAGAAGAATACATAACAGAGATAGACAAATTAGCCGCACAAGATAAAGAACTATCAAAGATTCTTTCACATATCAAAGAACTACTTTCCAATAAAGCGAAGTAGTATCTGTTGCGGAAACACTATATTGTCTCTTAACACATTGGTATATATAGATTCTGAAATAAATTCAGAATGACATTTTTAGATAGTCAAGCTTTCCGCAACAGTCTTTAATCGTTATTGGTTATTTGTTATTAGTAATTAAGGAATTCTTCAATTCCTAAATCGTAATTCTTGCCTCTTTCATCCAGCATCTATCTTACGTGTCATTCCGTGCATTTTCGTGGTTAATCTTCCTACTATTTTATAAAAACCTTCATGGTCTTCTGGTCACCTACATGATATATATCACAAGGGTATTTTAACTGTAGCGGAAGTCTTTAGACTTCCACCTTTGTCATTCAGAGCGTCAATATTTTTAAGTCTAAAAATTTATCCTTGACAAAATTGGTGTAAATAAATAATATACTAGGTGAACATATGTTCACCCTAGTTAGAAAGAAAGCCACGCCTTGTGACGGGGTAAAAAAAACATAGTTCGGGTAAGGTCTAATGCCTTCGCCCTGTTAGATAGAAAACTTAATATAAACTCTCAAATGGCTTACTCATAATATACTGATAGAGATTTCACCTGTTAAGAAATTCATTATCTAACAGGGCAAGCCTGAGCCTTCTAACGGGGTTCACCCCAGATATGAAGATCGAACTTACAGAAAAACAGCATAATTTCCTGTCATTCCTGACAAAGTACATCCAGGAAAAGGGTTACCCGCCTACTATTCGGGAGACCTTATACCACTTGAAACTGGCAAGCACCAACAGTGTAAAGAAGTATCTGGATATACTTGAACGTAAGGGCTACATAAGGCGTATACCAAATAGCCCCAGGGCAATCGAAATGTGTATGCAAACACCCGCGAGCGATGCAAGAATGATACCCATAGCCGGAAGGGTTAGAGCCGGAGAACCTCATCTTGCAGTTGAAGATATTACGGGGCATCTGGCTATAGATAGATCCATGGCTCGTTGGGACAATACCTTTTTTCTCAAAGTAGAAGGAGATAGCATGATAGATGCCCATATCCAGGACGGTGACTTCGTATTAGTTAAACCCCAACCAACTGCGGAGAATGGCGATATAGTAGTTGCCATTATAAATGACGAGGCTACGGTTAAGAGATTTTTCAGGAGACGTAATAGTATCTACCTGGAACCGGCTAATCCAACTATGAAACCCATAATTATCAATAAGAATCAAGCCCATAGGATAGCCATAGTTGGAAAGGTTATGACAGTATTGAGACAAATTGAGTAACTATTCAATAACTTGTGAGAAATACATATGATCACAGAGATAGATGAACCCATAAAAGTAGGAGCGGTTTTTGGCGCTGATCGCATCGGTGGAAAGAAGATTAAACCGGTGTGGTTTACATGGAAAAGGAGACAGTATCGCATTAAAGAGATAACGTATACATGGACAAATAAGGAAGGAAGGGCCTTTGTTCATTATTTTTCCGTTACAGACGGTCAGAACTTATATGAAATATCCTATAATACCGAGACTATGGTGTGGAAACTTATAGCAATAGAAACGGAAGGGTAGAGATAATAAAAATTACGAATTACGATTGCCTTAATTTCAATAGCCAAATTATTAGGTTAGGGTAAACCCGCCTGCCGACAGGCGGGGATGCCAGTTTGGTCAGTGGGTTAGGTAGTTAGTCTTTTTCTACCTTACCCTCCCCCAACTACCATACTGGCATAGCTGGTAGTTGGAAGGTAAAACTACCAGCCTTAACCTTAACCATTACCTTTATACTTTGGACTTTTTAAAACCTGTTTGATTATGGTCGTCCTGAGCGAGTCTGTCATGCCCGTGGAATACCTACTTGGAAAGCCCGTCCCCCCATAGCTTCCTTGCGTAAGCTAGGAATGGGGGCGGGCAGGGTGACCAAGAATGATCATAAGCGTTTGATCCATTATAATTTTATTGACAGGCCGGTGTAATATATTACACTCATCGGTGTAATATAAGGAGAACCGATGATTTCTTTAAAATCCAAGATAACAAGAAAACTATTGAATTATTTCTTTCTTAATCCGAAAGAGAGTCTATATGTAAATGAATTATCGAGAAATCTTGCTCTCGACAAGAGAAACCTTGTTAAGAAAATAAAAGAATTAGAGACAGAAGGGATTCTAAAAAGTCAAGCCAGAGGAAACCTTAAGCTCTATTCTATAAATAGAAATTATCCTTTATACAACGAGTACAGAAAAATAGTCATCAAAACAATTGGGTTTGAGAAAAGTCTAGGGGATGCTCTAAAGGATGTTAAGGCAATAAAAGAGGCTTATATTTACGGCTCGTATGCAAAAAATAAAATGGATACTCACAGCGATATTGATTTACTAATTGTAGGTAGCCACAATATTATTCTACTACAGAAAAAACTAAATAAATTACAGAAAGAAATTAATAGAGAAATAAATATCGTCAACATGAATGAAAAAGAATTCAAGAGAAAAATTAAGAATAAGGATCCATTTATAATAGGGATTTTAAAAAATAAACATATTAAAATAGACTTATGAAATTTGATGATAGGTACTTTAGTAAATTTAATTTTACTGAAGAACAAATTGACAAAAATTTTAAAAATGCCCTAAAGGATCTCAATATTGCTAAGAAAGACAAAATCTTAGATGTAAAATTCAGTTATGTCTATACTGCCCTCATCAAGGCGGGTATTGCCTTATTAAGTGTTTATCAAGTAAAAATAAAAAGCATGCCAGGTCACCATTTTAAAATAATCGAGAAAATTGCCCAGATTCTCAAGGACGATTCTGTTTTGACTTTGGGAAATATTATGCGTTCAAAGAGAAATCTTGATTTCTATGCAGGTGGTGTTGAGGTCACAGAAAAAGAGTGTAGTGAGTTTATAAAATTTACAGAAAAGGTATTTACCAAAATCAAGAATATTATTTATGGTTAAAAATAATGCTTTTTACTACAACTTTAGCTCACTTTAAACTTCCTGCCCCCGCCAGAATGCACGTCGGGCTGGCGAACTGATTGGTCAGGCGGGTAGGCACTTTTAACTTTTTATGAGACTCAAAAAAACTTCCTAAAGCTTGTCCTCATGTAAATGGGGAAAAGGAGATTTTACAGGGATGTAGGGTGGATTAAGCCCTGTGGAGTAGAGCTACTATATTACTCAACAGGGTGAATCCACCAATTACCCAAAACCATGTCCAACAACAAAACAATAATGCACGTAGACATGAATGCCTTTTTTGCCTCTGTGGAACAGCAGGTTAATCCTTCACTCAGGCATAGGCCTATAGCTGTCATTGGTGCACATAAGAGGACGGTTATTACCACGGCTTCATATGAGGCCAGGGCTTATGGTGTTAAGGTTGGAATGACAGTACCAGAGGCAAAGAAACTTTGTCCTGATATAATATTTGTAGCGGGTGATAACAAAAGGTATACAGATACTTGCACGCGTCTCGTCAGGCTTTACACAAATTACACGCCCCTGGTGGAGGTGTATTCGATTGATGAGGCCTTTCTCGATATAATGGGATCCCTTTGTCTCTTTAACAGTCCCGAAGATATAGCCCTGCAAATCAAGAGAAAGATACGGAAGAATTTCGGACTTACCTGTTCCATTGGAGTAGGGTCTAATAAGTTATTGGCAAAGCTGGCCAGCAATATGAAAAAACCGGATGGGCTTACGATAATACACCCCGAAG
This sequence comes from Candidatus Scalindua sediminis, assembly GCA_008636105.1. Lineage (GTDB taxonomy): Bacteria > Planctomycetota > Brocadiia > Brocadiales > Scalinduaceae > Scalindua_A > Scalindua_A sediminis. Next base: position 66,890 of record VSDH01000003.1, on the reverse strand, counting down.
ACGTTTCTGAAATCCTTGAGAAATTACCCGTAAGCACTCTCTGTGGAATAGGTTCACGGCTTGAGATGCATCTTGAAGCCATGGGTGTTAAGACGTGCGGGGAATTGGGAAGATTTCCAGTAAAGGAACTGAAGAGAAAATTTGGCATTATTGGTGAAAGACTTCATCAGATGGGTTTGGGTATAGACGAAAGTCCCGTTGTACCAGTTGAGGATGAGCCGGATGCGAAATCTGTAGGTCATAGTATGACCCTCGATAAGGATATAAGTGACAATGAAAGCATAGAAAGATACATACTACAACTCTCAGAGATGGTGGGGAGGAGATTGCGCCGTGGTCAATATTCTGGCAGGACAGTAGCCCTGACCTTGAGGTATTCCAACTTTCATACCTTTACAAAAAGACGTACCATCAAAGAATATATAAACGGCGATTTTGACATATACCTTGTATCACTCGATGTATTAAGATTGATAAGACTTAAATATGCAGTACGATTACTGGGTGTAAGTATCTCAAATCTGGTAAAGGATTACGGTCAGATACCCCTTTTCAAGAAGGATAGGGATAGACAATCTGTCGTGCAGACCATGGATGAAATAAATGACAGGTACGGCGAATTTAGTATAACACGGGCAAGACTTCTTGACCGATACCCACATAAGGGTGTTATTGCCCCCGCATGGAGGCCGGCAGGTGTCAGAAGGGTAAATTATCAATGATTAAGATTGGAGCAAGTGGATTTTCCTTTGATGACTGGAAAGGACCTGTTTACCCATCCAATATAAAGAAGCAAGACATGCTCCCTTACTACGAAAGGGAACTGGGATTGAGTATACTTGAACTTAATTCTACCTATTATACACTGCCCTCTCAAAAAAGTATGGAGGGTATGTCTCGTAAGACTTCACCCGGATTCGAATTTTCTGTAAAGGCACATAAGAAAATGACACACGAAATCAGGGAAAAGGGAGGCGGTAAGATAATTGACAATAAAGACGTCTTTGAGAAATTCAAATATTCAATAGTACCATTGATAAATGAAGGTAAACTCCTATGTGTACTTGCACAGTTTCCTTATTCTTTTTACCCAAATAAAGATAATTTTGAGTATTTAAAGGTCTTTAAAGAGAGAATGGAAGACATAAAGCTCGTAATAGAATTCAGGAACAAATACTGGCATAAGGACAAGGTTATGAAATTTTTATCTGATAATGGCATGGGCTACTGCATTGTAGATGAACCAAGATTATCGGGCTTAATGCCGTTTGTGCCTTTGGCAACTTCTGATATGGGATATTTCCGTTTACACGGTAGAAATACAAACTGGTTTAATGTACCAATTTCGGTTAGATATGACTATCTATACTCCGAGGAAGAGCTCCTTGAATTTATAGAACCTATTAAGAAGATAGCTGATAATACGTTTACTACCCTTATTTTCTTTAACAATTGTCACGCAGGGTCTGCTGTAAAAAATGCGATTATGCTTATAAGAATGTTCTCATAATAGGAAAATAAAAAATATCTTAAAATGCCTAAAAATGTCATGCTGAATTTATTTCAGGATCTCCCCTGCCTGCCGGCAAGGCAGGGATTTCAGAATCTACATATATCAATCCTGAATCCCGACTGAGTCGGATCTCGTAGTTGCTTCAAGGGGCGCCACAGGCGACAAGTTCAGGATCAGAGACCCTGAAAACGAGTTCAGGGTGACAATATAGTGTTTTCGCAACAGATACTAAGCAGGTTATTTATGGGTATTATTCAAATCAAGGAAATTGAGTTCGATCAGGATGATCGAGGATGGTCAATAAAACCAATCACTGACGAAGAGATAAGAACCGGCAAGATAAGTGATATTCATGTAGTGAGTATGAGACCCGGAGCAATAAGGGGAAATCATTATCATGTGTATAAAACTGAGCATATTCTCATTATAGGAAGTACTTGCCGTGTGGTGGTTATGGACAATAACTCAAAGGAAAAAGAAGAGAAAATAATAGAACATAATAAGAAGACATTGCTTGTGATTCCTCCGCATGTTACGCATGCCATAGAAAATATTGGCAATGAAATGTCATACTTGCTCTGCTATAGTAAGGTGAAAGAGGATTTGGATAGGAGTGATGTTGTAAAGAATAAAATTGTTTAGGGGGAAACACTTGGGGGATTTTATAACTTCTTCTTTTCCGATTCAGACAGGGTTTCTTCAAAGATTGCCAGGGCAGTATCTATTTGTTCTTTATTTATGTTCAAGGGAGGTATGAAACGAATTACACTACGCCCGCATTCAAGGAGCAGTAATCCTCTTTTAAAGTTTCCCTGTATAAGTGCATCCCGTTCTTTTACGGCCCTTTCTTTAGTTTCTCTGTTTTTAACAAGTTCGATACCAATCATAAGGCCAAGCCCTCTTACATCGCCTATTATTTCATAAGTATTTTGTAATTCACTTAATCTCTTAATCAGATATTTACCCGTCCTGGCTGCATTATCAATTAATCCACCTTCAAGTAATTTGATTGTCGTCAACGCCGCTGCACAACTCACGGGGTTCCCACCAAAGGTGCTTGCATGTGTGCCGCGTTCCCAGTCCATTATCTTCTCGTGTGCAATGGTCGCTGATAATGGCATTCCTGAGGCTATGCCTTTTGCTACCGTGATTATGTCTGGTTTGATTCCAAAGTGTGTAGAAGCAAACATCTTGCCTGTTCTGCCCATACCTGCCTGAACTTCATCCGATACGTAAAGAATATCATATTCCTTTGTGAGTTTATAAATCTCTTCATGAAATTCTCTGGGTGGAACAATATATCCACCTTCTCCCTGTATAGGTTCCACGAAGATTGCCGCAATCTCTTCAGGAGCTACAAGGGTTTTGAATAACTCCTCCTTAATCCATTTTACGCAATACAGATCGCAATTTTCCCTCTTTAAACCGTAGTAGCAGCGGTAACAATAGGCGTAAGGAACGTGAATTACACCCGGGATTAAGGGATGGAATCTTTTACGTTGTGTTACCTTACTGGCAGTTAGCGAGAGAGCTCCCATTGATCTGCCGTGGAAGCTATTGAGAAACGCAATGACCATGTGACGTTTCGTATGATAACGGGAAAGTTTAAAGGCTGCCTCAACTGCCTCTGTGCCTGAGTTGCCAAAGAAGGTGCGTTTTGGCTTGGGACCTGGAGATATATTTGATAGCTTTTCAGCTAATTGTATCTGCAAAGGATTGTAGAAATCTGCTCCTGTCATGTGAAGCAACTCTTTTGCCTGCTTTGTTATTACGCTGACAACTTCAGGATGGCAATGCCCCGTTCCACATACAGCAACTCCGGATGTGAAATCCAGAAATTTATTGCCGTCTACATCTTCAACTATCGCTCCTTTAGCCCTTTTAACTACCAGAGGATATTCCTTTGCGTGGGATTTTGAGATGAACTTATTATCCTTCTTTATTAATCGTCGCGCCTTAGGGCCCGGAAGAGATGTTGTTATTTGGAGATGGTTTCTTTTTCTCATAGTGATATCAATTTAAATCTACTTTGGAAGATCATAATATTTTCTCAGTGAATCAATCTCTTTCAAATTCAGGTCTTCAAACATAATTCCTTCTTTCTTCTTAATTATCTTTAACGTCCTTAATGGATGGCATATGTAACTTTCTGAAAGTGTCTCATCTGTGTAAGCATCGCAAGAAATATAGTAAGACATATTTTCAAATGCCCTTACCAGTGGAATCTTTCTTAAAAGTTCTTCATCTTTTTCGTAGTCAACTAAATATGATGGGCAGAAGATAATCTTTGCACCTTTTTTAGACAGGTTTCTTACAAATTCAGGAAAGGCAAAGTCCCAACAATTAATTATACCAATCTTTCCAAAATCAGTTTCAATTACTTTATTTGTTTTCCCGGGTGATACATCTTCAGATTCAGATTTCCACAGATGTACTTTTTTATATTTATACAAAATCCTCCCGGACCTATCAATTAAGAAGACTGTATTAAAGATTTTTTTGCCTGACTTTATGTATGAGCCGAAGATGCAATAAATTGACTTCTTACGACATCTCTCGCGTATTTCCTTTATATGACCAGATACATCTAAAACATTTTCATGGTCTGGATTCAGGCATGTTTCAGGAAAACACACGATGTCAGCTTTTCTATTAAATGCTTTATCTATAAATTTTAATATCTGCTGTGAATTTTTTTCTACATTATCTATAACCTTGATTTGAGCAACTGCAACTCTGGGCATTTTTGAATAGATGATGGTTTTATGAAACGTTTATATTGGATAAGTTGGTACGAAAAAGAAAGAAAAATACAATCCCACTTTTTCCCCCTTTGCCAAAGGAGGATATGAGGATTTCCAGGGGAAAAATTTATTTTTGTAGTTGTGGTTTACCCACAGACTTCAGCCACAGGTGTTTGATAACACTCTTTATGACTCGAAAGATATCAAAGCCTATCGGTGATAGTTCCGGGAGGATAAAATCGTGTGGTTTAACAGAAGACAATTCTTCACCGGCTATCTCTATCTTTGATAGATCCTGTTCACCTACACGTAATCTTCTTGCGGCTCTGAGTATGGGAACGTCTTCTGGATTAGCCGAAAGCAGTTCTGCAACTACTCTATCTATTGCGATACCATCTATTCCACCGACAATCAGTGAAACCTCCTTGGGTAAACCTCCTGAAGGCCCTTTCTTTTCCATAGCCATAATACCATCAACGATGGTGAATGATGGTTTAACCAACTGGTAATTGGCGATTAGCATATCTGCATACCAGTCCAGATTATTTCCTGCCTTGAAATGTCGCCATACCTTTCGTTTACCGCTAACGCATCCATACAGGTTTTTGACACCAGCCGTGAAGAGCAACTGGTCATGGGCCTTTAACTTGGGAAGGTTGATTATGGCATCAACATCCAGGGCCTTGCCTGATACAGTTAGAGAAAATTCCTTACCTCCACAATTGACAGATACCCTTCGGGGTTTATCCAGTTCGATTATATTGATACCCATCTTTTCAGCAACCTTATCCAGTCCTATGCGTCTGGTTATCTTTTTTATAGAACCAAAGGCAGGGCTATCTCCTATGATTGGCGTTGCCCCTGCTTCAAGGACTTTTCTTGCCACCGTTTCTACCACAACCGGGTGCGTAATCACACATTTTCTCGGTTTACTTTCTTTTAAGAAATTTGGTTTCAGGAGAACCCTTGATCTTTTGTGAATAATGTTCTCAATCCCACCGAAGAAAGAAAAAGTTCTATCAATTGCATCACTCACTTCTTCTTGAGAATAGCTTGTGCATTTTACTAGTGATACTTTATTTAGATTTGCCACTTTGTTTTTCCCTTTGGACTTTCCTTAGAAAGAATTAGAGGTTCGCAAGTTCCTTTGCCCTTTTTATTGCCTGTTCTTTTGTCTTAATCTTTTCTTCTAACTGTTCGTCCTTTATTGTGTCTAATATCTTTGAGAAGGCTGGGCCTGGTTTAAGTCCCAATGCTATTAAATCATGGCCCGTAATAATAGGTTCGGGTTTTATTTCCTCTTCTTGCAGCTTTTCAAACATCTCCTGACAAAACACATAATCATCCAGGTTTCCAGTACTTGAAAGAGAATCTACCCTGTATAACTCTGCAAGTTCGGGATATCCTTCATGAGCAAAGAGCCTCTTAAGCTTACCTATCCTCATCTTCTGTGCATTCCTTAAATACAAATGTCTTTTTACCAGCCACGTTATGCGTTCCTTTTCCGCATTTGACATCCTTAAACGCTCGCATATCTTTTCAGCCATTTCAGCACCAACATTATCATGATTAGTGAATCTTATGCGGTCTGCAATCTCAAAGGTTACGGGTTTACCAATATCATGAAGGAGTGTTGCCATAGCCAACTCCCACTCGCCATGGAAACCAGTAGACTTTCGAGAGGCGTCCAACTCTGATAACGCAAGCAACGTATGCGTAAACACATCACCTTCCGGATGGAAGTTATCGGGTTGCCTTACGCCCTTCATAGTTGTTACCTCTGGGAGGATTTCGTTCAGGAGATTAAGTTCGTCCATCATTTTGATACCTGTATGTGGATTAGGGCCTGTTAATATCTTTTCGAGCTCTTCTTTAATTCTCTCTGCACTTACAGACAAAACCTTATCATGAAGTTTCCTTATGGCTTCTGCTGTTTGTTTTTCAATTTCATAGTTAAATCTGCATGCAAAACGAACAGCCCTTATCATACGTAACCGGTCTTCGCTGAACCTCTCAAATGGGTTGCCAACAGCCCTGATAAGGTGCGCCTTTATATCGTTCATACCTCCAACATAATCGAGGCATTTATTTTCAACCGGGTCGTAGAACATACCATTTATGGTAAAATCACGTCTCAATGCATCACCCTTTGCGTCACTGAATGTTACTGTATCAGGATGGCGACCATCGGAATATGTTCCGTCAGACCTGAACGTAGCCACCTCGAATTGAAAATCATTCTCTATTACCAAAACAACTCCGTATTGTACACCTATCGGGATAGTCTTTTTGAACATATTTATAATATCTTTGGGGTGAGCGTCTGTAGCAATGTCGTAATCCTCCGGTACGCTACCCATCAGCATATCACGAACACAACCACCTGCAAACAATGCGCTGTGCCCCTTTTCCCTGAGACGCTTGACTATATCTATCGCAGTTTCTTTAAGTAAATGTTCATCAGTTATTTTAGTCATAATTCTTGTAATTTTACCTCAACCTTACTGTTCGACAGTTCTACTGTCGAACACGGAAGATTGTTCAAATCATATTTTCTACCTAAATTGAGAGACTTTTGTAGCCGCAACCTTCAGGTTGCGTAACTTACATGAAATTGTCTTAAACTCATCAGATGATGGTGAAACGCAGGCTAAAGCCTGCGGCTACATTGATACGAAATATAAAATCGCTCAATTTAGATTCTAATTATCTCGTTATTCATAATTCGACATTCTTTATTCGATATTACTAATTTCTTATGAAAATTCTAGATTCCCTGTTTGCCCGCCCGGATAAATCCGTTCGGACGGGCTTGCCATGGGGACAATACCATGGGAATGACAGATAAGTGAAGTTGCAGGAACAATATATAATGTAACAATCTGTCATTCCCGACTTCCCCGCCTGCCGTCGGGCAGGGATCGGGAATCTATTTTCGTGTCAAAATTAAAAAATTGAATTGCCCCAGTTCAATGAGCCTATGTTAGATGGTGAACCCCGTGGAACTATAAACATTCCAACTGTGCAACGAGTTCTTTAAATCTTTTTCCTCTTTCTTCATAGTTTGAAAACATATCGTAACTGGCGCATGCTGGAGACAGTAAAACAATATCTCCAGTTTCAGCAACTGAAGATGCCTTTCGGACCGACTCATCAAGGGACGTTGCCAAATAAACCTCTGGTATTGTTTTTTCGCCCTTAAAGTTTTGAATGAGCTTCTGTATGTTTTTAGACGTCTTTCCAATCAGGATCACACATTTTGTGTTTTTTACACATTCCTGTGCGAACTGGTTTAGACTGACTTCCTTATCATAACCCCCTGCGATTAAGATTACCTCCCCTTTATCCCCTCCTTTAGAAGGAGGGGAGGAGGGGTGGTCTTTTTGTCCGCATTTAATGGCGCTTCCCGCTTGATATTGAGTAGATTCTATTGAGCTACTAAAAGCCCTTATTCCCGCGATTGCGGCTTCTGGTGTTGTAGCCTTTGAGTCGTTGTAATACTGCACACCATCAATAGTGGATACGAATTCCAGTCTGTGTTCTATTCCTTGAAAATTTATAATGGCATTCTTAATACCTTCAACATCTGCACGCATTACGTTTGCTGCACATACCGCCGCCATTATGTTTTGTATGTTATGCATGCCTCTTATCTTGACTTGTGATAGGCAAGGAATAACATTTCTCTTTGAATCATAATCAATAATAATTTGATTATTGCAAAGGAAAACCCCCTGTTTCAAATCTTTCTCCACACTAAACCATAGGACGTTGCTCTTACATTCACTTTCCCATTTTCTCAATATCGGATCGTCATAATTCAGTACTGCATAGCTATCTTTCTTTTGATAGCGAATAATGGCCTTCTTTGCATCAATATAGTCCGCTAGATTCTTATGTCTGTCAAGATGATTTGGGGCTATATTAGTTACTATACTTATATATGGACTCATCTTTATCTTGCTGAGGTTGTCGAGCTGAAAACTTGATATCTCAAGAACTACCACATCATCTGTTTTTATCTCATCAACGTGTTCCAGTAAGGATATACCTATATTGCCCCCAACCCATGCATTAATTCCTCCCTCCTTTAACATCTCTCCTAGCAATGATGTCGTTGTGGTTTTCCCATTACTCCCGGTAACTCCCATAATCGGTGCCGGACAAAGTTTAAAGAATACATTCAGCTCCGTATCGATGCAGACATCGTTATCTCTTGCTATTTGTAAGAATCTTGAATCGTTCGGTACGGCAGGATTAATAATCAACAGGTCTATATCAGAGAAATCTTCATCAAGGTGTTTTCCAAGCCGAAACTTAATTGGCAAATCATCCAGCAATTTTAGAGATTGTGATAGCTCATCGGCATTTTTTAAATCAGTGACCGTTACATCTGCACCTTGAGAAACAAGAAATTTAGTAATACCGACACCTCCACCAAATAGTCCCAATCCCATTACTGTTACCCTTTTATTTTTAAAATAACCTTTAAGCTCAACCTTCTTACTCATAATCAGACATCCTTGATTCCAAAGTTCAGGTGTAGTAGAAAGCTAATCCAATTTCTTCTCGGCATCTTGTTATTTATATGGTTGCGTAGCTCGAATCGTCATTTGTCTTACGGTTACACGTATCAAACGCATCTTAATTTCTGAGGAATTTACCCTTCACCCTGTTGAGTGGCTCAGACTACTCCACAGGGTAAAGGGTTTTATATAAAAGGCTAAAGTCGTGCCGAAGGCAGATCTGCCTCTGGCATGACCTTAACTCCATAATCCATAATAACCCAAGTCAATTCACTTTTCCACTATTCCAATTTTAGCTAGCGTCATGAAATGAGCTATTTCATAGATATTAAAGCAGATGGGCATAAACATTCAAATAAATAAATTCTGTATTTTCGCAACCCTTACTATTATACTAATCAAGATAAACAGTAGATAGTATACTTATTATTTGGTTTATTAATAGACTCGGTTGCTATCTTAGTCTGAGAAGTAAATAATAAGAATTTCGTATAATAATTGTTAACCCTGCATTAAAAATGAATTTACCATGAGCGTTGTTGCAGGCTGTTCACTTTTTGATGGTGTTCTACTTGCTGCCGATTGCCGCGCTACTTTTAAACGAAAAAATGGTGATGATGTATATTCAGATAATGTTTTAAAAGTCTTTGCATTATTTCCACATACAGCGATTGGTTTTGTTGGAGCTATAGATGTTGCTTCCTACCTTTTAAAAACACTCATAACACAGTTGAGAAATCGTAAACATACTGATCCAATAAGCCTATCAAATTGGTTCTCTAGGCTCTTTCAATATGAATTTAAGAAATATACGACTCAATACGGTGATAGGACAGTACATTTCATGGTAGCATCGGTTCTAAAAGGTCGCCCAAATGTAGTTGAAAGAAAAGCCGTAGTAGATCTCGTTAAATATATTGGATTCGATAAAAGCCCTATCAAACGTAACTTTATGCCAAGTATTCTTATAGAAATTTTAAAAACTTCAAATAGATTCAAATTGGTGAAAATACCAGGCACTTCACAAGGCATGCTTTATGTCCTAGCTTCTCCTGCTTTTAAGATAATACCTTATAATCCATTACAGTTTGCTGCAATAGGAAGTGGAGAGTCTTCTGTTCAAGAAATTGCGCGTTATCATGACGCTATACTGGCTTTAGAACCTGGCAACTCATTTGTCGAAGGCTCACAATTTCGACAGGTTATTCAAAATTTCATTCAAGAAAAGGGAATAGAGTCTGTTGGCGGTTTGTACCCAGCCGTGAAGGTATCAGGTAACGGCATTGAGCATTTGGCCATATCTCAAACAATACCAGCTGGAGGAACAAGGATTGAGTTGGCTTTTCAATCAGGACGTTGGCTTCAGAGGAATGTTACTACAGGAAAGGAAATCCCTATTCTCATGCCATGGGAATTTTTAAAAATACAACCATCAATAAATAATAAATTTGATGATCTTATTGAAGCCTTTAAACACTTTAGAGATTAAATTAATTTTAAATAATTGGCTAAAAAGGCAGTGCAATGGAAGCAAACCAGCAGTAACTTTTTGGCTTTTAACAGGTTTTAGATTCAAGATATCTTTTTGTATGTTGTCATTGTTAGGGTTAGCTTCTCTGACTTTAACGTAAGTTAGAGTATTGGTGGAAACCTAAAGGTTTCCGCTACAGAACACTTTCAATCCTTTCCAGCATTTTCGAAAAGCCTTAACTACCTTTCATGATTGCGTTTGTTTCTGGTCCTTTCTGGGATTCTTTGATATTGTCTTTTAAAAGACCTTTCAAGCCACTCGAGATCTTGATTTTCAGGTCTGAATTATTACGTTCGTAAATAATGATGCCTTCGATATCAGGAAGATTTTCAATGAGCTCCATGCCTTTGTCCAGTCCCAAGACGAAAACACCTGTAGAAAGCGCATCTGCCCTGGTTGCATTATCCGCAACTATTGTTACGCTTACGATGTCCTTAACAGGATTGCCAGTCCCTGGGTCTATTATGTGTGAATATCTTTTTCCATTGATTATAAAAAATTTCTCGTAATCGCCAGAGGTAGATACAGCTTTGTCTTTAACCTCGAACGAGCTGAGAATGCCCTCACTCTTGCGGGGATGTTGTAAACCTATAACCCATGATTCCTTCCCAGGTGGTGTGCCATAGGCGTAAATATTTCCCGCAAAGTTTATCAATGCCGACTTTATCCTGTTCCCTTTAAGTATCCTTGTTGCCATGTCAACTGCATAGCCTTTTCCAATGCCACCCAAATCAATCTGAGTCCCGGGATTCTTGAAGAATACTGTCTTTACGATACTCGGGTCTCTGAATAATGATTTTTTCATTTCTTCTTCAATAATAATGTTTTTATAAGAGACCGATTCGAGTACTGATTCTAATTCTTCTTTATCTGGTTTATCTGGAATTTTCCCCTGTCCCTTAAAAAATCCCCACTTTTTCATAAGAGGGCCTATTGTAATATCAAAAGCACCATCAGTAATATCACTGTACTTTAATGATTCTTCTATTATGTAAGCAAGCTCATTGTCACAATAAGTTGGTTCGGATGCAGCATTCTTATTAATTTTTGAGAGTTCACTCTCCTCTTTGTAATTGCTCATCAAATAATCGAGCCTGTTTACTTCTTTAAGGACATCATTGAATGCCTTTTCAACTCTATTTTTATCTGATGCGTAGACAGAGACTTCAAAGACGGTTCCCATGCTTAGTATCGCCTTTTTGAACAATTCCAATTCTTCCTCTGACTCCTCGTTGCTAAACTCCACTCTTTTTAAGGAAACAATCTCGACAGTCCTTTTACCACTTAGATAAAATTCTTCAACCACGGCAAGTACCTTCTTCACGCCTGTACACATGGTAACGACAGACATCGTCGCCCCGGTAATATTAATAATGTCCCTATTAATCCTTATTGGATTCTTAAGGGACTTGCCCTTAAACTGGTGAAGGAATCTCTTATGTGCAACTTCACCTCCTCTGCTTTCACGGTAAGTGAGTACGGCTATATCCCTGATCTTACCCTTCGGATTTACAGACACTATGAACGTGTAAGGATGGAACTTGCCAATCTCCTCGGTAATTAATGCATATCCCACCACCTTGCCGGAATCAATACCTATGTAGGTGATAAAACTATCTTCGAATATCTTCCGTTTAAGTCTATCCTGAACCCGGTTCTTTTCTTCATCTGTAAGGATTATCTCGTCATATACGATTTCATCACAATCCGGAAACACCTTTATCAATGCCTCTTCTTTAGTTAGAAAGACCTGAGGCCGATAATTATCCGCTGGTTCTATATCAAAACCGACCTGTGCAACACACTGGTAAATAACACTAAACACTGTTACCAATATTAATACTAAATAAATGCTTACCTTTTTCATTTCCTATAAGTCCCCTGTCTTTCCACCAAGTATACGGTTTCATAATAACGGTGATGTATTCAATATCAAATCGACACCTGTCATTGTGAGGCGTTAGCCGAAGCAATCCCTTCTATGAGATTGCTTCGCTCACTTTGTTCACTCGCAATGACATGGGAGTGAGTATATCTTCAATTCTTGTTAAAATCCCTTCTTCTCTCTCTCCAGAGGATTTTTTTCTTTCCCATCTGTATGCCGCACTTCCGCCCCTTGCTTTTTCCTGAACCTGAGCCCTTACCGTTATAGAGCTATTTAAAATATTGCCAGAAATTTTGACTATGAGTCGATACCTTTCCTTCCAGTAATCATCCAGTAATCGGTCAGTCACAATACTTCTGGCTTTTTTTTGCGACCATCCTTCAACCCAGCCAGTTTTAATTATTCCTTTCTCTTTATCTATCTTATCCAGGGGCATACCGTCTAATGAAGCAAGAACGGCTGACCACATTGCCTCAAAGTCAACATCAAAGGTCTTTGTATATTTAGGAGGGTGTGAACCAATAGAACGTTCATCCTGAGCTTGATGTCTTGAGGAAGTATCAAGTAATGAACAGCCTGAGAAGATTACAAAAGATAGCATTAAAGATATTTTGAGAGGGTCATAGTATCGCAAATGAGTCTTCATTTTCGGTTGATGGATGCTAACAGAGGCTATATATTTTTGTCAAGCAATTATCAGAATCTTAAGTAAAAATGGCGCACTGTGAAAGGAGAAAGGAGAAAAGTCAGTGCGCCCATTAATAAAATTGTTATTTAAATACCCTGCCAATTGTTAATTTGATTGGGTCTTAATCTTGACTAAAATAAAACCATTGTTTGCTCACCTTATTTCAAGTACAAACCTGTGAACTAAGACTAAAAATATGTTGCGACTGAAAAGACCAAACTGTTACTACTTATATCCGTCCCTCTCTCTGGATGCTCAGCCCTTAGACGTCTACCATGCTCTGTGTTAATCTGATATTCAGCCTTGAACACAGTGTCTTCAGTGTATCTCCAGTTAATTCCGGTTGTTAATCGTGTCCTCATTATGTCCCCCTCACTTGCAACGTTAAATGGTTGATTTATGTTCACTTCGCCCCAGCGAAGTACCCCCGTAAATGTAGAATCCTCTTTGAATATGCTCGGAGCTAAGTCCCTAAGGAACTGTGGCATAAAATGGTATCTTGGCTCTATATAGTACCCCCACATGTCTCCAGACATTACTTCATTTTTTGGAGTGCCATCAGCTAAAAGACCATCCCTTTCTATGGAGGCGTGTGCATATTCACCGACTAATTCAAATGGGCCTTTTTGATATGTCCAGTCAAATGCCTTGATTGTCATTCTATTACTATCAATGTCGTCTATATATCCTGTGTGTAAGGAAAGGCCAAGATCAAGACCCAGGAAGGGACTGTATGCTACCCTTCCAACTATTGCAGGGTTGGTGTTGTTATCAACCTGTTTACTACCCCTGGAGTTTCTTATAAATCCTTCTATCTGACTTACACTAGTAGTATCAGTTATCACGCTCGTACTATCTAGTATTGATTGAAAACCATTTACTGCATAGATTTCGTAGTCAACTTTTGACAGCTCTGTGGGGTAAAATGTTCCGAAGAATCCCATACCTGACTCGCTCAGGGTGGTGGGTATGATAAATGTGTCAACCATCGGCCTGTCTGTTAGGTCTTGGAGGGGTGAGTCATGGACAAGGTTAAATTTGCCAAGGGGGCTCAGGACAATTCCACCACGGTAATTGAGCCAATCTGTCATTAGAAAATCTATTGTTGCGAATTCTATCTTCAATTCACCTTTTTTACCAGTAAACACACCATCTTGTGTATCAGTACCGCCGTGTTCTATTTCAATCTCGGTAGCAAACTTCACCCTATCCGATACATCAGAGTAAATAAACGGGATAAGTCGATGCTGGTCAAATGTCTTATTTGTCTGACTACCTTCATCAAATTCGAGTTCCATATCCATATATCCGCCTAGATAGGTGTTTCTCCCAATCCTGCGCAAGAAGGGTTTCGTTTCAACTCCACCAAAATATGGGGCAAGGCCTTTTTCCTTGAGTTCCTGAGCTCTTTTTGCCCAGTAGAACTCTTCTCCCGGGACAAGACCTCTTACCTCTTCTCTTAATGCCTGAAGCTCTTTTTTTTCTGCTTTAGAGGTCTCTTCCTGTTTCTCAAATTGCTCTTTTAAATCCATAAGTTGTCTTTCCATCTCTTCTATCTTAAGCTTCAGGCTATTATCTCCCTCATTAGCATATGCCTTCGAAAACGTAATAACAGACATAAAAACAAGCAAAAACGTGAACATAACCATATATTTCTTCATGTTACACTCCTTTCCAAAGCAGTATTTAAAAGATAATCTTTTCACATTAATTAAGTCTAAACTTAATTAGGAGATAAAAAAATATAACTCTAAGCCTTTACATAATAGTTACTTGAGAACTTTTTTACTAGAATGCCATTAGTTGACATTATCAACATAATTGAGACTGAGTCTCAATTTCAAGCATTTTACATATTTCTATATGTATGTCAACAACTTTCCTAAATTTTTTTTACTCTATATATTATATATGTGGCCTATCCGTTTGGCTGAGGTAAATCTTTTATAAGTTATTAAGAGTGAATAGATTAACCTAATTAGTATCTGTTGCGGAAAACACTATAAGGAATAATCGAGAACCAGCACAGCATACCTCACCCTGATTGAAGAATATGCCTGTCATAGCACCATTCACGGCACTGTCTATATCAGAATCTGCAAATACTATGTTAGGAGATTTTCCTCCTAACTCCAGAGATACGCGTTTTAAATTCCTTGAGGCTGCCTTCATTATGAGGCGTCCTGTAATATATTCACCCGTGAAGGCAATCTTATCAACATCCATGTGTTCAGCAAGTGCTGCTCCAGCCGTAGGACCATAACCAGGAACAATATTCAAAACACCATCCGGCAAGCCGGCCTCCTGGCAGATCTCACCAAACCTTAAAGCAGTCAAGGGAGTCTGTTCAGCAGGTTTTAAAACCATTGTGTTGCCACAAGCTATAGCAGGCGCTATCTTCCACACGGCCATTAGTAAAGGGAAATTCCACGGTATTATCTGGCCAACTACTCCGACAGGTTCCCTGATGGTATAGTTAAGAAATTCACCTCTTACCGGAATTGTCACCCTGAACTCGTTTTCAGGGTCTCTTAACATCTTGATAAACATAGATTCTGAAATAAATTCAGAATGACATTATTAGGCATTTACATCTTCCGCAACAGATACTAATTAACGAAATAATATTATAAGAAGCCTTAAGCACTTAAATTTCAAATAATTATGGCTTTAATATTTTAGTCAAGCGGATAGCCAATTTTTTTCAAGATTATCTTTTTACACCTGCCACAAGTATTGAACCTTTCTCCACTCTCTACTCTCTACTTTCTACTAATTACGCTTATGATAATTATGTCAAGGTATTTTTATGTTTGACGGAAAGATTCAAGTAACTATACTTTTGTCATATTCTAATAGTATCTGTTGCGGAAAACACTATATTGTCACCCTGAACTTGTCGCCTGTGGCGCCCCTTGAAGCAACTACGAGATCCGACTCAGTCGGGATTCAGGATTGATATATGTAGATTCTGAAATAAATTCAGAATGACAGTTTGTGGGCAGTTGGGCTTTCCGCAACAGATACTACTTAATGGAATGTGGAATTATTACGAAAATCATCTTAGTTATAATACCTGCTTCGTAGGATCTCTGTATTCTCATAAATTTCAACAACAAAATATTTAAGGAATTTACTTTTGTTAGCTCAATGCATCTTATTTATGGTTGGAATCCTGGGCGTATATATAGGCGCTGAATGGCTGGTAAAAGGTTCCTCAAATTTATCGCGTGAACTTGGGATAAGGCCAATAATAATAGGATTAACCGTTATTGCCTTTGGAACTTCCAGCCCTGAATTAGCAGTCAGCCTATCTGCCTCTATAAAAGAATCTGATGAAATTGCTATTGGGACTATAATTGGAAGTAATATTGCTAATATTGGTCTAGTTCTTGGTGTCTCTGCATTAGTTTTCCCCTTAAAAGTAGAAAGAATTATTATGAAGAGTGAGCTACCATTGATGATTGCAATTTCAGCAGCTCTTTATCTTATGGCAATAGATAAAGAAATTGGATTTGTTGATGGCTTGTTCCTTTTTACCGGGATTATGATTTTTACAGGTTACCAGATTTACAGTACGATAAATTCAAAACAAAAATCAAGTAATTTGATGTCTAACACAAATATGGCAGGGCTTGCAAATAAACAAAGTTCTACAAGAAGAAAAAATTTATTACTAAATATATTGTTTATTGTGGCTGGACTTGTCGGTCTTTTAATAGGTGCACACCTGTTAGTTAAAGCAGCAATTTTTATAGCCGGTAGATGCGGAATAAGTGAGATGGTTATCGGTCTAACAGCAGTTGCTTTTGGCACCTCAGTACCAGAGATGGCAACCTCAGTGGTAAGCGCTTTCAGAAAGGAAGCTGAATTATGCGTGGGGAACATAATCGGAAGCAATATTTTCAATATACTCATGGTGATAGGGTCTGTGGCATTAATACGCCCGTTAAATGTGATGCAAGGGACTATCTTTTTTGAGCTTCCTGCAATGCTTCTCTTCTCAGTAGCCTTAATACCAATGATGAGAGGTACCTTAGCCGTAAATAGAATTGAAGGCTTTATATTAGTTTTGGGGTATTTTGCATTTATTGTTTTACTATTTCGATAATAAAAATGACATTAATAATCTTGTCCTTGTTTTCGTTACCATTGGTGGCTGTATGTTACTTTTATTCCAGGTTTAAGTTATGCATCATGTTTGCCTTGATATTTTTCGTTTCTAATATAATGCTTGCGCATGGTCTTCTCTATGAGCATTATACATTTTTCTTCTATCTGCTTCTAATGCTATGTGTTGTGTTTCCAGTCTCATGTCTGATAGCATTTGCACTTGATACAAAATACGCATTATTCTGTATTGACACCTCTTTTTCCCTGGTGGTAGCATGGGTATTTTCACCAATATTACTTCCGACAAACTTAATCATTTTATGCCTTGAAAACTAAAAAAATATTTATAAGCGCAGGTGAAACGTCTGGTGACATTCACGGTTCAAATCTCATAACACAGCTATATAAGAAAAACCCATCAATAGAGATTTATGGCCTGGGTAGAAACAGGATGGTTGAAGCAGGGCTTCATTGTATTCATGATATGAGCTCTCGTTCTGTTATGTGGTTACAAACGCTGAAGAAGATTCCCGAATTATGGGATATATTTTCGGATTGTAAGCGTTTTTTTGACGAAGAGAAACCCGAACTGGTCATACTAATCGATTATGCAGGCTTTAACTTTTACCTGGCCAGGGCAGCAAAGAAAAGGGGCATCCCTGTTATGTACTATATAAGCCCCCAACTCTGGGCTCATGGACCATGGAGGGTAAAAAAACTAAAGAAACTGGTAGACAAAATGGTGGTTATATATCCATTTGAAGAGGCATTTTTTGCCAATGAAGGAATCCCAGTAAGACATGTGGGGCACCCACTTTTTGACGAACTTAATGCAAGGTCTATAGACGAAGATTTCGTTGAAAAAATGAAAGATAGGAAAAATAAGACAGTTGTTTCATTATTACCTGGGAGTCGCAAACAGGAAATAAGGAGATTATTACCAATTCTCCTAAAAGCAGCAAACGTAATTCATAAAAATATCCCATCAGTCAAATTCCTTTTATCCTGTAGTAATATAAGAAATTTAGAATTAATAGACAGTATTACAAAAAGTTATACATCCGCAAATAACAATAAAAATTTATCGATTGAAATAGTTACAGAAAAGATTTCTGAGGTGATAAAGGCTTCTTCTCTTTGTATATCCAGTTCGGGTACTATAGCGTTAGAGATAGCCTTTTATCAGGTTCCCATGGTAATTTGCTATCGTATCTCGCCATTTGCTTATTTCATTGTCAAACCCTTTATGAACACGCCATACGTAAGCCTTGTTAATAAGATTGCAGAAAAAACAGTTGTTCCTGAAATACTTATGTACAGGGATGAATATAAATGGTTAGCTTCTCGTGCAACGGAACTGCTATTGAGTGAAGAAAGAAGGCAGGAGTGTATTGACGGTCTTAAAAAAATAAAATCTATAGTCGGGGCCCCAGGCGCATCTGAAAAGGCTGCGGAGGAGGCCTTGGGTATGATATAACTTAATTATAAAAAAAAGATTAATAATTATAACTCCTTTCAAATCCCACTTCTGTCTTCCTAATCTACCTTCCAGAAAGTGATATAGTAGAAACTAACATGACCATTGAAGAAGGAACTAAATTGATTATCTCAGGTGTAATATTGGCGCCTGGAGTAATCGAATTTAGTCGCAAGGAAATAGCAAGTAACCTAAGATGAACAACTGCCGTAGTCATACAAATAATCAACCAGATTATCCAGATTACAGCTTAAGAGTATTGTATATTTATCTGCAGCACCTGCATAGATAATTAGTTTGTTCTTTATCACAATAGCACCTACTGGGAAAACAACCGCAGGCACATCTACAGGGTAGTGATCATTCCCGTACAGTTCATAAGGCGCTGATGGGATGTAGATTGGATTTCTGGTTCGACATAATATTTTTTTGGGATTATTTCTATCTAAAAGAGCCGCGCATATAGAGTATCCTCTTCCAATTTTTTCTGACAACCCATAATGTTTGCAAATTTTTTCGTTTATCTCGCCAACAGCATGATATATAACTAGCCAGCCCTTTTTTGTATTAATGATTTGTGTTCCTGAACCAATCTTTTGCTTTTCATGGGGATAATTACCAGCTTTCAGGAGAATATTTTGGTTTCGTCGTTTATAAATTGCCTCCCAGTCTTTTTTATATTTAGCAGGGTTAAGCAATTGTTCCATACCAGCATCAAGAAAATCCAAATGAATATTGGGATTAAAACGCAAAAGCATGTAATACCGATTATTTATTGGTTCAGGAAACAAAATAGTGTTACGTGTATCAAAAGAGTCCACAATACCATGGTAAGAAATATTTAAGAAATCATCCGTCGAGTAAATGGCAATACGGTCTGCGTTTGTGCCCTTGAATGGCCGTTTGGTTTTACCACAGCCAATCAAAATATATTTCTGCCCACACTTGATGATGCGGATGTCTTCTATTCCATAATTGAAATTCTGATGGTCGGTACCATCGCCACGAATTACGTTGTTTTGAAACCTGGCAAAATGAATACCGTCACTACTTATTAAAGGCCAAACCTCAGAAACGTAATTTTCAAGACAGTTCCTTTCAATTCCAAGTTTTTCATCAAAGAATTTTGCTTTTTTGTAATTGCGGTGGCATCTAGGGAGGAGGATTATGTGATCATTAAACAATTCAGCCCCACCGTTAAAGACCGCTCCAGTTTTTAAGACATTGTCCTCGTGCCAGGTAAGACCGAGATCCTGAGGCTTAATGATTGGATTATGAGCATAGGAATCCAGCTTAAAGATTTTCTCTCCGGAATCCATTCTAATAACTTCTCCATCACCCAACTCTTGGATACCGTTGTATAATTCTAACATAATATTGGTTTCTTCCTATTTACATGATTGTTGTTTATACAACTCCAGGTGCATTTTGGCCACAATTTCCCATGAGGTTTTATCTTTGAGTATTTTGATTTTGTTCATTACATAACAACTAAATTCTTCATCCTTAAAAAGCCTGATAGCTAGCCTTGCTATTTCAGAGGAATTGTACGGTAGTACCAGCAACTCATCGCATACATCCCCCAATTCCTCAAATTTTGGTATTCTTGTGGCAATGACTGGTTTGTCTGCACCTATCGCTAAGTGAAATGAACCGGATACAGCCCTGTCCTCTTCTACATA
This sequence comes from Candidatus Scalindua sediminis, assembly GCA_008636105.1. GTDB lineage: Bacteria > Planctomycetota > Brocadiia > Brocadiales > Scalinduaceae > Scalindua_A > Scalindua_A sediminis. The sequence continues at coordinate 46,731 of VSDH01000003.1, read as the reverse complement.
TGGGAACATAAAAATGTCAGCAACTCCAATTATATGGAGGACATCTTCATGTGGAATGAATCTGTCATCATGTATGAAATTATTTTGAAGGCCTAGTTCGGCTATTTTCTTGGAGATAAATTTTGCGTAATCTATATCCTCTTGAGAAGCTGATGGAGCAAGGCTTCCGGCAACAAATAGATATACATCTTTACGTTCTTTCAACATCTCAACCAATGCATCAAGAATTACATGCAAACATTTATGTTTCTTCATAAATCCTAACATTACAAGTATTTTTGCATCCATAGGGAGTCCAAACCTTTTTCTAGAGATTTCTTTGTCTTCATTGCTAGATTCTGTCCCATGTGGAATAACATGAAGCTTTTCCGATGGAATCCCAAGACGTTCTAAAATTGCTTTTTGTGATTCAAGATGTATGATTACCTGATCGGCAAGTTGAGCAATTTCCTTGATGAAATTTTCTTCGGCAATTCCTATTCTTGAAAATTGAGCAGGCCGTACACAGTGGATGGTTAGTACCTTATTAAGGCTAGTGCCTAATTCTCTAAATACAGAAGGTAATCTTTCATCCAGGCTGTATATGCCATATTCATATTGAATGTGGATTAAGTCCACGTCGTTTGCGGATGCGACAATGGGTCTTATGTAATCTTCATTTCTGTCCCAACAGGGACTTACCTCAAATCTTTCCTGCTTGACGGGATCAGCTCCCTTTTCAGCAACGACTCTGATTTCTAATGCAGGGTCTATTTTTCTTATACCTTGAATCAAATAATCTGTATAAGTTGCTATTCCACAATGTACAGGGATATATGGTGATACGAATGCGATTTTCATAACTATAAATTTTCTGAATGGTAGTATAATGCCGTACCTTCATTACAAGCCCAAGCCATCATTTTTTTTATCGTTTCTATTTTTTAATCTTGCATTTGTCTTGAATTTTTTATTGTGGTACAATATTTGCGCATAAACAATTTTCTTTCGTTTTTCTTGAAAACATATTATTATTTACATATTATATTGTAAATACTTATTTTATTTCTAGTTACCAAAACTCAACATACATAATAAACGAGGGGATATCTGCATGTTATTAAATAAAACCCGACTGGCTGTAAAAAAAAGCTCGAAGATTTTCAATTCAGTAAAGTCACGTGTAATAACCAGACAACATATTCCTGGTTCTATAACTCGTATAAGAAATGTTATTAATATGGTGTTAAATCTACCTGAAAATGAAGTAGTGAAACTTTATAATAGCGTAATTGATGAGTTTTCAGGACGTCACAGAAGATTTGACGATGTTCTTGAGAAACATTATAAGCATATTGAGCATTTTATACCACAAAAAAACTCCTTATCATCTGAAAGAATATTATTAATAGGATCCTATTTTACAAAGGAATATTCTATTGAGTCTATAGGACTTTTTAATCCTTCAATTGTCCTCCACGTAAATCAAGATGGTTTAAACAGCAATGAAGTTCGATTCATTATGAGTTTTCGAGCTGTTGGAGAACGACATCTATCCTCTATTGAATTTCGAAGTGGAATTATTGATGAAAACAACGATATATCCCTGGATCGTGTAAGCCGTTTTGTTGAAACGCCCATAATACATCCAAATCCGACTTATGATAAACCCCTCTTTCAACTAAAACTTAATGAAATGGAAGTATGTAGTGAAGTAACACAGTATATACTTGGCCAATTACCAGGAGAGTTTACGTTTCAGTCGCTAGGGGAAGAGATTGACAAGTTAAGGGATGTTCATCTCTTTTCGGAAATCCACCAAAACGAAGGCGTGAAGATGATGCTGTGGCTTGCAAGATCTAATTATGAAATAACGTTTAGTCCTGATAGCCAGATATCTGAGAGGGTCATATTCCCTGTAAAAGAAATCGAAAATATTGGAATAGAAGACGCACGTTTTGTACGCTTTATTAATGAGGATGGTACTGTTACATATTATGCTACATACACAGCCTATGATGGATTTAAGATACTACCACAAATGCTTGAGACAAGGGATTTTTTAACATTCAAAATGATCACACTTAACGGTAAATCAGTACGGAACAAAGGAATGGCACTTTTCCCGAGACTTATTAATGGAAAATACGTTATGCTTTCCCGTATAGATGGTGAAAACAACCACATTATGTTTTCAGACGATCTCCATTTCTGGCAAGAGTCAAAAATTATACAAAAACCGACCCACCCCTGGGAATTCTTACAAATCGGAAATTGCGGATCTCCTATTGAAACAGATGCCGGTTGGATTATGTTGACACATGGAGTAGGGCCTATGAGGAAATATTGCATTGGGATAGAATTGTTGGATTTGGCGGATCCAACCAAAATAATTGGCAGAATCGAAGAACCCATAATAGTCCCAAATGAAGAGGAGAGAGATGGATATGTACCTAATGTAGTATATACCTGCGGGGCCTTAATTCATAATGATGAGTTGATTATTCCTTATGGGATGGCTGATTCAAAAACTACTATAGCAACCATATCGGTTCCCGAGTTATTATCTCACATAACTTGTAATTCGGGAGAAAAAAAATAAGGCAGATAACCAAAGCCAGTGTTTCACAATTTTGAGGGAATAATCAACGTAACACATTTCTGGTTTTATTGCTTAGGCGAGGATATTAATAAACGCAAGACTTCAACTTTTCCTTTTCTCCAGCCACCTCCCAAGATAAAAAACTGCAATGCCAATCCCCACGCATATTAATTCCATATTCATAGAATGTTTGACAATGCCCAAATAAAGACCTTCAATTAATAGAAGCATACCCATAATCTGAAAAAACTTTGGGATTATCACTAATCATGCCCTTCCATGAGCCAGTTCGGATAAGTGTTTTACTCTTTTAACCATATTTGGATGCGTACTTAAGATTTCCATTAGTTTATCAGAGGTTTTAATTTTTACATCTTTCATACCTAACGATTTGAGTTCATCTTCATCAATGGTACCATTCATATCGAGATCAACCTGTCTCAATTCTCTAAGTTCATTTGCCGCCCTGGAGGGATCATTTGCAAAGAAGGCCTTATAACCCTCGATTTGTTTTAATGATTCCTTCGATACCTTTGCATTTCCATACACCAATTTATACAGTGCGGAAGCCATGTCATGAGGAGCATTCCCGAGTTTTACACTTCCAAGGTCTGCGTAGTACTCTCGTATCCTCGATGCATATAACACTAACATGTTTGTGATAAAATAAAGGAGAAAAGCGACTATACCTATCATGGCCGTATTGCCTCTTTCACTACGTCTGCTAAACATAAAGCTCCACGCGACATACCATAGTATCATTGGTATTACAGAAAGCATAGTAATGGTTGCTACATCGCGGTTCTTCAGGTGAGAGATTTCATGGCCTAATACTGCCTTGAGTTCTCCTCTGTTCAAAAGCTTCATAAGGGGCTCAGTCACACAAACCCTGCCGTCCTTGCCCCATCTGCCAAAGGCAAAGGCATTTGGGATATTCATTCTTGCAATACCGATCCTGGGTTTTCTTATCCCTGCCTTTTGTGCCAGCTCTCCAACCATGCTATGTAATTCGGGTGCCTCTGTCTCAGATACGTATTTCACACCCATTGACCACTCTACCATCTTTGGTCCCATCATATACTGAACAAAGGTTATACCCCCGGCAAGAACGGCATAAAACATAAATCCTGAAATTCCCATCATATGGGCTATCATCACGATCATGGCGTAAACTATTCCAAACATGATGGTAAGTAAAAGATAAAGCCTGAGTCTTAACCACATTTTCTCTATCTCCTTATATTCTTAGTAACTTTCATTAGATATGAATTTGTCTATCAATCTATTCTGCTCAAATATCCTATAAAACCTAATTAGTATTTGTTGCGGAAACACTATATTGTCACCCTGAACTTGTTTCAGGGTCTCTTAACATCTTGATAGACATAGATTCTGAAATAAATTCAGAATGACAGTTTGTGGTCATTTGGGTTTCCTCATATATTAATTATATTTTATCATACATACTTTTGTCAATATTTATAGATTCTTAAATCTTTTCTGCCACTTCAATGGCCTTAAGCAACCCCTTTGCCTTATTGAGGGTTTCCTGGTATTCCCTCTCAGGAATCGAATCAGCGACTATACCAGCACCTGCCTGAATGTATGCGTCCTTACCATTTTTCAAGATGATAGTTCTGATTGTAATGCATGTATTCATATCCCCAAAAAAATCTATATGCCCTATCGCACCACCATAGGGACCACGTCGAGTGGGTTCCAGTTCATCTATTATTTCCATAGCCCTTATCTTTGGAGCACCAGATAGAGTACCTGCAGGCAAACATGCCCTTAAGCCATCAAAGGCACTTTTACCATTCATCAATTTTCCGCTGACACTGGATGTGATATGCATTACATGTGAGTATTTTTCTATTACCATATTTTCGTCTATTACAACACTACCGTACTGTGCGATCCTTCCGACATCATTCCTGCCCAGGTCAAGCAGCATAATATGCTCAGCACGTTCTTTTGGATCGGCTAACAACTCTCTTGCCAACAACTCATCCTCTTCCGTGGTACGACCACGCCGTCGTGTTCCAGCAATGGGCCTAACATTAACTTTACCATTCTCTACTTTTACCATTACCTCTGGAGATGAACCTATCAGTTCAAGATTCTTCATTTTTATATAAAACATATATGGAGACGGATTAATGACCCTTAACGTGCGGTAGATATTAATTGGTTTTGCAATTGTTTGGGTCTGGAGGCGTTGTGAAATGACTGCCTGAATTATGTCTCCCGCTCGAATGTACTCTTTACAGGTTTCCACCGCCTTTATGAAATCCGACTTCTTAAAATTTGACGAGAATTTTATATTTACCTCACCTTCTTCAGTTATATCATCGCTCAATTCCGTTACCGGTGTTCGTAGTTTCTTTATAACACCATCTATTTTATCAACCGCATCCTGGTAGACATCTTTGATGTCCTTGCCGTCCAGGTAAGCAGCACATGCCACTTTTATTGTTTTATTCAAATGGTCAAATATAGTTATTACGTCATAGAACATAAAGTAAATATCCGGTAAATTTAAATCATCGGTTGTAGAATTTGGTAAATTTTCAACATAGCGAACTGAATCATAGGACATATATCCCACTGCACCACCAAAGAAATTTGGTAAGCCATTAACGTGCACAGGAGAAAATCTATTTATCTGTCTTTCAAGTTCACTAAAGGGGTCAGGAGATTTGAAGTTCTCAATTCCTCCGTTTTTAGAAATTTCCACGTCGTTACCCTGGCATTTGAATCCCATAAAAGGGTTACTCCCCAGAAAGGAGTATCTTGCCATCTTTTCACCACCGTGTGCGCTCTCTAGAAGAAACGCATAATCTGTATTCGAAATCTTTTGAAAGGCAGAGACAGGAGTCAGTGTATCCGCAAAAAGTTGGCGGTATACTGGCACGACATTTCCCTTCCTTGAAAGTTCCCTAAATTCTTCAAATGTTGGATGATAGGTGATTTTCATAACTCAAATTACGCTTGACTTTACGATTTCTTTTACATACAATCCGTTTCAGTATATCTGGCAGAGATTTTTTATTGTCAAAGTAAATAATATCGGCTATGTTTTCTAATGTCAAGGTAAGATAGTCGCTTAAATTCTATAAGATTATCATAAATGTGGAAGCGGAAAAAGAAGCAACAGACAAATGTAGTAGTTGAAGAAACATCTTCTTCAAAAGAAGAACAGGTTAGTGTAGTAACCGAAGAAGCGCCTTCTTCAAAAGAAGAAGAAGAACAGGTTGGTGAAGTAACCGAAGAAACGCCTTCTCCAAAAGAAGAAGAACAGGTTGATGAAGTAACTGAAGAAACACCTTTTCAGGAAGAAGAAGAGTCTCCTTATGGAGTCTTCATTTTTGGGAAAAAGGTTCAAAACCCATTTAAGAAGTTTTTGATCGCATTATTTTCAATTTTCTTATTCCCTCCCCTCATATTATTCGGGTTATTAATAATAACAAGCATTATACTACTTGCTTTTCCTCTGATTTCCATTGCCCTGCCAATAGTATTGATTGCCCTGTGTATTCTTCTTATAGCATTACCCGTTATGGTGCCTCTTGTTACGGTTCTCTCACTTATTACGGGCAAGGGGAAAGTACATTTTGGCCTGAAGAACAAGAAATTTGCAATAAAGATATTTGGCATTACCTTTCCACCACATGCTGATCGCTAGAGTCGCTACAACTTTATTATGTGGTTGATCGGTTTATGACGAGAAAGAGTCTATTTTAATAATAATTCTTTATTGAATGATATCACCCTTCCAGCTATAATATATTCAAATCGAAATAACTGTTGATTTCTCCCAGTAAATTCTATATATTGTATTTCAAATTATTATGACTACAATATTTAGAAGGATGGATTTTATTATAGAAACCATATCCAGACATACTTTTCGATAGATTGGTTACTGCTTGTGTAAAACCCTGAGCAGTTTATTTTGCTTAGTCAGATAAATAGTCAGTATCAAAACAATAATTCATAGAATAACAGAGATTTAAAATGGAAAAAAATTTTGAACCAAAGGGTACTAAAAAAAGGCATTTTTCAAAGAAACTACTATTTATAGGCATACCTGTATTATTGTTAATTATACTCATACTAGGGGGTCGAAGACTAACATGGAGAGAGATCGAGGCCGATGAGGTTGCCGTAATCATCAATAATGTTACTGGTAATATAAGAACCATAGACCGTTCTGGTGCTGTAATTTATTACCCTTATATACAGGATCTGTATATTCTTGACAAGAGTGAGCAAGCAACCCCAATGCATTCAGCAAATATATCAGCCGACTATCCACAGGGCAATCCGGTTATCCTTAAGACGCGGGACGGAGGTGACGTAAGTCTCGACCTGATCATTCAATACAGAATATTCTCAAAAATGGCCGATACAATCGTTCAGAATACGGGGCTGGGTGATGTCTTTAAAGAAAAATGGATATGGGACTATGCAAAAACTATCTGCCGATATGAATTTGGGGAATTAAGAATAGACGAATTTCCTGCCGCTGAGAAGAGGGATATAAAGACACAGGAAGCAAAAGCAGAGCTAAATAGACTACTGAACCGACATGGAATATTTATAACATCTTTAAACTTCATTGATTATCGTTATTACAGGGAATATGCGGAGAAGATTCAGGCAAGAAGGATTGCTGATAAAACGGTTGAAGAACAGTTTCGCAGGGGCGAAGCGGCCAAGGAAAATCAGGAAAGGGTAGTAACTGCGGAAACAAAGAAGCTGGAAGTAACGATATCCAGATTCAGGGGTACATTATACAACATGGAGATAGAAGCAACGGCACAAGCGGCTAAACTTAAACAGGAAGGCATTGCGTATCTACTTAAAGCAAATTTTGATGCTGATGCGGAATACTCAAGATTGAGAAGGTCGGCAGAGGCAGTACTTGCCGTTAGAGAGGCTGAAGCAGCAGGTCTCCTTGCATTAAGAGATGCGCTTGAAGGTGAGGGGGGCCGCAACCTGGTCAAGATGGAATACGCAAGGAGATTGCGCCAGGCAAAGATAGCGGGGACACCGGTCTTAAGGGCCGAAAGGGAAATACCTCAACTTAGAATAAGAGAAAGGGAAAAACTTCTTAGAGAATTAGAGGCAATGCCAACGGTTGAAGAGTAGAAAAACATTGAGCAATAAGAGTCTCAGGAGAATGACATAATGGTAAAGATTGTGGCCAAATATTTCTTACCTTTAAGTATTCTGGCAGGTATAATCGTTATTATTCTCGGTATAAGGTTTGCCACCGTTAAGGTTAGGGTTGACCAGGTAGGAGTTAAGACTGTAATATGGGGCCTTAAGAGAGGTGTTGTGCAAAAAGACTATGGGCCTGGCTGGCACAGGTATATAAGGAGAACCGAAACATGGGACTTATTTGATAGTACCGTACAAACATTTAACATGACAAGGGAAGCACGTACACCAGAAGGAAAGATTGAAAACAGGGAGTTACCGATAAGGACTGCAGATGACTATAATGTTACAGTTGAGATCATTATCAAGTATCAAATAAAAAAAGGAAAGGCATACAAGATCGCCCAGGAAATCGGTCCTGGTGATAGATATAAGAGATTTCTGGAAAGTGAAGTTCGTGATGTGGCAAGAAACGTATTAGGAAAGATGACTGAAAAGAACCTTTACAATCCTGATGAGAAACGCAGGAGAGCCGAGGAGGCAAAACAATTACTTCAAAGCAAGGTTGAGTCCCGGCATATCTACGTCATAGACTGGCTTATACTGGATATGAGGTTCGACCCGCAGCTGGAGAGAAAAATCAAGAATGTTAAGCTCGCAGAATTAGATGAATTATTGAATATAGCAAGGGAGAAGGCCGTTAACCAAACAGGTATTACCCAGACCGTAGACGCTACCACGGAGGCCCTTGCGGAAAAGATACGGTCTAATAGGGAGGGGCAAATGGTGTCGTTAAGGGCGGAAATGGTAACCACAGTTACCGCAATTCTAGCAGACGCTAATAAATTTAAAATAGAAAAGACGGCGGAGGGAAACCTTTATAAAGAGGAAAGACGGGCTGCAGGCGAATTACTCATTGCAAGGGCAAAGGCAGAGGGTGAAAGATTACGAAGAGGGGCTATGACTGGCCTGGGTGGTGACTTAATAGTAGCGCTTGAAGCTGTCAGGAACATAAACTTAGCGGACGTGATAGTATCGACCCAGTACATTGACCTTTTAGACATAGATAAGATGGTAGAAAAACTGGGAGGAGGAAAAAGGGGAAAAAGATTGAAAGCGAGAGAGAAGGATGGAGTGAAATTGAGAGATAAATCGGGGAGAGAGGATTTTTTCTATAAGCCAAGAATAATGCCTGAAGGTTTGGATGTACCTAGTGAGTTAGAAAAAGAATTTAAAGAAGCAAAACCAGAAGTGTCTGAAGAATTGCAAGAGAAAATTGACAAGGAATGGGAAGTCCTTACTGAAGAATATCCGGTATCTCAGTAGCGGAAGGCTTTAGCCTTCCATATCATATAGCAATCATGGAAACCTGAAGGTTTCCGCTACATCTTGATAAATGACATTGCGTTCAGTAGGAGCTCTTAAACACTACCTCATACCTGGAGATATCGACCGGGGGTACACCGGTAACTATTTCTTCAAAAGTCTTTATACCTCCACTCTTAAGACGCCTTACCGAAAAATCAAAACTCGTGATCATACCATAATCCTTGCTGTATATTTTCATAACAAACGAAGCAAGGTAAAGGTCATTTTTTGAATTGTTTTTGATCTCCCCTGTCACAGTAGAGGAAGAACCGAAGCTGCTAAAAGAGACATTCCTTATAAAAAAACCGCTACCTATATTTTCAAAACCTTCCAATCCTTTTGCGATTTCCCATGCTTTCTTCGCAGTTGTTTTTCCTTCTTCAATTTGAGGTTGTTTCACTGCAGTTTCTGCCATTGCAACCTGTAATTTTCCCCCAATCATCTCGGCTGTTCCTTCACCCATGTCAGAACCTAACGGCATTTCGGCAGGGAAAATAAAATATTTAGCAATTCTTTCGGATGCCGCTCCTGCCATTACTTCTTCAAATGTCTTCGTGCCATCCCTTTTAAACCCCTTAATGGAGAAACGGTGATCTCCCAAAAGGTCATTTTCTTCGCTATAAGCCTGAACTCTAAAATCTACAATACTATAGTCTCTGTCAGATTTATTCATTATTTCACCGCTTATGTAGGTAGATGAACCAAATGGCTTAAGTTCTATATTTTTTATAAAGAAACCTCCCCCTATATTTGTAAAACCCTTCATTTCAGAAGGTTTTTCAGTAGGTACTTTTGCTCCCTCTGTGGGAGTTTCTGAAACCACAACCTTTTCCTTTATTTCAGCTTCAGGCTTCCTCTCAACTGTTTCCTCTGTCTTTAGGACTATCGTTCCTGATTCCAGCCTGCTTAATCTGGCATTTATTTCTTCAATTTCCTTTTGTTTTTGCCTGAAGGCCAGCACAGCCGCTTCCGCACCCTTTGCAGGAGATTCAGCAGGAAGTATTTGTTTAAAACCTCCTTCTATAGCCAGAAGCGTTTTCCCCTGTTCATCTAATCTATTTGCCATACTATTGATAACGTCTTTCTGCTCATCTATTGCCTGCATCAGGGTTTCTAACGGTCTCTGAGCGGTGTCATATATCCTTCCAAGTACTGCAGTTTTTACCTCCTGATCCTCTAACCTCTTTGCCATCTCAGAAAATCTTCTCTTAAACACATTCAGTGTCCCTTCAAATTCTTTTAAGGTATCTCTTATGCCTGAGGCCGAGCCCATTTTCTCAACCTTATCGACCTTAGCGTTCATATCGGCAATTAGATTTTTTATGCTATCAACGCTCTTATTGAAATCTGCAATTTGTTTTTCTCTGGTCTGAAGGTCTTTCTCAAAATCTGAAAATCTTTCCTCAAGTTTATCAAAATTTGTCACCCACTCAGATAGCGACTGTTCAAAGGTTTTCAGATCCTCTATTAAAGATGCCGCATCTGAAGAGCCGTTAAAACCGAACAAAAAGAATACAAAAATAGCAACGACAAGAAATTTTTTCATCTATCCTACTCCGATAATGTTTTCCTTTAACATTTAACGAGAAAGTAATATAGGGCAATTACAAAAAACTTTAACCTACTAAGTTAAATATACACCAAAGCATATCAAGACGCAATCATAAATAAAGAGAGCCTAAAACAAGTAATTAAAAGGAGTTTAACTTATATTATTAATTGTAAGCCATTTATTCGGGTTGCTCTTAAGGCTATTTATTATTACTTTCATGTATTCTCTCAATAGAAACTTGGGTTGCCATTTTAATGTTCTTTTGGCTTTATCAATATTAAATCGATATTTTTTGTCTGTCAATTTTAACATCCACGGTTTAAAAAAATAATTTCTTCCTGTTAACGAGTGAAAGTTACTTACAATATATATACAAAACCATACAGACCACTTCGGTAAATGTACTAGATTTGATTGCGTACCATAAATCTCTTGGAAGATAAGGCCATAAAGATCGTTATTTGAGACATAGTCTTCTTCTGACAAAATAAATATCGAACCAGTAGCCATTTCCTTAGCTTTAAGGATAATCTTCTCAAAGGCATCAAGTATATCTTCGATATACACGTAAGATAAACCACCTTCCCCCTTTCCGGGAAAGATTCTATAACCAAAACCTTTTCGCCAGATAAAGGCAATTTGGTTTGCAAGCGGTATAGATCTGCAATCCTGGGAATATACTGCCGAAAGTCTGAAGATTGTTGCTTTTATCTTTTCCTTGTATTCTGATATTATTTTTTCTCCCTCAATCTTCGAATTTCCATAATGTACGTATGAGCTTAAATCTGAATCTTCATTCAGTTTATCATCACCCATAGTAGGCTTAAAAACTACCGTGCTACTCGCAAAAATAAAGTTTTTCACATCAAGATTAGTCAAATTGTCTAATAAATTTCTAGTCCCATTTTCATTGGTTTCACGATATAGTCTGCTTTTTCTATTTAACAAATCATAATATGCCGCCAGATGAAAAACATAATCAATGCTTCCATGGAATTTTTCTTTTATTTCCCTGAAGATTTCATTTAGAAGTTCCCTATTCGATATATCCGCTTTATACCATAATACCTTAATATCTCTATCTTTATGCAGTACCTTGTCAATACCTATAATATAATAATTCTTTACCAATCGCGTGATCAGTGCAGTGCCAATAAAACCACTTGCACCGGTAATTAAGACAATTTCCTTGGTCATTTTAAAATAGGCTTGACATATTATAAAAACATAATATATTAAATGGTTTGATGCGGAAAAGGAAGAATTATTTGTGGTGGCTTTTGGAATTGAAAAATTAGGCAATACACAGGCAAAAAACCGACAGGATAGGAACTACCGGCATTGATAATTTCATGTTTTCTTGAACCAACCGATAAAAACCTTGCAAATTCTATACAATCTGTTTTAGCTCTATCAGTGGTTTTGTTTCTTTTACCGTCTTCTTACGCTTTGAAGCAGATTTAGCTTTTTTCTTAGGAGAAGGTTTTGCTTTAGCGCCAGATTTTTTTCTTACCTTTTTTGCCAATTTATGCCTCCTTCTAAAATTTATATCTTAGCCAACTTCTTCTGTATCTTGGAATAATACAATTCAGATTTTCAAAAATATTACTGACGGCGAAAAGGGCTTCTTACATCACATTTTAGTAGCGATGGAAAACCCTTCTGCCGTCAGTTAGCGAGGGGGAAAGGAGAAAGGCCCTCGCCGAGAGATGAGTACGGCAAAGCCCGATTACGCTGTGACCGCTCACGGGAGGGTGAGGCTTGAAGTAACGGAGATGAAGGCTCCGGTCACATTTACCCCCGTACTCATCTCTAATTTTACTTAATATCGAGAGAAACCAAAAATTTGCTTGAATATTTTCAATTTTTTCATATTTTGTCGCTCTAGGTATTATTATCCTTAAACCTTTTAATCTCACTCTTTAGTGCCTTACTTAATAACATGAGCGAAATCTCACTATCTGACCTACGCCTGTAATAAGGAGAACTCTTTATTTTTCTTAATTCTTGAATCATCTCTCTTATATTACCGTCCCTTTTCTCATCATAATATATCTGCAAACATTTACCCATGACTTACCTCTCATCAAGTCTACTCAAGTTAAATCAACTTACTTTAAGTTTAGTTGATTTATATATCAAAAATTAAACTCTCTGTCAAGAGAAAAATACAATATTTTGTATAATATTTAATCTATCTTACAATATATAGCAATTATACAAAATCCAGATAAGAGGTTTTAGCCTTTCTATACTTATAATTATATGGGTATAATCAGGCACTTAGATTGACGGGTTTTTGATGGATAAGAAAGTGGAAGGTAGTTGGGTGATTTAGATAACTTTGGAGAGAAACCTCAGTCCTTGTTAATAAATACTTGATATATAAAACAAGGCAATAACTGCAAGTGTTATATGGCAACAAGTTTTGCCATAATACATCAAATACTATATCATATTTTTTAGAAAATCAAGTATTTAATTAAAATTTTTATACATCAAAATACTTATTTTATTTCTTCCTTGAGCGTTCTAACAGCTTTTGCGATAAGTTTAGATGCCAAGGATCTTTCATTATCGTCCTTTGAAGTTCCATCAATCTTAATAGACCAAACCGCTTCGTTCGTAGTCACATCTATACACCTTGCCAGAAACGAAACCCTGGCCTTCACCGATACGACCAACCTGCGAGAAAGAGATCTGTAAGAAACACCAAATCTTTCAACCTTACCAGTAACGACTGCATCAACGCCTATCGACTTTCCCAGGCTTAAATAATCTTCGCTATGTAAAGTGTCTTCCTCACTGAGATTTACTAATTTTAACTCCTTTTCTAATGTACTTCTATCTAGTACTACATATCTTCCCCATTTTGCCAGTTCTCTAGCTATTATATCCGCAAGAACAGTTCCTGCATCTGGACTTACAATAGTCTTTGAAAAACCAGAATTAGTTTCCTCTTTATCTTGATCCTGCCAGGATGTTTCAAATATCAATACTGCGATTCTTTGAATCTCATGATGTGGGAAATCCCTGTTAATATTAACCTCAGAAACCATTCCTATTGTTGCACAACCAGAGAGCAATAATAGCAATACTGTATATTTCTTCATCTTAATAAACCCTTTGATTATGTACCAAATTACCGTTTTTTAAAAAAGTGGTAATTGTGACACAGTCTGTATGCCAGTAGTACTGACTTAATGACGTGAAGAATAATCTTAATCGATTTTTAAAAATTTGTCCTTCGATGCGGTGCAGATTGGACATTCTTCAGGTAGGATTCCATCGGAAGTATAACCACAGATCTGGCAAACATAATAATCGGTGTTTTCTCCCTTAAGAAGGTGTTCAAGAGCCTTTTTATAAAGTTTTGCGTGGCCTGCCTCGACATCTCGAGAGTGGCTAAAACTCGTTATTACTTCACTCACCTGCTCTTCCTCTGCCTCCTTTATAAATTGAGGGTACGTTATTTCATTAATAGATATTTCTCTTTCAAATGAATATCTCAGATTTTCCTGCGTGGTTTTGGCAAGATCAAGGAATTTGATATGATTTTGTGCATGTATAGATTCTGCGTCAGCAATGGCACGGAAGAGTTTGGCTATTTGTTTAAGCCCTTCCTCCTCCGCTTTCGCTGCAAATGCCCTTAGACGTTGATGTGCTTTAGATTCGCCTACATAAGCGTCGTACAGATTTTTATCTGTCTTTCTACCCAAATTTATCCCTTTTAATTTGAAACAAAAAGAACCAGCCAAATAGACATCATAATAATAAAGGTACGTTCGGGGAACGTACCCTACAGTTTTTAATTTATCAGTACATTGTTTTAATATTTATCATGTAATACATTTATTGTAGGGCTCGTTCCCCGAACGAGCTTTTACAGTGGTAAAGGATCGGCAATCCTACTACAAGGATATTTCTCCCACTCTGATACGATACCTTTGCTTACAGGATTATTAACTATATATTCAGTAATTTTGATTAACGATTCTTCTTTCCTTATAATGTGATCATAAAAATTCTTCTGCCATATTGGTTTTATGCCAAACAATTCATTTACAACCCTCGTAGTATATCTCTTAAATGCCGAGACCCAATTCTGAAGGTCCTTATCATAATCTTCGGTTAATGAAAGTAATATATGTAAGTGATCTGGCATAATACAGTAACAGAATAACCATATCTCTTTTGAGATTCTTCTGAATTCCAATTCATCTTCGATAATTTTAGTTATCTTTTTATTCAGAAAATAGAGTTGTTTATTTGCTGTACATATAGTTATAAAATATACAAATACACTCCCTTTGTAATCAAAATCCTTTAAATGCATCTGTTTTCTGTGTTTATTCTTGTTGCTCATATTGCGGTGTAACATTTCCTTATATAAAGGTACGTTCGGGGAACGTACCCTACAGTTTTTAATTTATCAGTACATTGTTTTAATATATATCATGTAATACATTTAAAACCTCAATTTATATAATATCAACTCCACTACATGGCTGTGTAGCCACCATCTATGGTAAGTGCAGTTCCTGTAACCCATGAAGATTCGTCAGATGCAAGATACAAGCATCCATAGGCAATATCTTCAGGCTTGCCAAATCGGCCCATCGGATATGCCTCCAGTATTTTTGTAGCTACCTTTTTATCAGCTATTAATCCTTGTGTCATGGGTGTTTCTACCAGACCCGGGCACATACAGTTTGCTCTTATATTGTGCCTTCCGTATTCAACGGCAATACTTTTCGTGAACATTATAACACCGCCCTTGCCGGAAGTAGGTCCCTTTAGGGAGAAGCATTATAAGCAGATGCTTCAGGAATCGCCACCATACCGAGGATTGAAGCGATATTAATTATCGAACCACCACCGTTAGAAATCATATTTGGTATAACCTTTTTTGTCAGAAGAAACATCCCTTTCAGGTTTATGTTAATAGTCTCTTCCCAATCTGAAAGAGTATGCTCATGTATTAATGAACCTCTAAATACACCCGCATTGTTTAATAATACATCTATTTTATTAAATTGTTTAATTGACTTATCTAACAATTTTTTAACGTCATCTTGATTTGTGACATCGCATGAAATTGCCAATACCTTTTTAGAACTCTTAGCTTCCAGGCCCAGTTCTTTTATAATTTCGTTCTCAACTTCCTTTAATTTTTCTTCTCTTCTACCGCATATTACAATACTGGCGCCTTCTTTTGCGAATAAGATAGCCGATGCCTTACCAATACCTGTTCCACTACCTGTAATGATTGCCGTTTTATCTTTGAGTCTCATTATGGAGCCAAGACAATCTTTCCAAACTGCTTTCTATCCATCATCTTTATTTGAGCTGCTGCTGCATCTTTAAGAGGAAACACCGAATCTACGACAGGTTTTAGTCTGCCTGATTCTACAAGCCGCAATACCTCCATGAGTTCCTTCCTGCTGCCCATGTAACAACCCGAAATAGAAAGCTGCTTAACAAATAAAAATCTTAAATCGATATTCACTGTCGGGCCACTTGTGGCACCACAAGTAACAATTCGCCCCCCTCGCCTAAGGCATGATAGACTCTTTTCCCAGGTTTCAGGGCCAATATGTTCAAATACGACATCAACGCCTTTACCGTTTGTAAATTCTTTCACTTTCTTCACGAAATCATCTTTGGAATAATTTATTAAAAAGTCTGCACCAAGCTTCCTTGCCTTTTCCAGTTTTTCATCGTTACCTGCCGTAGTTATTACCTCTGCACCGCTAAGCCTGGCAATTTGAATTGCAGCGCTACCAATACCACTACCAGCAGCATGGATTAATACTGTTTCGCCTGTTGTTAAGCCAGCACGTGTCTGTAACATGTGCCATGCTGTTAAGAATACCAGCGGTACGGCAGCCCATTCCTCAAAAGGCAATTTCTCTGATATTGAAATTATATTTTCAGCGGGAACCTTTGCATATTCAGCGTATCCACCGTCTACCTGATATCCTACTACCTTATACTCGTTACAAAGACTGTCATTAGCAGAGAGGCAATATTCACATCTTCCACAATTTATCCCTGGTGCAACGAGAATATGTTGGCCTACACTCAAATATTTAACCTGCTCCCCGACCTGAGTTATTTCACCGCTAATCTCGCAGCCCAGTATGTGGGGTAATGGTATCTTAATACCGGGCATTCCCTCTCTTACCCAGATATCAAGATGATTAATTCCACAAGCCTTCACCTTTACCAGAACTTCAGAAGGAGAAATCTCGGGCTCCACATAATCAGTATATACTAATTTCTCTACACCTCCATGTTCGTAAACAACTACAGCCTTCATTACCCCATAACCTCAAATGTTTCTTTATTTGCACCACATGACGGGCATACCCATTCATCTGGCAGGTCTTCGAAAGGAGTATCAGGGGGGATTCCTCCCATAACGTCTCCTTTTTGCGGATCGTATATATAACCGCAAACATTGCATAGCCATTTCGCCATTTTAATTCCCTCCGAGAGGATTATAGTCAGGTTGCACCAGAGACAGATCCGCTGTGGCGGACTTGGAAACTTGACCTACTTGGATTTTTATCAAGTTTTGATCTTTTGTTGGCCAATTCGACTGAGTTGTTCAGACGGTGGAGACACAAACCTTGGTTTTCTTCATCAATTCCTTTGCTTCTGACAAAACTTTTTCTACCACGTGATCCATTGGTTCATTCAATGATGCTCCCGCAGCACGTACGTGTCCACCTCCTCCAAACTTGGAGGCCAATTTACTTACATTTATCGTATGCTTCGAACGAAAGCCTATCTTTGTTTTTTTCTCACCAAGTTCTCTGAATAAAATTACTACTTCTACCTTACCTATGGCACGAATGAGGTCAATAATGACATCTGTTTCAACATATTCTACACCAGATGATTTGAGCATCTCTTGTGTTAGCTTGGTCCAGGCTAAACGACCATCACATTCTGAATGTAAAGACTCAAGTGCAAGGTTTATCAGCTTCAAATAGCTCCAGGATTTATTCTGGCATACCTTTTCATATATTACTTCTGGTTTTACCCCGCTTTTCAATAGAGTCGAACAGGCACTAAATGCCTTAGCACTTGTATTACTGAACTTAAACCAGCCTGTATCTGATGCAATTGAGAGGTATAACGATTCTGCAATCTCTTTTGTAATTTCTCCGTGCATGTAAGTAATTAAATCAAATATCAATTCACCGGCAGAAGATGCATCTTTATCAACAACATTTATGTCAGCAAAACCAGGATTAGTTGGGTGGTGGTCTATACATACAGTAGTAATTGAACTTGATTGAATCATTTCTGCAAAATCTCCCAGTTGCCCCCAGCTGCCAACATCGACTATAAAGATGGCATCAAAGTCTTGAATATCAGTTCCAATACCATCTTTTTTTAAGAACTTTATCTCCTTTTTAGGATCGAAACAACGATAAACGGCAGGCAGGGCTTCATTATTTACAATAATAGCTTCTTTACCCAACCCCTTCAAAAAATGTTTAAGAGCTATTTCTGAACCTACCGCATCTCCTTCCAGAAAGAGATGGGAGGTAATAAGGAATTTCCGTCCACTATTTATTACATCTGCAATTTGTTTCCACATAATATGAAATTAACTCCTTTCAATTGCTAAGTTCAATCCAATATCAATTGCCTTTAGGCTGGTCTCTGTGTTTCTCACACTTATAAAGTTTTTAATGGGGAGTATCAATGAATTCACAAGAACAATGCCTGTCTTTCCAAATCTGTTTTCACTCATATTACACGATACTTTTATCTGAATGAGTACCAAAATGTAATTCTAATATACTTTCCACCTCAATTTTTAACTTATATTCTTCTTGTGGCGTTTCCGCTTCTATAGATTCTAGTTCAGGTGCATACCCGTTTAGCACTGCTTCCACGTCCTTGGAAACGACCTTCCCTATGAACTGATAACCTGACTTTTCTTGCATATTATAAGTCCCAACGGCAACATTGGAATTGTAAGCCAGATTTTCAAGAGACTTGACGCAAAACCATGATTTAAATACCACATATTCTCCATCATTTGTAATTCTAATATCCTTTGCGATGGCTATATGAGGAACTTTATCTTTATCGCATGTAGTTACATAAACAATATCCACATTACTTAAATATTCTTTAATTTTGCCAGGAATCTTACTCATTGTAGTCAATTATTTTGTAAATTCTGAGAGGCTTAGTACTCTAATTCACAATTACGACGACGTATTTTGATCCAGTGTAATATGAGACTCTTCACAGAGTTTACCCTGAGCATCTCACATTTAGATTCTTCCCCCGCTGCTTCCTTGCCGAAAGTAGGCTCTGTAAGAGCGGAAGCAAGGATGCGGGGGTCAGAATGACAGTGCGTGTCACACTGAACTTTTTGAGATTTTATACCTCCAACATCCATGGGATATCCTCTTCTGCACACCAAAGGGATGGTTCTGTTATTACTCTGAATTCATCCTTAAATTGCGTAACATGAGCACGCTCCATATCTGCAAGCTTATCAAACAACTTTTTTGCATCTTTATCCTTTGTTTTCTTAGCAGCTTCTTCATAAAATTCATAAGCCTTTTGCTCAGCATTTATTATTATATTGATTACGTCCTCATAAGTTGCTTTTTTTTCAGGTTTCTTCACCTTAACTGCTTTTCCAGTTTTGATCCTTACAACCTTAGGACTTCGACCAAAATTATCCTCATACCATTTTTTTAATAGCTCATAATGTCTATGTTCCGTGTCAGACATCACATCAAACTTAAGCCTTGCTGCCTTATCTTCAAGTTGTGTTGACACCTTTTTATAAAAGTCCCTTGCCTTAAGTTCCTCTGCCATTGCAGTTTCCACAATATCTGACGTTATATCTTTTTTGCGAACAATACTTCGTTTCTTTTGCAAGGATTAATCTCCTAAATAAGGTTGCCAGTAACGCTCTATATCTTTTTTAATAATATTTATGACGTCAAATCTGCAAGGGCCAATTGAGCCTGTTCTTCAGAAGGAGCTTTGCCATGCCAATCAGCTACCTTTTCCATAAAAGATACACCTTTACCTTTAATTGTGTTGGCAACGATCATGGTCGGCTTACCCTTTATCTTTTCAGCTTTACTATACGCATCAAGGATTTGTTTCATATTATGACCGTCTATTTCAATTACATGCCATCCAAATGCCTGCCATTTTTCCGGTATTGGTTTTGGTGACATAATTTTATCTATTTCTCCGCCTATCTGAAAACCATTGTTGTCTAGAATAGCACAAAGATTATCAAGCTTGTAATGGGAAGCTGACATTGCTGCCTCCCATATTTGGCCCTCCTGAATCTCACCACATCCTACCATGACGTAAACACGGTAATCCTTTTTGTCTAAACGTCCCGCTAATGCCATACCCACTCCTACAGATAAGCCTTGTCCAAGAGAACCGCTGGAAACCTCTATACCAGGAAGCCTACCCCTTTCAGGATGTCCCTGCAATCTACTGCCAAATTTTCTTAATGTATCAAGCTCTTTTATATCAAAATATCCAGCCTCGGCAAGTATCGCATACCAGGCAGGACAACCATGGCCTTTCGATAAAATAAATCTATCCCTATCTGGCCAGTCAGGTTGTTTTGGGTTATGTTTTAATTTTCCAAAATACAGGGCAACGATCATGTCTGTACACGAAAGCGAACCACCGGGATGACCTGATCCGGCTTCTTTTATCATCCTTATAATATGCCTTCTCACTTTCACCGCAATAGCTTCAAGTTTGCGTGTATCTGTTTTGCCTTTTGCAATTGCACTCAATTCTTGTTCCTCCCATCAGATAAGGATTCCATATTATTATATAAGTTGAGCGATTTATTGGAAAATTGTTGCCTGAACGGACAAGGTCGGCATGGAGTTACCATAAACTTTGGCGGGTGGCTACATAAGTGTCTCATTTTAAGTATTAGATACCTGATGCGCACTTTCTACCAAATTCTTCACAACCCTTCAATGATTCTTCTGTGGGTATCATCCTTAACTTATAACCTTCAGCAACTATCTTGAAACGCAAACTTTTCAAAATGTCCTCGACTATCTTAACAGCCTCTCCACTCCAACCGTAACATCCAAAAACGGCAGCCGCCTTGCCTCTGATATTCAGCATTACAAGACTTGAGATGATGTCAAATATCGGTTTTGGTGCCTTGGCATTCAGAGTGGGGGTACCCAGGATAATTTCGTCGGAGGCTTCAATTTCATCAAGTATAGTCTCCAGATCAGTCTCCGCTGCGTTATAGAGCGAAACATCTGTATCAGGAAGGCTTGCTCCTTTATAGACATATTCTGCCATCTTTTTTGTACTACCGTATGCTGAAACATATATGATTGTTATCTTTTTTTTATCAGGATATTTTTTTGTCTTCCCTGACCATTTTCTATAAGATTCAATATATTTTTCTATATTTTCTCTTAGTATAGGCCCATGGGAGGGAGCTATTATTTCTATATCAGTATTTTTTATATTGTCTAAGGCATAAATAATATGCTTCTTAAAAGGTCTTAGTATCGCATTGTAGTAAAATTCAAATGATGTAAATGCTTCTTCTTTGGAATCTAATTCATCGTTAAACCTTTTATTACTGCAATAATGTGAACCAAATGCATCACATGGAAATAGTATCTTGTCTTCCACAAGGTACGTGAACATAGTATCAGGCCAATGAAGGAATGGGGCAGATATAAATTTTAACACCTTACCGCCAAGATCAATACTGTCTCCATCACCTACCTCCTTATATTCAAAGTCTTTGTGTAAAATATTTTTTACGAAAGTCCTCGCTCCTCTAGAAAAAACCGGAATCGCATTAGGAGCAAGCTCCATCAAACGAATTAGGCCTCCAGAATGGTCAGGTTCTGTGTGATTGATAACAATATAATTGATATCTTCCAATTTGACCAATGATCTTATCTTAGAAAGAAAATCATCTACAAAAGAAGCCTTGACCGTATCTATAATGGCTATCTTCTCTCCACGAATTAGGTAAGAATTATATGTAGTGCCGTGCTTTGTGGGTACAACTATATCGAATATAACCAGGTCTGGGTCTAGTGAGCCAATCCAATAAACGTCTTCCTTGATTTTTACTGGTTCCATTTATTCTTCTTCTACTTGTAGATGTTTGAGTTCCAGTTTGCGTGGGAAGCTACCGGTGCTTGTTGACCATCTCTTTGGTGGCCTAATCTCGTCCATGTAATTAATTATCCCTTGCTTATCAAGTTGTTCATATATTTCCTGCCATACACATGGTATGTCTTTTGATACTTCGCATTTTCCTCCTACTGAACCTCCGCATGGACCGTTGAGGAGACTCTTCGAACATCGACTTATAGGACAATATCCACCTGTTATATCCAGTACACAATCACCGCAACCTGCGCACCTCTCTAAAAATAATCCTGGCTTTACGGGTGCACCCATGAAAGTAGTGTTTACTCCGGGATATATCTTTGCCGGTGTAAACTTTTCGGCTAACGTTTGTACGCCGACACCACACGCAATAGAAATAACGGCATCATACTCATTGACGTAATTACCAATTGGTTCTACATATTCCTGTTCACACTGTCTTAAAACAGTATCCTCTTTTACGTCTAATTCCCTTCCCTCTCTTTTGGCTGCTATGCGTAGTTTTATTGCAAGTTCTTCTACCTGTTTTTGACCACCCATATGGCAAACAGTCACACAATCCCCGCATCCAATCACACAAATTTTCTTAAGGTCCTTAACCCATTCATATATCTCTTTAAATGGCTTTGACTCAGCCACTATCATATGCTATCTCCTGAAAAACGTTGAAATGATTTGTAAAGATTATGAATTTTAATGATAGCACAAAAATGATGAAAATGCAGTAAAAAACCGTATCTGTATACCAAAATATTAATAGGTCTTGTAATAAAAAGCGAGACTTAACGATTGAAATAATCAATTTATAAGTTGAACTGATGCTATACTTTTGTTTAGAATATGGAGCCCCACGGGCAAAGCCCTTGGTCTTCTGCGAAGGCGGATAAAATATCTTTGTTTCTAAACTTTTTCCCAAGGGTTCTTGCAATGATAATTAAAAACATCGTAGTGGGTCCTCTAGAAGTAAATTGTTATATATTGGGGTGTGAAGA
Organism: Candidatus Scalindua sediminis; assembly: GCA_008636105.1. GTDB lineage: Bacteria > Planctomycetota > Brocadiia > Brocadiales > Scalinduaceae > Scalindua_A > Scalindua_A sediminis. The sequence continues at coordinate 23,888 of VSDH01000003.1, read as the reverse complement.
TACCAGAGAAGCAGCTATTATTGATCCAGGAGCCGATGCAGATAAGATTATTAAGGTCGTTGAAAAAGAAAGGCTTGCTCCAAAGCTCATTATAAATACACATGCACATTTTGACCATGTGGGTGGTGTATGGATGATACAGGATCACTTCAAGATAGATTTCCTTTTACATAAGGATGAATTATTTCTTATAGAGAATTTAAATGAGCAAGCAACTTCATTTGGACTTGATCGCATACCTGAACCAGATGTTAATAAATTCGTTAATGATGGAGATAAGATTTCTTTAGGGCAAAAGGTCATTAAGGTTATTCATACCCCGGGGCATACGCCTGGTGGTGTTTGTTATTATGTGGACAATAGCATCTTTGTAGGTGACACTATGTTCGCTGGATCTATCGGCAGGACAGATTTCCCGGGTAGTTCATATGAAACCTTAATCAAGTCAATAAAAGAAAGGCTTTTTCCGCTGGGTGATGGTGTAATGGTATATCCAGGACACGGCCCTTCTACAACAATAGGAAATGAAAAAAATCATAATCCATTCTTAACTTAAGTATTTGGAGGAAGGTTATTATGAAGAATATTGGAATCTTAACAGGCGGTGGAGATTGTCCTGGTCTTAATGCCACTATTCGTGCGGTTGCCAAAAAAGGTATAGTTGACTATGATTATAAAATGTACGGCATACTTGAGGGATGGCGAGGCTTGATTGATGGGATGATAAAAGAACTCGACATGGATAGTGTATCTGGAATACTTCACAGAGGAGGTACTATAATTGGTACGAGTCGAACAAACCCTTTCGGAAAGGATAACAAAGGTGATCCGGAGAAAATCCTTGAAAACATAAAGAAACTAGACTTACATGCAATAGTATCTATAGGAGGAGACGATACTCAGGGAGTTGCACTTAAGCTATTCAAAATGGGTGTTAATGTTGTTGGGATCCCTAAAACAATAGATAATGATCTATCGGGTACCGATTTTACCTTTGGATTTGATACAGCAGTAAATATAGCAACGGAGGCTATTGACAGGCTTCACACAACTGCTGAATCACACAATAGAGTGATGGTAGTAGAGGTTATGGGAAGACATGCAGGATGGATCGCTACATTCGCAGGTATTGCTGGAGGTGCTGACCTTATTTTAATTCCAGAAAAACCTATAGATATGGAAGAAGTTTATGATGTATTAAGAAAACGGCATGAGCGTGGCAAAAATTATAGCATTGTAGTTGTGGCGGAAGGGATAAAAATACCTCAAGAGAATGAGAAAGGTGATGGGTTTGTCCTTCAGACTGAAAAAAGAGATGATTTCGGACATATAATGCTGGGTGGTGTTGGTGCAGTCCTGGCAAAGTTAATTGAAAGGGGAACTGGTTTCGAAGCACGATGCACGGTTTTAGGCCATACACAGAGAGGGGGTACACCTACGGCTTTCGACCGCATCTTGGGTACTCGCTTTGGCATAGCTGCGATTGAATTAGTATATAGAGGAATATTTGGAAAGATAGTCGTGTTAAGAGGAAATGAAATCATACCCAAAGATTTAAAGGATGTAATAGGACAGAATAAAACCGTTGATGACTACTGGTATGATATAGCCAAGGTATTTTTCGGGTAAACAAAAGTAAGTCTTTACTTGAGCAGTCTTTCACAAATGGCTCATTTTTAAATTTCATTTTCCACGTAAGACGGCGGGAAATAATTATGTAGATACCCATGGGCATGCCTGCGGCACTTTCTAACACCCCCTCACCCTTCCCTCTCCCGCATATGGGGAGAGGATTAAGGTGAGGGGGATACCCATTGGATAAATTTACATTCACCCACGGCTGTAACCCTGAACCGTAATGATACAGGGCAAGCCTCTACCCGACGAATGGCAGGTGGGCATGGAAGTCTGCCATTTGGGTTATTAGGAGTTTAAGTAGTATCTGTTGCAGAAAGGCTATATTGTCATCCTGAACTTGTTTCAGGATCTCCTAACATATCGATATATATAGATTCTGAAATAAATTCAGAATGACACTTTTGAACATTTGATCTTTCTGCAACAGATACTAAGTAGCCATTTTCTGGCGTTTACGGTCGTTTTCATTTAATAATTTTTTCCTGAGTCTAAAGATTTTTGGTGTGATCTCGATTAGCTCGTCATCTTCAATATACTCCAATGCCATTTCCAGACTCAAATCCCTGGGGGGTGATAGTTTAATTCCCTTTTCTCCAGTTGAAGATCTTATATTAGTTGCCTTTTTAGCACGACACACGTTTACGGCTATGTCGTTTTGTTCACAGTGTTCACCAACTATCATACCTTCGTAAACCCTGTCGCCCGGTTTGACAAACATAACCCCTCGATCACGTAATGCGTCCAGGGCATATGCTGTCACCTCTCCAATTGACATGGAGACTAAGACACCCTGAGTCCTGTGTGGAATGTCCCCCTTGAAATATTCGTATTCATAAAAATTATGATACATGATAGCGTTCCCCTGTGTAGAGCTAAGGAGTCTTAATTTTAATCCAACCAATCCACGTGAAGGAAGCTTGAATTCAAAATTTATACGCCCATTGTTTTCCCGCATATTCAACATCTCTCCCCTTCGGCTTCCCAGCAGTGAAATAACTTGACCATCGTATTCCTTTGGAACATCAATTACGACAAATTCTATGGGTTCGGCCTTTTTTCCATTAATTTCCTTATAAATAACCTTTGGTTTTGAAACCTGAAGTTCATACCCCTCTCTCCTCATATTCTCAATCAACACGGACAGATGCAGCAACCCTCTCCCTGCAGCGTGAAATGATTCGCTTGAATGAGTATCATGCACTCTCAACGAGACATTTGAACGCAATTCTCTATATAATCTCTCCCTCAGATTACGGCTTGTTACGTATTTCCCATCACGGCCTGAAAATGGAGAATCGTTTACTGAAAATATCATTGACAGTGTTGGCTCGTCAATGTTTACGATGGGAAGTGGTTTAGGATCATTAATATCCGCCAGGGTATCGCCGATTTCTAAGTTTTCTATCCCCGTAACTGCTGCAATGTCACCAGCAACTGCTTCTTGTACACTTTCCCGTCCTAAACCTAAGAATGAATAGACTTCTCCAATTCTTTCATTGCGCCTTTCTCCATTCATCTTAAGCCATGTCACTTCACTACTTGAACGTATACGTCCATTTGCAATCTTGCCAATACCTATTCTGCCTACGTAATCATTGTAATCTAATGTGTGTATTAGCATCTGGAATGGTTCATCAGGGTTTGCTTTTGGTGGTGGAATGTGATTAATAATAGCCTCAAAAAGTGGTGTCAAATCAACGCTTTCTTCTTGCAGTTCAAGCTTTGCATATCCGTCCTTAGCGCTTGCATATATGACGGGAAAGTCTAACTGGTCGTCATCAGCATTTAATTCCACAAACAGGTCAAATATCTCATTCAGGACCTCGTTTGGCCTCCCGTCAGTTCTATCAATCTTGTTGATAACTACAATGGGTTTGAGGTGATAGCCTAATGCCTTTTGTAACACGTATCTCGTCTGTGGCATTGGTCCCTCATAAGCATCTACCAAAAGCAGTACTCCTTCTGCCATCTTCAAGGTACGTTCCACCTCACCACCAAAGTCTGTATGACCTGGTGTGTCGATGATGTTTAGTTTAATCTCTTTGTACTGGATTGAAAAGTTTTTTGCGACTATTGTAATACCACGTTCCCTTTCCTGATCATACGAGTCGAGTACTCGTTCGACTACCTGTTGATTTGAGCGAAACACTCCGGTTTGTTTTAGCATTTTATCTACTAAGGTAGTCTTTCCATGATCCACATGGGCTATGATGGCAATATTTCTAATGTTTTTTATTTCCATAGTTACTTTCCGTTTCTTTGTTTAGTTTAAAACCCGAACTATTCGGAAGCGGAGTTCCTGCCTGTCGGCAGACAGGAAGGTTTTAACCTTTTATGTGCATCGGGAAGCGTTCCAGATGCCTTATACTTACTTTTTATGCTAAATGCTAGACACGTTATTATAATGGAATTTGGTAAATATTGCAGTAAAAAATACAAACGGGAAACATTAAGGGCAAACTTGATTTGATAAGAAGCACGTCGAGGAAACGATGTGGCAATAAAAGTGTCGTCCCTATTTATTATTTATTCAATATCATATTAGCCAGTTTACCGTTCTTACCTGGCAGAACGTCTGCATACAGGCTTGTCATCATGATGTTACTGTGCCCTAGCTGTTTCTGGACATACCTTAGATTCTTTGTCGTATGATACAAATGAATACCATAAGTATGTCTGGCACTGTGTATAGAGTATTTTGGATTTAATCCGGCTTGTACTATTGCTTTTTTAAAGCTAATCTTCAATGCCGTTGTAGTTGAATGCCTTCCGCCTCTACCATTAAGTAAAGGAGCCTCGGGGTCTACAGATTCTTTTAAGGTCTTCTTTTTATAAGAAACATACTTTCTCAACTCCTTAACAAACTCTTTATCCAGATAAACATCCCTTGACTTTTTCTTTTTACCATTTCTAGCCTTTAACCATGGGTCTTCTACATTATAAAGATGTAAGTCTTTTATCTTTACTTCTGCAATCTCACTTACTCTAAGGCCTGAATACAAGGCAAGGTTTACCAGCATGTTCCTTACAGGCCACGTTATACGTCCTTTCATTAAATCAAGTTCTGTCTTCTTTTTGCAAAACTTTATTAACCTGTCCCGTTCTTTATCATCCATGAATTTGTCTCTTGTAATCTTATAGTCAGATTTCATCCTTTTTACTCTTTTCCTAACATGATGAATATAATATTTTTGCCGAATTATATATTATATTTATTATAAAATAAAGGGGAAAAGGGAATATTTGGTAGTGTCCTAATTTGAAGTTATTTAAAAAGGCATGTTAAGATACTTTTGGAAGGTATTTTAAATACCCCTGTGGAAATGCATTTGAATTTACAGCACCTTTTAATATCCTTTTTAATAAATTATCATCAATTGGTTTATTAGGTTCAATTAAACCTTTATTAATTGCCTCTATTAATTTGTCAATTTCTGGTATTATGGCATCCCCATAATTTACTACCGAATCATGCTTCAAATATTCATGATCTCCAGCTTTAAGAATACAGGACATATCTCTATCTTTTTTAGTAGTAACATTTACACATAAAGCTTTTGTGTTATCATCAATAATTGATATTACTATGAATAGATGTTTTGTATTGTATTCAGGTGTTGGTGAAAGAAATGTAAATCCAGGAGTTATCATTAATCATCTATTGATAATATTTCTTTAACATGCTTTAGGTTTAAAACTTCTTCATCAATCATTTCAATCTCCTTGGGTGATTTTTTTACTGTTTTTAGAATTGTTTCGATTTCAATTGGCTTAGAAGTATTTCTTACCTCTTCCCATTCTGGGAGGATTTCATGACATAAATCAACCATTTCCCATTGAGTAAAATCCTTAAATCTCTCATAAAGTTCGTCAATTAATTCTATTTCTCTTTTGCTTAATGCGTCCAGTTCTGGTATTTCTTCTAATCTAATCTCATAATCTGATGGTGTAGAAATATATTTATACCAATATGGATTTATATTAGGACATTTTCCATTATTAATTATATCTAAAACGGTGCTTAATACTGGGCCATGTGGCATTGATACATAAGCATCTCCTGTTATAGGCCTTTCCCAAAGGGTCAAAGCTCCACGATCAGCAAGATATAACAATTTTATGAGCTTCATATAACTCATATGATTATCACTTTTCTTTAAAAACAATGCAGCCGCTTGTGTTGTTTTAATTTCATTAAATTTAAATGTAATCATAATATCACCCCCTTTAGCACTTTCAATTTAATTATATACTACAACTTCTCGTCATGTCAATTTGAAATAATATTTTACAATGCAAGTATATAAATTATTTACTTGCATTTTAGCCTAGTCTATACTATACTCCAAATAATTAATCTTGGTAACCCTAACAATTTGTAAATATTAAGGAGATAATTATGCAAATCTCAGGCCTAAACCAACTTTTAAAGAAATATAAATCTGAAATCGAAAATCTTGATAAGCAGATTAAGGAGAAAAAAGAGAAGTTAAATATTGTATACGAAGCCATTCAACTCTTGCAGCAGGAAGGGGTTATACAATCTGCTTTTTCGTTATCATCAAAAACCGAAAGTCTAAGCGAGAAATATAAAGGGTTTAGTATGAATAGAGCTATATTGGACATATTGTCCAATTCTGATAAGTATTTAAGTGGGCAGCAAATCTATGACGAAATGATTAAAAATGGATTTGAATCTGCGTCAAGTGATATAAAAAGAGACGTTTATATAACTATATATCGAATGGAAAAGCACGGTAAGGTTATTACTAGAAGATATGAAAATCGGAAAAAATACATGATTATTAGGTGAAATAAATGAAAAAGGCATAGAGAATTGCGGTCTCTATGCCCTTTCAAACCAACAAAAAAAGGGAGCAACACGCTAATGTATACAGCCTTTTTTCGCGGTGATTTGGTAAATATCCTACCACGATCGCCGCCAAAATCAACCAAAAAATAATAAAACCTATCTTATTTTAATTTGGGTCTCAGTGCTTGAACACCGAGACCTCCAATCTCAATGCCCGTTAAGGCTATGAAACTGCACCCACTGGGGGAGTTCTATGTAGCCATTTGATGAGGCTTAGTCAATAAGGAGGCTAAACAATGGAACCACAAGGAGCACAACAAGTATATAATGAAATCGTTGCTCATATTCAAAAGCAAGCTGGGGCATACTCAAAATGGTATTGTGGAATTGCATCTAACTGGACTGATCGTTTATTTAATGACCATCAAGTGCCACGAAAGGGTCATGGGTACATAGCTCGCCAATGCTATAATGACAATGATGCTAGAGCTGTTGAAAAAGCATTATTCGGCCTCGGTTGCGACGGTGGTATTGGAGGGGGAGACCACACAACAGTTTACGTTTATGCATACCTCAAAGGAACTATGACAAACCCTTAGACTGCCATGCAATTATTGTGGGAAGAGATTATATAAAACAAAGGTGCGTGGGGTTTATCTTTCTAACAACGGGGTAAAAATCCCCAGAAAGGGGGTACTTCTAATGTCCAGAATTAAATGTAGACCCGAAAGGGTTGGTAAATCTGGCAAAAAGACCGTCGTAGTTCCTAGACATCGGCGGTCAACGCCAAAACCAATTAAACGCAAATGCTAGTATAGCATAATCTATTTTACCCACGCACCTTTTATATTATATACTATTTTTTAAAAAAAGCAAATTAGGACACCAACAAAGGGGTTTAATCCTTGACATAAGTTCGTAATATATAATAGAATATGGAATTAAATGACAGGGAAGAGCTGATTTATAAAAATTATTATGGAAAATGTTAAAGAAAGAGCTCGTAAGTACTTAAAAATAATAAACGATAACTGGTTAAGGATAGCCCTCATTGTTACCGTAGTTTTTGCGTTAGGTATGACTGCATATTTATACAGACAGAAGAGAAATAACGATTTTAATGAAGTCTGGAGCAGGATATGGCGAATTCATTATGAAATTGCGGTTGCTCAACAGGAGGACCCCGAGGGAAAAGCTGAGGCAATTGAGGCTTCCATTAATGAATATGTCTTTTTGAATAACAATTTATCAACAACCAGCGCTACACCCTGGCTGCTATTAGAACTTGGCAATACGCAATATAACGCAAAAAAATATAACGAAGCAATTCTTACATATGAGGAATTCATAAAAAGGTTTAGCGAGCATACCTTAGTACCCATTATAAGACAATCCCTGGGATACGCCTTTGAGGAAAATGGGCAACTAAAAGAGGCTGTCGAACAATTTGAAAAGATTGCAACGGATACCGACGCCACATTCCTTAAGGCACAAGTTAATTTGGATGCCGGAAGGTGCAATGAGAAATTAGGGCAATTAAGTCCTGCGATTGCTGCATATAAAGATGTAATTAATCTTTCGCCTGAAAGCTATTGGGCAAGAATGGCAAAATATCGTCTGGAAGACATTGAGTAAAGAAGAAATGATTGTACACGAAATAGACAAATCGGAGCAGATTCAGTTAGTTGTTAAAAAGAAATACCCTTCCAAAAGAATTGATAGATACCTTGTTTCACGGCTACAGGATTACTCACGCAGTGCTATACAGAAGTTAATAAAGAAAGGTGCTGTTAAGGTAAATAACATTGCTACAAAAAACAGCTATGAGATAAAACTAAAGGATGTCATTTCAATCCAACTATCAATAAAAAGTAATAGCAAGATCGTTCCTGAAGATATTCCACTTGATATTATATATGAAGATGAGTATTTAATGGTCTTGAATAAATCTCCAGATATGGTTGTACACCCCGCTCGTGGTCATGCAAGTGGAACACTCGTAAACGCCTTAACTTTTCATTGTAATAAACTCTCTTCAATAAATGGCCCCCTGAGGCCAGGAATAGTTCACAGGCTGGACAGGGATACAAGCGGAATCATTTTAGCTGTAAAAGATGAGAAAGTACACAAACATATAGCGTTGCAATTCGAAAAAAGGGAAATATTGAAAGAATATCTCGCTGTGGTCAAAGGTGAAATAGAACTTGATTCTGATAAGATTGATTTCCCAATAGGAAGACACAAAAGGTTTCGTAAAAAAATGTCAATTCGCCACGACACAGGTAAAAGCGCTGTTTCCATATTTGAAGTGATGGAGCGTTTTTGTGGTTATACGTTAGTTAAAATAATTCCCGAAACAGGAAGAACACATCAAATCAGGGTTCACATGAAGACTATAGGCCACCCCATAGTAGCTGATTCAGAATACGGCAATACCGATGCTTGTTATCTTGAAGACTTAATAAGGCCTAATACAAATACAGAAATAAGCAATCTTGCAAAAGTACATGAATTGTGGGATAATGAAAATACGCCAATTATTAATAGACAGGCATTACATGCTTACAAGATAAAATTTCTTCACCCTGTTTTTAACAAGACTATGGAATTCACAGCTGAGATACCTGAAGATATGCATAACCTGATTACAATTCTCAGAAAAATTAATACCCTATTAAATTAGATAATCAGTATACAATTGACAACTCAGGATTTTATGTGGTTCTCAGAAAATTAAGATCAATTTTTTAACACGGAGGAAAAAACAATGTTTGGTATGCCAGGGGGTATAGAATGGATAATAATCCTTATTGTGGCACTACTTATTTTTGGTAAAAGGCTTCCAGAGGTAATGAAATCCTTAGGGAAGGGTGTAGTTGAGTTCAAAAAAGGTATTAGAGGCATAGAAGATGAAGTAGAAGATACCGTAAGTAAGAAACCCGATGGGTTGAAAACAGCCGATAAAAAGCATGATAAGATAGAGACGAACGATAAGAAAAATGTTGAAGAAATGAAAGGATAATATCTAATGGCTCAGACCAGTAAAAGGCGTAAACTAAAATGGCGCAGCAAAAAAGCAAACCATGGTAGAAAGCCAAACATGGGAAAACAGAGGGGGAAGTTGTGAAGCTCCACGGCTTTATGGAACACCACGTGGGGTACCCCACTGTGGCATCCGTGGCTTCCCGACTGCCAGCCCGACATCCCCGCATGAAATCCATTCATCCACGGGCACACACCCGCGGCTTTCTGGTGCGTGGGTAAATTAGCAGCTTCATCTACATATCTCTTTCGATGCATCTTCATAAGCTTTCAAATCTCTTTCACTGAATAGCGTAAATCTAACCTCCACAAAGTTGTGATCCTGCACAAATTCTTTCACTGTGTTAAGGGCAATTCTTGACGCCTTATCTATCGGAAACCTGTACACACCAGTGCTAATAGATGGAAATGAGACAGATTTGATACCCTTTTCCCTTGCCAAATCGAGGCTGTTATAATAGGCGTTTCGAAGGAGTTGTTCCTCACCACGGTTTCCACCTGACCAAACAGGACCTACGGTATGTATTACATATTTGGTCTTCATGTTTCCACCAGAGGTTATTACGGCCTCGCCAGTGGGACAGCCCCCTTGTTTTGCTCGAATCGCCTTGCATTCTTCAAGAATCTTTGGCCCACCCGCACGGTGAATAGCGCCATCTACTCCTCCACCACCCAGTAAGCTCGTATTTGCAGCATTAACTATTGCCTCTGTCTTCTGCAACGTAATATCGCCCTGTATTAAACTAAGTTTGGTTTTACCAATCTTTGTTTCCATTTGTCAAATCCCCCTTTCTATATCTCTTTACCCACTTCGCAAAACCCAGAGTTTCATCTATTCTCAAACACAAAAATTCGGCTGAATCTCCTAAAAAACGGCTTTCTAATGACTTGTAATAAATATGCAAAAAATTGCTTAATTGGAAAAAACTTGACAAATTACGGTGGTTTGTTAGAATTTTTGCTTCTTTATTTGAATCACATCCATAAGTATTTCCTCATTTTTTAAAATACTTATATCTTGAAAAAACAACCTTTGCTTCTAATATTATTGGCGAAATCCCTAATCTATTCATAGACAGCTTTTCAAATAAAACGTCTCATAATTCGCGACCTGCTGGAATTAATTATATAATATTCGTGCTGGAAAGGAAGTTTTAAAAATGGCTATTAAAGTTGGAATAAACGGTTTTGGCAGAATAGGCCGAAATGTATATAGAGTAATTGCAAAGAGGAAAAATATCGATGTGCTGGCTATAAACGATTTAGCCGATGCCAAGACACTGGCATATCTCTTAAAATATGACTCGGTCCACGGGAAATTCGAAGGTAATATTGAAGCAAAAGATAATTCAATAGTCGTAAATGGAAAGGAAATCAAGTTAGTAAAAGAAAAAGATCCTGCCAAACTTCCGTGGAAAGATCTGGGAGTAGAGGTCGTAATAGAATCGACGGGCATATTTACAAAACGATCAGATTGCGAAAAACATCTTGAGGCTGGAGCGAGAAAGGTAATCCTGTCTGCACCATCAAAGGACAAACTTGACGCCACAATAGTGATTGGTGTAAATACAAACGACCTTAAATCTGAACATAAGATTGTTTCTAATGCCTCCTGTACTACAAATTGTCTGGCACCCCTTGCAAAAACAATTAACGATAATTTTAAAATCGAAAAGGGTCTTATGACTACCATACATGCCTATACAAACGACCAGAGAGTAACAGATTTAATGCACAGTGATTTAAGAAGGGCAAGGGCTGCAGCCATAAATATTATCCCAACAACCACTGGCGCTGCAAAGGCCATTGGCGAAGTTATTCCGGAACTTAAGGGAAAGCTTGATGGTATGTCAATGCGGGTACCGGTTGCTAACGGTTCGGTAACAGATCTAGTAGCATTAGTGAAAAAGAGGGTAAGTATAGAGGATATTAATAATGTAATGAAAGCCGCAGCAAATAATGAGTTAAAAGGTATATTGGAATATTGTGAAGACCCCATTGTTTCTTCAGACATAATAGACAATGAACATTCGTGTATCTTCGATGCCAGGTCTACTTACGTAGTTGACGGTAATTTAATAAAAGTTATAGGCTGGTACGATAATGAATGGGGTTATTCAAACCGTATGGTGGATTTGATAGAACTTATAGCAAAAATTTAGAAGGTTATTTGAGATGGAAAAACTTTTTATTACAGATCTCGACCTTAAAGGTAAGAAGGTTTTTGTACGGGTGGATTATAATGTTCCTCTTGACGAGCAGGGGAACATAACCGATGATGCCAGAATAAGGGCAACCCTACCAACTATAAATTATTTACTTGATGAAGGCGCTAAAGTAATTCTGGCTTCTCACCTCGGGAGACCAAATGGAAAGGTCATACCAGAACTCAGTTTAAAACCAATTGTCAAGAGACTCCATAGACTCCTCAATAAGGGAGTAAAACTGGCAAGTAATTGTATAGGGCCTGACGTAAAGAAACAAGTCGATAACATGCAGCCTGAAGACGTTTTACTTCTTGAAAACTTACGTTTTCATCGGGAGGAGCAGGAAAATGATCCAAAGTTTGCTAAGGAACTGGCAAGTCTGTGCGATGTATTCGTACAGGACGCATTTGGGAATTGTCACAGAACACATGCCTCAATGGTAGGTATAAATGGAAACGTTCTACAGGCAGCAGAAGGCTTTCTCATAAAGAAGGAGCTTGATTATTTTGAGAAAGCAGTTAATAATCCATCGAGACCTCTGGTAGCCATAATTGGTGGAGCAAAGGTCGCAGATAAGATAAAGATTATTGAAAATCTCTCAAAAAAGGTTGACAAACTAATCATCGGTGGAGCAATGGCTTTTCCTTTCCTTAAGGCACTTGGATATGGCGCTGGCAAGTTAACAATAGAAAAGGCCATAATCGAAAAGATTTCGTCTATAACCAAACTCGCCAGGGAAAGAAGTGTTAAGATATACTTGCCTGTAGATTTCGTAATTGCAGAAAAATTTGATGGAAGAGCAGAAACAAAAGTGGTAACCTTCCAGGAAATCCCGGAAAATTGGATTGCCCTCGACATCGGGCCTGCAAGTACGAAGCTTTTTTCTGAAGCCCTGCAAAACGCAAAGACAATCATCTGGAACGGCCCCATGGGGGCGTTTGAAATAGACGCCTTTAGTAGAGGTACCTATGCAATGGTTGAAACAGTAGTTGATGCGCATGCATTAACTATTATAGGAGGTGGAGATACAGACCGTGCATTCCACAAGATGGGAGAATCGTACAAGGTATCCTTCATATCTACAGGGGGTGGAGCATTTCTGGAATTATTAGAGGGTAAAGAATTGCCTGGCATAGCTGCATTAACAAACAAATAGGATTTCTATACAAACCAACAAAACATTAAATCTGATATGCAAATAAAAATAGCAGCTTCAATACTTGCCGCTGACCCAACACAGTTGGGAAATGAAATTGAGAAGGTAGAAAGGGCAGGTATAGACTTAATACACGTTGACGTTATGGATGGACATTTTGTTCCAAACTTGACAATGGGACCATTCATCGTTGAAGGGGTAAAGAAAAACACCTCCATACCTCTGGATATACATCTAATGATTGAAAACCCTGAAAAATACATAGAATCATTTACACGGAAAACTGGAAAGGATGATATTATAACCTTTCACATTGAGACAACAGATGACCCTCTGAGTGTCATAAATTTAATCAAATCTCAGGGATTAAAAGCTGGAGTTGCAATGAACCCTGATACGGATGCACAGACTGTTAAAAAATTGCTGAAATCAATTGACATGCTTCTTATAATGACAGTTCATCCGGGATTTGCGGGGCAATCATTCATAAAAGATGTATGTAGTAAACTGAAAAAATTAAGGGAAATAGCGCCAGAAAATCTGGATATCGAGGTAGATGGCGGGATAAAGCCTGAAACAATCTCAGAAGCAGCATCTGCAGGCGCAAATGTCTTTGCCGCTGCAACATCCATATTTGCAAAGAGCGATTATAAAGAGGCAATAAAAGAACTTCGCCAGATAGCACAGGAAAACTGCAATCTGTTTGTGAAAAATTAGAATCTAAACACCAGGAATAACTCTGATACATCAGAAGTATCATCTGTATAAGGGGAGAAGTATATAATGTTCTTTAAAAGAAAGAGGAATATACCTGACGGACTATGGAAAAGATGCGAAGGGTGTAATAACGTAGTTTATAAAAAGAAGGTGGAGGAAAAATATAATGTTTGTCCAGAGTGTAATTACCACTTTAGAATACCAACCTCTGAACGCATAAAAATCATGCTCGATAAAAATAGTTTTGAAGAATACTGGAAGAATATGTTGCCCGCAGACCCGCTAAATTTTAAAGACCGTATAAGCTACAAAGACAGGATTGCAAAAGAACAGAAAAAAACAGGTTTGAAAGAAGCTGCAACGGTTGGAAAGGGAACTATAGAAGGTAAAAGCGTAATCTTCGCTGTTACTGATCCGAGATTTATAATGGGAAGCATGGGATCAGTGGTAGGAGAGAAAATTACAAGAGCAGCCGAAAAGGCACTGGAACTAAGATTACCACTTATTATAATAACAGGTTCTGGAGGAGGTGCAAGAATGCACGAGGGTATTATATCTCTTATGCAAATGGCTAAAACCAGTTCTGCCATATCCAGACTACAAGAGGCAGGAACACCATATATCTCTGTGCTTACAGATCCAACATTAGGTGGCGTCATGGCAAGCTTTGCCTCACAAGCAGACATAATAATGGCGGAACCCGGCGCACTCGTGGGATTTGCAGGTCCTAGAGTCATTAAGGAGACCATCAAAAAAACACTCCCTAAAGGATTTCAAACGACTGAATCTATGCTTAAACATGGTTTCATCGATATGATTGTTGAACGTAGCAAATTAAGGCATGAAATTTCAAAAATCCTGGATTATTGTAACAGCAACACAAACAACTAAGCTGGATACTCTTTGAGTAGTACAAAATCAAGATTTCGTCGCTTTTAAACAATACACAAGTTCCCCGGTAGCTTCTACCTGTCGGTAGGCAGGGGTAACTGTTAAGATGCAAAAAAAGAGAAATAATTCCTCGGTAGCTCAATGGTAGAGTGGGTGGCTGTTAACCACTAGGTTGTAGGTTCGAATCCTACCCGAGGAGCATATTAAGAGACCCACCAATTTAGGTGGGTCTTTTAATTTCACTTTACTTTAAGGAGTTGAGTAAGAAGGGGAACTTAGAATGACAACCAAGTTTTTGTGTTAATTAGATAAACACTTTATGAATTGAAAAATCTTTCATTTGGATCAGTTTTACATATCTCTTTTAATAACTTTTCCTATTATAAATAAATTATTTATCAATTACTATGATGCCCTTTTCTACACTATACCGGACAAGTCCCACTGTATCATGTATATCAAGTTTTTGCATTATGTTTGTTCGGTGTATGTTCACAGTACTCTTGCTTATAGACAGGCATTTCGCTACCTCTTTATTTGTTTTACCTTCGGCAATCAAGCGAAGGACTTGCCTCTCTCTATCGGTAAGAAGCTCCAAACTATCAACTTCCTTTTTGGGATCAGCCTGCCTGACATATTCATTTAAGACGAATCTGGATATAGAAGGAGATAAGGCTACACCACCTTTATGTACCGTTCTGATGGCATTAGCGAGTTCTTCCTGTGTAGACTCTTTCAGTAAATAACCAGATGCTCCTTCCCGTAATGCCTGTCGTATGTATTGCTCTCTGGTATGCATTGTCAGTATCAATACTTTAGTTTCCGGTATAGATTTCCTTATTTGCTTCACGACATCTATGCCATTTAAGTTAGGCATTGTTATGTCCATAATGACAACATCCGGGCACAAATCCTTTGCCATCTTTATGGCTTCATTACCATCTTCGGCTTCTCCTACCATATCAATGTCCTCCTCCATAGATAGTAAATATGCGATACCTTTCCTGACTACATGGTGGTCTTCAACTAATAAAACCGAAATATTTGGCATTTCTCTTACCCCCTAAAGTTCAGCTCAACACTGAGAAAGCAAAGTTCGCTGAGATTTGTAAGAATATATTTGCATCTTTTATTTATATTTAGTTTGGCACTTAGCTATTAATTCGGTACCCTTTCCCTCTGTTGAGTACACCTGAAAGTCCGCCCCTGCAGATGCAAATCTTTCCCGCATTCCTAATAACCCAATCCCGTAATCCTTAACTCCATCTCCCCACATATTCTCAGCATCGAAACCCTTTCCATCATCCTTTATACTCAGGACCAATTTTGAATTTTCTTGGTAAATATTAATCTGAACGGTCTTTGCCCCTGAGTGCTTAAATACATTTGTAAGGGCTTCCTGTACCATTCGGTAAAGGGATAGCTCCAGGTTTGGTCGAAGTTTTTCGTCCTTAAGATTTGATTTTATATTTACCGCAATCTTTGTCCTGGCAGAAAAATCTTTTGAATATTCCATTATAGTAGGTACCAGTCCCAGCTCATCAAGCATTGGGGGCTTGAGGGCGTAAGATAGATTTCGTATCTCTTCTAAGGTTTTTACCAAAAATTGTTTCGAATCTCTAAGCCACTCCCGTGACTCACGGACATTTCCTGGAAGTAGTTTATCTATTACTTCGAGATTTGTCTTTAGCGCTATCAGTGCCTGACCAGTATGGTCGTGTAATTCACGTGATAGTTTGTTGCGTTCCTCTTCCTGAATTAAGACTATTCTTTCGGAAAGGTGCTGAAGCTCTTTTCTATGTCTTTCAATATTTCTAAATGATTTACCAAGTTCTATACGCATCGTATCAAACGAGTTGGCCAGATAACCTATTTCGTCTTCACCCTGGACATTAACTTTTTTAGTCAAATCTCCATTAGCAATAGCCTGGGCAGATTCAACCAATTTGCTGATAGGTCTTGTTACATTTAACGAAAGATAAATTGCAATTATTACTACAACTATAATGCCCGTAATCCCCACAATGATAACGAAATTTCTCAGGCTTACAATGGGGGCAAACGCCTCAGAAACGTCCTTTTCTGCAAGTATAACCCATCCCATCTCTTCAAGATATTTAGAGGCACCAAGTATCGGGACACCCCTGTAGTTAGGATATATACCAACCATCCCCGTCCCATTATCAAATGCAACTCTAACACCTTCTGTATCAACAACTTGTTTTAGAACGGAATCTTCTATAAATCTCGATTCCGTAATCATTAATTTGTCTCTATTTACAATATACATTTCCCCTGTTTTTCCCAATCCACCCAGTTGTTTAACTTGCCCTAATTCTTCTTTGATTCCACTCAGAGTAACTTTTTTGAGGCTATCACCACTGTATCTATTAACGATTATGCCTGTTGGGTCTTGTCCGTCCCTACTCGTGAGCAACGTTGCTACCTCGAACATACTCTGTTTAAACCCTGGGACTTGATGTAAATCACTTGTGAAAGAGCCGTGCTCCATTGTTTCTAAAAAATATCCCTTACCTGAGTCATCCTTGCCTATTAAGCCAAGTTCTGTTGAACCTATTATTTCGCCTGTAAGATCAATAACAAATATCGAAATAATACTATCATCAAGGGGTTTTTTGTTTATGACAAGATGATTATTCAAGCGGTCTGTATAATACTGAACCCTATCGTCTCTTCTGGTTATCTCTTCTGTGCAATCTCTTATAAATCCGTCAGAGCTAAAGGACTTTGTCCAAACCTTATTTACATCTATTAATTGAGAATAATTCCATTCATTGTCTTCCTGGGCAGATGCACCATACCCCTCTCTATCCTCCTCTTGTTCAAGCTTGATTCGATTGACTATAACTCCAACAGCTTCCTGTTCAACCTTGCTTAAAATCACTGCGGACATCTCAATTACGATTTCTTCCAAGCCAGAATCATAATGCGGATCGCCTGTAAACGTCTTTAAAAGTTCCAACTCTGAAAAATATTCTTCACTCGATACATCTTCTCCTATATGACTCTCATCTGTAGAAGCAATTATTTTGCCTTTAAAGTCAACAATAAATAACTCAAGAATGTTCGAATTAAGAGACATCTCGTTAGTAATAAGATGAGCATTTATTGCTGTGGTATAATACTCTCTCCTTTTTTCTTTTTCAGCAATTTCCTTTGTACAGTCTCTTATGAACCCATCAAAACTTAAATCGATGGTTTGTCTTCTTTTTCCTTCTAGAAAAACATGGACTTGTTTCTGTAATTTATCGGCAGCTATTTCTAATTGATCAAAGATATTTTGTTTTACTATATGTCGAGTATAGAAATAGCAAAATACCGTCATAAAAGTTGCGATTAAGATAGAAGGAAGTAAGAACCAAAAAAATATTTTTCTTCTGATACTCATTGTTTAAAATTATTATTTTCATATTAAGTTTATCTTTAAATTCTACCACTGCAAAAAAAAGAAATCAAATCCAATTTATCATAAGCGAAAGACATTGAATCTTCTTTGAAAGTTCAAGTACCTGTTTATTCCCTTTCGTTTGGTTTATATAATAAACTAAACTTTGTTTTATTATAAATTTTTTGTGATTAAGCCAGTTCGCTTTGCTGCAATATACACAATTAGATCAGGCATTTCAGGTTAAATGCTCGGCCCAAGGATTGTAAGGTACTCATTAAGTTATAGTAGTTTTTAGAAATTGAACAAGGAAGCTGATACCAGAATTTTTAAAAATTAAACAGTTATTTTTGTATCCACCCGTGCGATTTAAGCTGCTTCTTAAGTTCGGCGTTTTCTTTTTCGGCCGCTTTTAAATTTTCCTTAAGTTTTTGTATGTCACTTTGCAATTCCTCTTCCAGCCTCTTTCGCTCAGTAATATCCCTGATTATGCCTTCAATACGAATAGGTTTGCCTTCTTCATTTTTAACCATAGTAGATGTACGTTCAGTGTAAAAACGCTCGCCATCTTTCTTCTTACAAAAGGACGCAAAATTCTTCCAGACCCCATCTTTTTCAAGCTTCTTAACGAGCCTTTTTCTATCACCTTGATCTACATAGATATTCCTTACCTTTGTCCCGATCATTCCTTCAGGTGATTTGTAGCCAAACATTTCTGCACAAGCTTGATTAACCCACGTAAACCTCCCCTCAACTCCAGGTTCACATTGGTAAATTCCCTCTTTTAGTGATTTCAACAGTTGCCTTTTATGTCTTTCAGATTTTTGCAATTGAGTCTTTTCCTCTTCTAGTTGTGTTTTTGCATGTTCAAGCTCCTTGTTTATGCGTCTTATTTTTTCATCTTGTTTTCTCACAGAGTTCGCAAATTCTTCAGATTCCCCCCTTTGTCGTGCAGTGTCCTCAACTATCTTGTACATTTCTTCTACTGAGCCAAAGGCCCTCATAACCCTTTTTTCCATCTGCTCTTCAAACGTCTTTTCCCTGACATAAGCTGCATCCCTCATGCTGTTGTATTTATTTATCATCTTAATTGTAAACCCGACATCTAAAAACAATAATATCAGAATAATGGTCTTTGCATTTATGGAAAAACCCTTTCCTTTCCCATTTCCCATAATTTTCTACTCCAGGTTCGATATATTAAATTCCTTTAACATATTATTATTTTATCTTTCCGTTATATCCCTAAATACACCTTCAATTTTTATCGCCTTAATGTCCTTCAGATCTCTTTAATTCCTCTCCCAATCTCTTTCGCTCAGTAATATCCCTAAATATACCTTCAATAAGAGTAGGTTTACCTTCTTCATTTCTAGTCATATTAGAGGTACGTTCAGTATAAAAACGCTCGCCATTTTTCTTCTTACAGAAGGACACGAAGTCCCTCCAGACCCCATCTTTTTCAAGCTTCTCGACGAGCCGTCTTCTATCTTCAGCATCTACGTAAATATCTTTTACCTTTGTCCCAATCATCTCTTCAGGTGATTTGTAGCCAAACATTTCAGCACCAGCTTGATTAACCCACGTAAACACCCCTTCAACTCCAGGTTCACATTGATAAACACCTTCTTTTAGTGAATTCAACAGTTGCCTTTTTTGTTCTTCAGATTCCTGTAACTCCTCTTCCAGCCTCTTTCGTTCAGTAATATCCCTGATTATGCCTTCGATACGAACAGGTTTACCTCTTGCGTCTTTAACCATACTAGAGGTGCGTTCAGTGTAAAAACAATCGCCATTTTTCTTCTTACAGAAGGACACAAAGTTCATCCAGACCCCATCTTTTTCAAGCTTCTCGACGAGCTTTCTTCTGTCTTCAAGGTCCACGTAAATATCCTCCACCTTTGTCCCAATCATCTCTTCAGGTGATTTATAGCCAAATATTTCAGCGCTAGCTTGATTAACCCACGTAAACACCCCTTCAACTCCAGGTTCACATTGATAAACACCTTCTTTTAGTGAATTCAACAGTTGCCTTTTTTGTTCTTCAGATTCCTGTAACTCCTTTTCCAGCCTCTTTCGTTCAGTAATATCCCTGATTATGCCTTCAATACGAACAGCTTCACCTTCTTCATTTTTAACCATATTAGATGTACGTTCAGTGTAAAAACGCTCGCCATTTTTCTTCTTACAGAAGGACGCAAAGTCCTTCCATACCCCATCTTTTTCAAGCTTCTCGACGAGCTTTCTTCTATCTTCAAGGTCCACGTAAATATCCTCTACCTTTGTCCCAATCATCTCTTCAGGTGATTTGTAGCCAAACATCTCTGCACAAGCTTGATTAACCCACGTAAACACCCCTTCAACTCCAGGTTCACATTGATATATACCTTCACTGAGAGAATTAAATAACTCTCTATAGCGTTTCTCAGATTCCACTGTCTCTTTTGTCTTTTCGTCCAGGGCCTTTGCCATCGTGTTGAAGGATGTTGCCAATATTCCGATCTCATTATTGCTCTTTATATCCACACTTTGAGTTAAATCCCCTGAGGCCATCTTTTCGGTTACTTCTGTTAACTGAACAATCGGTGAAGAGAATCTTCTACCTAAATAATAGGCAACGAACACAACGGGAAATACGATTGCAAATAGCAATGCCATACCAAGGTAATTAAGATTATACACCACTCCATAAGCTTCTGCCTCATCGACCTCGGTAATAACACCCCAATCGTACTCTGGTAACCAGTTCCACGCTCCCAACACGGATATACCTCCATAATCATTATAGCCTTTCGCATCAGAACCGTCATTACCTGCAATACATTGCTGAACACCAAAGGTTAATTTACCGGTTTCTGGATCAAGCATCTTTAGTTCTAAGGCACTCCTTTCTTTAATCAACCCCATCTTTTTTATCTGTTTGGTAAACCTCGACCTTGTAAGCATGTATCCGTCCCTGTTTACAAGATACGTCTCACCTGTCTTCCCTAATTTGTAACGTTGTAATAAATTGTCCAGGGTGGCCACATGAATCCTCAATGTAACAACACCAGTTACAGCCTCATTCTCATACTTCAGAGGCGCAGCAACAAACATGGTGGGCAATCCTACTTCCTCCTCCCCATATTCATTTATAAGCGGGTCTTTAGACGGTATGATATTTGATGCAAATATTCTTCCCTGTACTGCATACTTGAAAAAATCCGTTTTTGAAATATCTTTCCCCACACGTTCTTCTGATGTAGCAAGCGTTACTAATCCTTTATCATTGCTTACAAACGCACCCTTGTATCCATACTCAGCCACAATCATCTCTAAATACTGGACAATTTCTGAATAAAGCTTATCATCTTTTGTGATCCTTGCGCTTTCGGCCATAAAAGGATTGCCTGCAACCACTAGAACATCCTTCATCCTTTCACGCATCCAGGTAGTCACCAACTCTGTCTGCTTGTGCCCAATAGTTTCGAGATTATCCATGATCACGGTCTTAAGATCGGATTTTATTTTTGGGTATGCAATAATCCTTAGCAAAACAAATGGGAGCAACGTAAAAGCAATCAGCAATAAGATGATATGATTCTTAATCGAAATATACATTGTTTTTCTCCGTAATTCATATAACTAACCAGCCAGTTCCAAAAGATGTTTTGTAGGTTAATTATTTTACAGTACAAAACGAGAGTTTTATAAGTATTGTCCGGCGTAATCTCAATAGTCATTTAATATAATTGATTTTTACGTCCCAGCCTGTAAAAGACTGCAACGCATCTCATATTCGCCGCTCAACATAATATTACCACCAAGTTACGGGATAATCCCTTTTCCCAAGTTTGTTCACAATTATAGCAGTTAACAATAAGACAAAGGCCCCAAGGAGAACGGGATTCAATATAAACATATAGTCCACGCCCAATCCTCCAGTCTGGATAGCCACATATGCGGTTGCGCCTGCCGGTGGGTGTACTGAATAAGTTGCCATCATAAATACAATTGCAAGGGTAACACCAAGCGCAAGGGACCACCATGTGATACCAAAAAAGTCATACACGGCTACGCCCATTAATGCGCCAAGAAGATGGCCTAATAAGACATTTCTCGGTTGTGCCAGCGGCGCCTTATAAGCACCATAAACCAATACGGCAGTTGCACCAAAAGGCCCTAACAACATAGGACAGTCCCAGGAAAAGGCAAGAACTGCTGTAATTCCTATGCCCAGCATCGAACCTATAAAAGTAACCCACAACTCTCTTGAGGGTATTGCAGGTTGTGCCGCCCTGGGCAACTTTTTTATTTGGTCACTAATCTTGTTTATTCCTTCTATTAATGACATCTCTCTCTTCTCCTTATTTGAAGGCCTTTAATATAGCCAATTAAACGCCCTATATTACACTCTTTGCCTTCTCCTGCCTGAGGCTTAACGTCTTTAGCTTTCTTAATCTCGGTAGCTTATTTACTCTTGAACATTAACCAACCCTCTTTTTGGCCCTCCAACTGGCATACGTAAAATTTGGCTTGCCATTCCTTAAGCCAGCACAAAAACGTAGAAAAAATGCTACAAATATATCAGCCTTTTGTAACGCGTACATTTAGTATATAGGTTACAAAGATTACGTTTTTAACATCCTTATACCTTATATTTACTTCGGCTATGCTTTAAAGACTGAAATTTGCTATTCCTTTTTGCAAAATTCGACCATCCGTAATCTTCATATTAAGTAATCCAAAGTTGATCTTCACCTATAGTTTCTCTTCCGGTTCGGAGACCAGCATTATTAGGACTATCGTAAAATAAGAAGAGTGGTTTTTCATTTCTTACTATATCCAATACTGCATGAAGCCGGTTAATGCGCATGTTTAAAATAATTCTCCCATTTGAATCCAATTGAGCATCTTCTAAGTCTGCGTCATTGGGAAAGAAGCATATTGCTCCTCTGTATTTATCATGTTCATAAAATTGTATACACGTTGAATGAGTACCCGTAATCACATAAACTGCATAACTACTAACTGGATATTCTGTCATGTTTAACTCCTTTATAAACTATTAAGTTAACAAATCAATATTAAATAACGCCAAACAGACGATCAACTAAAAAATTACTTTCGTATCACCAATTAGTACATCAATCTACTGATTTCTTTAATTGAAAATATAACACCTGACATCCATCTGTGACGTTCTTGGGTTTAAGTTGCATACTACTTAAACCTAACCAACCATGGCAGTTTTGGTTGCCTGATAGATTATGACATACTTCCATAACTATCAATTCCGCTAATATCCCTTTAGCAATATAATGGCGACGCTTCTATAACCACGATTAAGTTTCCAACGTTAAAGCTTAAGAATGCGATAATGCGGCAAAGCTTTCGTTCAGTTCGAACCGGAGTTCATTCAGTTCGAATACTGCCCCCGCCAGGATGGACTGTCCAGCAGTGATATCCGTACCATAATTCGCAGGATTCATAACTTTAACGGCAGTTGTCTCCACTTCATCACATAGCTGGAGAAATTCAGTCATCCTTTTACGATCACTTGCTGGTACCGTATCAGAAGCAGAAAGGAATTTTATAGTTCCCTTGCCACGTGCGTAATTTTCAAAATCCGGACACTCATCTTCAGCCATTTTATGAGTGAACGCATCTTTTAAGCAAATTGGGCTCTTTGCGTTTTGTTGATGTTGCAGTTTCGTTAAAGTTTCGGAGAATTCATCGAAACCCAGCACAAGAGCACGAGACCTAAGGTGTGTTAGGACTGTACCAAGTTGATTACACCACTGAAACAATTCTTTAATACATACTTCTGCTGCGGTGATGTATTTTTGATCGTATAATTGGTTTTGTGGAATTACCTGTTGTGATGAATCTGCAAGTATCTCACTCTTTCCCTCACCAGCAAACATTTGGTTCTGTGAAACCATCTGTTGTGATGGACTGGGAAGTCTCCCAATAATCAGGTTATCATTTTCGTCTTCACCGATTACGTGCCCTCCTGGAATTGCCCCCTGAGTTGAA